>NZ_CALMFB010000057.1 GCF_937863155.1 uncultured Brevundimonas sp. | reverse complement strand
CCCACCTTCACCCGCGTCGCCGCCTCGGGCAGGTCTTCCCCGAACGCCCGCTGATAGAACTCCGCGATGGTCGGGCGTTCCAACTCGTCGCATTTATTCAGGAAGGTCAGGCGGAAGGCCAGGCCCAGGTCGCCGTTGAAGATGGTGGCGTTCTGAGCCCAGGTGATGACGGTGCGGGGCGACATGACGGTCGAGATGTCGCCGTTCATGAAGGCGTTGCGGGTCATGTCGGCGACGCGGACCATGGCGGCGATCTGGCGCTGGCCTTCGGCGGTCTTGAACAGGGGATTCTTGGCCGTGACGATCTCGGCCTCCACGTCGTGGTCCAGATAGTTCAGGGTGGTGACGATGGACCAGCGGTCCATCTGGCCCTGATTGATCTGCTGGGTGCCGTGATACAGGCCCGAGGTGTCGCCCAGGCCGATGGTGTTGGTGGTCGAGAACAGGCGGAAGAAGGGGTTGGGCCGGATCACCCGGTTCTGGTCCAGCAGGGTCAGGCGGCCCTGGGCCTCCAGCACGCGCTGGATCACGAACATCACGTCGGGGCGGCCGGCGTCGTATTCGTCGAACACCAGGGCGATGGGCCGCTGGATCGCCCAGGGCAGGATGCCCTCGCGGAACTCGGTGATCTGTTTGCCGTCCTTCAGGACGATGGCGTCCTTGCCGACCAGGTCGATGCGGCTGACGTGGCTGTCCAGGTTCACCCGCACCAGGGGCCAGTTCAGGCGGGCCGCGACCTGTTCGATGTGCGTCGACTTGCCGGTGCCGTGATAGCCCTGGACCATCACCCGGCGGTCGTGGGCGAAGCCGGCGCAGATGGCCAGCGTCGTCTGGGGATCGAAGCGATAGGCGTCGTCGATCTCGGGCACATGGCTGTCGCGCTCGGCGAAGACCGGCACGGTCATGTCGCTGTCGATGCCGAACACCTCGCGCACTGTCGCCTGGCGGGCGGGCTCCAGGGTCAGCAGAGGGTCGGGCGTGGCCCCTAAAGGCGAATTGGGGAGCAGTGAGGTCATGCGCCCCATCTAGAGCCGTCGCGCGCCCGGCTCAACACACCGGCGACTATTCCGCGCTCAAGGCCACATCGACATTGCCGCGCGTGGCGTTGGAATAGGGACAGACCGCGTGGGCGCGCTGGATCAGGTCGTCGATGACGGACTGTTCCAGGCCGTGGTCGGTGACCTTCAGCGCGATGTCCAGGTTGAAGCCCTCGCCGCGGGTGTTCTTGCCGAATCCGACGGTGGAATGGACGCGGGTTTCGGCCGCGACCGGCGTTCCGGCCTTGCCCGACACCAGCCGCAGGGCGCCCAGGTAGCAGGCGGCGTATCCGGTGGCGAACAGCTGTTCCGGGTTGGTGCCGTCGCCGCCCTTGCCGCCCATTTCGGTCGGGGTGGACAGCTTCACATCGATCTTGCCGTCGTCGGTGGTCGAACGGCCGTCTTCGCGGCCGCCGCCGCTGGCTGTGGCGTGGGCGCGGTACAGGACTTCCATGGGGTGTCTCCTTCAGGATCTGCGTCTGATGTGGGGTTCAAACGCGCGGCGCCAAGGGATGATGCATCGACGCCCTAGCGGCGGTTCGCGACGCGGGCTAAACCGGACGTTCGGGGCGCGTGGCGCGGAGTCTGGTTTCTTGGTCAAGATCGGCGTCAAGGTCGCAGAGCGGTGGTTCGTCATGGCGGGCATCGTCCTGCTGGGCGGAATCGCGGCGGCGGGTCTGATCGTGGCCATCTATGCGGCCTGGCTGTTCCATGATCTGCCCGATGCGACGGAACTGGCCGACTATCGCCCGCCCACGGCGACGCGCGTCTATGCCGGGGACGGCACCCTGATCGGCGAATTCTCGGACGAGCGGCGCATCTATGTGCCCTACGAACAGATCCCGACCCCGGTGGTTCAGGCCTTCCTGGCGGCCGAAGACCGAAACTTCTTCCAGCACGGCGGCATCGACGTGTCGGGCCTGGGCCGGGCCATGTTCAAGAACGTGTTCAACGCCGTGTCGGGCCGGCGTCTGGAGGGCGGGTCCACCATCACCCAGCAGGTGGCCAAGAACGTCCTGCTGACCAGCGAAAGCAGTCTGAACCGCAAGCTGAAGGAAGCCATCCTGTCCAGCCGCCTGGAAGGCGTGCTGACCAAGGAACAGATCCTGGAACTGTATCTGAACGAGATCTTCCTGGGCTATCGGTCCTATGGGGTGGCGTCGGCGGCCTACAACTATTTCGGCAAGAACCTCAGCCAGCTGACCCCGGACGAGGCGGCCTTCCTGGCGGCCCTGCCCAAGGGGCCGAACAACTATCACCCCCGGCGCCATCCGGGCGCGGCCAAGGGGCGGCGCGACTGGGTTCTGGGCGAGATGCGCCAGAACAATTTCCTGACCGAGGCGCAATATCAGGAAGCCGTGGCCCGGCCGCTGACCACCAATGCGGCGCCCCAGCGCGCGGCCTATCGCGACGCCGACTTCTTCGTGGAGGAGGCGCGCCGTCGCGCCATCGCCCTGTTCGGCAAGGACGATGTGAACGGCGGCGGCTATTATATGCGCACCACCCTGGACCCGACGCTCCAGTCGGCGGCGCGCAACGCCCTGATGCGGGGTCTGGAGAACTATGACCGCCGCCACGGCTGGCGCGGGCCGTGGGGCACGACCGATTTCGCCCCCGGCTGGCAGCAGGCGGCCCTTAGGCGCACCCTCCCGGCCGAGCGCCGCAGCTGGCAGGCCGCGGCGGTGGAAAGCGTGGCGGGCAACACCGTGCGGGTGCGCACCGCGCGTGACGACCGCACGGGCAATCTAATCGCCTCGGACGCCGCCTGGGCCAACGCCAATCGCCAGCTGCGCCGCGGCGACCTGATCTTCGTGGAGCCGCAGAACGGATCGTTCGCCCTGAAACAGGTGCCTGCCGTCAACGGCGCCCTGGTGGCCATCGAACCGCAGTCGGGCCGCGTGCTGGCCATGGTCGGCGGCTATTCCTATGCGCTCAGCAGCTTCAACCGCGCGACCCAGGCGCGGCGTCAGCCGGGTTCGGCGTTTAAGCCCATCGTCTATGCGGCGGCGCTGGAAGGCGACTTCACCCCCGCTTCTATCGTGCTGGATGCGCCGATCAGCTTCGCCGGCGGGCCGAACGGCTCGCGCTGGACGCCCGAGAACTACAGCCGCCAATACTATGGCCCCCAAACCCTGCGCCGGGGGCTGGAGCTGTCGCGCAACGTCATGACCGTGCGCCTGGCCCAGCAGGTGGGCATGACCAATGTCGTCGATCTGGGACGGCGCATGGGGGTGTCGGACCGGCTGCAACCCAATCTGTCGGTGTCGCTGGGGGCAGGGGAGACCACCCCCTATGATCTGACGGCCGCCTATGCCGCCTTCGTCAACGGCGGGCGCCGGATCGAGCCGTATCTGATCGAAATGGTTCAGGACCGGAACGGCGAGACCATCTATCGCGCCGACCGCCGCCAATGTCGCGACTGCGGCCGGGGCTTCTCGGGCCAGGAATCGCCGCGTCTTCAGGATCGCGGAACCCAGGTGATCGACCCGATCACCGCCTATCAGATCAGCTCGATGCTGGAAGGCGTGGTCCAGCGCGGCACGGCCGCCAGCGCGCGCGGCCTGGGCCGCTGGGTCGGGGGCAAGACCGGCACCACCAACGAATACCGCTCGGCCTGGTTCGTCGGCTTCACCACGGACATCGTGGTGGGGGTCTTCATCGGCTTTGACGACAACCGCTCGCTGGGCGGCGGCGAAGCGGGCGCCTCGACGGCCGTGCCAGTGTTCACCGAATTCATGACCGCCGCCCTGAAGGAACGGCCCGCCCGTCCGTTCGTGCGGCCCAAGAACGCCATCTTCCGCACCGTCAACGGCATCGAGGAAGCCTTCCGCCCCGGCACCGAGCGCCGGGTCCAGGAAACCCCGGCGGAAGAGATTCCCGAAGGGCCGCAACGCTATGTCGACGTGCTGCGTCGCGAGGCCGAGGAGAAGACGGGAACGCCGGCCGCCCCGCCCGTCGCCGCCCCGCCGCCGCCTTCGCCCAAGAAGGAACCGGCCGAGGATCTGAGCGGGCTGTACTGACGGACTAGGGACTAGGGATTAGGGACTGAGAGGCTTGGATTCGACGAGCGAACGGCCATGCCGCTTCAGATAATCCCTAGTCCCCAGTCCCTAATCCCTTCCCCTGAGGCTCCCGGCCCTCTATCTCGGCCCCTCACACTTTCGCGGAGTTTGCGATGAGACCGGATGTCGAGGCCATGAAGGCCGACATCGAGCAGAGCATCGCTCTGCTCAGGAGGCGTCTTTGACTGGGATGTCGCCGTACGAAAACTGGATG
>NZ_CALMFB010000056.1 GCF_937863155.1 uncultured Brevundimonas sp. | reverse complement strand
GCCCCAGGTGAACAGATGCCAGGCCAGTTCGCGCATGCCCGAGGCGCGGAACCGCACGATCACCGATCCGTCCGGCTGGTCTTCCAGCGCCTGGGTCGGGTGCCAGCGCCAGCCCCGCGCCTCGGCCGCGCCTTCGGAGCTGATGCGCAGGGCCACGTCCTCGATCTGGTCCTGATAGATGCCGAACGACTGGCTGGCGAAGGCGCCCAGGTCGAAGTCGGCGGGCGGCGGGGCATGGCCGTCCTGGGCCTCGACCCCGCTCATCCGGTCCAGGCGGAAGGTCTGGACCTTGGCCGTCTCGCGGTCGGCGGCCACCAGATAGTTGGCCCGCCCGAACATCAGGCCGCAGGGCGCCACGCTGCGTCGTCTCGGCTCGGCGCCGGGCCGCGAATACAGGAAGCCCAGCGGCCGCTGGGCCAGCAAGGCGTTGCGGATTTCCGCCAGCATGGCCTCGTCCGCCGTCGGACGCGGCCCGGCCTGGACGGCGATGGTCTCGGCCCGGACCAGGGCTTCCAGATCCGGCGCCAGGCGGTTCAGGGTGGCGGACCGCATGGCCGCCTTGACCTTGCGCTCCAGCCCTTCCAGCGCCGCCGCCCGCGCCGGTTCGCCCGCCGCGCGCAAGCCTTGCGCCGCCTTGGTCAGCTCCAGCATCTCGGTCGCGGTCGGCGCCTGTTCGAACCCGTTCAGACCGCCCCGGATGCGCCACCGCTTGGTCGGCGGGTCCGACACCTCTTCCGCCAAGGGAAACAGCATCAGCACCGCATCGCGCATCCGCTCGGCCGTGCGACGGCCGACGCCCATCTCGCGCGCCATTTCGTCCAGCGTCAGCCCCTCGGCCGAGGCCGCCAGGCGCCGCGCCAGTTCGATGACCATGACCGCCTTGTCGTGCCGCATGCGCTGACCCTCCAAATGACACGACCGTTTCTGACGCAATGCCGCAGCATTGTCCACTCATCGGAACCGCCGACCAGATGTGGAGAACCCCCATGGCCCGCTTCGCCCCCGCCGCCACCGTCAACGCCAGCCGCTATCTGATCGTGCCGTGCGAGGCCGAAGGCTGCGCCGATCTGGCCGTTATCTGGGACCGGCTGGAGGAACAGGTGGTCGATGTCATCTCGGCCGCCGCCGCCGTGCGCTACACCGACGAAGACGCCCTGTGGGACGAAGGCCGTCCCGAAGCCCGGACCGACGCCCCGACCGACGCAGAGGTCGATTTCTGGGACGCCGCCGACCACCGCCTGGCGGCCTGAACCCTCAGTCCGGGTGACGTGCGCGGGTCGAGGCGGCGGACGCCACGGCCAGGGCCCGCACCACGTCCAGATCGATCTTGTTCAGGTCGGTGACGTAGACGCACGACAGGCTGGACTTGTGCGGTCCCAGCCGGGCCAGCAGGACCTCCCGCTCGGGAAACTCGGGCGCGAAATACAGCACCAGATTGGTCTTGCGCGGCGAAAACCCATGCAGCGGCCATTCGCCGGTCGGCCCCTTATAGCGGCCATAGCCGATGATCGACGGCCCCCACATGACGCCCTTCTCGCCGCTGACCTGGGTCAGAAGCTTGTGGATCACCATGGCATCGGCGCGGCGCTTTGCATGGTCGACCGTGGCGATGAAATCCTCGACCGGAACGTCGGTGGGTTTGGTCTTGGGTTCGGACGCCATCTACAGCCCCTTCACGATCCCTTCGACCATCTTCTTGGCGTCGGCGAACAGCATCATGGTGTTGTCGCGGAAGAACAGTTCGTTCTCGACCCCCGCATAGCCCGCCGCCATGCCGCGTTTGACGAACAGCACCGTGCCGGCCTTTTCGACGTCCAGAACCGGCATGCCGAAGATGGGCGAGGCGGGGTTGGTCTTGGCGGCCGGATTGGTCACGTCATTGGCGCCGATGACGAAGGCGACGTCGCACGAACTGAACTCGCTGTTGATGTCCTCCAGCTCGAACACCTCGTCATAGGGCACGTTGGCTTCGGCCAGCAGCACGTTCATGTGGCCGGGCATGCGACCGGCGACGGGGTGGATGGCGTATTTCACCTCGACCCCCTCCTCCTTCAGCTTGTCGGCCATTTCGCGCAGGGCGTGCTGGGCCTGGGCCACCGCCATGCCGTATCCCGGCACGATGATGACCTTGCTGGCGTTCTTCATGATGAAGGCGGCGTCGTCGGCGCTGCCCTGTTTGACCGGCCGGGTTTCGACGTGGCCGCCGCCCGAAGCCGCCGCATCACCGCCGAACCCGCCCAGGATGACGCTGAAGAAGCTGCGATTCATGCCCTTGCACATGATGTAGCTCAGGATCGCGCCCGAAGAGCCGACCAGGGCGCCGGTGATGATCAGGGCGATGTTCTCCAGCGTGAATCCCAGGGCCGCCGCCGCCCAGCCGGAATAGGAGTTCAGCATCGACACAACCACCGGCATGTCGGCCCCGCCGATGGGGATGATCAGGGTGGCCCCCAGCACCAGGGCGATGACGAACACCCCCCAGAAGGCCCAGGTCGCCGTGCCCCCCGACCCGATCATCACCCCGATCAGCAGCACCATCCCCAGGGCCAGGGCGATGTTGATCAGGTGCCGCGCCGGCAGGATGATCGGCGCGCCCGACATGTTGCCGTTCAGCTTGGCGAAGGCGAT
Source organism: uncultured Brevundimonas sp. (assembly GCF_937863155.1). GTDB lineage: Bacteria > Pseudomonadota > Alphaproteobacteria > Caulobacterales > Caulobacteraceae > Brevundimonas. Next base: position 32,429 of record NZ_CALMFB010000056.1, on the reverse strand, counting down.
GACCGAGCCGGTGAAGGTGATGGCCCCGATGGCCACGCCCAGGCTCAGTTCGATGATCGAGGCGATCTTGATGCCGCCCGCCCCGTCCGAAATGCCGAAGGCCACAGGCGCATAGACGGCGCCGACCGCGACCAGGCACGCCGCCATGCCGACCAGCGAGTGGAAGGCGGCCACCAGTTGCGGCATCTGGGTCATGGCCACGCGGTTGGCGATCACCGCCCCGATACCGCCGCCGACCACCACGCCCCCCGCGATCAGCCCCAGCGTCAGCGGGTCCAGCGCCCCGGTGGTCCCCAGCGTCAGCAAGGTGACGCCGATGGCCAGGGCCATGCCGATCATGCCGAAGGTGTTGCCTTGGCGGCTGGTCTCGGGGCTGGACAGGCCCCGCAACGACAGGATGAACAGGACGCCCGCCGCCAGATAGGCCAGGGCCGCGATGGATGCGTTCATGGGTTCAGCCCCCCTGCCCCGGTCTCATGGTGCGCGTCAGCCGCCACAGGGCGGCGGCGATGAAGATCGGCCCCAGCACCAGCAGAACCCAGTCGAAGGCGCTGAGCGCCCGGCTCTGCACCAGCACCCGGGCGATGATGGCCGAAAACAGCAGCACCACGCCGCAGTCGCGAAAGCGCAGCTTCTGGATCGGATCGCGCACCCCCAGCCAGCTCCAGACCCACAGGCCCAGGCCGATGCCCGTGGCGGCCCACGAGGCGGTGACGGCGATGCGCACGGCGTCGGGCGTCATCGCGTCTCGGCCGCCGGCTTGGGTTTGTCCTTCTTGCGGTACATGGCCAGCATGCGTCGGGTGACCATGAAGCCGCCGAAGATGTTGACGCTGGCCAGGGTCACGGCCGCCACGCCCGCCCCCTTGGCGATCCAGCCGTTCACGCCGCCGGCGTCGCCCGACAGGGCCGCCGCCGCCAATATGCCGCCCACGATGATGACGCTGGAAATGGCGTTGGTCACGGCCATCAACGGCGTATGCAGGGCAGGCGTCACCGACCAGACGACATAATAGCCGACGAAGATCGCCAGCACGAAGATGGCCAGTCGGAAGACGGTGGGATCGACGTGTTCCATCAGCCTCTCACTCCTTCATGCACCACGGCGCCGCCGTGGGTGACGACGGCGGCTTTCAGGATTTCCTCTTCCAGATCCACCGCCAACGCCCCGTCCTTCACCAGCAGGTCCAGGAAGGCGACCAGGTTGCGGGCGTAAAGGGCGCTGGCGTCCGCCGCGATGCGGCCGGGCAGGTTGGCGGGGGCGACGATGGCGACGCCGTTCGCCGTGACCGTTGTCTCGTTCAGCTTGGCGCCCTGGACATTGCCGCCGTTCTCGATGGCCAGGTCGACGATGACCGAGCCGGGCTTCATCGAGGCCACATGGTCCGCCGTGACCAGCACCGGGGCCGCCCGGCCGGGGATCAGGGCGGTGGTGATGACGATGTCCTGTTTCCTGATGTGCTCGCCGGTCAGGGCCGCCTGTTTGGCCATATATTCGGCCGACATGGGCTTGGCGTAGCCGCCGGCAGTCTGGGCGTTGGCGAACTCTTCGTCCTCGACCGCGATGAATTTGGCGCCCAGGCTTTCGACCTGTTCTTTCGTCGCGGGCCGCACGTCGGTGGCGGTGACCACGGCGCCCAGGCGCCGCGCCGTGGCGATGGCCTGAAGCCCCGCCACGCCCACGCCCATGACGAAGACCTTGGCCGGAGCGACCGTGCCGGCGGCCGTCATCATCATGGGGAAGCCGCGGCCATAGGCGGCGGCCGCCTCGATCACCGCGCGATATCCGGCCAGGTTCGCCTGGGACGACAGCACGTCCATGACCTGAGCGCGGGTGATGCGGGGCACGAACTCCATGGCGAAGGCGGTTGCCCCCGCCCCTTTCAGCGCCTCTACCGTATCCTTCTCGCGATAGGCGTCCAGCATGGCGATCACGACCGCGCCGGATTTCAGGGCGCTGATCTCCTGGGCTGTCGGGCCGCGCACCTTCAGCAGGACATCGGCGTGGGCCAGGGCGGCCTTGGTGTCCTTGGCCACGGTCGCGCCGGCGGCGGCATAGTCGGCGTCGGGAATGGACGAGCCCAGGCCCGTTCCGGCCTCGACCGTGACGGTCGCGCCCAGAGCGATCAGCTTCTTCACCGTCTCGGGCGTGACGGCGCAGCGGGTTTCGCCTTCACGGCGTTCGCGGGTGACGGCGACGGCGACGGCCAAGCGAATCTCCCCGTTCGTTCGGAACGGTCAGACGTTAGGCCGAATGTCGTGGACCCGTCAAAGACGGGAGGGGGATCAGTGCGCCTGGGGCTTGGAGCGCAGGCCGAACCAGCCGACGACCGACAGCACGACAGCCGCGATCAGGCCGCCGATGAAGCTGCCGCCCGGCTGGAACCAGATCACCAGGAACAGGATCAGGGCGGCGGTGCCCAGCGTGCCCCATTTGGCCAGGGCCATGAACAGGTCCCAGGTCGAGACCTGCTCGCTGATCTCCTGCGAGCCGCGCTGATAGTCGTCGGTGTGGTCGGCGCCGGCCATGAGGGAATCCCGGATCAGAGAATTGGAGCTGTCGCCGCTCTTATAGCCACGCGCGCCGCCCGCTCAAGTCCATGTGGTGTCGATCTCAACGCGCCAGTTGCGGATGACGGGCTTCAAAGGGGGTGAAATTGTCGCCCACATCGACCGCAAGGCGACGCGCCTGCTCCAGATCTTCGCGTCCCGCGGCGTCGCCCAGCGCCAACCGGGCCAGGCCGCGACCATAGAGCGAAGCCGCCTGGTTCGGTTGCCCGATCAGAGCCTGATCATAGGCGGCGCGCGCCTCCTCGTACCGACCCAGTTGCAGCAGGACCAGGGCGCGACTGTCCACCATGCTGGCGTCGCCGGTGGCGGCGGCGACGTCGCAGTCGGCCAGGGCACGGTCCAGATCGAAGCCGGTGATGCCCTGGTTCCAGCACAGGGTGTTCATCAGCACGGGCGCGCCGCCGGCCATGCCGCGCAGGGCGTCGAAATCGGCCCGCGCCCCCACGGCGTCCCCGGCCCGCGCCCGCACCTCGGCCCGCATGGCCAGCAGGTTGAAATCGGCTGCAGAGCCGGCGATGGCGGCGTCGATGGCCTGCAACGCCTCATCGAACCGCCCCTGCCGCCGGCCCATGTCCACCAGGGCGTTCAGCGCGACGGCGCTGGTCGGCGCCGCCTCCAGCTTTTCGCGGATCAGAACCCCGGCCTCGTCGTAACGCCCCAGGCGGATCAGGGCGCGCAGTTCGCCCAACAGGCCGGTGTCGCTGGTCGGCGCGGCCGTCTTGACCGCGCGATAATCGGCCAGGGACCGGTCCCAACGGCCGATCTGGTGATAGGAAGCCCCGCGCGCCGACAGGGCCGTCGCATTCGAGGGGTTCAGCCTGAGCGCGACCGAGAGGCTGATGATGGCTTCGGCGTGCCGCCCTTCGGCCCTGGCCACCATGCCCTCGCCGATATTGGCCTCGACATCGGCCGGGTCCAGTTCCAGGGCGCGTTCATAGTCGGCGCGGGCGCCGGCGAAATCATTGGCGTCCAGCCGCACCTCGCCCCGCGTGCGCAGGGCCTGGGCGTTTTCCGGCTCTTTTTCGATGGCCGCGTCCAGCAGGGCGCGGGCGCCTTCGGTGTCGCCCGATCCCCACAGGGCCTCGGCCCGTTCGATCAGGGCTTCGGCATCGTCTTCACCCGGGTTCAGCCGCGCACGGTCGGCCACGGTGGCGGCATAGTTGGCCGGCGCCCGCAACCGGACCACTGTATCCCCAAGGGCCGCCGCCCGCCTGCGCGCCTGATCCATGTCGGCGGCGCTGATCTCGGGGGCCAGGCTGACGATGGTGCTGCTGACGGTGGCCACGCCATCCGCCATGGCGGCGCGGCGGTCGATCCGATACCCCCCAGCCTCCAGCGACTGGTCGCCGCCTTCCAGCTGGAAGCCCTCGCCGCCGTTCGGAAGCACGACCCGGATCGTCATGCGCGTCATCCACGGATGGGCCAGGGTGTAGGGCAGATCGGCATAGGGCGCCTGAAGCCCCTCGCGCTTGGGCTGATGAGGAATGGCGATGGCGGCTTCGGGAAAGCCCAGGACGCGCCCGCCGCTGGTGGCGACCCAACTCTGACGCCCGTGCGCGCGGATGGTCATCTGGAAGGTGTTGGCGTCGTCGTCATAACGGGTGTCGAACGAATCCATGCGCGCCGCACCGGCCTGGCCGTTCATCTGGGCCCGCATCTGGGTCTCCATCTGGTCGCGGGGCACGGCGCCGAATTGCTGGCGCGCCTGAACGGCGGCGTCGCCGCGATAGATCAGGCTGAAGACAAACGGCACCTCGGCGTCCAGCCCGGAAGAGGCGTCCACGTCCACGACCGATTCCACCGTCGGCGCCGACAGCGGCGGCAGATCGATCGGCAGCAGGGCGGCGCCGTCGGCGCGCACCGGCAGAGCCCAGCGATAATCCGGCGGGGTCAGGTCGGCCAGATCGCGATCCCCCACCCGCGCCCCGTCCATCCAGTAGGTCGCGCCATCGACCGTCGCGCGGACGATCACATGGTCGAACCAGCCGACGATCGGCAAACGGTCCGGCAGGCCGTCACCGTTGGTGGTGCTGACCATCACGGCCTCGGCCTCGATCCCCAGTCCGTTCAGCAGGGCCAGCAGCAGGACCGTCTTTCCCTTGCAGTCGCCATAGCGCGTGCGCCAGACCTCATCGGCCGACATGGGCACATAGCCGCCCTCGCCCATCGACAGCGCCAGGTAACGCACCTGGTCCTGAACCAGCCGCAGGGCCGCCGCCGCGCGTGCGGCGTCCGTGGCGTGCTCGGCGCGGATACGCTCGATCTCGGCCGTCAGGGGCGAACCGGCCTCCAGCGTCTGGGCGCGCTGATAAAGGGGGGCCATCAGAACCGACATGGCGCTCCAGTCGGCCATGTCGGTGATCTGGGTGACGCGACGCAGCTGGAACCGACCGGGCAGGTTGGCCGGCAGATGCTCGGGCGCCAGGTCGCGCGCTTCGATCTGATACAGCCAGTCACGGCCCGACCTTTGCGCGCGCACGTCGCTCCAGGGCGCCGTCGCCAGCGCCCGCAACGGCATGTCGCCCGGCCAAGTCGCCCGCAGCCGGTAATAGCCCACCGGCATGGCTGAAGACAGGCTGGTCAGATGCTCGCGATGGGGCGCCAGAACGCCGCCATTGTCGTGAACGGTCAGGACGGTCTCGATGATATCGCCGACCCGCAGATCGCGGGGCTGCAGCGTCGCCGTCAGACGACCATCCAGCATCGAGGATTCCAGATTGTCTTCGCGACGCAGGGTCTGAAAGGTCTGGCCCTCCAGGGCGTCGATGACCTGATCCCCCCGCAGAATACGCACCGCATGGATCACCAGCCGTTCGCGCGGCGGGCTCCATTCGTTGCTGATCGTGCTGACGTACGGCAGGCCCTGGCGCGTCTGCACCTGAATGCGGCGCAGGTGATAGGTGTGCACGCCCTCGGCGTCGAAACGGACCTGTTCGTCCACCGCCAGCAGACGGATGGGCGCATCGTCGGCGGCCGGAAGAGCGTCGGACGGAGGCGTGGGCACGACCCAGTCGGGAACAGGCCCGCGTTCAGGATCCTGGGCCAGACCCTGCGCCAGGGCGGGGCCGCCGATCAGGGTCACAGCGACGACGATCGTCGCGATCACAACTCGCAGCATGCCTCTCCCCGCGCTTTTGACGAGGTCTAGCACGGATCGGCGGTACGGCCAGATTGCACAGCCGCTGGTGGAAATCGCCGTTGCGTCAGCCCATGGCCTCGAACTGATCCACCAGCCGTTCAAGCCGGCGGCAACCGGCGCGCCAGAACTCGGGATCGCGCGGGTTCAGTCCGAACGGAGCCAGGGCCTCGACATAGGTGCGCGTGCCGCCGGCGGCCAGCAGGTCGCGATAAAGGGGCGTGAACCCCGCCGGATCGGCCCGTCGCGCCTCCATCAGCGCCGCCACCAGCAGGTCGCCGAACGCATAGGCGTACACATAGAAGGGCGAGTGGACGAAATGGCTGACATAGCTCCACCAGTGCTCATAGCCGGGGTTCAGCGTCACCGCCGGGCCCAGGCTGGCGCCCATCTCCTCCAGCCAGATCTCGCCGATCCGCTGGGCCGAGACCTCGCCCGCCGCTCGCTCGTCGTGGAAGCGGGTCTCGAAGCGGTGGAAGGCGATCTGGCGCACCACAGTGTTCAACCCGTCCTCGATCCGGCCAGCCAGCAGGCCGCGCTGTTCCGCCGCCGGGGCGGTGGCCAAAAGTCGGTCGAACGTCAGCCCCTCGGCGAAGATCGACGCCGTTTCCGCCAGCGTCAGCGGCGTGTCGCCCAGCAGCGTCCCCTTCTCGGCCGCCAGGGTCTGATGCACCCCATGGCCCAGTTCATGCGCCAGGGTCAGGACGTCGCGCCGTTCGCCCATCCAGTTCAGGAACACATAAGGGTGCCGGTTCGCCGTCACCGGGTGGGCGTAGGCGCCCGACTGTTTGCCCGGCCGCGCCCGCGCGTCGATCCACGGCCGGTCGAAGAACCAGCCCGCCCGCTCGGCGAAGTCGCCGCCCAGGTCGGAAAAACTGTCCAGCACGATCTGGCGGCCCGTGTTCCAGTCGAAGGCGCGCGGGGCGGTGGTCTCGATCGGGGCGTTGCGGTCCCACTGGTCCAGGGTCGCCTTGCCCATGGCCCTGGCCTTCAGGGCGTAATAGCGGTGCGACAGGCGCGGATAGGCGTCGGCCACCGCCTGGGCCATCGCATCCACCGCCTCGCCGTGCACCTCATTGCCCAGGTGGCGGCTGTCGGCCGGGCGTTTGAAACCGCGCCAGCGTTCCTCCATCACCTTGTCGACGGCGACGGTGTTCAGCACCAGGGCCAGGGTCGGAACCCGCTCGGCCAGCGCCTGGTTCAGCCCCTCGGCCGCCGCCTGTCGCCGCGTCGCCTTGGGATCGGACAGGCGGTTCAGCGCCTCGGACAGGGTCAGGTCGTCCTTGCCCGCCTTGACCCGCAGGGCGGCCAGGGTCTCGTCGAACAGGCGCGGCCATTGCGCCGTGATCGGCCCGCGCTCGGCGATGAACCGTTCCAGCTCGGGCGACAGCTCGTGCGGCTTCATGGCCCGCACCCGGCGCAGCCAGGGGCGCCAGCGCGCGGCCCCCGCATCGGCCGCCAGGGCCGCCTCCAGCGCCGCCTCCTCGATGCCGTTGATCTCCAGCGTCACCCAGACGGTCGGGGTGGCGATGGCGGTGATCTTTTCGCGCAGATCCGCCTCGAAGCCTTGCGCCGCCGCATCGTCGCGCGCCGTCGACGCCGCCAGGAAGGCGTAGGCGCCGATCCCGCCCAGGATGTCGGACGCCCGCTCATAAAGGCCGATGGCCCGGTCCAGCAGGCCACCCAGTTCCGCCGCATCACCGGCCGTGGCCGCCAGCCGCCCCTGCAAGCCGTTCAGCTCTTCGACCACGGCGCGGGCGGCGGCCAGGTCGGCGGCCAGCCGGGCGTCCTCGCGCGAGGCGTACAGATCGGACAGATCCCACAGGGGGGCGTCGGCGTTCGGGGCGGGGGTCTTGAAGGGGGCGTTCATGCCCGGATTAGTGGGGTTCGCGGCCGCCCGGCGCAACCGGCCGCTTTCCAAATCCGGCGACTTGGGCCAGCCTGTCCGCGACAAAAAGGGACGCGCCGATGACCCCGACCGACGATCATGGCCGCAACAGTCTGTCAGAGCACAGCTGGGGCGCGACGGGGGCGGCGCGCCTGGCGGTCGGCCTGGTCCAGGGGCTGCTGCTGGCCTGGCTGATCCACGCTGCATCCGGCGCGGCTCCTGCGGCGAACGGAGAGGTGGTGCGCCAGTGGCCGGCGACCCAGCCGCATCTGTACGGCCCGCTGATCCTGGTCGCCGCCTATCTGCCGCCGGTGCTGCTGGCGGGGATCGGTCGGCTGCGGCTGATGACCCTGTTGGCCTGGGGCGTCGGGGCCGGGCTGCTGCTGGCCTTTCTGGGATGGAGCGACATCGCCCGCCAGTCGGTGACCGAGACGCACAATCCGCCCTTCCTGGATTTCCCGCTGCTGCCCTTCGCGGCGGCGGCCCTGTTCATCGGCCATCACCTGATCCTGCCGGCCGACCGCGAGCGGCGGCTGATCGCGGCCTTCCCGACCTATTTCGACACCGCCTGGCTGGCGGGGGTGCAACTGGCGCTGTCGCTGGGCTTCACCCTGGCCTTCTGGCTGCTGCTGAACCTGGGCGCGGCCCTGTTCGGCCTGATCGGCATCAAGCAGCTGAACGATCTGTTGCAGGAGACATGGTTCATCGTCCCGCTGCTCAGCGTCGCCTTCGCCCTGGCGGTGCAGCTGACGGACGTGCGGCCGGGCCTGATCCGGGGGGTGCGGACCGTGGCCCTGATGCTGCTATCGTGGCTGTTGCTGGTCATGACGGTGCTGGTCGGCGGCTTCCTGGCGGCCCTGCCCTTCACCGGCATGGAAGGCCTGTGGAGCACCGGCAGCGCGACGGCCCTGGTGCTGGCGGCGGCGGGCGCCCTGATCATCCTGATCAACACCGCCTATCAGGACGGCCTGCCCGACAACCGGCCGCCGGCGGTGCTGCGCGCCGCGGTGCGCGTGGCGGCCGTGCTGGTGACCCCCCTGGTCGGCATCGCCATCTGGGGCCTGTCCCTGCGCATCGGCCAGTATGGCCCGACGCCGGACCGGATCATTGCGGCGGCCTGCATCGTCGTGGGGGTCGTCTATGCCGCCGGTTACGGCTGGGGCGCGCTGTCGCCCTTCTGGCGGGGCGGCGACTGGATGAAGCCGCTGGAGCGGACCAATGTCTTCGCCGCCGTGCTGACGGTCCTGGTCATCGTCTGCCTGTTCACCCCCATCGCCGATCCGGCGCGCCTGTCGGTGGCCAGTCAGGTGGCGCGGCTGAACGCCGGCAAGGTGGCGCCGGACCGGTTCGACTATCGCTTCCTGCGCTTCGACAGCGGCCGCGCGGGCGAGGCCGCCCTGGCCCGACTGACCCGATCCGACGATGCCGAGATCGCCCGCCGCGCCCGCGAGATGCAGGCCGAAACCAACCGTTACAGCGCGCCGGATACGACTCTGCCGGCCGTCACGCCGGTGTTCGAGGTCTATCCCCTCGGTTCAGCCGCGCCCGAGGGCCTGATCGCGCCGGTGATGGTCGGCGATCCGCGCGCGGCCTGCGTCAAGGCGGGCGACTGCGTCGTCACCCAGATCGACCTGAACGGCGACGGCGCGCCCGAGGCTCTGATCGCCACCGCTCATTCCGTCGAGATGTTCCAGAAGACGGACAAGGGCTGGACCTCGCGCGGGGCCTTCCGCCCGGCCGTCTGCGGCGATGGCGCGCGCAACGCCGCCGACCCGCGCCAGATGATGCGCGACGGCCGCATCGCCGCGCGCGAACCGATGTGGCCCGACCTGAGCATCGGAGATTCCCCGGCGCGGCTGGACCGCTGGCCCTATTGCGACGGGCAGTCTTAACCCGGCGGTCACCACGCCTGCCAACGCGAATTTCACCTCATCGCCCTAGAAATCGTCCCGAAACGAGCCAGTCCCGCCAAGAGGACGGCCGATGCTGATGATGGGTGACCCGCATGTCCAAGACCGTTCTGGTGGTCGATGACGATCCGACCCAGCGCCGCCTGATGCAGGCGGTGCTGGAGCGCGACGGTTACGCCGTGGCCCATGCCGAGGACGGGGGCCAGGCCATCGACCGCATGACCGCGGGCGGCGGAGCGGATCTGGTGCTGCTGGACCTGGTGATGCCGGGCCTGTCGGGGCTGGAGACCCTGGCCGAGATGCGGGCGGCGGGCGTGACCGCGCCGGTCATCGTGCTGACCGCCAATGCGGGGGTGGAGACGGTGGTCAAGGCCATGCAGGCCGGGGCCCAGGACTTCTTCGTCAAGCCGGTGTCAGCCGAGCGGCTGCTGGTGGGCGTGTCGAACGCCCTGGCCCTGATCCGGCTGGAGGCCGAGGTCGGCCGCCTGACCAAGCGGGTTCAGGGGCGCGCCAGTTTCGATGATCTGGTCGGCGACGGCCCAGCCATGCGGATGGTCAAGTCGCTGGGTGCGCGCGCCGCCAAATCGACCATTCCGGTGCTGATCACCGGCGAAAGCGGCGTGGGCAAGGAAGTCATCGCCCGCGCCCTGCACGGCGCCAGCGACCGGGCGGGCAAGCCGTTCGTGGCGGTCAACTGCGGCGCCCTGCCGGTCAATCTGATTGAATCCATCCTGTTCGGGCACGAAAAGGGCGCCTTCACCGGGGCGGTCGAAAAGACCCTGGGCAAGTTCCGCGAGGCGGACGGCGGCAGCCTGTTCCTGGACGAGATCGGCGAACTGCCGCTGGACATGCAGGTCAAGCTGCTGCGCGCCATCCAAGAGAGCGAGGTCGATCCCGTCGGCGGCAAGCGGCCGGTCAAGATCGACGTGCGCATCCTCTCGGCCACCAACCGCGACCTGTCGCAACAGGTGACCGAAGGCGGTTTCCGCGAGGATCTGTTCTATCGGCTGAACGTCTTTCCGATCGAGGCGCCGGCCCTGCGTGACCGGCGCGAGGACATCCCGGCCCTGGTCGATCGCTTCATCGCCCGCTTCAACGCCGAGGAAGGCAAGCGGGTCGCCGGATGCGCGCCCGAGACCCTGGCCCTGCTGCAAGGCTTCGAGTGGCCCGGGAACGTGCGCCAGCTGGAGAACGCCGTGTTCCGCGCCATCGTCCTGGCCGATGCGCCCTTCCTGCAACCGCACGATTTCCCGGCCATCTCGGGCCTAGCCGCGCCCCTGCCGGACGCGTCTGACGCGCCTGCGCCGACCCCGACCGTCGAACTGCCGCCCCTGCCCGAGACGCCGATCCGGGTGGTGGACGACCGCGGCCATCTGCGGACGCTGGAGGAGATCGAGCGCGACCTGATCCAGCACGCCATCGAGGTCTATGCCGGCCACATGAGCGAGATCGCGCGCCGCCTGGGCATCGGCCGCTCCACCCTGTACCGCAAGGTGCGCGAACAGGGCCTGGAAGGGGCGATCAAGGAGGCGGGCTAGAGCGAATATCCGGGTTCGGTCGAGTCCAACTCAACCGAACGGGGACCGGCCGACGGGTTTCAGGGGCCGGGTTCAGTCCGAATGTCGCGCGGCGTCCTGAGCCCCCGCGTTGATCTGGTCCAGTTCGAACCGGATCGCCCGGCGGTTGCTTTGCGCGACCCGCTTGTAGCCGACGAAGCCCGTGACGAACCCCCCCAGCGTGATCAGGCCCGCGATCAGCAGGTTGTTCATGGCCGACCATCCGTAGAAGGCCGAAACCGCCAGATCCCCGCCCAGCGCGACCACGGCTACGCACAGACCGGCCATCCAGGCCCCCCCAGTGGGTGCGGGCGCATAACGCTCTGCCCGATCCTTTGCCAAAACCTGCCGCGCGTCCTTGTCCATGCGCTCAATATAGGCGCCGGTTGTGTCCGTAAGGCGTCTAGGCCGCACAATAAGCTAGATGTCGTCGTTTTTGATCGCCGACGACCGCTTTGACGCTGCGCCCTTCGCCTTCTTCGTGATCTCTTTCAGCTTGCGGCCCTGCATCGCCGACAGGGCCTGGCCCGGCGCGCCCTTTTCGGGGTCGGCGAAGGCGCGGCCGTGGGTCTTCACCCGCTCGCTGACCGAATCCAGGAACTCGCCTTCCCATTCCGAGAGCTGGACGCCGGCCTTCTCGGCCGCGCGTTTGGCGCGTTTCAGGGCGTTGACGGCCGCGCGCTGGGCGGCCTTGCGCTCGGCCTCGAACGGGCTGGGCGGCGTTTTCGATGCGGACGCGGATCGAGGGCCGCCCTCGGCGGGCGGCTTTCGCGGGCCGAAGCCTGTGCGCTTGAGGCTCAGACCTCGCCCAGGGCCGACAGGTAGAGGTCCAGGATCGCCTCTTCCTCCTGACGCTTGGCCTTGTCCTGCTTGCGGATGCGGATGACCTTGCGCAGCGTCTTGACGTCGTAGCCTTCGCCCTTGGCCTCGGCGAAGACCTCCTTCTGGTCGGCCATGACGGCCTGTTTGTCTTCTTCCAGACGCTCCAGCCGCTCGATGATGGTGCGCAGCCGCCCCTGGGCCGACGAGGTCAGAACGTCGGGGGAGGCGTCGAAGGAAGCGTCGTCGGGCATCTTTGGTCCTTGTGCGCTATCGCTCGGGACGCGGTCCCTCGCTGCTTGAGCGCGTATGAGTTTGGGTCAGAGAGGCTTAACCACGCCCCGCGCGCGGCCTCAACGCCAGGCGCGAAAAAGGCCACGGACAAAGCCCGCAGCCTGTGGATTTTTTCGCCGTGTCAAAGCGGCGCGCCGAGAGCGCGCTGCGGGCTGAAATCAGCCCTGCTTGGCCTTGAAGCGCGGGTCGGTCTTGTTGATCACATAGACCACGCCCTTGCGACGCACGATCTTGCAGTCGCGGTGGCGACCCTTGAGCGACTTGAGCGAGCTGCGGACCTTCATGGTCTTCGTCCTGAGGCAAAGCAAAATAGAAAAGCCGCGGGCGGACCTGCGGCGGAGCGGTGCGTATAGAGAGGGCTGGCCCCGGCGTCAACCGGGTTCGGCGATCCTTGGAGGCCTGGCCTCCGAGTTGAACGGAGGGTCTTCGGGCTTGCACGCCCGACGCGTCGCCCCTCCGCCACCAGGCCGTCAGAAGGAACACGCGGGTTTTATCCGGCGGCCGTTAACAAGCCGCAATCAGGCACGGTTATTGCTGGATAAACCACGCCTGCCGCAACGCTTCGCGCGCCCATGCGCTAAGATGATGTGGCAACCGCCATTCGGGATTCGGGGAGACCGCCCAGAACCATGCGTATCGATGCTCGCCTGCTGCTGATCGGCGCCGTCGCGGCCTGTGCGCCGATGATGCCGGAATCGCCCACGACCCAGCCGCCGGCGCCTTCGCCGCTGATTCCCGCCCCGACCCCGACCCCGACCCCCGCCCCGGCGACGCCGACCGCGCCCGCCCTGCCCGATGCGGCCGGGTTCGAGGGATGGAAGCAGGGCTTCCTGGCCCGCCACGGCGGCGCCCGCCGCGCCGCCTATGAGCGCGAGATGGCCGGGCTGACGCCCGATCCGTCGGTCGTGCGCCTGGACAACAACCAGCCCGAGTTCAGCCGTCCCGCCGGCGCCTATGTCCAGAACGCCGTCACCGCCACCCGCATCGCCCAGGCCCGCCAGCGCATCGATCGCGTGCCGTGGGGCGTGGTCCAGCGCACCGGTGTGCCGTCCGAAATCCTGGTCTCCATCTGGGCCCAAGAAAGCGCCTTCGGCCAGGTCCAGGGCGACTATGACGTCATCCGCTCGCTGGCGACCCTGGCCTATGACGGCCGCCGCCGCGACTGGGCCGAGGCCCAGTTGAAGAATGCGCTGGACATCGTGCTGGACGGCCGCCGCTCGCGCGCGGGGCTGAAGGGCAGCTGGGCCGGGGCCATGGGCCAGACCCAGTTCATGCCCGACAACTATCTGCGCCTGGGCGTCGACGAGGACGGCGACGGCCAGGTCGATATCTGGAACTCGGACGCCGACGCCCTGGCCTCGGCCGCCAATCTGTTGGCGCGCGCGGGCTGGAAACGGGGCCAGAGCTGGGGCTACGAGGTCACCGTGCCGTCCGGCTTCGACTACGCCCTGGCCGAGGGGCCGCGCCATGACTGGGCCTTCTGGGCTGCGCGCGGTGTGCGGTTGGCCAATGGCGGCGCGCCCAATGCGGCCGAGGCGGCGGAACAGGCGACCATCCTGCTGCCCCAGGGCGCCAATGGCCCGGCCTTCCTGGCCCTGCCCAACCACTATGTCATCCGCGCCTACAACAACTCGGTCAGCTACGCCCTGGCCATCGGCCTGACGGCGGACGGCATCCAGGGCAAGCCGGCCCTGAGCCGCGCCTGGCCCAATGACGCCCCCCTGACGCGAGATCAGCGCATCGGCGCCCAGTCGGCCCTGACGCGGCTGGGCTATGACACCAAGGGGGTGGACGGCGTGGTCGGCGCCAACACCCGCGCGGCCCTGCGCCAGTGGCAACAGGCGAACGGCCGCACGCCGGACGGCTATCTGACCGCCGCCTTGGCCGACGAGCTGATCCGACGCGGACAGTGATCCCCCGCCCCATCCCGCCTTGACTTAACCGGGCCGGGCGGGATGAAGGACGGGCGGCCCCTCCCCCGCCGCGCCTGCCCCTTGCGTGGTTCCCATGTCCCGTGTCCGCAACGCCGCCCTGCGCGCCAAGATCATGTCGGCCCAGGATGCGGCCGCCCACATCCGCCCCGGTTCGGCGGTGGGCATGAGCGGCTTCACCGGCTCGGGCTATCCCAAGGTGGTGCCGCCGGCGCTGGCGGCGCGGATGCAGGCGGCGCACGATGCGGGGGACGTCTTCCGCGTTCGGGTGTGGACCGGCGCCTCGACCGGGCCGGAGCTGGACGGCGCCCTGGCCCAGGCCGACGGGGTCGAATTCCGCCTGCCCTACAACTCGGACCCCATCGCCCGCGACAAGATCAACGCCGGGCGGATGGAATATCTGGACATGCATCTGAGCCAGGTCGCGCCGATGGCGTGGCAGGGCTTTCTGGGGCCGCTGGACACCGCCGTGGTCGAGGTGTCGGCCATTCAGGAGGACGGGTCGCTGGTCCCCTCCTCGTCCATCGGCAACAACAAGACCTGGCTGGACCGCGCCGACCAGGTGATCCTGGAGGTCAACGCCTGGCAGAACCCGGCGCTGGAGGGGATGCACGACATCTATTACGGCACGGCCCTGCCGCCGAACCGCGTGCCCATTCCCCTGACCCGCGCCGACCAGCGCATCGGCCAGGCCAGCTTCCGCATCGACCCGGCCAAGGTGGTCGCGGTGGTCGAAACCGAGGCGCCGGACCGCAACCTGCCCTTCGCCGCGCCGGACGACGCGGCCGCCGCCATCGCCGGCCACCTGATCGAATTCCTGAAGAACGAGGTGAAGCAGGGCCGCCTGCCCGCCGCCCTGCTGCCGCTGCAATCGGGGGTCGGCAATGTCGCCAACGCCGTGCTGGCGGGGCTTCAGGACAGCCCGTTCGAGCGCATGGCCGCCTATACGGAGGTGTTGCAGGACGGCATGCTGGACCTGCTGGATTCGGGCAAGCTGACGGTCGCCTCGGCCACCGCCTTTTCGCTCAGCCCCGAGGCGGCGGCCGACCTGAACCGCCGCATGGACCGGTTCCGCGACAAGATCATCCTGCGGCCCCAGGAGATTTCGAACCACCCGGAGATCATCCGCCGCCTGGGCTGCATCGCCATGAACGGCCTGATCGAGGCCGACATCTACGGCGCCGTGAACTCGACCCACGTCATGGGTTCGCGCATCCAGAACGGCATCGGCGGATCGGGCGATTTCGCCCGCAACGCCTACATTTCCTGCTTCGTCACGCCGTCGACGGCCAAGGGCGGCAAGATCTCGGCCATCGTGCCCATGGCCAGCCACGTCGACCACATCACCCAGGACGTGCAGGTGATCGTGACGGAGCAGGGCCTGGCGGACCTGCGCGGCCTGTCGCCGAAACAGCGGGCGCGGGTCATCATCGACAACTGCGCCCACCCCGATTACCGCGACGCGCTGGAAGACTATCACCAGCGCGCCCTGGCCGGGTCCTACGGCCTGCAGACGCCGCACCTGCTGACCGAGGCCGTGTCGTGGCACCAGCGGTTCGTGGAAACCGGCTCGATGAAGCCCTAACCGATCAGGGCGCGGGCGGCGGCGCGGGCCTCGTCCGTCACCTGGGCGCCGGACAGCATGCGGGCGATCTCTTCCTGGCGGCGGGCGTCGTCCAGGGGCTGGACCGTGGTGTGGGTGCGCCCCTCGGCGTCGGCCTTCATCACCTTCCAGTGGGCGTCGCCGCGCGCGGCCACCTGGGGGCTGTGGGTCACGACCAGCACCTGGGCGCCGCGCGACAGCCGCTCCAGCCGCCGCCCCACCGCTTCGGCCACGGCGCCGCCCACGCCCTGGTCCACCTCGTCGAAGATCATCACCGGCTGGCGCTGGCCCTCGCGTCCGGCCAGGGCCGCCTTCATAGCCAGGGCGAAGCGCGCCAGCTCCCCGCCCGAGGCCACCGAATCCAGCGGCCCGAACGGCGTGCCGGCGTTGGTGGCGATCTGGAACCGGGCCGTCTCGACGCCGCCGGGGCCGCGCCGCCCGGCCTCGACCGGCTCCAGCGCCACGCGGAACCGCGCGCGGTCCAGCTTCAGCGGACCCAGCTCCTCCATCACGGCGTCGGTCAGGCGACCGGCCGCCGCTTCCCGTCCCGACGACAGCATGGCCGCCACGGCGTCGTAATCCTGGGCCGCCTGGGCCGCCGCGCGACCGGCCGCCGACAGGGCGTCGGCCCCGTCCTCGATCAGGCGCAGTTGTTCGCGCAGGCGCACCCGCAGGTCCGGCAGGGCCTCGACCGTGGTGTTCAGTTTGCGCGCCGCAGCTCGCAGGGCGAACAGCCGCTCCTCGGCCCGGTCAAGCCGCCCAGGCTCGAAATCGAAGGCGTCGGCGGCGGCGTCGACCGCCGCCACGGCCTCGGTCGCCTCGACCAGCGCCCGGTCGATGGCCTCGGCCGCCAAACCCAGCCGGTGGATCACCGGATGTTCGGGATCGGCGCCCGCCTGGGCCGCGCGCTGACGGGCGTGTTCGACGGCGCGCAGGGCCGCCGCCAGCTTCTGGCCCAGCTTGTCGCCGCCCAGCTGGGTGCGGGCGTCCGACAGGTCGGCCAGGGCCTTTTCCGCCGCGCCCAGCACGGCGCGCTCGCCGGCCAGTTCGGTCTCTTCTTCGGCGCGAGGGTCCAGGGCGTCCAGTTCGGCCAGGTTCAGCGCCATTTCCTCGGACCGGGCCGCCGCATCGGCCGCCTGGGCCCGCAGGTCCGCCAGATGCGCCTCGGCCGCCTTCAGCCGTTCGGACGCGCCCGCCACGGCCGCGACCTGGGGCGCCAGACCGCCATAGGCGTCCAACAGACCCCGATGGGTCTTCCAGTCCAGCAGGCCGACGGTCTCGTGCTGGCCATGCACCTCGACCAGGCGGGCGCCGATCTCGCGCATCGCCGCCACGCCGGCCGGCTGGTCGTTGATGAAGGCCTTGCCGCGCCCGTCGGCCCCGACGACGCGGCGCAGGATCAGGTCTTCGCCCGGCGCGACCTCGAAGCCCCGTTCGGCCAGCAGCGCCAGCAGATCCTCGTCATCCGGGGCGGTGAAGACGGCGGTGGCCGATCCCTGTCTGGCCCCCGCGCGCACCAGGGCCGCATCCCCGCGTCCGCCCAGCGCCAGGCCCAGGGCGTCCAGAATGATCGACTTGCCCGCCCCGGTCTCGCCGGTCAGCACGATCAGGCCGCCCGGGACATCGAGGTCCAGGGCGTCGATCAGAACGATGTCGCGGATGGAAAGGGCTGTCAGCATGGGAATCGGCTTCCCACACTAACAGCCCGACCAGAACCGGAACAGAGTTAGAACAGCTTGCGCAGGCTGATGAACACCTGACGGCCGGTCGGGTCCATCTGATCCGGCAGATAGCCCTGGGGCGTGTCGCCGTTGGCGTCGCGCACGTCGATCCGTTCGTCGAACAGGTTGGAGACGCCGACACTGACGCGCGCGCCCTTCAGCCACGGATATTTGGCCACCAGCGACTGACGCTGGCCCAGATCGGCGAACATGTTCAGGTTCACCGTCATCAGGTCCGAGAAGAACAGATCCTGGCCGCCCATGCCGCCGCTGACGCGGGTTTCGTCGCGCCAGGTGACATTCAGGAAGGCGCCCATGCCGCTCTTGAACACGCCGGCCTGTCCCTGGACTTCGTGCCGGGGGCTGCCGCCGCGGCCGCTGACCGAGGCACCGTCCAGCAGATCCAGAACCGGCAGACCGTCGCGGATCAACACTTCATCCTGAATGCGCCAGGTGTGGTGCAGCGACAGATTATACCGCCCCTGTCCCGGCTGCATCATCGGGCCGCGCGGGCGGCCGCTGACGCGAACCTCGGTATTGCCGCGCCCGCCGCCGCCAGGGCCGCTGGTGGTCGACATCATGATCATGTTGCCGCCGCCACCGCGCGGACCAGCGCCGGGGCCGCGACCGCCAGGCCCGCCGGGGCCACCCGGCGGCTGGGCGCCCGCCGTCGGTTCGCCGAAGGCGCGGCTGAAGTTGAAGCCGGTGCGCAGTTCCTGCTTCTCGGCATAGGCATAGTTCACCGGCCGCGCGTCGATCGAGATCAGGTTGCCCGCCAGATCGCGCGTGAAGCGGCTGGGGAAGGCGGCTTCCAGATCCGGCGTGATCGTCGGGAAGGTGGCGATCTGGTTCTCGATCCGGCTGGCGGTGTAGTCGCTGGTGATCCGCAGATCCTCATTGGCCAGCGGCTGCCAGTTCAGGCCCAGCTTGAACACCTGGCGATCATCCGACGACAGATTGGCGTTGCCGCCGTCGATGCGGGTGATGTTGACGGTCTGGCCCGTGGCGAAATCGAACACCTGGACGTTCGGCGTCGAGACGACCGGATCGTTCAGTTGCGACACCGAAGGCGCGCCCTGTTCGGCCGTATAGCTGGCGATGAAGCTCCAGTCGGCGTGGGGCGACCAGTTCAGGCCGCCGCCCACCGTCGACAGACCGCCGAAGTCCGACAGTTCCTCATAGCCGATGTTGAAATTGGCGCTCAGGTCGCCGAAGGCCGCGCCGACCTCGCGCTCGCGATCGGTCAGCGGCAGGCTGAAGCTGCCCTGGAAGCTGGCGGTGTCGCGCGACTGGTCGCGATCGGTGATCACGCCCGAGCGGACGCTGGTGGAATCCAGGGTGCGGCGGTTCAGGCCGAATTTCAGCGTGCTGTTCATGCGCCCGGCCGGGCCTTCCCAGGGGCTGCCGCTGAACACCAGTTCGCTGTTGATCTGGCTGTTGACCGAGTTGGCCGTGTCGGCCGGCGCCCGGACCAGCAGGCCGTCGGCGATGGCGCCGAACGGATTGACGGTGGGGTCGTTGGCGTTCAGCCGCCCCTGCAGGGCGCTGGCGTCCAGGCCGCGTCCGGTCCGAGTGTCGGTTTCGGTGCGGTCATAGTTGCCGGTGAAGGTCCAGCGCCAGTCGCCGATGAAGCCGTCCAGCACCGTGGCCAGCTCCAGCGCCTGGGTGTCCACCTGGCGCGACATGGACGCCGGATCGTCGAAATAACGATACAGGGTCGTGGCGTTGGCGAACGGCGAAAAGCCGTTGCTGGCCGGCAGGTTCAGCACCACGCCGGGCAGGCCCAGATAGCTGAGCGACGAGGTGTCGGTCAGACCGGCGCGGAAGGTGCCGGTGGTGTTCTGGGTCAGGCCCCGGCTCATGGAGGCGTTGATCCGCTGCTCGTCGCGACGCGGCAGCAGGGTGCGCCATGCGGTGGCGTCCTCGGCCGTCCGCTGGCCCGCGCCGGGCACGAAGCCTGACAGGCCGACCGCGCCGCCGGCGGCCGAAGCCGGGGCCAGGGCCGTGGTCACGGTCGAACCAGCCAGGGCCGACAGCGCCGGGTCGATCTCGGCGCCGAACGTCGCGCCCGCCACCGTGCCCAGGCGCGAGAACGGCAGGCCGGTGTCGCGGGTGATGTCGCGTTCATCCTCGAACAGGGCCGTCTCGCGCGTGCCGCCGATATCCAGGTTCCAGCGGGTTGCGCCGCTGATGCTGAAGCCGCCGACTTCGCCGCTGAGGCTGGTGCGGCCGCCCTGGGTCGGCGTGCGGGCGCTGCCCTGGGCTTGCAGCGAGCGGAAGTTCGGTTTTAGGACGAAATTCACCACCCGCTGGTCGGCGCGATAGCCATAGGACAGGGCCACTTCCTCGGGCAGGATTTCGGTGCGTTCGATGGCCTCGGTCGGGATGTTGGCGATCTCGCGGAAGCCCGAGATGCGCCGGCCGTTGACCAACAGGATCGGCTGGCCGCCGCCGCGGCCGCGGTTGCTCTGGGTCAGCGGCTCGATCGCCGCCAGAAGCTCGCCGATGGTCGAGGCGCCGTAGGTGGCGATCATCGACTCGTCCAGAACGATGTCGGGTTCGATGTCGCCGATGACCGACCCGCGCCGCTTGGCGCCGGTGGTGGTCAGTTCGCCCAGATCATAGGCGGGCTCGGCGTCCTGATCGGCGGGCGCAGCCTGGGCGACGGCCGGGGGCGGCGTCTGGGTCGGGGCCGCAGGGGTCGCCTGCTGGGCGGCGCCGGACGGGTCCGTCGCCAGGGCGGCGGCGTGAAGGGTCAGGGCGAGCAGGCTCATGTGCGGTCCACAGTCGTCTGAATCAAAAGGAAGTTCCCGCAACGCCAAGGGCGTCGCGAGCCTGGTGACCTTAGCCGGACAGCGTCATGAAGCCGCGTTAATTCGCGGTCAGCCGCCGCCCCGATTTGGCCTTACCGTTGCAATCCAACGGTTAGATTCAGGCTTTCCGTCGGACCGACCGAAAAGAATCAGCCCGGGATGATCCGCGACAGCCAGCCCTCGCGACGCGTCTCGGGGGCGACCTGCGGACGGGCGCCCTGGTCGCTGAGCAGGTCGAAGGCCTTGGAGTACCAGACGCTGCCCGGATAGTTGTGGCCCAGCACGGCGCCGTTGCGCACCGCCTCATCCCGCAGCCCCAGCGACAGATAGACTTCGACCAGCCGATACAGGGCCTCGGGCGTGTGCGAGGTGCGCTGGAAATCGGGGTTGTCGATCACGGTCTTGTAGCGGTTCACGGCCGCCAGGGGCTGGTTGGCGCGCTGGTAATAGCGGCCGATGTTCATTTCCTTGCCGGCCAGCTGGTCGTTGACCATGTCGATCTTGACCAGGGCGTCGGTGGCGTAGCTGCTGCCCGGATAGCGGCGCACTACGTCGCGCAGGCCCTGCAGCGACGCCTCGGCGAAGGCCTGGTCACGGCCAACATCGACGATGCGTTCGAAATTGCAGATGGCCTTCATGTAGAAGGCGTAGGCCGCCGACGGATTGCCGGGGAATAGCTGGATGAAGCGATCCGCCGCCGCGATCGCCTCCTGATAGTTGTTGTTCTGATACTGGGCGTGGATCTGCATCAGGATCGCCCGGCGCGACCATTCCGAATAGGGGTGCTGGCGCTCCACCTCCTGGAAATAGTCCACCGCATCGCTCCAGCGCTTGCGCTGAAGGCGGTCATAGCCGGCGTTGTACAGCGCCTCGACCGGGCGCTCCTCATAGGCCAGCTTGGGCCGGGCGCGGCCGCCATTGCAGGCCGCCACAGAGGTGGCGGCGACCAGGACGGCCATCAGCATCAGGCCGGATCGGGACTTGGAGACGAACAAGGACGGCGACCTCAATAGACACGGCGACGGAACGGCGCAGCCGCGCCATCCCCCGAATGGGCGATCTCTACACCAGCGCCGGGATCGAAGCCAATGCGGTCGAAAACGCCCGCGCCGACTTGCCCCGTCCGGCTCTGCTGGTAAAGAGCGCGCCAGTTGAGCGCTGCAGTCGGCGTTCCGATGACGGCGAAAGGATGACCGGCCATGAAGCTGTTGTCGGGGAATTCGAACCGGACCCTGGCCAAGGCCATCGCCGCCCACCTGGACGCCCCCCTGACGCGGGCGCAGGTCAAGCGCTTCGCCGACAACGAGGTCTTCGCCCTGATCGAGGAGAACGTCCGGGGCGAGGACGTCTTCGTGATCCAGTCGACCAGCTATCCGGCCAACGACAATCTGATGGAGCTGCTGATCATCATCGACGCCCTGGTGCGGGCGTCGGCGCGGCGGATCACGGCGGTCATGCCCTATTTCGGCTATGCCCGGCAGGACCGGAAGACGGATGGCCGCACGCCCATTTCGGCCAAGCTGGTGGCCAATCTGATCACCCGCGCCGGGGCCGACCGGGTTCTGACCATGGATCTGCACGCCGGCCAGATTCAGGGCTTCTTCGACATCCCGACCGACAATCTGATCGCCACGCCGGTGCTGGCGCGCGACATCCGCGAACGGTTCGAAAAGCCGTCCGAGGTGATGATCGTCTCGCCCGACGTCGGCGGCGTGGTGCGTGCCCGGTCCCTGGCCAAGCGTCTGGACGCCGATCTGGCCATCGTCGACAAGCGCCGGCCGCGCGCGGGCGAAAGCGAAGTCATGAACATCATCGGCGACGTCGAGGGCCGCCGCTGCATCCTGTTCGACGACATCGTCGATTCGGGCGGCACACTGGTCAATGCGGCCCAGGCCCTGATCGAACGCGGCGCGACCGAGGTTTCGGCCTATATCAGCCACGGCGTCCTGTCCGGCCCGGCGGTCCAGCGGGTTCAGGACGGGCCGCTGAAACGCCTGGTCATCACCGACTCCATCGAACAGCCTGACGAAGTTTTGAACTGCGAGAAAATCGTCCGCGTTTCCGTGGCTCCGCTGATCGGCGAGGCCATCCGCCGGATCGCCAACGAGGAATCGGTCTCCAAGCTGTTCGATTAACGGTCGGAAAACCCTCTGGACCGCGATATAAGGCCGAAAAGCCTGATCGACGCCCTGGCGGCGTCGAACGTCCAGTTGGGGAAGAGTTCGTCCATGTCCCACACCTTCCTGCGTCGCGGCGTTTCCGTCGCGGTTGTCGCCGCCCTCGCCGTCCTGTCGGCCTGCGCCACGCCCGAGCCGGAACCGACGCCGCCGCCGCCGGCCGCGCCGCCGCCGCCGCCGCCCGCGCTCAGCCTGAACCGCGACGTGGCCGAGGCCGCCTCCATCTATGTCGCTTTCATGCGCGAGGCCGGAACCATTCAATCCGGCTTCACCACCGCCGAATCGATCCAGGACGCCATCCGTCGCGGCGCCGCCTATGAACCGGCGCAACTGTCGCGCGGCCTGATCGCCTATGGCGCCATCCTGGCCCTGCAATCGCCCGAGTTCGTGACCGGCGTGCGCAGCTTCGCCACCGACCCGGAACAGCGCGCGACGGTGGTGGCCCGCATCATCGCCGATCCCGCCTATGCCGCCACCCTGCCGGGCGCCGATGCGGCCGCCGGGCTGATCGTCTCGACCATCGGCGTGGATTCGGCCGCCATGACCGCCATCGCCGAGGCGGTGGAGGGCGACGCCTACACCATTCAGGAACGCCGCGACCCGCGCCGTCGCTGGGCCGTCACGCCCATCGCCAACCGCGCCGACCGCCTGGAAGGGGCCAAGACCCTGTCGGCGGCCCGCATGCTGCCGTCGGCCGAGGATTCGGCCCGCCTGTTCGCCGCCGCCCACGATGGCCGGGGCCTGAACACCACGGCCGCCAGCCTGCCGCCGCCCTTCACCCCCGCCATGGTCAACTCCCTGGCCATCGCCGCCCTGGCCGCCCTGGGCGCCGCGGGCGAGGACGGACGGGCCAACACCGAGGCGCTGACGGTCGAATCCAACAGCGAATTCTGCCTGAACATGTCCAAGCTGATGCTGTTCCAGTGCCTGGCGGCCTCGCGCCCCAGCTATGAGGACATGTTCTGCCTGGGCCGCCACGTCGCGCGCGACCTGGGCCAGTGCACGGCCCAGGCCCTGGCCCCCACGGGCCGCACGCCGGTGTCGATGGCCGCCGCCCCCACGGTCGCCGCCGACGCCGCCACGGCGTCCCAGAACGCGGTGCAGTCCGCGCCGAACTGACGCCAGACCCGCGGCCAGACCTGCGGACTGAAATCTGCTTCCCCCGGGCGGTTGCGCCCCGGGCATGATGCGTGTATTGACGCCCGCTCTTGAATTCGAGGGTTTCAACCCCGCCGCGCAGGCGATCCAGCGACGGCGTCTTTAGTTATTGAGGCGAGCCAGATGGCCGAGATCATCCTGAACGTCGACGTCCGTGAAGGCGTGGGCACCGGCGGCGCCCGCGCCGCGCGTCGCGCCGGCGCCGTGCCGGGCATCCTGTACGGTGGCGACAAGGCCCCCGTGCCGATCTCGGTGAACGAGAAGGACTTCAAGAAGTCGCTCTACACCGGCAAGCTGCTGGGCCACCTGGTGACCCTGAAGTACGGCAAGGAGACCCAGCCGGTCATCGCCAAGGCCGTGCAATTCGACCCGGTCAGCGACCGTCCGCTGCACTTCGACCTGATGCGCGTCGATGAGACCGCGCCGGTCAAGATCGAGATCCCGGTCCACTTCAAGAACGCCGACGAGGCGCCGTTCAACCGTCAGGGCGGCACGTTGGAAATCGTGCGCCACTCGGTCGAGATCCTGGTCCGCGCCGACAGCATTCCCGAAGAACTGGCCATCGACCTGGCCGGCCGCGAAGTGGGCGTGACCCTGCGCTTCTCGGACATCATCAACCTGCCGGAAGGCGCGGCGCCGACCATCGCCGACCGCGACTTCGTCATCGCCACCATCAAGACCTCTTCGGCCGGCCAGTCCGACGCCGGCGACACCACGGTCGAGGCCGAAGCCACCGAAGGCTGATCGCTCCACCGATCCCAGGTTACAGGGCCCCGTCCGGTTCGCCGGGCGGGGCTTTCCTTTGCCCCCGTGACGGGCCATGGAGAGCCCCATGATCATCATCGCCGGCCTGGGCAATCCGGGCGCGAAATATCAGGGCAATCGCCACAACATCGGATTCATGGCCGCCGACGCCATCGCCGACCGCTGGCGCTTCGGACCCGAGCGGGCGAAATTCCAGTCGGTGATCCGCGAAGGCGAGGTCGAGACGGCGGCCGGGCCGGTCAAGGTCCTGCTGATGAAGCCCCAGACCTATATGAACGAAAGCGGTCGCGCGGTCGGCGAGGCGGCGCGCTTCTACAAGGTTCCGCCCGCCAACGTCATCGTCTTCCATGACGAGATCGACCTGGCCCCCGGCCGGTTCCGCATGAAGACCGGCGGCGGCGCGGCGGGCCAGAACGGCATCCGTTCGATGATCAGCCAGCTGGGCGCCGACTTCCGCCGGGGCCGCATGGGCGTGGGCCATCCGGGCGAGCCGTCGCTGGTGCACGGCTATGTCCTGGCCGACTTCCACAAGGCCGAGCAGCCGTGGCTGGACGCTCTGCTGAACGCCTGCGCCGACGCCCTGCCCTTCGCCCTGGCCGGCGACGACGAACGCTATCAGGGCGAGGTGATGCGCCTGGCCCCCGCCCCCAAATACAGCCCCCGCCAGGCCGCGCGCGGCGAATAGACCGCCCGCGCCGCTGACAAACCGGCCCCGACCGGCTACAGCCTCGCGCCAATAGAGGAACTTCCTGCCCCATGGCCCTGAAAGTCGCGATCGTCGGCCTGCCCAATGTCGGCAAGTCCACCCTGTTCAACGCCCTGACCAAGACGGCGGCGGCCCAGGCGGCCAACTATCCCTTCTGCACCATCGAGCCGAACACCGGCGACGTGGCCGTGCCCGAGCCGCGCCTGAACCAGCTGGCCGAGATCGCCGGCTCCAAGGAGATCATCCCCGCGCGCATCACCTTCGTGGACGTGGCCGGCCTGGTGCGCGGGGCGTCCAAGGGCGAGGGCCTGGGCAACCAGTTCCTGGCCAATATCCGCGACTGCGACGCCATCGCCTTCGTCGCCCGCTGCTTCGTCGATGACGACATCACCCACGTCGAAAACCGCATCGACCCGATCGGCGATCTGGAGATCATCGAGACCGAGCTGATGCTGGCGGATCTGGAAAGCCTGGAACGGCGCCGGGTCCAGGTCGAGAAGCGGGCCAAGGGCGGCGACAAGGAAAGCCAGCTGACGCTGAAGATGATCGACCTGGCGCTGGAGCCGCTGCGGGCCGGCCGCCCCGCCCGCGTGGCCGAGGTGTCCAAGGAGGACAAGAAGGCCTGGGAGATGCTGCAGCTGCTGACCGCCCTGCCCGCCCTCTATGTCGCCAATGTCGATGAGGGTTCGGCCGACAAGGGCAATGAGCTGTCAGAGACCGTGGCCCAGCGCGCCCGCGCCGACGGCGCCGAGACGGTGGTCATCTCGGCCCAGATCGAATCCGAGATCGCTGTGCTGGACGACGCCGAACAGGCCGAGTTCCTGGAGACCCTGGGCCTGGAAGAGCCCGGCCTGAACCGCCTGATCCGGGGCGCCTACACCCTGCTGGGGTTACAGACCTATTTCACCGTGGGGCCGAAGGAAGCCCGCGCCTGGACGATTCCGGTCGGCGCCACGGGGCCGCAGGCGGCCGGGGTCATCCACACCGACTTTGAAAAGGGCTTCATCCGCGCCGAAACGGTGGCCTTCGACGACTATGTGGCGCTGAAGGGCGAGGCGGGCGCGCGCGAGGCCGGAAAGCTGCGCGCCGAGGGCAAGAGCTATGTCGTCAAGGACGGCGACGTGATGCACTTCCTGTTCAACGGCTGACGCGGCCGCGCCTCACTCCGTCGCCGGGCAGCGGCGCAGGGTCGCCGAGCCGCCCTCGCGGTCGACATAGGTCAGGCTCAGCACATCGCCGGTCACGGCCATGCGCACCCGCTCGCGCCGCTCCTGGCCTTCGGACAGGCAATGCAGGGTGGCGTTCCAGCCGCCCTGATCCTCGGCCACATCCGCGATCAGGCAACTGTTCTCATAGCCTTCGAACTGGGTGGCGGTGATCTGGATCGGACGGCGGTCGCCCATGGGGGCGGCGCACCAGGCCGCATCGGCGCTCCAGCGGCCGACGAAGCTGGCGGCGCCCGTGCCGGGACGCAGGCCCCCGGCAGGCGCGGCGGACGCCGGCGCGGCCGCGGGCGGCGGGGCCGGTTCGGTGGGCGGATTGGTCTCGGAAACCCCGCAAGCCGCAAGAGCCAGCAGCAGGGGCGTCAGCGTCAGTATCCGGGTCATGACCCGATAACGCCCAGCCTGGGCTCAGGGTTCAGACCGGCGACGTACGCCGCCGCCGGTCTGAGGTTCCTTAGGCCCTATTGGCGGGCCGAGTCACTGCGGGCGCGGATGGCGCCGAACTCGGACGTCGGCTTCCACTGGGGCCAGTCGTCGCTGTTGGCCAGGTCCTGACCCAGGCGATACAGCACGGTCAGGTTTTCGACCGCCGAGGTGAAGTCCAGCTCCTCTGACCATTCATCCGACGGCTTGTGATAGTCGGCCGCGAATTTGGCGCGCCAGGCGGCCCAGCCGGCTTCCTTGCCGCCCTCGACCCAGTCGACGCCGTGCCACGGCATCAGGGCCGGCACCCCCATGCGCGCATAGGGGAAGTGGTCCGACCGGTAATAGAAGCCCTGTTCCGGCTGGCCGTCGTCCGAGACATAGCGGCCCAGCGGCTCCAGGATGGCCTGCAGCCGGTCTTCCAGATCATTCTGGCCCTTGCCGAAGATCGGCAGGTCGCGCGTCGATCCCGACAGCGGCAGCATGTCGATGTTGATGTCGGCCACCGTGGTTTCCAGCGGATAGACCGGATCGGCCGTATAGGCGTAGGCGCCCATCAGGCCCATTTCTTCGGCCGCCATATGGGCGAAGACCACGGTGCGGCGCGGGCGCGGGGCGGCGGCGAACTGGCGCGCCATCTCGACCACGCCGATGGTCCCCGAGGCGTTGTCCCAGGCGCCGTTGTAGATGGTGTCTTCGCCGCGATGGCCGGGGTGGTTGGACGCGGTGCCGACGTGATCCCAGTGGGCCGAGAAGACCAGAACCTCGTCCGGCTCGGTCGTGCCCTCGATCTTGGCCAGCAGATTGTGGGTGACGACGGTGGTGATGCGCTCGTTCGTCTGCACCGACAGGCGCACGCCCGTCACCGGCACGGCGCGGAAACGGCCGCTGCTCGCATCGCTCAGGGCGCTGGGGTCCAGGCCGGCCGCCGCCGCCCAGGCGCCGCCCAGGCTGTGATTGATCGAGCCGGAGAACTCCAGATCCGCCGCGCCCGGCGCGCTCAGACGGGGCGATGCGGCCCCACGTGAGGCGCCGCGCCAGGCGGCCTCGGGATCGGCGCCCATGACCAGGACCAGCAGGCCCACGGCGCCGCGCTCGAACGCCTCGTCGGCCTTGCGGGCGACGCTGCTGTAGTAGGTGTTGTACTGGCCGTTGAACAGATCGCCTTCCGGCTCGCCCGCCAGGACGATGACCACCTTGCCGCGCACATCGACGCCGCCATAGTCGTCCCAGTTCCGCTCGGGCGCTGTGATGCCGTATCCGGCGAAGACCAGTTCCGCGTCGCGCACATCGGAGCGGCCGTCATTGGTGGCCGACCGCAGCACGATGTCGGTTCCCGGCGTCAGGGCGTGCACCACGCCGTCCGGGCCGGTCCAGGCGGCGCGAGCGGCGCCCTCGACCGGGGTGTAGCGCTTCATCTCGATGTGCTGCAGCCACTGGCCGTTCGGCCCGCCGGGCTGAAGCCCCATCTCCTCATACTGCGCCTGCAGCCAGTCCAGCGTCATCCGCTCTCCCTCGGTGGCCGGATAGCGTCCCTGGAAGGCGTCGCTGCTGATGTGGCGAATGCCGTCGCTCAGCCGCTGGGCCGAGAAATCCTGGGCCGAGGCCGCGCCCGCAGACAACAGCATGGCTGCGGCGGCCACGCCGCCGATGAAACGTCGAAACATCCTGAACTCTCTCCTGCCCCTGGGCCGCGCCAGATTAGCGCCCGATGCGGCCCGGGTTCATTACCATTCCGTCATGAAGCTCAGCGACGGCGCGCGTCGCTGGCGGTGCGGACCGGGCCGAACTCGGACCCCGTCTTCCACTGGGGCCAGTCGCGGCTGTTGGCCAGGTCGCGGCCGACGCTCAAGACCACATCCATGTCCTCGACCATGCCCATCAGATCCCAGTCGGGCGACCATTCGTCGTCGGCCTGGTGATAGCGGCGCGCTCCATAGTCGGCGGCCATGGCCTCGCGCTCGGCCCTGGGCTCGTCGCGGAAGGCGCCGCCGCCATCGGCATAGGCCATCGGCGCCCCGCGCTTGGCCAGGGGGAAGTGGTCCGAACGGAAGTAGGAACCGGCGGCCGGATTGCCCTCCGGCACGGCGGTGCGGCCCTGACGCTCGGCCGCGGCGGCCAGGCGCTCGTCCAGGTCCGACTGGCCCCAGCCGACGACTTGCAGGTTCTCGACCCGGCCATAGACGTTCATGGCGTCCAGGTTGAAGCCCGCCACGGTCGTCTCCAGCGGATAGATCGGATTGGCCGCATAGAATTCCGAGCCCAGCAGGCCGCTTTCCTCGGCGGTGAAGCTGATCATGACGATCGAGCGCTCCGGGCGCGGCCCCCGGCCCCAGGCGCGGGCCAGTTCCAGCAGCGCCGCCGTGCCCGAGGCGTTGTCGACCGCCCCGTTGAAGATGGCGTCGCCGTTGGCGTCCGGTTCGCCCACGCCGATGTGGTCCCAGTGGCCGGTATACAGGATGGTCTCGTCCGGGTGGGTCGATCCGGCCAGGCGGGCGATGACGTTGTGGGTCACGATCTGCTCGCTGGTCACGTCATAACGGGCGCTGATCCGGGCGTCAGCCAGGGTCACCGGCTGGAAGTCGCGGCTGCGCGCCTGAACCTTCAGCGCCTCGAAATCCTGGCCCGCGCGGCGGAACAGCTCGACCGCCAGTTCGCGCTGGATCCAGCTTTCCATCGGGATGCGTTCGGCCGAGGGGTTCTGGCGCACGATGTCGAACTGCGGCCCCGACCAGGAGTTGTTGACCGTGGCCCAGCCATAGGAGGCCGGCCCCGTCTCATGCACGATGATGACGCCCGCCGCCCCCTGGCGCGCCGCCTCTTCGTATTTGTAGGTCCAGCGGCCGTAATAGGTCATGGCCCGGCCGTTGAAGGTGTTCAGCGACGGCTCTTCGAAGTCGGCGTCATTGACCAGGACCACCAGCACCTTGCCGCGCATGTCCTGGCCCTTGAAGTCGTCCCAGTTCCGCTCGGGCGCCTTGATGCCGTAACCGACGAAGACCAGGGGCGCGTCGCGCAGATCGACCGCCGCGCCCGGCAGGCGGGTGGAGAAGACCATGTCCTGGCCCGGCCGCACCGCCTGGCTCCAGTCGCCGATCGAAAGGGTCGCGGTCGGGTTCGAGACGGTGAAACGGTTCAGGGTCACCGCCTGAGTCCAGCCGCCGTTCTCGCCGCCCGGCTGGAAGCCCGCGGCCGCATATTGCTCGCTCAGATAGCGGACCACCTTGTCCTCGGCCGGAGTGGCGATGCCGCGCCCCTCGAAGCTGTCGTCGGACAGGATGCGGATGTGTTCGTGCAGGCGCGCGGTGTCGAACAGCGGCGCGGCCTCTGCCGGCGCCCCCTGCCCGGTCGTGGCGCAGGCCGACAGAAGCGAGGCGGCCGCCAGGGCCGCGAGCGCGGAAAACTTCAGACGCATGACGATATCGGTCCCGAACCGTGAACAAACCCGGCGCGAACCCTAGACCATTTTCGGTTCAGTCGGAATCGACTGAACCCAGAACAATGGTCCAGAATTCACTCGAGCGAAGATCTGAGTTCAGTTGGACCTGCGTCCAACTGAACCGATTTCGCTCTATCGACGCCCGCCCGGCCTGTCGATGCGTGTCTAGGATGTGAAAAGCCCGCCGAAGCAGGGCTTCGACGGGCTTCCCGTTTCAACGTCGGCGTACTGGGGGAAGAAACTAGTGGGCCACGCCCTTCCAGATGCGGCGATAGCTGGCGTAGGTCAGGCCGGCGAACAGGATCAGGAAGATCATCACGCCCAGGCCGGTCTGTTTGCGCGCCGTGGCGTGCGGGTCGGACGACCAGGCGATGAAGGCGGCGACGTCCTTGGACATCTGATCCACCGTCGCCTCGGTGCCGTCGTCATAGGTGACCTGGCCGTTCTGCAGCGGATTGGGCATGGCGATGAAGCCGCCCGGCGGAACGTGGTCCGGGTCGCCGGTCCAGAACGGGGCCATGTCGCCGGCCATATAGGGGTTGTAGTGCTGACCCTCGCGGATCTGCAGGCCCGCCGGCGCGGCGCGATAGCCGGTCAGCAGCGAATAGATGTAGTTGGCGCCGTCGTGACGGGCCTTGCCCATCACCGACAGATCCGGCGGCGCGGCCCCGCCGTTGGCCGCCGCGGCGGCCGTGGCGTTCGGATAGGGATTGGGGAAGCGGTCGGCCGTGGTGGCGTCGCGGCGGATCGCCTCGCCGGTTTCCGAATCGATGTCCGCGACCTGGATCTCGGCGGCCAGCGCCTTGACGATCGGATTGTCGTTCGGGTTCGGATAGTGCGAGTCAT
Source organism: uncultured Brevundimonas sp. (assembly GCF_937863155.1). Lineage (GTDB taxonomy): Bacteria > Pseudomonadota > Alphaproteobacteria > Caulobacterales > Caulobacteraceae > Brevundimonas. The sequence continues at coordinate 1,451 of NZ_CALMFB010000056.1, read as the reverse complement.
AGAACGGCCCGGTCGGGTCGCCCAGGTTGCGGAAGTGCATCAGGTTCATGCCGTGGCACGAGGCGCAGACTTCGCGATAGACCTTGTAGCCGCGCTGCAGCTGGCCCTGGTCGAAGGTGCCGAACGGCCCCTCGAACGAGAACCCGCCCGAGCGCGGGTGCTTGGCGCCCCCGGCGGCCAGGGCCGGGGCGGCCGTGACCACCAGACCGAAGGCGACGGCGGCGGAAGCGAGGATCTTGAGCACGGTCTTGTTTCCAGCAGTCATCATCGACCTCAGCCCTTCTGCTCGGCGTCGGCGCCCGACAGCACCGGCTCGGAGATCGAGGCCGGGATCGGCAGCGGCTTCTCCTTCAGCCCCACCCAGGGCATCAGCACCAGGAAGAAGACGAAGTAGTACAGGGTGAAGATTCGCGTCAGCCACAGATACGAGTTCAGGTCGCCGTCGATCAGGGTGAAGGTCTTGAAGTGGCCGATCACCGGGGCGTCCGGCAGCTGCGCGCCGCACCAGCCCAGGCCGAAGCAGACGAACAGGAAGATGATGAAGAAGGTCTTCATCGTCGGGCGGTAGCGCATCGAGCGCACCCGCGAGGTGTCCAGCCAGGGCAGGACGAACAGCACGCCGATGGCCGCGAACATCGCCACCACGCCGCCGAACTTGTCCGGCACCGCCCGCAGGATGGCGTAGAAGGGCAGCATGTACCACTCGGGCACGATGTGCGCCGGCGTCTGCAGCGGGTTGGCCGGGATGTAGTTGTCGGCGTGGCCCAGGGCGTTCGGATTGAAGAAGACGAAATAGGCGAACATGATCAGGAACAGGATGATCGCGAACCCGTCCTTGACCGTGAAATACGGGTGGAAGGGCACGGTGTCCTTGGCCGTCCGCTCCTTGGGAATCAGGATGCCGACGGGGTTGTTCTGACCGGCGTGGTGCAGGGCCCACAGGTGCAGCACCACGCAGCCGGCGATCACGAACGGCAGCAGATAGTGCAGCGAGAAGAAGCGGTTCAGCGTGGCGTTGTCGATCGCCGGGCCGCCGCGCAGCCAGATCAGGATCGGCTCGCCGACCACCGGGATGGCCCCGATCAGGTTGGTGATGACCTCGGCGCCCCAGAAGGACATCTGGCCCCAGGGCAGGACGTAGCCCAGGAAGGCGGTGGCGATCATCAGGAAGAAGATCACGCAGCCGACGATCCAGATCATCTCGCGCGGAGCCTTGTACGAGCCGTAATAGAGGCCGCGCAGCATGTGCAGATAGACCGCGATGAAGAACATCGAGGCCCCATTGGCGTGGACGTATCGGATCAGCCAGCCGCCCGGCACGTCACGCATGATGCGTTCGACCGAGTCGAAGGCCAGGGCGATGTTCGGCGTATAGTGCATGGCCAGAACGACGCCGGTGGCGATCTGGATGACCAGGCACAGGGCCAGGATGCCGCCGAAGGTCCACCAGT
>NZ_CALMFB010000055.1 GCF_937863155.1 uncultured Brevundimonas sp. | reverse complement strand
TACGCCGCCCAGCGCGCCAACACCCTGTCGGGCGGCCAGCAGCAGCGCGGCGCCATCGCCCGCGCCCTGGTCCAGGGCGCCAAGGCCATCCTGGCCGACGAACCGGTGGCCTCGCTGGACCCCGTCTCGGCCCGCAAGGTGATGGAGCAGCTGGTCGAGCTGAACAAACGCGACGGTCTGGGGGTGATCGTCACCCTGCACCAGGTCGATTACGCCATCCGCTACTGTGAACGTGTGGTCGCCTTGCAGGCGGGCAAGATCGTCTATGACGGCCCGTCGACCGGGCTGGACCATTCGACCCTGGTGTCCATCTATGGGCCCGAGTTTGAAGACGCCTTCTGGGAGACGCAGGCGTGACAATCGCCCGCCGTCCGGGGCGATGGCTGCGTCGCGCCGGGGCGGCGGTGACGGCCCTGGGCCTGAGCGTTGTGCTGGCGGCCTGTGGCGACGATGCGCGCCGCGACGGTCCGGCCGCGCCCATCGCCTTCGCCATTCTGTCGGCCGAGGGACAGGCGGCGGTCGAACCTCTGTGGCGGCCGCTGCTGGACGACATGTCCCAGGCCGTGGGCGCGCCGGTCCAGGCGCGGTTCGGGGCCAACTACGCCGAACTGGTGCGCGCCATGCAGGCCGGAGAGGTCCAGGCCGCCTGGATGTCGCCGCGCCCGGCGATCCAGCTGATCGACGCCGGCGTCGCCGAGATCGCGGCCCGCACCGTCGATCGCGGCGGGGCCGACAGCTATCGCTCGGTGATGATCGCCAGCGTGGGATCGGGCCTGACGCTGGATCGCATCCTGGCCTGCGACGGGGGGCTGAAGCTGGGGCTGGGGGATGCGGATTCCACCTCGGCCACCCTGGCGCCCGCCGCCTTTCTGTTCGGGCCGCGCGGGATCGATCCGGCGACCTGTTTCGCCTCGGTCCGTTCGGGCGACTATCCGTCCAACGCCTATGCGGTGGCCGGCGGATCGCTGGATGTGGCGGTGGTCAACACCGTGACCCTGGACCAGTTGCGACGCCAGAACCCCCAGATCGCCGAACAGCTGCGTGAGGTGTGGCGTTCGCCCGCCCTGCCCGAGGGCGCCGTCCTGGTGCGCACGGATCTGGACCCGGCGGTCAAGGAGAAGCTACGCGGCTTCCTTTTGACCTATGGCGATGGCGACAGCACGACCGCCGCGCGCCAGCGCCAGGTGCTGGCGGCTCTGAACTATTCCCGCTTCCGCGCCGCCGACGCCGGTTATCTGGACCCGGTGCGCGAGATGCTGGCGAGCCGCAACCTGGCCCAGGCGCGCGCCTCGGGCGACCGGGCCGCCGCTCGCACCGCCGAGGCCGAACTTCAACGCCTGCGCGTCAAGCGCGAGGTTCAGCCATGACGTCGTCGAACGCCTATTCGCGAAAGACCTCCCCCATGACCTTCCGTTCCCTGTTCGCGGGCCTGAGCGCCCTGATGGCGGCGCTGATGCTGGGCCTGCAGGCCGCGCCCGCGATGGCGCAAGGCCGCGACGCCGCCGCCCCGCGCGAACTGGTGTTCACCATCCTGTCGGCCGAAGGCCAGGCCTCGTCTGGTCCTTTGTGGGAGCCGCTGCTGCGGGATCTGGAGCGCGAGATCGGCATTCCGGTGAAGCCCATCTTCGGCACCAACTATTCGGTGCTGGTCGAGGCGATGCGCGCCAATCAGGCCCAGATCGGCTGGTTCTCGGCCCTGCCGGCGGTCCAGGCCATCGACCGCTCGAACGCCGAGGTCATCGCCCGCACGGTCGATGTCGAAGGCAAGGATTCCTATGTCTCGTCGCTGATCGTGAAGGCCGGATCGGGCATCACGGCCGAAGACGTGGCCCGCTGCGGCAAGCGCTACACCTTCGGCATCGGCGACGCCCAGTCGACCTCGGGCACCCTGGCGCCCATGACCTTCTTCTTCAGCCCGCGCGGCATCGACCCGCGCCAGTGTTTCTCGACCGTGCGGTCGGCCAACCACCAGGCCAACTCCTTCGCCGTGGCCAATGGTCAGGTGGACGTGGCCACCTCCAACTCGGTCAACACCGTCTTCCTGGGCCGTCAGAACCCCGAGATCGCGCGCCAGATCCAGGTGATCTGGGAATCGCCGCCCATCCCGGAATCCGGCATCCTGCTGCGCAAGGATCTGCCGCCGGCGCTGAAGGCCCGCATCCGCGAATTCTTCGTCAACTACGGCCAGGGTTTCGGCCCCGACGCCCAGCGCCAGCGCCAGGTGATGGAGGGTCTGAACTATTCCCAGTTCCGCGCCGCCGACAACAGCTACCTGGACCCCATCCGCGAGATGAAGGCCGACCAGGCCCGCCGCGAAGGCGTGGCCAGCGAGGTCGCGCCGCCTGAAAAGAAGACCACCGGCGAAACGGTCGCCCATGTGCTGACGACGGCCTGGCCCTTTGTGCTGATCGCCCTGGCCGCCCTGGTCGCCATGGCTCTGAACGCCCGTCGCCGTCCGGTCGCCGCGCCCGGCGACGGATCGCAGGTTCCGGCCGCGCCCGAGAAATCGGCCGCCGCCTGGTCGCTGGACATCCTGTTGTGGGGCGGGTTCGCGGTGATCCTGATCGCCAGCTTCGGCCGGGTCGACCTGCCGAACATCGTCAACATCTTCGGCAATTCCGAGAACATTCGGAACTACGGCAAGGACTTCCTGAACCCCGACTTCAGCCAGTGGCGGCTGATGGTCGGGCAGATGTGGCTGACGGTGCAGATCGCGCTGTGGGGCACCTTCCTGGCGGTCTTCCTGGCCGTGCCGCTCAGCCTGATGGCGTCGCGCAACCTGGCCCCGGCCTGGCTGGTCTGGCCGGTGCGGCGGGTGATGGACCTGCTGCGGTCCATTCCCGATCTGGTCATCGGCACCCTGTTCATCGTCGCCGTGGGTCTGGGCCCGCTGGCAGGGGTTCTGGCCATTGCCCTGAACACGGCCGGCGTGTTGGCCAAGCTGTTCTCCGAGGCGGTGGAATCCATCGACAAGGGGCCGGTCGACGGCGTCAAGGCGACCGGCGCCGGGCGCCTGCATGAAATCACCTGGGGCGTCATTCCGCAGGTGGCGCCGCTGTGGACCTCGTTCGCCCTTTATCGCTTCGAATCGAACAGCCGCGCGGCCACCGTTCTGGGCCTGATCGGCGCGGGCGGCATCGGCCAGGCCCTGTTCGAAAGCCTGCAGGCGTTCGACTATCGCACCGTGTCGCTGATCGCGATCATCATCATCGTGGCGGTGACCCTGATCGACATGCTGTCCCAGGCGATGCGCAAGCGGCTGCTGTAGCCGCGGCCGACTTCGCTGAACTGTCGCAATCCTCTGGTCTAAGCGGCGCTTCCAGATACGGGAGCCTCGCCATGATCCGCACCCTGCTGACCGCCGCCTCGGCCGTCGCCCTGATCGCCGTCGCCGCGTGTGGAGACGGCGCCGGCGGCGGGTCCGCCACCCGTTCGGGCATATGGGCCGCCGGCTCCTCGACCGTCTTCCCGTTCGCCACCCGCGTGGCCGAGAATTTCAACCGGACCCAGGGCGGCGCCGCGCCGCGCATCGAATCGCTGGGCACCGGCGGCGGCATCCAGGCCTTCTGCCAGGGCGTCGGCCCCCAGACGCCGGACATCGCCAACGCCTCGCGCCAGATGAAGGCTTCGGAGTTCGAGCTGTGCGCCAAGAACGGCGTCACCGACATCATCGAGATCAAGATCGGCTATGACGGCATCGTCATCGCCACCGCCCGCACGGGCAGCAGCTTCGACCTGCGTCTGGCCGATCTGTACGGCGCCCTGGCCGCCCAGGTTCCGGGCGCCGAGGGTGCGTTTGTCGCCAATCCCGCGACCCACTGGAACCAGGTGAACCCCGCCCTGCCGAACCAGCGCATCCAGGTCTATGGCCCGCCGCCGACCTCGGGCACGCGCGACGCCTTCCTGGAGCTGGGCATGGCCCCGGCGGCCAAGACCATGCCGGCCCTGGCGGCGCTGGAAGCCTCGGACAAGGCCCGGTTCGAGGCCCTGTCGCACACCCTTCGCGAAGACGGCGCCTGGATCGACTCGGGCGAGAACGACAACGCCATCGTCCAGACCC
>NZ_CALMFB010000054.1 GCF_937863155.1 uncultured Brevundimonas sp. | reverse complement strand
CCATGAAGGACGAAATGGCCCACTGGTTGTTGACGATGTTCAGGATCACCGGCGCCCGATAGACGGCGGCGAAGGTCAGGGCCGAATGGAAGTCGCTTTCGGCCGTCGAGCCATCGCCGATCCAGGTGATGGCGATCTTGTCGTCGCCGCGATAGGCGCTGCCCATGGCCCAGCCCACGGCCTGGGGATACTGGGTGCCCAGATTGCCGCTGATGGTGAAGAAGCCGTAGTCCTTGGACGAATACATGATCGGCAGCTGCCGCCCTTTGATCGGGTCGGCGGCGTTCGAGTAGATCTGGTTCATCATCTCAACCAGCGGATAGCCGCGGGCGATCAGCAGACCCTGCTGGCGATAGGTCGGGAAGCCCATGTCCTCGCGCGGCAGCAGCATCCCCTGGGCCACCGCGATCGCCTCTTCGCCGGTGCATTTCATATAGAAGCTGGTCTTGCCCTGGCGGTGGGCGCGATGCATCCGGTCGTCGAAGGCGCGGGTCAGGATCATGGCCTTCAGACCCCGGCGCAGGGTCTCGGGGTCCAGGCGCGGGTTCCAGGGGCCGACGGCCTTGCCCTCGTCGTCCAGCACCCGGATCAGGCCGAAGGCGTGGTCCAGCATGGCATGCGGCGCGGTCGAGACCTCGGGCCGGTCCATGACGCCGGCGGCGTCCATGCGGATGTGGCTGAAGTCCGGCGTGTCGCCCGGCCGGCCCGTGGGTTCGGGCACCCGCAGCGAAAGCGGTTGGGTGTTCTTTTTCATGTCCTGCCGTCCGGTTGATCCGCCAGCGTTTCCTCGTTCCCGCGATCTAGCATGACCTGAAACGGAAGGCTCGCTTGAAATCGTCTTGCCTATGCCGGTTTTCAGGTATTTTATTGCGCGGCATTCTGAATCGGAGAAACGCATTGGCCGACGAACTGGATCCCATCGACGCTCGCATCCTGGACATCCTGCAACAGGACGCGGGGCTGTCGGTGGCCGAGGTGGCGGATCGCGTCGGCCTTTCGGCCTCGCCCTGCTGGCGCCGGATCAAGCGCCTGGAGGATGCGGGCCTGATCACCAAGCGCGTCACCCTTCTGGACGCCGCCAAGCTGGGCCTGGACTTCGAGGTCTACGCCATCGTCAAGCTGAACCTGCCCTCGACCGACAATCTGGATCTGTTCGAAGCGAACGTCGCCAACTGGCCCGAGGTGGTCCAGTGCGCTACCATCACCGGGCGCGAGGACTATGTGCTGCGCATCATCACCCGCGACATGCACGCCTTCGACAAATTCCTGCGTGAAAAACTATTGGCGCTGGGCATCGTCTCTGACTGCGAAAGCCACATTGTCACGCGCGGCGTGAAGAATGTGACCGCCCTGCCTCTTGGCATAGTGACGCCGCACGTCGGATAATCCGCATCGGCGCCCCTCCTTACGGCGTCTGGAGGGTCTGACATGATCGAAATGGTGATCGACGCGCGGCGCAAGGACCTGGGCGGGTTCGAGGTCGGGCGCGTGTTGCCGTTCCATTCGCGGCGGATGGTCGGGCCGTTCATTTTCCTGGACCAGATGGGGCCGGCCGAGTTCGCGCCGGGGGCCGAGGCGATCAATGTGCGGCCCCATCCGCATATCGGCCTGTCGACCCTGACCTATCTGTTCGAGGGCGAGATTCTTCACCGCGACAACCTGGGCTACACCCAGCCGATCCGTCCGGGAGAGGTGAACTGGATGACCGCCGGCAAGGGCATCGTCCATTCCGAGCGAACCGACCCCCTGAAGCGCAGCCAAGGCGGCGCCATGCACGGCATGCAGGCCTGGATCGCCCTGCCGACCGAAGCCGAAGAGATCGACCCGTCCTTCACCCACCTGGGCGAGGACGCCCAGCCGACCTATGAGAACGCCGGCCTGTTCGCGCGTCTGGTGGCGGGCGAGGCCTATGGCGCCAAGGCGACGGCCCCGGCGGCCTCGCCGCTGTTCTATGTCCACTGGGAGCTGGCCCAGGGCGTGCGCACCGCCCCCCCGCCGGGTCGTGGCCAGGGCGGGATGAGCGAGCGCGCCCTGTTCGTCGCCAGGGGTGAGATCGACGTGGGTGACCGCACCTTCCATGAAGGCCAGATGATCGTGCTGTCGCCGGATCATGAGCCGACGGTGAAGGCCCTGCGTCCGTCGTCGGTCATGGCCCTGGGCGGCGAGCCGGTGGGCGAGCGGCTGATCTGGTGGAATTTCGTCGCCTCGTCCCAGGCCCGCATCGACCAGGCCAAGGCCGACTGGAAGGCCGGCCGCATGAGCCTGCCGCATGAGGACGACCTGGAGTTCATCCCCCTGCCCGACACGCCCGCCACGCCGGAACCGGCGCCGAAAGCCGTGAAGCCCAAGCCGACGCATCCGGTCTGACCTCAGGTCTTGAATCGCAACGGGCCGACCCGATCTAGCGGGGCATGACCGCTTATTCCGTGCTTGATCTGTCGCCCGTCGTCGAAGGCGGCGATATCGCCCGCGCCCTGAACGAGACGCGCCTGTACGCCCAGGCGGCCGACAGGCTGGGCTTCACCCGCTTCTGGCTGGCCGAACATCACAACATGCCGGGCATCGCCTCGGCCGCGACCTCGCTGGTCATCGGCCATGTGGCGGCAGCGACGGATCGCATCCGCGTCGGCTCGGGCGGGATCATGCTGCCCAACCATGCGCCCATCGTGGTGGCTGAACAGTTCGGCACGCTGGAGGCCCTGTATCCCGGCCGCATCGACCTGGGCCTGGGCCGGGCGCCGGGCACGGACGGGGCTACGGCGCGGGCGCTGCGCCGCTATTTCGACGCCGCCGATCAGTTCCCGCGCGAGGTGCTGGAGCTTCAGGCCTTCCTGGCCCCGCCGGTCGAGGGACAGGCCGTCACCGCCTGGCCGGGCGCCGGGTCGGGCGTGCCGATCTGGCTTCTGGGCTCCAGCCTGTTCTCGGCCGAACTGGCGGCGCACCTCGGCCTGCCCTTCGCCTTCGCCAGCCATTTCGCGCCCGAGCTGCTGATGCAGGCGCTGGACGTCTATCGCCGGGGCTTCCGTCCGTCCGAGGCGCTGAAGACCCCCTACGCCATGGCCGCCATCAATGTCTTCGCCGCCGACACGGACGAGGCGGCGCGCCATCTCTCCACCTCGATGCAGCAGGCCTTCGCCGCCGTGGTGACCGGCAAGCCCGGCCGCCTGAAGCCGCCGGTGGACGACATCGCCGCCGTGCTGACGCCGCAACAGATCGCGGCAGTCGACAGCCGCCTGACCTATGCCGCCATCGGCGGGCCGGAGACGGTGCGGGCCAAAATGGCCGACTTCGTGGGCCAGACGGGCGTGGACGAGGTGATGGTCACAGGCATGGTGTTCGACATCGACGCCCGCATCCGCAGCCTGGAGATCACCGCCCAGGCCGTGGGGCTGACCTAAAGCCCTGCCAGAAACTCCAGCAGCAGCCAGCTCACCTGATCGGGCCGTTCCTGCTGCAGCCAGTGGCCGGCGCCGGGGATGACGGGGTTACCGCGCAGGTCGGTGGCCCAGTCGCCCAGCGTCGCCTCGTGCCGCCCGGCGTAGTGGCGCACCGGATCGTTTTCGCCCACCATGAACAGGGCCGGGACGGTGATCTTCTGACCCTGCACGAACCCGGTCAGCGCCCAGTTCCGATCCAGACAGCGATACCAGTCCATCGGCTGTTTGAACCCGCGCGCGGCGAAGGCGGCGACGTATTCCGCCAGCAAAGCCTCGCTCATCCACGGCGGCCGGGTCGCACCATCCGACACGGTCTGAAGCAGGCTGCGCCCCGGCGGGATGAAGCCGGTCGAGCGGGCGTCGGCAGGCGTCGCCCCGTCATAGGCCCAGAACATCTTGCGCAGGGCCGTTTCCGGGTCGCCGTCGAACTCGATCTGGTCGGTCATGTCCTGGAAGCGGACGATATAGAGGTCGCCCAGCCCGGCCCGCGCCGTGATGGCCTTCATCGCCGCGATGGGCGGACCCTTGTCGCTGCGGGGCTGGAACGGCACGCTCAGCCCCGCCACGGCCCGGAAGATGTCGGGCCTCAGAAGCGCACAATGCCAAGCGACCGGCGCCCCCCAATCGTGGCCGACCACGACGGCCTGGGTTTCGCCCAACGCCTGGACCAGGGCGACCATGTCCCCGACCAGATGCAGGAGGGTGTGGTCCTCGGTCCGCTGAGGACCGAGCGTGCCGCCATAGCCGCGCATGTCCGGCGCGACGACACGATACCCGGCCTGGGCCATGGCCTGGATCTGGGCGCGCCAGCTGATCGACAGTTCGGGAAAGCCGTGGATCAGCAGGACCAGAGGCCCGGAGCCGGCCTCGATCACCTGCTGGGTCAGGGTGGCGGTCTTGAGGCTGTGCGTCTTCATCGTCCTTCTCCCCTTGCGGGAGAAGGTGGCTCGCGGAGCGAGACGGATGAGGGGGATGCGGGATCCGCTCTCATCCGTCTGACGGTCAACGGGCGGACACAGCCCCCTCATCCGAGCGCCTTCGGCGCCCACCTTCTCCCGCAAGGGGAGAAGGGCGGTTAAGCCGCCTTCTTGCCGGCGAAGCGGCCGTAGAAGGTTTCGCCCTTGGCCGCCATGTCGCGCAGCAGTTGCGGCGGGGCGAAGCGGTCGCCGTATTGGGCGGCGTATTTGTCCGCCTGCTCGACGAAGGCCTTCAGGCCGATCTGGTCGATGTAGGTGATCGGGCCGCCGGTCCAGGGCGCGAAGCCCCAGGCCAGGATGGCGCCGACGTCGGCTTCGCGCGGGTCGTCGATCACGCCCTCTTCCCAGCAGCGGGCCACCTCGACCGCCTGGCGATACAAAAGGCGCTGCTTCTGGTCGGCGACCATTTCGGGCGTCGAATCGTCGATCTTCACCGGCGCCAGGTCCGACAGGCCCGGCCAGATGACCTTGGGCTTGCTGTCATAGTCGTAGAAGCCCTTGCCGTTCTTGCGGCCGTAACGGCCCAGGTCTTCGACCATCTTGCGCACGATCTCGGAGCCGGGCAGCGGCTGATATTTGTCGCCCAGATCTTCGGCGGTCTGTTTGGCGATCTTGACCGACAGGTCCAGCGCCACGTCGTCGTGCATCTCCAGCGGGCCGCGCGGCATGCCGGTCATGCGGCCGATGTTGTCGATCAGGACCGGGCTGTAGCCCTCTTCCAGCATGGCCATGCCCTCGGCCACATAGGTGCCGAAGCAGCGGCTGGTGTAGAAGCCGCGCCCGTCGTTGACCACGATCGGCGTCTTCTTGATCTTGATGACGTAATCCAGCGCCTTGGCGATGGCCGCTTCACCCGTCTTTTCGCCCAGGATGATCTCGACCAGCATCATCTTGTCGACGGGCGAGAAGAAGTGGATGCCGATGAAGTCCTCAGGCCGGACGCTGGCCTCGGCCAGGCCGGTGATCGGCAGGGTCGAGGTGTTCGATCCGAACACGGCGCCGGGCGCCAGCTGGGCCTCGGCCCGCTTGGTCACATCGGCCTTGATCTCGCGGTTCTCGAACACCGCCTCGATCACCAGGTCCGACCCCTTGATCAGGTCGTAGTCGGTGGTGGCGGTGACGGAAGCCAGCAGGGCGTCATACTTGGCCTGGTCGATCTGGCCGCGCGACAGGCGTTTCTTCAGCAGCTCCTCGACATGGGCCTTGCCCTTGTCGGCGGCTTCCTGATCGCGGTCGATCAGGATGGTCTCGATGCCGGCCAGGGCCTGCACATAGGCGATGCCGGCGCCCATCATGCCGGCGCCCAGGACGGTGACCTTCTTCGGGTCCGACTTGGGCACGCCCGCCGGGCGCACGGCGCCCTTGTCCAGCTCCTGTTTCGACAGGAACAGCGACCGGATCATGCCCTGGGCTTCCGGGGTCATCAGGGTCTTGATGAAATAGCGGGTTTCGATGCGCAGGGCCGCGTCCATCGGAACCTGGACGCCCTCATAGACCGCCTTCATCAGGTTCAGCACGGCCGGATAGTTGCCGTAGGACTGCTTCTTGATCATGGCGTTGCCGACCAGGAAATTCTGGATGCCTGCCGGGTGATAGGGGCCGCCGCCGGGCAGTTTGAAGCCCTTTTCGTCCCAGGGCTGGATCGCCTTGGACGCGCCCTTGATCCAGGCCTTGGCCGCCTGGACCGACTGGCCCTTTTCGACCACCTCATGCACCACGCCGGCGCCCTTGGCGTCGTTGGGGCGGAAGGACTTGCCCTCGCTCATGGCCATCATGGCCGCCTGGACGCCGATCAGGCGCGTCAGCCGCTGGGTGCCGCCGCCGCCGGGGAACAGGCCGACCTTGATCTCGGGCAGGCCCAGCTGGATCTTGTTGTCGTTCTCGACCACCCGATAGTGGCAGGCCAGGGTCAGCTCCAGCCCGCCGCCCAGGGCCAGGCCGTTGATGGCCGCCGCGATGGGCTTGCCGCAGGTCTCCAGCGCGCGCAGGGCGCCGTTCAGCCGCCAGCCGGCGTCATAGGCCGCCTGCAGGTCCGCCCCGCCCAGCATGCCGGACGCCATGTCGCCCAGGTCCGCGCCGGCGCAGAAGCCGGACGCCTTGCCCGAGGTCAGGACCGCGCCCTTGATGGCGTCGTCGGTCTTCACCCGTTCGACCCACTGGGGCACTTCCTGCATCACCGAGGCGGTCAGGGTGTTCATAGAACGCCCCGGCACGTCGAAGGTGATCAGGGCGATGCCGTCGGCGTCGACGTCGATCTTGAAGTTTTCCATATCCATTCGCTCCCGGATCAGACGCGTTCGATGACGGTGGCGGTGCCCATGCCGCCGCCGATGCACAGGGTGACCAGGGCGGTTTCCTTGTTCGAGCGTTCCAGCTCGTCCAGCACCACGCCGGTGATCATGGCCCCGGTGGCGCCCAGGGGGTGGCCCATGGCGATGGCGCCGCCGCAGACGTTCATCTTGTCGTGCGGGATGTCCAGCGCCTGCATGAAGCGCAGCACCACGGCCGCGAAGGCCTCGTTCAGCTCCCACAGGTCGATGTCGGCTGCGGTCATGCCCAGCTTGCCCAGCAGCTTGTTGGCCACGAACTCCGGCCCGGTCAGCATGATCGAAGGCTCCGAGCCGATCGAGGCGGCGCCCTTGATGCGCGCACGCGGCTTCAGGCCCAGGGCCTTGCCCGCCTCCAGCGTGCCGATCAGCACGCCGGCGGCGCCATCGACGATGCCCGAGCTGTTGCCCGGCGTATGGACGTGATCGACCCGCGCCACCTCGGGATAACGCTGCTGGATCACGGCGTCGAAAGCCATTTCGCCCATCATGGCGAAAGACGGCTTCAGACCGGCCAGGGTCTGCATGTCCGTGTTCGGACGAATGGTCTCGTCGCGGTCCAGCTGGACCAGGCCCAGCTGGTTCTTGACCGGCACGACCGACTTGTTGAACCGGCCTTCTTCCCACGACCGGGCCGAGCGTTTGTGGCTTTCGACCGAATAGGCGTCCACGTCGGTGCGGCTGAAGCCCCATTTGGAGGCGATCATGTCGGCCGAGACGCCCTGGGGCACGAAATAGGTCTTGAAGGCGCTGGTCGGATCGACCGGCCAGGCGCCGCCGTCGCTGCCCATCGGCACGCGGCTCATGGCCTCGACCCCGCCGCCGACGGCGAAGTCGGCCTCGCCGGATTTCACCTTGGCCGCCGCCATGTTCACCGCTTCCAGGCCCGAGGCGCAGAAACGGTTGACCTGAACGCCCGCCGTGGTCTGGGCCCAGCCGGCGTTCAGCACGGCGGTGCGGGCGATGTCGGCGCCCTGTTCGCCCACGGGCGAGACGCAGCCCAGGATGACGTCGTCCACGCGACCGGTGTCCAGACCGTTGCGGTCGCGGATCGCCTCCAGCACCTGGGTCGCCAGGCTGAGCGCCGTGATCTCGTGCAGCGATCCGTCGGACTTGCCCTTGCCGCGCGGCGTGCGCACGGCGTCGAAGATATAGGCGTCGGTCATCATCTCTCCTTTTTGGCCCCTATCGCTCGGCGCGCGGCGCCTCGCTGCTTGAGGGGACAAGGGCTGGCCCCTGTCGCTGACCGCATGGGCGGCTTGCAGCTTGGGGGCGTAGGTGCGGAATCGAAACGTGGTCGCCAGAAACCCTACGTTTACGTCAACGTCAAGTAATTAGGGCGTGACGTCGTCGGCCGCCAACCGCTCGGCCAGGGCCTTTTCCTCATCCGCCGACAGCGCCGCAGCCTCGGCCGTCGCCTTTCGACCGCGCAGCAGCAGGGCGGCGCCCGCAACCAGCACCAGCAGGAACGGCCCGAACCACAACAGCCAGGTGCCCATCCGCACCGGCGGCTTGAACAGCACATAGTCGCCATAGCGATCCACCAGGCCGTCGCGGATCTGCGTGTCGGTACGACCGGCGGCGATCTCTTCGCGCACCAGGCGGCGCATATCGGCGGCGACCCCGGCGGGGCTGTCGCCGATGGCCTCATGCTGGCAGACGACGCAGCGGATGGCGTCGAACAGGGCCTGGGCGCGGGCCTCCTGCGCCGGTTCGGCCAGGGGCGCCTCGGGCGGCGGCGCCGGCTCGGCCGCCATCAGGCCCAGGGCCGCGACCGCGATCAGCAGGGCGCGCCTCATGGCGCCCGCCTGCGTGCGCCGGCGCCCAGCCGCAGGCGGCGATCCAGCAATGACAACAGCCCCCCCAGCGCCATCAGCGCCGGTCCCAGGAAGATCAGCCGCGCCCAGGGGTTGAAATGCATCCGCACGGTCCAGGCCGGGGCGCCATCCTCGCTGCGCCGCTCGCCCAGGGTCAGATAGACGTCGTCCAGCCCCCGGAAATCCAGCCCGACCTCGGTGGTGGTCTGGCCGCCGACGGGGAAGAAACGCCGCTCGGCCGTCACGGTGCGGGCCGCATGGCCGCCCGCGGCGGTGACCGTCAGGGTCGCCCGTTCGGCCAGATAGTTCGGCCCCTCGACGATCCGCACATCGTCCAGCCGCGCGACATAGGCGCCGGCCTGAAGGCTTTGCCCCACCGCCAGGGCGCGCGCCGTCTCGACCTTGAAGCCCGTCTCGACCACGGCGCCCAGCACGAAGACCCCCAGGCCCGCATGCGCCAGCGCCATGCCCCAGGCCGCCAGCGGCAGGCCGCGCGCGCGTCTGACGCTTTCGCCCATGGGCGCGCGGAACAGGCGGATGCGTTCGGCGACCTCGGCCGCGGCCCCGCAGATCAGCCAGGCGCCCATGGCCACGCCCGCCGCCGCCAGCGCCTTGCGCGGCTGGAACAGGGCCAGGGCCAGGCCGCCGGCGCCCAGGGCCAGCAGGGCGGCGACCCACAGCCTTTGAACCGCACCCACCGCATCGCCCCGCTTCCACGCCAGCAGCGGCCCGGCCGGCAGGACCAGCAGCGCCACGGCCATCAGGGGGGTGAAGACGGCGTTGAAATAGGGCGGGCCGACCGAGATGGTCGCGCCGGACGCCGCCTCCAGGATCAGCGGATAAAGCGTGCCCAGCAGCACGGTGGCCGCCGCCGCCGTCAGGAACAGGTTGTTCACCACCAGGGCGGCTTCGCGGCTGATGGGGGCGAACAGGCCGCCGCCCTTCATCTGGGGCGCGCGCCAGGCGTAAAGGGCGAAGGCCGCCCCCGCCGTCAGACCCAGAATGGCCAGCAACATGGTTCCGCGCTCGGGGTCCACGGCGAAGGCGTGCACGCTGGTCAGGACGCCGGATCGCACCAGGAAGGCGCCCAGCATCGAAAAGCTGAAGGCCAGCAGGGCCAGAAACACGGTCCAGCCCGCCAGCGCCCCGCGCCGTTCGGTCACCACCGCGCTGTGCAACAGCGCCGCCCCCGCCAGCCACGGCAGGAAGCTGGCGTTCTCGACCGGGTCCCAGAACCACCAGCCGCCCCAGCCCAGTTCGTAATAGGCCCAGAACGACCCCAGGGCGATGCCGACCGTCAGCAGCGCCCAGGACGCCAGCGCCCACGGCCGCACCCACCGGCCCCAGGCGGGCCAGAACGGCGTGCCCGCCCGCCCTTCCACCAGGGCGGCGACGGCCAGCGAGAAACAGACCGAAAACCCGACATAGCCGCCGTAGAGCAGCGGCGGATGCAGGGCCAGGGCCGGGTCCTGCAACAGCGGGTTCAGCCCCGATCCCTGCACCGGCGGGCTGTCCAGCCGCGCGAACGGATTGGAGGTGAAGACGGCGAAGGCCAGGAACAGGCTGGTCAGGGCGCCTTGCGTCGCCACCGCCGTGGTCTTCAGCCGGAACGGCAGGCCCCGCGCCCGCGCCAGGGCCGCGCCGAACACCGCCATGACCAGGCACCACAGCAGAAGCGAGCCCTCATGACTGCCCCAGGCGCCGGCGACCTTGTACAGCATCGGCTTGTCGGTGTGGCTGTTGGCCGCGACATTGGCGACCGAGAAATCCGACCCCACGAAGGCGTGGATCAGCACGCCGAACGCCGCCAGAATCGCCAGGGAACAGCCGATGGCCGCCCCGTTCGCCGCTCCGGCCAGCACGGGGCTGAGCCGCCCGCGCGCCGCCGCCGACAGGGCGGTCTGGGCCGCCGCCAGCGCCAGGGCCAGGGCCAGCAGATAGGCGCCGACCTCGACCGTCATGCGCCAGCCTCGGGTCGCCATTCGCCCTGGGCCTTCAGGCGGTCGGCGACTTCGCGCGGCATATAGGTCTCGTCGTGCTTGGCCAGCACCTGACGGGCGCGGAAGGTGCGGCTTTCGTCAAAGGCGCCTTCGGCCACGATGCCCTGGCCTTCGCGGAACAGGTCGGGCAGGTCGCCACGATAGACCACGCGCGTTTCGGCCGCATTGTCGGTGACGACGAAGGCGACCACCCCGTCTGCGCTCTTGTGCACGCTGCCGGCCACCACCAGACCGCCCAGGCGGATGTTGCGGCCCGCGGGAGCGGCGGCCTCGGTCACCTCGGACGGGCTGAAGAAATAGGTCACGCTGCCGCGCATGGCCCACAGCGAAAGGCCGACCGCCAGCGCCAGCACCGGCGCCACGGCGGCCACGACCCACAGGCGACGGCGCGCCTTGGGCGATGTGGGAAGCCAGCCCATCAGACGCCCCCAGCCGGCAGACGCCGTTCCAGATCGACCCGGCGCGGATCGGCAGGGTCCAGGGCGGCGATCAGCGGCCCCCACATCGCACGGGTTCGGGCGACATCGCCGCGCGCCATGGCCGCCTCGCCCAGGAAATAGCGCGCGCCCAGCTGGTCCGGGTCGCGGTTAAGCGCCTGGGTGAAGGCCGCCTCGGCGTCGGCGCCCACGGTTCCCTGATTGGCCCGCACCAGGCTTTCGCCCAGCCGCGCCCAGCTCTGGGCGTCGTCGGGCGCCAGGGCCAGAACCCGGCGGAAGGCCGAGGCCGCCCCGACCGGATCGCCCGCCTCGAACCGGGCCGCGCCCAGCATCCGCAGCGCCTGCGGATCGTCGGGCGTGTCGCGCACCGCCTGTTCGACCACGGCGGCCAGCTGCTGGGCGTCCAGCATCTGGGGCTGCGCGGCCCAGTCCTGAACGCGTCGGTCGAACGGCTGGTCCGCCAGACCCGGCGCCCCGACCCCGACATAGACCGCCAGGGCCGCCGCCGCCGCCAACCCCGCCCCGCCCAGAACCCAGAACCGGTCGCCCGCGCGCGGCGCCGCCGTCTGTGCGCTGCGTCCGGCGTTCAGGATGCGGCGGCCCGCCTCGGCGCGGGCGGCGGTCCAGGCGGCGGCGTCCATCAGGCCGCGCGCTTTCAGCCGGTCCAGAGCGGCCAGTTCCTCGGCGCCGGGATCGGCCTCGGTCACAGGCTCGGCCCCGCGCCGGGCGCCGCCCAGCATCAATAGCGCGGCCAGGGCCGTCGCCAGTCCGGTCACGATCCAGAAGGCCGTCATGGCCCGCCCTCTAGAGGCAGATGGGTTCGGAGGAAACCGTTTCGTCGCGGCGACGGGCCGGATCAGGCGGCGGAACGGTCTGCGGTCCCGGCCCCGCGCGCCGTACCGGCCACCGCGACCCGGCGTCGCACGGTGCGCGCCGCCTCGATCCGCTCGATACGCTCAAGGCCCTCGGCGACCCATTCGACCAGGCGCGCGGCATGGGCTTCGTCCGGCGCATCGCCGGCGTTGATCAGCTCCAGCGCCTCATCGGCATAACGGGTCAGTCGCTCATCCAGATCGGCCACCAGCTTGGTGCGCTGGGCCTCGCAGCCGAACACCCCCGCCGGACCGCGCACAGCGGCGACGAAGTCCAGCAGGGTGCGCGCCCGATCCACGGCCTCGCCTTCGGTCGGCGCATCCAGGCGCGGAACATGCCGGACCATGCGGCCCGAAATCTGGACGCGCGCCATCGGCAGCACCTCTTCGACAGCCGGTTCGACGGCCCGCATCAGCGCCTGCAGACGCGACACGATGCGGCCGCGCAGAATCCGCGTACGTTCCTCCCACACGCCATGCGGCGGCATGGGCACGGTCATGTCCAGCTCGCTCAGGACAGAGGCGCACCAGACCAGATTGGTCCGCACCGCCTCGATCTCGGCCGGGGTCGCCTCGGGCCCGAAGGCCGCGATGCGGTCGGCGCGCACGGCGATGGCGTCCAGCAGGCGATCGACGAAGACGCCCATCTCGCTGTCGCTCAGGAAGCCGTCGCGGCCGGTGGCGGCCGAGGCCTGGACCACGATGCGCAGGCAAGCGGCGGCCTCGGTCATATGGGCGAACAGGATTTCGGTCAGGCGGCGCGCCCCGTCCGGGGCCACGGCGCCCGCATCGCGCATCAGCAGGCGCAACTGGGCGATCTGTTCCTCGTCGGGGCGGTCGATCCAGATCGGCAAGCGCCGCAGGCCGCGCCGCGCCAGATGCGCCAGGTCGAAACAACTGGCGAGTTCGGCCCTCTGATCGTCATCGGTGCCGGGCCACAGGGTTTCGCCCTGGTCGCGGATCGCGCTGGCCGCCGCCAGGCAGAACCGGTCGGCGATGACGTCCGTCACCGGCCCCTCTTCATCCAGCCGCGCCAGCATATCAGCCTGGCGAGCAGAGGCTTCACGCCACACGGCCGTCAGGACGGCGGCGGGAAAGATCAGCCCCTGCACCCCATCGGCGCGCGGGCGAAACAGCGGCAGCAGCGGGGCGAAGGCGGTGCGGCGACGCGCGCGATCCAGCCCCTCGGCGCGCAGCATGACGGCCAGGGCGTCGCCCCCCGCCCCCGACAGGGCGCAGGCGGCGACCTCCAGACGCGCCAGGGTCGTATCCCCGCACAGGTCTATGATCCGGCCCAGCGCCTTTCGCTGGACTGCCGACAGGCCGTTCATGGAACGCTCCGCCGTCGCGGGAAGCTGCGACACGGCCAGCCTGCCCCGAACGGGGTTAAAATCCTGTTTGTGACGGGGCCGGCTCAGCGCTCGGCGGCGGGCAGTTCCAGCGTGGCCTTCAGCCCGCCCAGATCGCTTTGCCCCAGCGTCAGTCGCCCGCCATAGGCGCGGACCAGTTCATCGACGATCGACAGGCCCAGCCCTGATCCCGGCGCGCTTTCGTCCAGCCGGGCGCCGCGCTTCAGCACCGTCTCGCGCTGGTCCTCGGGCAGGCCCGGCCCGTCGTCCTCGACCACGGCGATCATCTGGCCCAGGCCGCTGGGCCCGGCCGAGACCCGCACCCGCCGCTTGCACCAGATGCAGGCGTTCTCGATCAGATTGCCCAATATCTCCTGCAGGTCCTGGCGTTCGCCCAGGAAGCCCAGTTCGTCGGGCGCACGCCAGTCGATTTCGACATTGCGGCGCTCGAACACCCGTTCCAGCATCACGGCCAGTTCGTCGATCACCTCGGCCACCGGCGTGCGTTCGCCCAGGCCGTGGGCGGCGCGGGCGGCGGCGCGGGCGCGGCGTAGATGGTGATCGACCTGGCCCTGCATCACCTTGGTCTGGCGCCGCACCATTTCGGGCAACGGCCCCTCGGTCGTTCCCGCCTCGGCCAGCATGACCGAGATCGGCGTCTTCAGCGCATGGGCCAGGTTGCCGACGTGGGTGCGCTGGCGCTCCACCACCTCCTGATTGTGGTCCAGGAGGCGGTTGACCTGTTCGGCCAGGGGCTGGATCTCAACCGGATAGTCGCGCTCGATCCGCGCCTTGCGGCCCTTGCGGACGGCGGCGATCTCGTTGCGCAGGCCGTAAAGCGGACGCAGGCCGATCTGCACCTGCACCAGGACGGCGGCCACCAGAACGGCGCCCAGAATCAGCAGGGCCACCCAGGTCACCGTGGCGAACTGGCGGGTGTCGGCGTCCACCGCCGACCGGTCGATGCCGGCCAGAAAGACCACCGGCGCCTCGCGTCCCGGCAACTGTTTCATCGAGGCGGCGACCCGCAGCGGTTCGCCCGCCGGGCCGACGGCGTTGTAGCTGATGGTCTCGCCTCCGGCCCGGGCCAGAAGCGGCGGCAGGTCGGCGGGCGCCGTCAGATCGGTGTCCCACAGCGAGCGCGACCGGGCTAGGGTGCGCAGCCTGTCGTTCGGCGCCGGTTCGGCCACCGCCCAGTATTTGCCGGAGTAGATGTTCAGCGTGCGCTGATCCAGGATCGGGCCGACCGTGACGCCTTCGGGCGTGGCGGTGGCCGCCAGAACCGCCTGGTCGATGGTTTCGTTCAGCGTCACGCCCAGGCGCCGCAGGGCCGATTCCCGAAACAGCGACGTCAGGCCCCAGCCGGTCAGCACCAGGGCCAGCAGCATCCAGATGGCCGCCAGCCAGACCAGACGGCGGGTCAGCGACCGTCCGGGCCGCCGGAACCAGCCCAACCAGTTGCGCGCCACGCCTTTGCGGGGTTCGGCCGCGGCCTGAGCCTCGCTCACGCGGTCACGCCGCCTCTTCGCCCGCCAGCGGCGCCAGACGATAGCCCAGGCCGCGCACCGTCTCGATCCGGTCGGAGCCGATCTTCTTGCGCAAGCGGCCGACGAACACCTCGATGGTGTTGGAATCGCGGTCGAAATCCTGGTCGTACAGGTGTTCCACCAGCTCGGTCCGGCTGATGACCCGGCCCTGGTGCATCATCATGTAGTGCAGCAGCCGGTATTCCAGCGACGTCAGGCGCAGCGGCTCGCCATCGACGCTGGCGCGGGCCGCGCGCGGGTCCAGCCGCAGGGCGCCGCACGTCAGGGTCGCCGCCGCATGACCGGCCGAGCGCCGCAGCAGGGCGCGCAGACGGGCCAGCAGTTCTTCGGTATGGAAGGGCTTGGTCAGATAGTCGTCGGCTCCGGCGTCGAAGCCCGACACCTTGTCCGACCAGGCGCCGCGCGCGGTCAGGATCAGAACCGGCGTCGTGCGCCCTTCGCGGCGCCAGCGCTCCAGCACCGACACGCCGTCGATCTTGGGCAGGCCCAGGTCCAGCACGATCACATCATAGGGTTCGGTGTCGCCCAGATAGTGCGCCTCTTCGCCGTCGGCGGCGTGGTCGACGGCGTATCCGGCGTCGGACAGCGCCCCCTTCAGCTGGCGCGACAGATCGACATCGTCTTCGACAAGCAGCACGCGCATGGCGTCAGCGTTCCCCTATGATCCGGCCGGTGCGCCCGTCGACCATGATGTCGGCCACGCGCCCGCCGGGGTATTCCCAGCGAATGACATAGGTCAACCGGTCGCCCGAGCCGCGCTCGCTGACGCCCAGCATCCGGCCCTGACGGCCCGAGGAGACGCGGCGCACCACTTCGCTCAGATCCACGCGCTGGCCCTCGCGCACCTCGTCGCGCGCCTGATCCTGGCGCAGGGAGTTGGAGAAGGGCCCGCGCACCTGGGCGGCCGCCGACGCCGCCGGAAGGACGGTCAGCGCGGTCGCCAGCGCGGTCAGAAGGATGACGCGGTTACGGAACATGACTGGCGCTCTAGGCCCCCTCCGCTGAACAGCGGCTGAACAGACAGTTTAGGCCCCTTTACGACTTAGGCCAGCCCGCATGCTCGGCGCCGGACGGGAACGAACGCGCGCCTGCCGTGCGCCCGCGCGCGTAGGGCGCACGGCGGGCCCCGACGCGCCGGGCCGCAAGATGAACCCCGACTGACGCGCGCCGTTCAGATCAGGCTCAGCCGCCGGGTGGTCATCTGCACCCATCGCCGCCGGCCCCAACCCCCGGAGACGAAAATGAACCGAAAGGAACGACCGATGAAAAAGACCCTTCTGATCCCCGCCCTCGCCCTGGCTGCGGCTTCGGTCGCGCTGCCCGCCGCCGCTCAGTCTTATGGCCAGTCCTATGGCCACGGCCCGTCGCGCGGCGGCGGCTATCAGCAAGACTATCGCGGCTGGCAGTCGATCAACCAGCGCCAGGCCAACCTGGAACGCCGCATCGACCAGGGCGTGCGCTATGGCTCGATCACCCGTCGCGAGGCGGTCAACCTGCGGGCCGAGTTCAACCAGATCGCCCGTCTGGAGGCCAACTATCGCCGCGGCGGCCTGACCCAGTGGGAGCGCAACGACCTGGATCGCCGCTTCGACCGTCTGTCGGCCAAGATCCGCTACGAAAGCCGCGACCGCGACCACCGTCGCGACCACCGTCGTGACGACCGCCGCGACGGCCGCCGCTACTAAACGGCGAACAGGCGACGGCGCCCCGATCCCCTCCCCTTGAGGGGCGCCGAACCGGAAGACGCGATCCGCAAGGGTCGCGTCTTCTTCGTTTGCCAGAGGGCGGCAAGGCTTGATTCGCCACGCGGCCCGCGCCATATCCCCGCTTGGAGATCGCGGGCGAAGGCTTCGCCAACCTGGTCAGGGCCGGAAGGCAGCAGCCACAACGAACACCCTTTGGGTCGCGGTCTCCACCCTTTCCTGATTTTTCGCCCTAACGCTCGCGACGCGGTCGCTCCCTGCTTGAGGGCGGGTTTCCTGCATCATCCTCCGTCATCCTCGGGCTTGACCCGAGGATCAGACCGTCCGCGAGGCTCGACGTCGCCGGTCAGGCGGTCCCTGCAAAATCATCCCCGCCCAAGTCGTGCTTCTTCTGATCCTCGGGTCAAGCCCGAGGATGACGGGGTTGGGAGGACGCGCTAGGACGGTCTCATGAGCGACGTCGATCCGAATCTCGATGGGCCTCCCTGGGAGGAGGACGCGGACAGCGCCGTCCGCGACGAGAACACCGACGACATGTTTGGCGCCCCGCCCGAACCGGCGCCTGAACCCGAAACCAAGCCCGCCAAGACCGCCGCTCCCGAACCCGCCGCTGCGACCGGCGACGCGGATGAGGCCTACACCGTCCTGGCCCGCAAATACCGGCCCCGCGCGTTCGAGGACCTGATCGGGCAGGAGGCGATGGTTCGCACCCTGACCAACGCCTTCGCCACCGGCCGCATCGCCCACGCCTTCATGCTGACCGGCGTGCGCGGGGTGGGCAAGACGACCACGGCCCGCCTTCTGGCCCGCGCCCTGAACAACGAAACCGATACGATCGACCGGCCGTCCCTGGCCCTGAGCCCCGACGGGCGGCACGACGCCGCCATCATGGCCGGCCAGCACATGGATGTGATGGAGATGGACGCCGCCAGCCATACCGGCGTCAACGACATCCGCGACATCCTGGACAGCGTCCGCTACGCGCCCGTCGAGGCGCGCTACAAGGTCTATGTGCTGGACGAAGTCCACATGCTGTCGACCCAGGCGTTCAACGCCCTGCTGAAAACGCTGGAAGAACCGCCGCCCCACGCCAAATTCATCTTCGCCACCACCGAGATACGCAAGGTGCCGGTGACGATCCTGAGCCGCTGTCAGCGTTTCGACCTGCGCCGGGTCGAGCCCGAGGTTCTGGTCGAACACCTGGCCCGCATCGCCGACAAGGAAGGCATGAAGATCGAGCAGGAGGCCCTGGCCCTGATCGCCCGCTCGGCCGAAGGCTCGGTGCGCGACGGCCTGTCGCTGCTGGATCAGGCCCTGGTTCAGGGCGAGCGGGGCGAGACGGTCAGAACCGATCTGGTGCGTGACATGCTGGGCCTGGCCGACCGCAGCCAGACGATCCAGCTGTTCGAATCCATCATGGCCGGCCGCACGCCCGAGGCGCTGGAGGCGTTCCGCACCCTTTATGGCTTCGGCGCCGATCCGGTGCAGATCACCAATGATCTTCTGGAACACTGTCACGCCGCCTCGGTGGCCAAGATGCTGGGTCCGCAGGCGACGCGTCTGCCCAATGACCAGGCCCAGAAGCTGGCCGCCCTGGGCGCGGCCATTCCGGCCGGAACCCTGTCGCGGACCTGGTCCATGCTGCTGAAGGCCCTGGACGAGGTTCGGCGCGCGCCCAACCCGGCCGATGCGGTGGAAATGGCCATCGTGCGCCTGGCCTACGCCGCCGACCTGCCCGGCCCGGAAGAGGCGCTGAAGCGGCTGCATGCAGGCGAGCCGATCACCGGCGGCCCCGGCGGCGGGTCCGCCCCGCGCGGCGGCAGTGGGGGCGGGGGCGGCGCCTCGGCCCAGCTGGCGGCCCGACCCGT
This sequence comes from uncultured Brevundimonas sp., assembly GCF_937863155.1. Lineage (GTDB taxonomy): Bacteria > Pseudomonadota > Alphaproteobacteria > Caulobacterales > Caulobacteraceae > Brevundimonas. The sequence continues at coordinate 113,396 of NZ_CALMFB010000054.1, read as the reverse complement.
CGCGGCGCCCGCCCTGCCGGACCCCCAGACCTTTGACGCCGTGGTCGCCCTGATCGGGGAAAAGCGCGAGATCAAGCTGCAGCTGGACGTGCAGCAGCATGTGAAGCTGGTCAGCTTCAAGCCCGGCGCCATCGTCTATGAAAGCGGCGCTAACGCCCCGGCCGATCTGGCCCGGCGCCTGGCGGGGCGGTTGAAGGACTGGACCGGCAAGACCTGGCTGATTGCCGCCAACGGCCAGGGCGGGGGCGAGACCCTGATCGAACAGGAACGCCGCGGCCGCGCCCAGGAGCGGGCCGAGGTGGCCGAGGATCCCTTCGTCAGGGCGGTGCTGGACGCCTTCCCGGGCGCCAAGGTCGGCGAAATCAAGACCCTGGCCAAGACCGTCGAACTGCCGGTCATCCCGGACGAGGCTGACCCGGCCGACGACGACTGACGAAACCTGTCAGACAGCCCGGCGCCCCTCGCGGCCCCGTCACAACCGTGGTCAGATACCCTTGCTCATCAAGGGGGATGTCCGATGCGCCTTCACCGTTCCAGCCTGGCCCTGGCGGCCGCCTGTCTGATGCTGGCCGGACCGGCCGTGGCGCAAGAGGCCGACCCGGCCCAGGATCTGCGCGACGAGGTGTCCGAGGTCGCCGCCCAGATTCAGACCAAGCTGCGCCCGCTGGCCGAGGCCCTGGGCGTGCCCTTTCCCGACGTTCAGGCGCGCATGGACCCGCTGATCCGCGCCGCCGTGCCGGCGCCGCCCACCGGGCGCGAGGACTGGGCCTTCGACATGGCGTTCGAGAGCAAGACCAGCGTCACCGACAACGGCACGGCCCCGACCGAGGGCCGACGCGCGGTGTTCAACGACGCCCAGGCCTGCATCGCCCGTTATCCCGAACAGGGGCCGGTGGTGCATTTCCGGCGGTTCCGCCAGGGGGTCTTGCGCGGCCACCAGTGCGTGTTGGCGACGGTCGAGGGCGACACCGCCACCCTGCTGTCCGAAACCTATGTCGAGGGGCCGGACCGGCACATGTCGTCCCGCTATGCGGCCGTCGCCTCGGTCGAGGGGGACGCCGCCGCCACCCTGGCCGCCGTCGACCCTGTGGTGGAGACGAACATCGAGCTGGCCTGGGCCATCGCGGAACTGAGCATCGCGGGCCTGCCGTCCGCCCGCGTCCGCGACGACGACTGAAGGCGGCTACAGGATGCGCGCCGCCTCGTCGAAGGCCAGGCGCGGCGAGCGGGGAAACAGGTTCTCGTCCGTGCCGTAGCCCAGGTTGACGATGAAGTTCGGCTGGACCGCGTTGTCGGGGAAGAACTCGGCCTTCACCCCCTCGGCGTCGAAGCCGGACATCGGCCCGACGTCCAGGCCCAGCGCCCGCGCCGCGATCATGAAATAGCCGCCCTGAAGCGAGCTGTTGCGGAAGGCCGATTCCTGGCGCGCCGCCGGATCGGCGAACCAATCGCGCGCGCCCGGCGCATGCGGGAACAGCACCGGCAGGGTGTCGGGGAAGTCCAGGTCATAGCCGATGATGACCGTGACCGGCGCCTGCATCGTCTTGGCCCGGTTGCCCTCGCTCATCAGCGGGTCCAGCCGCGCCTTGGCCTGGGGCGAGGTCACGAAGACGAACCGCGCCGGGGTGTTGTTGACTGCCGTCGGCCCGAATTTGGTCAGGTCGTACAGCTGGCGCAGCAGGGCCTCGGGCACCGGTCGGTCGGACCAGGCGTTGCGGGTGCGCGCCTGGGTGAACAGTTGCGCCAGGGCGGCGTCGGACAGGGCGTGATCGCGGGTTTCCAGGGCGTCAAACGGCATGACGGCGATTCCAAAACTGTAACAGGTGCGGATTTACTTAAGGCCCGACGCCGACCGTGCAAGGGGCGCCGACGAAATCTTCGCGCCGCCGCGGGGGACTGTCGCCGCCCGCCGGAACGCCCTATCTAGGGGGCATGAAAGACCTTGGCGCACTGATGCAACAGGCCCAGGCGATGCAGCAGCGGCTGCAGGACGCCCAGGCCAGAATGGCGGACTCCACGGCGGAAGGCACGTCCGGCGGCGGCCTGGTGACCGTCGCCCTCAAAGGGCCCGGCGAGATCACGGCCGTGCGCATCGACGACAGTCTGATGGTTCCGGGCGAGGCGGACATTCTGGGCGACCTGATCCAGGCCGCCCACGCCGACGCCAAGCGCCGCCTGGACGAGATCAACAACGCCCTAATGCGCGAGGCCGCCGGCCCGATGGCGGGGATGAACATCCCCGGCATGCCGAAACTCTTCTGACGTGGACGGTCCCTTCGCCTGTCCGTGCTGCGGTTATCGCACCCTGGACGAGGCTTATGGCTGCTACGAGATTTGCCCGATCTGTTTCTGGGAAGACGACCCGGTGCAGCTTCACAATCCGGTCCTTGCTGGCGGCGCTAATCGGGTAAGCCTCGTCGAAGCTCAACTGTCGTTCGCGCAGCATGGGACCAGCGAACTGCGTTTGGCAGGACACGTTCGACGCCCAGGTCCGGCCGATGTCCGAGACCCAGGTTGGAGGCCCGTTGATCCCGCTCGTGACCTCCCAGGCACATCAGGCGCTATGTCCAACATGAACTATTTTCACGCATCGGCAGCGACCTACGGGTCGCCCTATTGGATGCAGCCCTGATGGCCGCCTCCGCCGGACCCGAGATCGAGCGGCTGATCGGCCTGCTGTCGAAGCTGCCGGGCCTGGGTCCGCGCTCGGCCCGGCGCGCGGCCCTGGCCCTGCTGAAACGGCGCGAGCAACTGCTTGAGCCGCTGGCGGCGTCGCTGGCGGAAACGGCGGCCAAGGTGCGGTCGTGCGGCGTTTGCGGCGCGCCCGACACGCGCGATCCCTGCTCGATCTGTTCCGACGACGCGCGTGACGGCGCCCTGATCTGCGTGGTCGAGGAGGCCGGCGCCCTGTGGGCCATGGAGCGGTCGGGCGCCTTTCGCGGCCAGTATCATGTGCTGGGCGGCCTGCTGTCGGCGCTGGACGGCATCGGGCCGGAGGCTCTGCGCGTAGCCGAACTGGTGCAGAGGGCCGGCGACGGCCGCACGCGCGAGGTGGTGCTGGCCCTGCCCGCCACGGTCGACGGCCAGACCACCGCCCACTATCTGGCCGAACGCCTGGCCGGGTCGGGCGTCGAGGTCACCAGCCTGGCGCGCGGCGTGCCGGTGGGTGGCGAACTGGACTGGCTGGACGACGGCACCATCGTCCAGGCCCTGCGGGCGCGGCGCCCGGCCTGAGCCGGTTCAGCCTTCTAAAGGGACTCAGGCGGCGCTTTCGTCGGCCGGGTCGGTGACGATCTGACCCTCGCGGCGCGGCGTGACATAGGGTTCGGGCTTGGGCGTCGGCATATTGCCGCGCATCAGGGCGCGCCCGGCCTGAAGACCGCCGGTTAGTTGCAGATCCAGCCGGGCGTCGTCGCGACGGCGCACCTCGGCGATGGTGTCGGCGGCCTCGGCCTCGTTCAGCCCCATCTCGACCAGGACGGCCTCGCCGAACTTCAGCGCCGACTCGAAGGTCTCGCGCACCTGATAGTCGGCTCCCGCCTGGATCAGCCGGATCGAATGACCCCGGTCGAAGGCGCGGGCGAAGACCTTGGTCAGCGGGAATTCGCTCTTCAGCAGGCCGACGATGTGATCGGCCGCCTCGGGCTTGTCGACGCAGACCAGAACCGCCTCGGCATGGTCGGCGCCCGAGGCGTGCAGCACGTCCAGCCGCGTGCCGTCGCCGTAATAGACCTTGAAGCCGAATTCGCTGGCGGCCTGGATCATCTCCACGTCGTTCTCGATGATCGACACATCGACGCCGCGCGCCAGCAGGGGCTGGGACACCACCTGGGCGAAGCGGCCGAAGCCGATGATCAGCACCTGGCCCTTCAGACCGTCCGCCGCCTCGACCCCCTCGGCGTCACCCGCGTCGCCGGTCTCCTTGGGCAGCAGCCGCGCCGTGGCCAGGCTGGTCAGCGGCGTCAGGGCCATCGACAGGATGACCACCGCCGTCGCCGCCGCCGAGATCCGCGGATCGAACACCCCGGCGCTGAGGGCCGCAGCGTAAAGGACGAAGGCGAACTCGCCCCCTTGCGCGAACAGCACGGCGCGCTCGACCGCCTCGCGCTCGGACGCCTTGAACAGGCGCGCAATGCCATAGATGGCCACCGCCTTGACCGCCATGAAGGCGATCACCCCGCCGATCACCAGCCGCCAGTCGGCCGCCACCACGGCCAGGTCCAGCGACATGCCGACCGACAGGAAGAACAGGCCCAGAAGGATGGCGCGGAAGGGCTCGACGTCCGCTTCCAGCTGATGCCGGAAGGTCGATTCCGACAGCAGGACGCCCGCCAGGAAGGCGCCCATGGCCATGGACAGGCCGCCCTCGTTCATCAGCCACGCCGAACCGACCACCACCAGCAGGGCCGCCGCCGTCATCACCTCGCGCCCGCCATATCGGGCCAGGAAGCGGAAGATGGGATTGGTCAGCCAGCGCCCGGCCACATAGACGACCACCAGCGCCCCGACCGCCAGGCCGATGGTCTGCCACAGCGGCGGTCCCGCCGTCTCGGCCGCGCCGCCGACCGCCGCCCCCAGCACCGCCACCAGCGCCAGCAGCGGCACGATGGCCAGGTCTTCCAGCAGCAGGATGGACACCGCCCGCTGGCCCGAGGGCGCGCCCAGTTCGCCGCGCTCGTCCAGCATCTGCATGATGACCGCCGTGGACGACAGGACAAAGCCCATGGCGATGATGAAGGCCACCGGGATCGACAGCCCCGCCGCCATGCCGGTCAGGGTCAGCAGCAGGCCGGCGCCCAGAACCTGGGCCGCGCCCAGGCCGAAGATGTCGCGCCTCAGGCCCCACAGCCGGCTGGGCCGCATCTCCAGCCCGATGATGAACAGGAAGATGACCACGCCGAACTCGGCGACATGCAGGATGGTCTCCGGCTCGCGGAACACGGCCAGTCCGAACGGGCCGATGGCCAGGCCCGCCGCCAGGTATCCCAGCACCGAGCCCAGCTGCAGCTTGCGGAAAATCGGCACCGCCACCACCCCGGCGCCCAGCAACACGGCGATATGCCCCAGACCCATTCCCGCCGGTTCGGCCATGAAGGCTCCTGTCCTCTGTCGTTTCGCAACCATAGTGGGGACGGATCGCGCGCTTGGCGAGAGGCGCGCGGACGCAGCGCCACAGTTTGGCCGAAAGATCGCGGATCACTTGCGCCCTGGTCCATGAACGGAGACGTCCCATGCCCCCTCTGAAGTCCGCCCTGGTGATGGTCACAGCCCTGGGCGTCGGGGCGCCCGCCGGCGCGATCAGCGCGCCCGCGCCGGTTCCGCCGCGCGTCATCGACGGCGAAGCGACCGCCGCCGCCTGCCGAGAGTACGGTTTCGACCTGACCCGCCCGGCGCCATCCTTGGCCATGCGCGCCATGGCCGCTCCGGCCGTGGGCATGGCGGGTCCGCCCCCGCCCCCACCGCCGCCGCCGCCTCCTCTGCCGACAGGCACGTTGAATGAAGTGGTTGTCAGCGGTTCGCGCATCGGCGGCGCCACCCTGCCGCGCCCGCCCGGCCCGGCGGTCGCCGCCGACACCGAACGCTATCCCGACGCCACGCCCAATCCGGTCAAGCGGGTGGCGGACCAGCCGGTCTCGACCTTCTCGATCGACGTGGACACCGCCAGCTATTCCAACGTCCGCCGCTTCCTGGATTCCGGCCGCGCCGCGCCGCGCGACGCCGTGCGGGTCGAGGAGATGATCAACTATTTCGACTATGGCTACGCCCGGCCCGAGAGCGCGTCGGAACCCTTTGCGGTGACCGCCGTGGTCACGCCCTCGCCCTGGAGCCAGGGGCGCCAGATCGTGCATGTCGGGCTTCAGGGCTATGAGCTGCCGGAAAGCCAGCGCCGCCCGCTGAACCTGACCTTCCTGGTCGATGTCTCCGGCTCCATGGGGTCGGCGGACAAGCTGGACCTGGCCAAACAGGCGATGAACCTGATCATCGACCGGCTGCGGCCCCAGGACACGGTGGCGGTGACCTATTACGCCGAAGGGGCGGGCACGACGCTGGCGCCCACGCCGGGTACGGACAAGCTGCGCCTGCGCTGTGCGGTGGCCAGCCTCTACGCCTCGGGCGGCACGGCGGGCGCCACCGGCATGACCAACGCCTATGACCAGGCCCAGGTCAATTTCGCCCGCGACCGGGTCAACCGCATCCTGATGTTCACCGACGGCGACTTCAACGTCGGCGTCACCGACGACAAGCGGCTGGAAGACTATGTCGCCGACAAGCGCGGGACCGGCGTCTATCTGTCGGTCTATGGCTTCGGGCGCGGCAACTATCAGGACGCGCGGATGCAGGCCATCGCCCAGGCGGGCAATGGCGTGGCCGCCTATGTCGACAGTCTGAACGAGGCGCGCCGCCTGTTCGGGCCGGCCTTCGACCGAGGCGCCTTCCCCATCGCCGACGACGTCAAGGTGCAGGTCGAGTTCAACCCCGCCCGCGTCGCCGAATGGCGGCTGATCGGCTATGAAACCCGCCTACTGAACGAAGAGGATTTCGCCAACGACCGCATCGACGCGGGCGAGGTCGGCTCGGGCGCCAGTGTCACGGCCCTGTACGAAATCACCCCTGTCGGCGGCCCGACCCAGGTTCCCGACCGCCGCTATGAGTCGGCGCGTCCCCAGGCGGCGCCGGGCGCGCGGGGCAACGAACTGGGCTTCGTCCAGATCCGCTACAAACTGCCGGGCCAGCCGACGTCCGACCTGATCCAGCAGCCAATCCGCTACCCAGGCGCCGCGACCCGATCCGGCGAGGCGACGCGCTGGGCCCTGGCCGTCGCCGCCTTCGGCCAGAAGCTGCGCGGCGATCCATGGATGACGGCCGACTATGGCTGGGACCGCATTCTGGACCAGGCCCAGGGTGCGCGCGGCGACGACCCCTTCGGCGACCGGGCCGAGTTCGTGCAGTTGGTTCGGGCGGCCTCGGCCCTGCCGGAGCGGCGAACCCCTTAAACGTCGAACCTGACCCCCTGAGCCAGGGGCAGATCGCGGCTGAAATTCACCGTCTGGGTCTGGCGGCGCATATAGGCCTTCCAGGCGTCCGAGCCGGATTCGCGGCCGCTGCCGGTGTCCTTTTCGCCGCCGAAGGCCCCGCCGATCTCGGCGCCCGACGGGCCGATGTTGACGTTGGCGATGCCGCAGTCCGAGCCCCAGGCCGACAGGAAGGCCTCGGCCTCGCGCACGCTGTCGGTGAAGACGCAGGATGACAGCCCCTGCGGGACCGCGTTCTGCATCACCACCGCCTGATCGAAGTCGCGCCAGGTCAGGACATACAGGATGGGGGCGAAGGTCTCATGCATCACCACCGCGCTCTGGGCCGGCATGCGCACGATGGCGGGCCGCACATAGACGCCGCCCGCGCGCTGGACCCGGTCGCCCCCCGCGATGACTTCCCCGCCCTGTTCGACCGCCTGGGCCAGGGCGCGGTCGAAGGCGGCCCCGGCGTCCTCGTCGATCAGGGGGCCGACCAGGGTTCCCGGCTCGCGCGGATCGCCGATGGGCAGGCTGGCGTAGGCGGCGGCCAGCCGTTTTACCAATCCCTCGGCGACGCTCTCATGCACCAGCAGGCGGCGCAGGGTGGTGCACCGCTGGCCCGCCGTGCCGACGGCGGAAAAGGCGACGGCGCGCACCGCCATGTCCAGATCGGCGCTGGGCGTCACGATCATGGCGTTGTTGCCGCCCAGCTCCAGCAGCGACCGGCCCAGCCGCGCCGCCACCGTCGCCGCCACCGCCTTGCCCATCCGGGTCGAGCCGGTGGCCGAGACCAGGGGGATGCGCGGATCGGCGGCCAGGGCTTCGCCCGCCTCGCGCCCGCCGATCAGCAGCTGGCTCAGTCCCTTCGGCGCCTCGGCCCCAAACCGGGCGACGGCGCGGTCGAACACCGCCTGGACGCCCAGGGCGGTCATCGGCGTCTTCTCGGACGGCTTCCAGATCACCGGATCACCGCACACCAGGGCCAGACAGGCGTTCCAGGCCCAGACCGCGACGGGAAAGTTGAAGGCGGTGATCACCCCCACCGGCCCCAGCGGCTGCCAGGTCTCGCGCATGTGATGGCCTGGCCGTTCGCTGGCCAGGGTCAGGCCGTATAGTTGGCGCGACAGACCCACGGCGAAGTCGCAGATGTCGATCATCTCCTGCACCTCGCCCGCCCCTTCGGAGACGATCTTGCCGGCTTCCAGCGTCACCAGCCGGGCCAGGTCGTCCTTGGCGGCGCGCAGTTCCTCGCCCAGCAGGCGCACCAGCTCGCCCCGGCGCGGCGCGGGAATGCGGCGCCAGCTGGCGAAGGCCTGAACCGAACGCGCGATGACGCCCTCCACGTCGGACGTGGCCGCGACCTCGGCGCCGGTCGCGCCGTCGATGGGCGAGCGGGTCGTCAGGCCCGCCCCCCAGGCCGAGGGCGGAACCCCCAGCCGGTCCAGGATCGCCTTCGCTTCGTTCGCCGCCGTGGTCATGGCCGTTCCCCTCTGATCGTCGCCCCGCTCTAACCGGCCCGCGCCCGGCTTGGAAGCGGAACCGCAAGGGGCCGCCGGGGGTTGTCAGGCCAACAGTTCGCAACAGGAGTTGGCGCGATGAAGGTTCGTGACGTGATGAGCAAGGATGTCCAGGTCGCCCGCCCTGGCGACCCGATCCAGGAGGTCGCGCGCCGCATGGCGTCCGGCGACTTCGGCTTCATGCCCGTGGCCGACGGCGACGCCCTGATCGGCACGGTGACCGACCGCGACCTGGCGGTGCGCGCCGTCGCCGGCGGCGCGGCACCCTCGACCGCCGTGGTCGAGTTCATCACCCGCGACGCCGCCACCGTGCGCGACGACGACGACCTGAAGTCCGTGCTGGACCTGATGAGCCGCCGCCAGATCCGGCGCGCGCCCGTGATCGACAAGAACGGCCGCCTGGTCGGCGTCGTCTCTCTGGGCGACCTGTCGACGCGGGTGAAGGAGAAATACGCTGGAGAGGCCCTGGAGGAGATCTCCCGCACGGCCTGACGTTAAGGCCTGCTTCACCCTTCCGCTTGACCGCCCGTCAACGCTCGCCCGCCATTCTGGCCGGAACAGCGAGAAGGATGCGGCATGGCGCGCGCTCAGTTCCAGAAGGGCCAGAAGGTCTGGGTCGAATGCGTCGGCGCCTGGGCCCATATCGAACAGGTGCAGCCCGTCTGGGCCAAGGGGTTCGATGAGCCGGTGCGCGTCACCTATGACGTCGGCCTGGGGCGCGAATTCACGGCCAATGAGCTGATGCTGCCGGTCGAGGATCAGGCCGGCGGCGACCTGGGCGACTGGCGCCTGCTGCGCGCGCGCAACAAGTGGCAGATGGCCGAGGACTGTCCCCACCATCCCTATCCGGGCACCTATCCGGTCGTGGTCACCGACGCGGCCGACTGGGGCGGCTGGCGCGTACCGGGGGCCGAATACGACCGCGACCCGGACCGCATCGAGTTCCAGGCCCGGCTGATCGCCGCCGCGCCGCGCCTGATGGGCCTGGCCCAGGCCCTGACCGACATGGTGGGCGAGGCGCCGGACGACGCCCCGGCCGAGGCTTTGGCCCTGGCGAGGCAAGCGCGCGAAATCCTGCGCGGTGTCACCGACATCCTGTCGCCGCCGCCGACCGAGATCGCCGCGCCGCGCGTGGTCGAGGCCGCCTGAACCGGCGCCCCCTGATGCTGCGCCCCTGACGGTGCGAATCCCGTCGATGCGAATCGCGCGCTCGACAGGATTCGCCGACGCAGCCTAGATTCACGGCCATCGTCGAATCGTTCAGGAGAGCCCCTTGCCCAGCAAGGAGCGCCGCTTTCAAGGGCCGGGCCGTCGTGCCTCGGACCGTCGCCAGGCCCCGCCGGCCTGGGCGCGCATCCTGCTGCTTGTCGTCACCCTGGGCGTCGCGGCCTATGTGCTGCTGTTCGCGCGCGAGATCGCCCGCCCGGCGCGTGAGGCCCTGCATCTGCGCCAGGCCGCGCTTCAGACCGATGCCGAGCTGCTGGCGGCGCGGTTCCAGACGCGACTGACCCTGGCCCAGGCGGGCCTGTCGTCCGGTCAGGCGCTGTTGAACGCCGGCGCGGCGTCGGCCCAGGCGCTGAACGCCGCCCGCGCCGTGGCCCCCGACACCGCCTTCGCCGTGCTGGACGCCGACGGCGCGCCTCTGGAGGCCCAGGGCGCAGAGGCCCGAATCTTCGCCGTCGGCGCCGCGCCCGACACGCCGGCGGCGTCGGCTGACCGGTCGGGCGTGATCGTGGCGACGTCCGGCCCCGCACGCCGCATGGCCGCGCGCATCACCCCGCCGGTGGTCCGCGTGGATGCGGCTGCGCGCGTTGCGCCGGACCTGTCTCTGGCGACAGGTCAGACGGTTCTGGCTTCGACCTGGTCGGCGAGCATCGGCGGATCGGCCGAGGCCATCGGCCTGGACGTCGCGGCGCTGAACGCTCTGGAAGCCGAGACCCCGCCCGCGCCCCGCACCGCGCCCGTCGACGGCCACACCCGCCTGGTGGCTGCGGTTCCGGCCGGCGCCGGCGTCATCGCGGTCGCCTCCATGCCCATCGACACCGGCGCGGCGGCCCTGCTGAACGACGCCTGGGTTCTGATCACGCCCCTGCTGCTGGGCGTTGCGGTGCTGTTGCTGGTGCTGCTGAACCGCTGGCGTCAGGCGCGGGCCAGCCGCCTGTGGGCCGCGTCCGAGCGCCGCTTCCGCGTGGCGGTCGAGGCTGCGCGCTGCGGCGTGTGGGAATGGGACGCCGACAGCGGCGAGGTGAACCTGTCGGACTATATGGCCGAGATGATGGGCTTCGACGGCGGCGGCCCGGTTCCGGCCGAGGCCTTCATGGAGCGGGTGCACGCCCGTTATCGCGACCAGGTCGGCCACGCCCTGCGCCAGGCGGCGGCCTTCGGCGCCTTCGAGGTGACCTTTCCGGTCAAGGACGCGGCCGGTCGCGTCCGCTGGATCGACGCGCGCGGCCAGGGCCGGGGCGACCGGGGCGAGACCGGCTTCACCGCCATCCTGGGCGTGGCGCTGGACATCACCGAGGCCCGCCGCGCCAAGGCCCAGGCCCAGGCGGCCGAAAGCCGGCTGCGGGACGGCATCGAAAGCGTGTCCGACGCCTTCGTTCTGTTCGACAAACAGGGCCGGCTGATCCTGTGCAACCAGGCGTTCCAGGACGCCTTCGGCTTTGCGCCCGGCGTGGTCCAGAAGGGGGCGCTGAAGGACGAGCTGAACCGCATCGCGGCCCTGGCCGTGAAGACCGAACACCCCGGCGCCGGCGGGCGGGCGGGCGCGCGCGAGGTCGAACTGCACGACGGCCGCTGGCTGCAGCTGGTCGAACGCTTCACCTCGGACGGCGGCTCGGTGGTGTCGGCCGCCGACATCACCGCCATCAAGCAACAGGAAGCCGAGCGGCAGAAGGCGTCGGACAATCTGCGCGCCATGGTCGATCAGCTGGAGGCCAGCCAGGAGAAGCTGTCTCTGCTGGCCCGCAAATACGAAGTGGCCATGACCCGCGCCGAGGCCGCCAACCAGGCCAAGTCCGAGTTCCTGGCCAATATGAGCCACGAGCTGCGTACGCCGCTGAACGCCATCAACGGCTTTTCCGAGATCATGGCCGCCGAGCTGTTCGGCCCGCTGGGCGACGCCAAATACAAGGGCTACGCCGCCGACATCCTGAAGTCAGGCCAGCATCTGCTCAGCCTGATCAACGACATCCTGGACATGGCCAAGATCGAGGCCGGCAAGATGACCCTGCACTATGAGGCGGTGTCGCTGCGCGAGGTGTGCGACGACGCGGTGCGGCTGATGCGCGGCAAGGCGCAGGAGGCGGGCCTGTCCCTGACGGTCGAGGCGGCGGCCGGCCTGCCCGAGATCGAGGCCGACCATCGCGGGTGCAAGCAGGTGATGCTGAACCTGATCTCCAACGCCATCAAATTCACGCCCGAGGGCGGATCGATCACCGTGCGCCTGGCGGCCCTGGGCGCCGAGCGGGTGCGGGTGGCGGTCACCGACACCGGCATCGGCATCGCCCAGGAAGACCTGGACCGCCTGGCCCGCCCGTTCGAGCAGGTCGAGGGCCAGCATTCCAAGACGACACAGGGCACCGGCCTGGGTCTGGCCCTGACCAAGTCACTGATCGAACTGCACGGCGGCGCCCTGCACATGGAAAGCCAGCCGGGCGACGGAACCACCGTGTCCTTCGACCTGCCGGTGCGCCGCCCCGGCGCCGCGGCCCCGGAACAGACCGAACAGGCCCAGGCGGCCTGAGGCCTCAGCCGTGGCCAGCGCTGTGTTCCCGGGCGCCGTGTTCCCCGTCGACGGCCGGGGCGCGAACCACGGCCTGGACCGTCAGCGCGGGCGCCGTTTCAAACGTCAGGTTCAGCGTCACCTGCGCGCCCTCGACCAGGGGCTGGGCCAGGTCGATCAGCATCAGATGTTCGGCCCCCGGCTTCAACGCCACGGCCTCACCGGCCGGCAGGGCCAGCCCCTCGGTCAGCTGGCGCATCTGCATCATGCCGCCTTCGGTGGACATGGTGTGGATCTGGGGCGTCGCGGCCGCCGGCGTGGTGAACCCGGTGAAGCGATCGGCCTGGCCCGCGGTCAGGGTCAGGTAACAGGCGCCCACGCGCGCGCCCTTGGGCGACGGGCGGCACCAGGCGTCGGCCGCCTGAACCCCGACGGCGGCCGGCGGCGCTTCGGCCTTTTCGGCCGGCGGCGAACAGGCGGCCAGGGAACAAGACAGAGCGGCCGTGGCCGTCAGTGCGGACAACAGGGCAAGGCGCATGGTCGGTTCCTCGGATCGTGGGGTCGCGCGTCCATAGCAGAGCGACAACGGCGACCGCCAGATCGAGGCGGCGTTCAGACCGACATGCGTCGCCGGTTCAGATGCAGCGCCGCCCCGCCCGCCAGCAGCAGGCCCAGCAGGATCATCGCCCATTCCGACAGGGTCGGCACCGTTGCGGGCGGCGGCGGCGGGGCGGCGCCGACATCCACGACAAAGCTGCTGGCGACGGTGTTGGGGAAGGACTGGTGCGTCGCATAGGCGTGGGTGAACAGCACATTGCCGCCCCCCGGCGCCTCGGCCGAAATGGCCAGGGTGGGCGTGCCCGCGCCCGGACGAACATCCGAGGGCGCATAGTTGATGCTGGTGTCCTGATCCAGGTCGATGACATAGGCCGATGGCGACCCCATCATCATGTCCACACCGCCGGCGCTGGTGTAGAATCCGGCGCGTTCCCCGCTCACGGTGGCGCAGACATGCACCGGCGAGGCGATGGTCTGCGTCGGCACGCCGGTGACGGTTATGGTCGCGGAGGCGGCCAACACGCATTTGCCGTTCACGCCGTACACATTGGGTGTGTTGAAAAGGTCGTTCGTGTCGGCCTGGGCGACCAGGGTCACCGTCACATCGGTCCGCGGCCCGATCGGGGCGGGCATGCGCAACGTCACATGATCAATGGTCTGCGTATCGGTGACCGGCCCGGCATGGGCGGCCGACGCCACACCCAGTCCGGTCGCCAAGGCCAGAACGGCTCCCAGCATCTTCATTGGAATCATGTCCCCCGTCTTCGATGCCGGACTCTTCGTGCGACGGCCTTTCAGCGTCGACCGGCTTGCGACGAACGTGGGCATTGCCGCGACAAAACGGCGATATGTTTTGACGACCGTGTCGTACGGGCTTGCGCAAAACACACGACGAAACCGGCGCGGCATACGACGAACGGGGGTTGCTAAACCCCGCCGATCCTTTCTTCTCTAAGCCGAAGCGTGGCCGTTCCACGGAGTTGGCGCGAGGCTTCACCGGATCGGGGGGAAAGATTGCCGGTCAGTGCTGAAAATCACCCTGGCGCGATCCTGCGCGAACCCGCGATAACGCCCGTCGTCATTCGGATGGTGATCCTGGTCTGGGTCTTCGCCGTGCTGATGGCGGCCACCGGCCACGCCATGCAGGGGCATCATCCGTTCGACTTTCTGCTGCTGAACTACATCCCGCCCATGGCCGCCAGCACAGGCGGCGGATCGCGCCGCGCCGCCGGCTTCGGACGCCCTGTGGGTCAAGGTGCGGCAGGGCCAAGTGCGGGTGCCGCTGTCGCAGGTGTCGCACATCACCGCCGCGCGCGATCATGTCTTCCTGCATGCCGAAGGCCGCACCTGGATGCACCGCACGACCATGGCGCGAATGGAGACTTTGGCCGCGCCGCACGGCCTGATGCGCATCCACCGCTCGGCCATGATCAGACCCAGCCAGGTCGTGGCGGTGCTTCAGTCGGCCAAGAGCCTGAAGGTGCGTCTGGCCTGCGGCGCCGAACTGCCGGTCGGCGGCGCCTATCGCAACGCCATACGCGCCCATCACCGAGATTCCTGAGGCCTGACGTTCGATCGGCCACCCGCCCCCCGAATGGAAGCCAACGAGCATTGGGCGAACAGGGTCAGGTCTCCACAACGGCCGGAAGGCAAAATGCAAAGCTGCGCCGCATTGCAGACGTTCGAACGATGCATGGCCAGCGTGCAGCGCTATAAGCCGGACGACCATGGACCGGCCAGAACCAGCGCCACTGCCTTGGGCTTCGGGCGCGTCCGGGCCATCGCCACTGAGCGTGACGACGCCAGTTCGGTCACCGTCCGTGACGTTCGCAGAGCGCCTCTCTAATGGGCAGCCGCCGATTAAGCGTATCCGGTCCGATCATTCCCGCCCACGAGGCGCGGTTCACGCCGTCTTCGGACCGCTGTTCGCCGCGTCTGGACGGCGACATCAGCGGCGTCCTGCACATGGTGGCGGCCCTGCCCACCACGCCGCGCGACGCCATCGCCCTGACCATGGCGCGGCCGGTCGAGATGAGGGGCGAACTGCTGTGGAGCCGCCTGTCCCCGGCGGAGCACGCCGCCATGAACGCCGCCTCGCGCCGCGCCCAGGATGATCCGCAACCGACGTCTGCGGCAGGCAGTTCGGCGGGCGCGCCCATGGACCTGGCCTGCCGCATGTCCGACGCCGAGGTCGACGCGGTGCTGAACCGCATCCTGGCCATGATGCCCGAGGCGGCGCGGGCCGAGTACCGCGCCCAGTTCCGCGCCGACCGGGAAACCGCCCGGCGAATGGCCTGCCTTTATCGGGATGCGACATGACCCGGAATGTCCGGTCCCGTAGGGCCAGTCCGTTCTCGATGATGAACACCGGGGGAAAGACCATGAAGACACGGATCATCGGCCTGGCCGTCATCGGCGTGGTGGGGCTGGGCCTCGTGGCCTGCAGCGGCGAGCGTCAAACGGTGCGGGGCGAGGACGGCGAACGCGTCGAGATCGCGCACGGTTCGGCCGCGACGCGGATGACGGCGGTCGATCTGCCGTCCTTCCTGCCGGTCTATCCGGGCGGCCGTATCGAAAGCACGGTCGGCGGGGTCAGTTCCGGCTCCACCGGATCGCAGAAGGGCGGCATGATGGTGTTCGTGACGGGCGACGCCCCGGACAGGGTCGCGGCCTTCTATCGCTCGCGCCTGGACGGTTCGGGCCTGACGGAACGAACCGACGCCAATCTGAACGGCGTCCTGATGATGACCGCCAGCAGCGCCGACGACGTCGATCGCGGCGTCCAGGTCAGCATCGCCCCCGAAGAGCACGGATCGCGCGTCACCCTGATCTACAGCAACGGCGGCGCTTGACGGGGCCGAGCCCGGTTCCCAGTCTCGCGGCTCACGGGTGGGGGCTCTGAATGGATTGGCGGCGGGTCGAACAGCTTTTCGACGAGGCACTGGATCAACCCGCGGCCGAGCGTGAGGCCTGGGTCCGGCGCATGGCGGCCGACAACGCCTTGGCCGATGAGGTGCTGAGCCTGCTGCAGGCCGCCGATCGCAGCGGCGCGTTTCTGGCGCCTGAGGCCCCAGAGGTCGCCGAGCCATCCGCCACGGGCCAGAGGTTCGGCGCCTGGCTGCTGCAGTCGCGGCTGGGCTCGGGCGGCATGGGCGAGGTCTATCGCGCCGAACGCGCCGATGGCGAGTATCGCCAGTCCGCCGCGCTGAAGCTGATGCGGCCCCTGCCGAAATCCTATTGGGGACGGTTCCAGGCCGAGCGGCAGATCCTGGCTGAACTGGAGCATCCCGGCGTGGCGCGTCTGCTGGACGGCGGCATCAGCGACGACGGCCGCCCCTATATGGTGCTGGAATATGTGGCCGGCGCCCCGATCGACGACTGATGCCGAACCCATGGCGCCGACGCCGCGACCCGCGTCCGGCTGGTGCTGGCCGTCTGCGAGGCCGTGTCCCACGCCCATTCGCGCCTGATCGTGCACCGCGATCTGAAGCCGTCGAACATTCTGGTCGATGACGAGGGGCGGACGCGGCTGATCGACTTTGGCGTGGCGACCCTGTTCACCGGCGACCGCAAGGCCACCGAGACGCCGCTGTCGCTGGAATACGCCGCGCCCGAACTGCTGCGGGGCCAGACGCCCGGCACGGCGACGGATGTCTATGGGCTGGGCGCGGTTCTGTTCGAGCTGCTGACCGGCCGGCCGCCGCTGGATCTGGGCGATGCGCCGGTGGCCACGGCGGTGCGCCAGGTGCTGGACATGGAGACGCCGCGACTGGCCTCGACGCCGATGATCGCACCCATCAGTCCTGCCCTGAAAAGCGATCTGGACGCCATCCTGGCCCGCGCCCTGCGCAAGGAGCCGCAGGCCCGCTATCCGACCATCGACGCCCTGGCCCAGGATCTGCGCCGCGCCCTGGCGGGTGAAGCGGTTACGGCGCGGCAGGGCGAGCGCGGTTACGCCGTGGCGCGCTTCGTCCGGCGGCGGCGCTGGCCCATCGCGGCGGCGGCGGCGATCACCCTCAGCCTGTCGGCAGGCCTCGCCGCATCCCTGTGGCAGGCCGAGGCGGCGCGTCGGCAACGCGATGTCGCCGTGCGAGAACAGGCGCGGCTGGAGGCGGTGCAGCAGTATCTGCATTTCATGCTGCGCGGGGCGGCCGAAGCCGGCGGGCCGGACGCTGACGCCGGCCGCGTGCTGGAGGTCGCCGCCGAGCGGGTGACGGCGCTGTTCGACCGCGACCCGGCGCGCGGCGGGCCGGTGCTGCACACCCTGGGCGAACTGTTCTTCTATCTGGACGACTATGCGGCGGCCGAACCCTTGCTGCGGCGCCTGGTCGAGGCGCCCGGCGTGCGGCCCGATCTGGCCGCCTCGGCCGCCTATGACCTGGCCCAGGTGCGGTTGAAACAGGCCGACAAGGACGAGGCCGAGCGTCTGCTGACCCAGGCCCAGACCTTCTGGCGCGGGGACGAGGATCGCTGGCGCTCGCAACTGGTCGACAGCCGTCTGGTGCAGGCGCGCCTGCTGCGGGATCAGGGCCAGACGGACGCGGCCATCGACCTGTTGCGCACCCATCTGCCGATGCGCATCGCCATCAGCGGCGCCAACCATCGCGAGACCGGCGTCTATCACAACGATCTGGGTGTGATGCTGGTCGCCGGCGGTCAGCGGGACGAGGCGATCCCGTCGTTCCAGTCGGCGCTGGCGGTCTGGGCGGCGACGGGGTTGGACACCGGGCCGGACGCCCTGAACACCCTGAACAACCTTGCGGCCCTGCATGTGTTGGCCGGACGGCCGGCCGAGGCCGAGCCTCTGTTCCGCCGGGCGGTGCAGGTGCGGCGCGGCCTCTATGGCGCCTCGGCGGCCATGGCGGCGCTGCTCAGCAACCACGGCAAGACCCTGACCCAGCTGGGCCGCCCGTCCGAAGCGGTCGCACTGCTGCGCGAAGCCGCCGCTATGGCGCGCGAACATGCGGGCGTAGGCAGCCTGCATTTCGCCTCGGCCTCGGCCGGTCTCAGCGAGGCGCAACTGGCCCTGGGCGCGACCTCGGAGGCGGCGCGAACGGCCGAGGCGGCCCTGGCGGATGTCGTCGCGGCGCTGGGCGAGGCGCATCCGGCCGCTGCGGTGCTGAAAGTCGCCCTGGGGCGCACGCGCGCGGCGCAGGGGCGGCGGCCCGAGGCGGCGCGGCTGCTGAACGAGGCGGCGGCGGGCCTGGCCCCCCTGGGCGCCGGCGGGGCGGCCCAGGTCGAGACCATCGAAAAGATCAGGCGTCAGTACGGTCTTACGGCGGGCTGACCCCCTCATCCACCGACAGTTCGCGGAACAGCCAGGCCCGCGCCTTGACCCAGTCGCGACGCACGGTGCGGTCGGTGACGCCCATGATCTCGGCCACCTGCTCCTCGCCATAGCCGGCGAAGAAGCGATATTCGACCACCCGCGCCAGACGCGGGTTCAGCCGTCCCAGCCGGTCCAGCGCCTCGTCCAGCTCGATCAGGCGGCTGTCGCTTTCCCAGAAGGGCTCCACGTCGTCCAGCAGCAGGTCGGCCTTGCCGCCGCCGCGCTTGGCGGCCAGGCGCGAGCGGGCGTGATCGACGAGGACGTGTCGCATGGCCACCGCCGCCGCGCTGAGGAAATGGGCGTCATCGTGGAAGGTCTGACTGCGGCGCAGCTTCAGCCAGGCCTCGCTGACCAGGGCGGTGACGCGCAGGGTCTCGCCGGCCCGGACCCGAAACCGCTCGCGCCGGGCGATGCGGCGCAGGGCGTCCCACAGTTCGGGCGTCAGTCGGTCGACCAGGCGATCCTCGATGCGGGCCTCTGACGCCCGGGGCCGGTGGTCACGCGCGGCGGCGGACATATCGATCGCTGTGGCGGTCAAGACATCCCTCCGACGCTTGCCAGACGCATGACGGCATCCCCGCCGACCGGGCGTGTCCGGTCGGTCCGCGAATCTTCGTTTGATAAAGGGAAATAGGCAAGGACATCGACATGCGAATGCGTTTTCTGATGGTCGCCACGACGGCGGCTCTGGCCCTGGGCGCCTGTGGCGACAGCGAACCGTCGGCCACCGTTCCGGCGACGACGAACGGCGCGGCCGCGGCGCCCGAAGCGGTCGAGGCGGTCGAGGCGGTCGCGCCCGCCGGTCCCCCCGCCACGCGCGAGGACGTCATCGACGCCCTGACCTGTCACTCCCTGATCTCCCAGGCCATGGCGCACGACATTCTGGGTGGCGACGCGAGCGCCGCAGCGGGCGTTCGCAATCAGACCCGCTGGCGCGTCGAAGCCGACCGTCGCGCCAAGGCCGCGGGCCTCTCGGAAGACGAGTTCGCCGCCATCCAGACCCAGGCTCGCGCGCCGATCGTCACGCGCGCGGAATGGGAGGCCAACCAGCCGAAAGTCGCCGACTGCATCGCCCGCACCCCCGGCCGCTGAAGACGTCGGGCCTCACAGGTCCGGCATACGCGTGACGCGGATACGAACCGGGGTCTCTTCGCCCGGCGCGAAATAGGCCCCGTTCGCCGGCACATCCCCCGCCGGCAGCGGGAAGACCAGACGATGGTCCGCCCCGTCGGCGCCCGGCCTCAGGATCAGCCGCGCCTCCGCATTACGCGCCGTTCCATCGTCGAACGACGCGGAAAGGCCCGTGAATTCGCAATCCAGGTTCGACGGCAGAGGCAGAGGCTGGTCCACATCGCAGAACGGCTGGTGCAGCACATATTCACCCTCCAGCAGATCCCCGTCGTGGCGCAGTTGCAGCGCCATCAGGGCCGCATCGTCCGGGTCGTCCAGGCGCGTGACGCGCCAGTTCCCCTGAAACGCGCCCGCCGCGCTGAGCGCGCCTGCATCCTCGCCGCCGTCAGCGGGAGCGGCGGAGGGCGGGGTCTGGCTGCACGCGGGACCGGCCATGACCAGGGTCGCCGCCAACGCCAATTTCAACAGTGCTCGCATCGGTCTGTCTCCCATTTACGCAGGATCGGCCGGCCGGTCGCGCAGACCGACCGGCCGACAAGGCTTCATCCGATCAGAAGATCCGGCCGATGCCTTCGCGGATGCGGTCGTGCGTCCGACGTTCGGCTTCCTCGGCCGCCACACGGGCCGCGCGCTGGGCCGCGGTTTCGGCCGCATTGGGCCCGCGCGATGACCCTTGAGCGCCAGCATAGCCGCCGCTGGCCGCCTGACCGCCCGCACCGGGGCCGCCGGCGCTGGGCGCGCCCTTGATGCCCGAAATGCAGCATTCGGCCTCGGTCGGGGTCGGCACCGTGTTCTTCAGATAGCACCGACCATAGAGGGTCGAGCCGGGGATGGTCATGGTCCACGACTGGCACCGGCCATCGGCGTCGCAGGCCGACTTGCAGGCGCGCCAGTCCTGGCCCGAGTTCAGGTCGAACTCATGATAGTCGCTGCCGAAAAGATCGGTCCGCTGCATGGGCCGCCACTCCTCCTGAGGCTGTGCGGCGGGAACCTGTTGCCCTTGCGTCGCAGCCACAGTCGATCCGCCGCCGACGGCCGATCCGCCCGCCGCGCCCCAGTCGGCCGGTCCCAGATAGCGGACGGACGAGATGGAGCCGTTCCAGTCGCCCATGTCGCTGACCTGGCCCTGGACGATCCGGCACTGGCCCCGGAAGGCGGCGTCCAGACAGACTTCCCACCGACCTTCGGCGACCAGGCTGCGCGCCATGTCGTTGAACCGCACGCTGTTCAGGTCGCGCACGGCGCGGTCGATCCGTTTGGACTGACCGCCATAGCCCTCGCCCTCATACAGGGTCAGGGACGGTCCCCCCTGCGCCAGGGCCATCGCAGCCCCCGTCGCGCCGCCCGCCAGCACCACCAAGGCCGACAGCCCCGCAATCCATCGTTTCATGTTCCGATCCTCTCAAGATACAGCCCCGAACACGAAAACGCGGTTCGGGCCGCATACCGGACAGGCGGATCGGCTCTATTTCCGTTCCGATCTCAGGCCACGCGGATCGTCGGGAGACAGGTCTGAGTTGTCGACGCGATTGTCGTGCTGACGATCGGTTTTCCGGTCGCCTCGGGCTGACAAGACGCCGAATCCACGCGCCGGCGCCATCACCATCCGTACTTCAGCCCGAACTGGCCGCCGTGGCTGGAACTGGCGTCGCCGTACATCGCCCGGTAGCCGAAGTTGAGCATCAGCCGTTCATTCAGCGACCACTCCAGCCCCAGATCCAGATTGACCGCATTGCGCGACCATTCATCCAGCGGAATCAGATACCTGGGGCTGCCCGCCCAATCGGCGTAGCGGACCCCCTGGTCGCCCATGCGCTCCAGTTCATGCGACCATTCCACCCGCGCGCTGGGCCAGATCTGACCGTGGCGCCGGGTATCGAGGCTCCAGCGCAGGGTCGCGCCCAGATTGGCCGACAGACCGCTCTGCTTCAGCGCGTCCCAGGCCAGGGCCGACAGCCCGGCGCCCGTCTCGGTGAAAGCATCCAGCGTCATCTCGCGCGCATCGACCCCAGCATAGATTTCGCTGGTCAGGGCGGCGCGCCGGATGACCCGCCCGAAGGCGGCCGAGGCGAACAGGATGTCGCCCGAACGGTCCCCATAGGCATAGCCTGAAGGATCGCCGCCCAGACCCTGGACCCAGCGCCGAGAAGAGAAGGCCAGGTCGGCGTAGCCTATCACGCCGTCGATATAAAAGGCCTCGGCCGGACGCCAGCTGGCGTATAGGGCGCCGGTGACGGCCGAGCCTTCGCTGAGGGCGCCCTGATCCCCGATCCTGGTCCGGTCCTCGCCGTAGCCTAGGCCGCCGCCCAGGATAAGCCGGTCGCTGACCCGAACATCCAGACCTGCGCTCACCCCTTGAGTGGTGAAGCGACTGTCGTCCTGACCATCCGCGGCCTCCCGACCCCAGTCGACCGAACCGGCCGTCCAGAAGCCGATGGAATGGCCGCGCGTCTGATCTGTCGTCGTCGGCGCGGCGTTCAGACGATCGCCGAATCTGGACGGACCGGTCGTACCGGTCGATCGGCGGTCGGCCCACCGATTCAGCACCAGCATCTCCCGATCCCGGTCGTCGTTCAGGGCATCTCGATCCAGAGAGGTCACCGGCTGTCCCAGTTCACGGCGCAGGGCCATGCGTGGGTCGCGGTCGCGGCTGGAGCCGACAAGGTTCAGGCTCAGGCCGTTGGACGAGCCATTGGTCCCATCGCGCAGGGCCTGCATACGGCGCTGGAAATTGCTGATCTGGGCGCCGGCGAAACGGCCGGCCGCGGTCACCTGGCTGGTCGCCACGCCCCGCACCTCGGGATCGACGCCCGCGTCTGGACGGCGTTCCACCGTGATGGTCACCGTGCCTGGAGCGCTGACCGCGAAGGCGTTGCTCAAGGTGTAAAGTACAGTCGCCTCACCGGTGAAGCCGTCCGCCGGGGTAAAGACCAGATCATAGAGTTGAATCCCGCCTTGGCCGGTGCGCGATACGATCCGCGCCGTTCCCGCCTGACCCGGCCCCACCGAAACCACTGCGGCGCCAGTGAAGGGCGCGCCGCCGGCGCCTGCGGTCAGCTCCACCGTCGCGGTCCGACCGGCCAGGATGGTGACCGTCTTTTCAGGACCGGTCGCCACGGCGGGACGGACGGTGATGGTCACCGTGCCGGGCGCCGAGGCCCCGCCCGCATTGTTGACCGTGTAGGTGAAACTGTCGGTCCCGGAGAAGTCGCCGCGAGCCGTATAGACGATGCTCATTCCCTGGACGACGGCGGTCCCATGCGCCGGCGGCGAGACCACCGACACCGAGGTGATATCCACCCCTACCACGCCATGGGTGACGTCCAGGGTCACGCTCTGGCCGCCCACGGCCGTGGCCGTCTGCGGCTGAACCGTCGGGACCGGGACGCCGATCTCCAGCGCATAGACGGCCGTCCCGGTGAAACCGAAGACGTCGGTCGCCGTCACGGTGAAGCTGTGGCTTCCCGCCAGGGTCGGCGTGCCGGTCAGGCCGCCACCCGTGGCCAGCGTCAGACCGGCCGGAAGCTGGCCGCCGGTCACCGCCCAGCTATAGGGTCCGACGCCGCCCGTGGCGGTTAATGTCTGGCTGTAGGCCATGGTCAGAAGGCCACCCGGCAGGGCCCCCTCGGCGGGCGCGGGCCTCACGCTCGGCGCGTCGACCTGCAAGGTGTAGGCGCGGGTTCCGGTCGCGCCATGAACGTCCGTCGCCCGCACCTCGAAGCTGAAGGCGCCCGCCACGGTCGGCGCGCCTGACAGGACGCCGTCGGGCGACAGAGTCACGTCTCGCGGCAAGGCGCCGTTCGAAACCGCGAAACTGTAGGGCCCCGTCCCGAGCGAGGCGGTCAGGATCGCCCCATACGGCGTCGTCGCCTCGGCGGTTGCAGGCGACAGATCGCCCAGGGCCAGAACCGGCGGCGTCACCGTCACCGTGACCGTCGCGGAGACGGAATCGCCGCCCGCATTGGTCGCGACATAGGTGAAGCTGTCGTCGCCCGAGTAACCCGCCGTCGGCGTATAGAGGAAGGTCAGGCCGGACACGGTGACCACACCATGTGCCGGCCCTTGAGCCACCGCGATGCTGTCGGCCTGCGGTCCGCCAAGGACCGGCGTTAGTCTATTGCCGCTGCTGTTCGCTGCGACGGTCGTGGCCACCGCCCCCGCCGTCGGCGGCGCAGGCAGGACCACCTCCAGGCTGTAGGCGTTGTCGATGTGGAATACGCCGCCTCTCGATGAGTCCGTCGCCCGGATCGTGAAAGTGAACGTACCCCGCTGGGTCGGCGTCCCCGACAGGACTCCACCGGCCGACAGGGTCAGGCCGGCCGGCAAAGCTCCGCCACGCAGCGTATAGCTGTAGTCCGGCGTGCCGCCGGCGGCGGAGAAGGTCTGGCTGTAGGCGGCGTGCTGCAGAGCGCCGGGCAAGGCGCCCGCGGCCGGAGACAGGGTCAGGTTCGGCGGGTCGATGGTCAGGTAACGCAGCGAAAACGCGGTCGCCGGCCCACTGCCTGTCGAACTGTCGTTGAGGGTGATCAGGATGCTCGCATTGGCAAGGCCCGTCGGCGTGCCGGAGATCACGCCCGCGCTGTTCATGCTCAGCCCGTCCGGCAAGCCGGTCGCCGAGAAGTCGACGTAGGGCGCCCGGCCGCCTGTGACCGTCAGCGGTGCGCCCGCGCTGTTGTAGGGCTCGCCTACCCTCCCGCTGGCCGCAGGCAGGGCGATGGTGAAGGCCGGGTTGCCGATCCGCACCGTCACGGTCGCCGGATCGGACGCACCGATGGCATTGGAGGCCGTGTAGGTGAAGGTGTCGGTCGCGTCGCGATAGCCGACCGGAGGCGTGTAGCTGACCTGTCCGGCGTCATCGATGCCCACCGTCCCGCCTTGCGCCGTCGTCGTCGATCCGACCGCATAGCGCGTCGGATTGTTGGTCACATTCGCGGCCAGGCTGAAGATCGTCGGCGTCGCCGTGCCGGTGTTGTAGGGGATCAGCGGGCCATAGGTGACGTCCCCGGCCACCGGCTTGTCCGCCGCTGTGAAGCCGTTGACAGCCGTGGCGGTTCCGCCGGGCGTGGTGACGACCACGTCCACGGTTCTGGGCGTATAGAGCGCCGGTCCCGCGACCTGGAGCTGGGTGGCGCTGCGCCCCATGATGGCCCCCGTCACGCCGCCGAAGGTGATGCTCGTCGCGCCCTCCAGGTTCGTTCCGGTTACGGTGACCGTATAGACCCCGCTTGTGGGGCCGACATCGGGCGAAATGGTCGTGATCGTGGGCGCCGCGACATAGGTGTAGCCGCCGGTCGCGCTGCCGCCGGGCGTCGTGACGGTCACGGTCACCGCGCCTGCCGCCTGGGCCGGACTGGTGACCCGCAGTTCCGTATCGCTGCGGCTGATTATCGCCGCCGCAGCGCCGTTGAAGGCCACGGCCGTCGTGGTCGCCAGGTTCGTTCCCGTGATGACGACCGTCTGCAAGCCGGTGGCGGGACCGCTGTTCGGAGAGATCGTCGAGATCGTGGGCGCACCGACATAGGTATAGGCGCCTGTCGCGGTCCCTCCCGGCGTGGTGACGACCACGGCCACAGCCCCGGCGGCGCGGGCGGGAACCTCGGCGCTGATGCTGGTGGCGGTCGCCGTGAAATGGGTCGCCGCATTGCCGCCGAAGGTCACGGCGCTGGCGTCGGCGAGGTTGGTCCCCGTGATGGTGACGGTCGCGCCGCCGGAGGTGGGGCCGCTGTTGGGCGAGATGGACGAGATCGTCGGCTGTGGAACGGCGAATTCGGCGACCACGTCGAACGGATAGGCCGAAGCGGACACGCTGGCGCTCGGGCTGGCCATGGAGACGCCCAGATACAGCCACCCGCCGCCGTCGGCGGACAGGCGGTTCATCTCGTTGACCACGGTGTTGGACAGGCTGGTCGTCGCCACGCCGCTGCCCGACTGCAATATGAACCCGCCGACAGAGGGGCTGGTTCTGATCAGACTGAACCCCGCCGCATCGTACGTCGCCTCAGTGCTCATCAATGTGATGTTCACGGCGTTTCCGGCGCCATGGCCGACGTCATAGCGATAGCTGACGCTGGCCGACGTGTATGTTCTGCCGGCGGGAACATTCACCGGCTTGTAGAACATCATGACGTATTCGCCGGAACCGTCCTGAATCAGATAATGCCCCATGCCCACGGAGCCATAGTGCCCGGTGGAGTATTCGATGGTCCGTCCATCCTGGTCGAACGTCTCGGTCTGAGCCTGGGCGGGAGAACCGGCCATCAAGACACCCGCGACAAGCGCCAGCGCCACAAGCCCATTGAAGATCGCCCCGCACGTGGCGCGCGAGCTCCTGGCGAGCACAGCCCCCAGCCAACGGGCCGCCCGACAGGCATTGCGGCGCGCGCGCACCGTTTCACATTCCCGACCCGCCATGGCCAATCCCCCCACGTGACGCGCACGCTCTTCGCGGCGGCTCCCCGCCCCGCTCGAAACCGCTTAGTCTCGTCTTCGAGATCGGCCGCAAGGCGCCCAGGTCGCGAACGCATCATTTTGAGACGCTGGGTGGAAAGATTCTCGCCTTAGCCGTTTCTCGAACGCCTACAGATCATCCTTCAGACCATCGGAACCGGCCCATGACGACAGGCTCCAGAACTGACCGGCTGCCGTATCTGACGGCCTATATCGGCGCCGATTACGCCGACAGTTTCGCTGCCTGTCGCGAGGTGATGGCGGCGATGTTCGACCTGGAGGCCCCGACGCCCGAGGTGCGCGCGAACTACGTCATGGACTTCGCCGTCTATGATTATGGCCCGATCAAGCTGGGCCAATCCCGGTCGTCCGCCTCGATCATGACCCGCAGCCCCCAGACCATCGCGCGGACCGGGGTCGATCACTTCCATGTCCAGTTCTATCTAAACCACGGCTTCGTCATGACCCTTGACGGCGCCGAGCATTCGGTGGCCCCCGGCGATGTCTGCATGCTGGATCTGGCCCGGCCCGTCGCCATCCGCACCGAGGGAATCGACAACCTGTCGGTCATCGTCGAGCGCGGTCTGCTGGAGCCGCTGCTGGCCGACGTCAGCGACCTGCACGGGCTGATCCTGCGCCGGGATACGGAAGACGGCGTCACCGTGCGCGAACATATCGAAGACATGTGGAGCCAGGGCCCAGACCTGACCGTCGCAGAGGGGCTGGAATGGAGCCGATCGACGGCCGCCCTCCTGGCCGCCGTGGTCAAGGCGGGCAGCCAGCACCGCGCCGCCAGCCGGGCCGAAATGCGCAAGAGCCAGTTCCGCGCCATCTGTCGTCGGATCGAACGCGACCTGGGCGACCCTCGCCTTGCCCCGGCCGCGCTGGTGGACCAGTTCTTCATCACGCGGCCGACCCTGTACCGGATGTTCGAATCTCATGGCGGGATCGGGAAATACATCCTTACGCGGCGGCTGACGGGCGCGTACCGGGATCTCTCCGATCCGACGCTGGCGCACGAAAAGATCGCCAGTGTTCTCGGTCGGTGGGGCCTTGAAAGCCACACCGCAGCGGGACGCGCCTTTCGTGCGGCCTACGGCGTGACGCCCTCGCAGTGCCGGTCCCGCGCATTGACGGCTTGCCGCACCCAAGGCGTCCGGGACGCCGCGTTCACAGTGCCGGCCGAGTTGCCTTCGAACATCAAAATTTTTCAGGGTCAGGGCGCTTGAAGAATGAGCGTCTGACCTGACAGCGCTGCCCCCCATAATCGCCAATCCAGCCCAAATGCACCCTGGCGACGCTGGGCCCGCCCACAGGGGCGGCGCCAATTTAGCGCACCTGATTTTGCGGTGGCGCAAAAGGCCGTGCGGCAAACCCGATACAAGCCGGTCCAGCAAGGATCGACCAGATCAGGGGCGTCGCTATGCGCAAGTCGGAAACGGAACAGGCGGGGCCGGGCATCCGGGTCCAGTTCTTTGGTCGCCCGTCCGATGTCTTCGGCGCCGAACAGCTTTGCGCGGCGCCCGCCCAGGGGCTGACCCTGGGCGCCCTGCGGCAGCGGCTAGCGCAGAGCCTGGCCGGCGAAGGCGGTGAAATCCTGCTGGACCCCTCCGTACGCGGCGGCGTCGACGACCAGGTGTTTGCCGACAGCGCCACGGTGAAGCCGGGCCAGACCGTCCTGTTTTTCTCGACCTTTTCGGGGGGCTGAGATGGCGGCGGTTTCCAGGCTGGAGCACCGCTTTCTGGATGCGGGCGACGAACTGAACGACTTCACCCAGACCTGCGCCGCGCGCGGGGTCGATGGGGCCATCGTCGCCTTCACCGGACTGGCGCGTGACCGGGCCAAGGATGGCGCGCGCGTCGATGAACTGCGGCTGGACTGGCATCCGCGCCTGACCGAACAGTCTTTGCAGCGGATCGCCCAGGATGCGCTGGACCGGTTCCCCGTCACGGCGGTCTATGTGGTGCATCGCTGTGGCTGCATGGCGCCGGGCGACACCATCGTCTTCGCCGCCGCCGCATCGCCGCACCGGCGCGAGGCCTTCCAGGCGGCCGATTACCTGATGGACCGGCTCAAGAGCGAGGCGGTGTTCTGGAAACACGAAAGCGGCCCCGATGGCGGCCGCTGGATCGAACCCACTGAGCAAGATGGGGCCGCGCTGGCCCGCTGGAGCGACTGACATGGCCGGCATCGACGACCGCTTTGACTTCCTGCCGCTGAACATCGCGGTGATGACGATTTCGGACACGCGGGACGAAAGCACCGACACCTCGGGCGGTCTGCTGATCGACCGGCTGACGGGGGCGGGCCATGCCCTGGCCGACCGCGCCATCGTCAAGGACGAGGTTCCGGCCATCCAGGCCCGGCTGCGCGACTGGATCGCCGATCCGGGCGTGGATGTGATCCTGACCACCGGCGGCACGGGGTTCGCCCCGCGTGATGTGACGCCCGAGGCGGTGCGCCCGCTGCTGGACCGGGTGATGGACGGCTTTTCGGTGGTGTTCCATCAGGCCAGCCAGACCACCGTCGGCGTCGCCACCCTGCAATCACGGGCCCTGGCCGGCCAGGCGGGCGAGACCTTCATCTTCTGCGTGCCCGGTTCGACCGGCGCCTGTCGCGACGCCTGGGATCTGGTGCTGGACGCCGAACTGGACAGCCGCTTCCGCCCCTGTTCGCTGGTTGGCCAGATCCCGCGCTGTCGGGGCATCTGCCCATGAGCGGCCTGACGCATCTGGACACCGAGGGGCGGGCGCGGATGGTCGATGTCTCGGCCAAGGCGCCCAGCGCGCGCCGCGCCGTCGCCCGCGCCGATCTGCATTGCCGCCCCGAGACCCTGGCCCTGGTTCTGGAAGGCCGCGCGCCCAAGGGGGCGGTGATACAGACCGCCGAGCTGGCGGGCGTTATGGCGGCCAAGCGCACCGCCGACCTGATCCCCCTGTGTCATCCCCTGCCGTTGTCCAAGGCGGCGGTCACGATCACGCCCGACCGCGACCTGCCCGGTTTCCGCATCGAGGCGGAGACGGTCACCGTGGGCGTCACGGGGGTCGAGATGGAGGCCCTGACGGCCGCCTCGGTCGCGGGCCTGACCCTGTACGACATGCTGAAAGCCGTGGACCGCGCCATGCGTCTGGATCAGGTGCGGCTGGTGCTGAAGTCCGGCGGCCGGTCGGGCGAATGGCGGGCGCCGGATGAGGTTTGGCCATGATCGATTTCGATGACGCCGCCGCTCTGGTGCTGGGGCTGGCGCAACCGCTGGAGGCCGAAGATGCGCTTCTGGCCGACGCCTGCGGCCGGGTGCTGGCCGCCCCCGTGACGGCGTTCGCGGATGCACCGTGGCGCGCGGTTTCGGCCATGGACGGCTATGCGGTCCGGGACGCCGATCTGGCGGTCCTGCCGGCGCGGCTGCCGATCGTCGATACGATCTACGCCGGGCGCGCCGATCCTGCGCCTCTTCTTCCGGGAACCTGCGCACGCATCTTCACCGGCGCCCCGACGCCCGAGGGGGCCGACCGGGTCGTGGTGCAGGAACAGGTGACCCAGGATGACGGTCACGCGGTCTTTTCGACCGCGCCGGGCAAGGGCCGCCATGTGCGCGAGCGCGGTTCGGACTTCCGGGCTGGGGATGTGCTGTTGAAAGCCGGCGCGACGCTGACGCCCCAGGCAATGGTCGCCGCCGCCTCGGCCGACCAAGATCGGGTGAATGTGGTGCGCCGCCCCCGTCTGATGGTCGTGGGCACCGGCGACGAACTGGCCGAACCGGGCAGGGCCCGCCAGACGCTGGGCGCCATTCCCGAAAGCGTGTCGTTCGGGGTCATGGCCCTGGCTCGCCAATGGGGCGCCGAGGTCGTGGGCCGTCGCCGCGCGCCCGACGATCCCGCCGCCCTGGAAGCCGTCGCGGCCCAGGCCCTGTCGCTGGCCGATGTGGTGGTGGTGACCGGCGGCGCCTCGGTGGGGGAACGCGATCACGCGCGGGCCATGTTCGGGCCGTCCGGTCTGGACCTGGTCTTCTCCAAGGTCGCCATCAAGCCGGGCAAGCCGGTGTGGATCGGCCGGGCAGGGGGGCGGCTGGTGGTCGGCCTGCCGGGCAATCCGACCTCGGCCCTGGTGACGGCGCGGCTGTTTCTGGCCCCGCTTTTGCACGGCCTGGCGGGCGGCGAGCCGCGCACCGCCCTGGCCTGGGCCTGGGCCGAACTGGCGGGCGATGTCCCGGCGACCGGCGAGCGCGAGACATTCCTGCGTGGACGGCGCCTGGCCGATGGCCGGGTCATGCCGGCGAGCAATCAGGATTCGGGCGCCCAGAAGACACTGGCCGACAGCGATGTCCTGATCCGCCGCCGCGCCGGAGACTCCGGAGCCGGGGCGGGCGAGAGGGTCGAAGTGCTCGCCCTTTAACCCCGGCTCCTTCGCCTTCGCCCGGCCCCTTCGCGTTCGTCGGGAACGCTGGTCTGGGAAAGGGCCGCCGGCGAACCCTGCAGGCTCAATCGAGGAAACGCGGGAACAGAACCGTGTCCTCGATGCGGATGTGAGCGCGCAGGTCTTCGCGGAATTTCCGACATCCTTCGTACAGCCTGCGCCACGAACCGCAGGCGTTGGCGGGCGGGGTCAGGCCGTCGCTCATCTCGTCCAGCACCGCCAGCTGGGCCTCGACGTCCTCGTGCTCGATCATCATGCGGGCGATGGGGTGATGCACCATCGGACCGGCCGCGTTCAGCATCATCGGGAACAGAATCTGCTCCTCCTTCTGCTGGTGCATTTCCAGATCGTCCGCGATCAGGGCCAGCAGGTCGCCCATCCCCAGCGGCGCCTGCGGATGCCGGCGGTGGACGCGTTCGACCTTGCGCGCCAGTTCGATCAGTTCGGGCAGCTCGCGCCTATGGGTCTGATGATAGCGTTCCAGGATGTGCGCGATCAGCGCCGGCGTCGGCATCGACGCTTCGGACATCGTGTCCGGTCGGTCCGGCGCTGTGGCTTCCAGGGTCATGGCCGCGCTCCTGTTGGGCGACCCTTTCCTTAGGCCCGACGCGCGCCGGCCGGCTTGATGGCGGTCAAGGCGAACCTTGATGGTCCGTCTTCAGGCGACAAACCTTCGTCGGCAGAGGGCGCGGCGACGCGCAGGCCGGGGCGCCGCACCGAATCACCTAGCGTTTCGTTCCGGCCGCCAGACGGCCCGTCCCATCGCCAGGATGCGCGTCATGACGAAACATACCGTTCTTGCTCCCGCGGCTCCCGACCTGGGCTTCGCCCTGGCCGGGCCGGAACGGGACGTCACCGTCGATGTGACGTCCTCGATCAACGAATATCTGATGCGGGCCGACTGGCGGGTGAACGCCAACGCCAACCAGGGCTATTCGCTGGGCGGGCTGATCCTGAACGTCTCGGGCAAGGTCATCGCCAACTACTGGCTGTCCCAGGTCTATCCGGCGGCGGTCGGGCGGGCGCACCGCGAGGGCGACCTGCATATCCACGACCTGGACATGCTGGCGGGTTATTGCGCCGGCTGGTCGCTGCGCACCCTGCTGACCGAGGGGTTCAACGGCGTGCCGGGCAAGGTCGAATCCGGCCCGCCGCGCCACATGTCCAGCGCCATCGGCCAGATCGTCAACTTCCTGGGCACGCTTCAGAACGAATGGGCCGGCGCCCAGGCCTTCAGCTCGTTCGACACCTATATGGCGCCGTTCATCCGCAAGGGCGGACTGACCTATGCCGAGGTGCGCCAGTATATTCAGGAGCTGATCTTCAACCTGAACGTCCCCTCGCGCTGGGGCACCCAGACGCCCTTCACCAACCTGACCTTCGACTGGGTTTGTCCCGAAGATCTGCGCGACGAGATCCCGATCATCGGCGGAGAGGCCGCCGACTTCACCTACGGCGATCTTCAGGCCGAGATGGACATGATCAACCGCGCCTACATCGAGGTGATGTGCAAGGGCGACGAAAAGGGCCGGGTCTTCACCTTTCCCATCCCCACCTACAACATCACGCCCGACTTCCCCTGGGAGAGCGAGAACGCCGAACGACTGTTCGAGATGACGGCCAAATACGGCCTGCCCTATTTCCAGAATTTCGTGAACTCGGACCTGAAGCCCAACATGGTGCGGTCCATGTGCTGTCGGCTGCAGCTGGACCTGACCGAGCTGCTGAAACGCGGCAACGGCTTGTTCGGCAGCGCCGAGCAGACCGGATCCCTGGGCGTGGTCACCCTGAACTGCGCGCGCCTGGGGTACCTTTACAAAGGGGACGAGGCGGGGCTGCTGGCGCGGCTGGATGCGCTGATGGACCTGGGCCGCGACAGTCTGGAGATCAAGCGGGGCGTGATCCAGCGGCTGATGGACGACGGCCTGTTCCCCTATACGAAACGCTATCTGGGCACGCTGAGAAACCACTTCTCGACCCTGGGGGTGAACGGGGTCAACGAGATGATCCGCAACTTCACCGACGACGCCCACGACATCACCACCGACTGGGGCCACGCCTTCGCGGTGCGTCTGCTGGATCACGTGCGCGCGCGCATCGTCGAATACCAGGCCGCGACCGGCCACATGTACAATCTGGAAGCCACGCCGGCCGAGGGCACGACCTATCGCTTCGCCAAGGAAGACCGCAAACGCTTCCCCGACATCCTGCAGGCCGGGACCGACGACCAGCCCTATTACACCAACTCCAGCCAGCTGCCGGTGGCCTTCACCGACGATCCGTTCGAGGCGCTGGAGCGGCAAGAGGTGCTGCAGCGGAAATACACCGGCGGCACGGTGCTGCATCTGTACATGGGCACGCGACTGTCCTCGACCGAGGCGTGTCGCCGTCTGGTCCAGCGGGCGCTGACCCGGTTCGGCCTGCCCTACATCACCATCACCCCGACCTTCTCGGTCTGCCCGACGCACGGATACCTGGAGGGCGAGCACGCCTTCTGTCCGCGCTGCGACGAGGAACGCCTGTCCCAAAAGCGGCTGGCCGCCGCCCAAGCCTGACGAAAGGAACCACCATGTTCGACGCCACGCCCGCCGGGGGCGCCGCCCCCGCCGCCCTGACCCTGACCGACGACGAGCGTCAGCCGTGCGAAATCTGGACCCGGGTGATGGGCTATCACCGGCCCGTCTCGTCCTTCAACCGCGGCAAGAAGGGCGAGTTCGCCGAACGCACCTGTTTCGACGAGCGGCAGGCCGGGCTTGGCTGAGATCCGCATCGGCGGGCTGGAGCGGCTGTCGCTGTGCGACTGGCCCGGCGAACTGGTGGCGACCCTGTTTCTTCAGGGCTGTCCCTGGAGCTGCGGCTATTGCCACAACCCGCACCTGATCCCGCCACGCGCGGAAACGGGTCTGGACTGGCAGGCGGCGCTGGCCTTTCTGTCGGGGCGGCGCGGCCTGCTGGACGCGGTGGTGTTTTCGGGCGGCGAGCCGACGCTTCAGACCGCCTTGCCCGTCGCCATGCGCCAGGTGCGCGAGATGGGCTTTCGCATCGGCCTGCATACCGGCGGCCCCTATCCCGCGCGCCTGGCGGCGGTGCTGCCTCTGGTCGACTGGGTCGGCTTCGACGTGAAGGCGCCGTTCGACGCCTATGCCGACACCACCGCTGTTCCCGGCAGCGGCCGCCGGGCGCGCGACAGCCTGCGTCTGCTGCTGGCCAGCGGCGTGGCCTATCAGGTCCGCACCACGGTTCATCCCGGCCTGCTGGACGCGGCGGCCCTGGCGCGGATGCAGGCCGAGTTGGACCAGATGGGCGTCGTCGGCTGGACGCATCAGGCGTTCCGGCCCCAGGGCTGCACGCCCGACGCCCTGGCGGCGCTGGACCGTCTGCGCCGGCCTGCGACCGTCTGACGCCGCCCGTTTGCGCGGCCGCAACCTGTCCGGCGCGGCGCGGCGCTAGACAGACAGTTGATCAAAGGAAGGACGGTCGATGTCCACCGCCGCCGCCATGCGGGCCTATCGCGGCCCCGCCTTGTTCTGTTTCGGCTTCCGGCCCTTCTTCCTGTTCGGCGCCGTCTGGGCCGCCGTGGCCACGCCGATCTGGCTGACCGCCTATGCCCATGGCGGCGCCCTGGCCCAGGCGGGGATCGGGCTGGACTGGCACATTCACGAGATGCTGTTCGGCTTCGTCGGGGCCATCGTGGCGGGTTTCTTGCTGACTGCCGTGCCGAACTGGACCGGGCGTCTGCCGGTGGTCGGGGCGCCGCTGGCGGGGCTGTTTCTGCTGTGGCTGGCGGGACGGGCGGCCATGCTGGCGGCGCCGATGCTGGGCCTGCCCGCCTGGGTCGCCAGCATCGACGCGGTCTTCCTGGTCGTCTTCGCGGGCGTGATCTGGCGCGAGGTTCTGGCCGGGCGCAACTGGCGCAACCTGCCGGTCGCCGTCCTGGCCAGCCTGTTCGCCCTGGCCGATGTCGGGGTTCATCTGCGCGTCGAGCCGGCCGGTCTGGACCTGTTCCTGCGCCTGGCCCTGGCGGCGGTGGCCATGCTGCTGGCGCTGATCGGCGGGCGGGTGACGCCCAGTTTCACGCGCAACTGGCTGGTGCGCAGGGGCGGTCCTCTGCCCGCGCCGCCGGCCGGTCGGTTCGACCAGGCCGTGCTGATCGCCACGGTCGTGACCCTGGGGGCCTGGGTCATGTCGCCCGAAGCGGGGGCGGTCGGCGCCCTGCTGGCGGGGGTCGGTGCGCTGCATCTGGTGCGGCTGGCGCGCTGGCGCGGGTGGCGCACGGGGGCCGAGCCGCTCGTGCTGATCCTGCACATGGGATATCTGTGGCTGCCGGTGGCGTTGATCCTGATGGGCCTGTCGGCGGTGGGGGCAAGCGTTCCCATTTCGGCCGGGATACACGCCCTGACCGCCGGCGCCATGGGGGTGATGATCCTGGCCATGACCACCCGCGCCAGCCGCGGGCATACGGGGCGCCCCCTGGCCGCAGGTTGGGGCACCAGCCTGCTTTATGTCGCGGTCAATCTGGCGGCGATGGCGCGCGTGACGGCCGGCCTGGTTCCCGATCTGCACGTCCCCGGCCTGATCGTCTCGACCGTGCTGTGGAGCGCGGCCTTTGGCGGGTTCGCCCTGATCTATGGCCCCATGCTGCTGAAACCCCGGCCCGATCTGCGCCCGGCTTGATCTTCATCAAGCCCTGTGGCGGCCGGGGTCAACAGCGTCCGGCGCGCCACGCCCTAGACTGTCGCTGAGTTCGCTCCGAGCCGTCCGACCTAACGCCATGCGCCAGGGTCGGCCGGCCGGGCTCCGAAAGGGGCCGAGGGCGCGGCGGGAAACCGCTTCGCCTCCCGTGTTTGGAAAGGAGCTTCCAAATGGCCTTTGAAGGCCACGCCGCCGTCGACGGCTTCGGCCGGCGTTTCCGCTATCTGCGCCTGTCGGTGACGGAGGTGTGCAATTTCCGCTGCACCTACTGCCTGCCCGATGGCTTCAAGAAGACCGGGCCGATGTCCTATCTGGACGTGGACGAGATCGGCCGCCTGGTCGGCGCCTTCGCCGATCTGGGCCTGGGCAAGGTGCGGCTGACCGGCGGCGAGCCGACGGTGCGCAGGGACTTCACCGACATCGTCGCCCGCGTCGCGGCCCAGCCGGGCGTCGGCAAGGTGGCGGTCACGACCAACGGCTGGAATCTGGTGCGGCACGTCGATCGCTGGCGCGCGGCGGGCCTGTCGCATCTGAACGTCAGCATCGACAGCCTGGAGCGGGAAACCTTCGCCCGGATCACCGGTCACGACCGCCTGCCGATGGTTCTGGACGGGATCGAGGCGGCGCTGGACGCCGGGTATCAGGCAGTGAAGGTCAACGCCGTTCTGCTGAAGGAGACCGCCGAGGCGGGCTTCCAGGCCTGGGCCGATTTCGTGCGCGACCGGCCGGTGTCGGCGCGGTTCATCGAACTGATGCGGACCGGCGACAACGCCGACTATTTCGCGGACCATCATGTCGGCGGCGGCGTCCTGCGCGACTGGCTGGACCAGCGGGGATGGACGCCGGCGCCGCGTTCGGGCGACGCCGGGCCGGCGATCGAGTACCGGCATCCCGACCATCGCGGCGCCATCGGCCTGATCGCGCCCTATGCGCCGGGCTTCTGCGACAGCTGCAACCGGCTGCGGGTCACGGCGCGGGGACGGTTGCGTCTGTGCCTGTTCGGCCAGGGCGGCGTGGATCTGCGCCCCTTCCTGTCAGACGACGACCAGCGCGAGGCCCTGCAGGCGGCGGTGCGTTCGGCCCTGACCGGCAAGGCGTCGGGCCACGACCTGCATCTGGCCCGACCGGGCGACACCCGCAACCTGGCGCAGTTCGGCGGCTGATCCGCGGCGCTCGCCTTATCCGCCGAAGGGCGCGACCGGCTGTTTGGGGTCCGGCGGCCAGCTTTCGATTTCGGCCTTGCCCAGCGGTTGCTTGGGCGGCGGCATATGATTGTCGATCAGCGGCGAGGGACGGGCCAGTCGCTCCAGCAACTGGGGCTTGGCGATGGTCACTTCGGGACCATTGACCGACACGCCGTGCCCGGCCAGCCCCGCAAAGGCCCGCGACAGGTTCTCGGGCGTCATGCCCAGCAAAGAGGCCAGCACCCGCTTTTCGTGCGGTAGGACGATGGTCGCGCGACCGTTCTGGCGCACCCGCTGGGTCAGCAGATAGTTGGCCAGCCGCTCGGTCCCGCCGCGCAGCTTCTGGTTCTTCACCGACCGCACCAGACCCCGATAGCAACCCGCCAGTTCGCGCGCGACGGCATAGCCGAAGCCGGCGTCCATCCGCGCCGTGCGTCGCAGGGCCTCGCCCGACAGCATCAGAATCTCGGACCGCTCCAGCGTCCGCGCCGACATCAAGGCCGGGGCGTCCAGCATGACCGCCGCCAGGATGAAGGTCGACACGGGCCGCAGCACGGCCAGGGTGGTTTCCTTGTCCTTCCAAGACCCCTGAAGTTCGACGATGCCGTCCAGCAGCACATACAGGAAGTCGACCGGATCCCCTTCCATCAGCAAGGTGGTGCCGGCGGGGAAACGCTGCAGAAACGATCCGGCGGTCGCGTCGCGGAACGTCTCGTCGGGCAGGCTGGCGAACAACGGCAGCGCCTTGATCCGGTTCAGATCAGACGTTCGCATGGTCATCGGACGCCCTCCGGCCGATTCTGGCGGTTAACTTTCATCAAGCCAGTGTGTCCGCCCCGGCGCGACAGCGCTTTGCGTCAAGACAACTCATCGCCGTCTAGTTTAGCTATTGATTTTCGCTCTCAATAAAATCCCTGTCATCGCGCAACTGGTTTTGAATTCTGGACCGGCGTCTAGGGTGCGCTTGATAAACAGCAAGCCGTACTGATCACGCACGGCGCACATCCTTCCCGACGGAGACAATCTCCAGGTTTCGGGAGGTCGCGAGATGGCGACGGGCGCGAACGGCGGTGTCGGGGCGAATGCAGGCGGGGCCCCGCTTCAACACAAGGGCGCGCAGACGGCCCTGTGGCTCAGCACCTTCGCCTTCACCGCCTGTTTTGCGGTCTGGACGATCTTTTCGATCATCGGCGTCCAGATCAAGGCCGAGCTGGGGCTGAACGAAACCCAGTTCGGACTGCTGGTCGGCACCCCCATTCTGACCGGGTCGCTGATCCGGGTGATCCTGGGCGTCTGGGCCGAACAGTACGGCGGACGGGTGGTCAATCTGATCGTCATGATCCTGGCGGCCGGGGCCACCTTCCTGCTGACCTATGCCGAAACCTATCCGCAGTTTCTGATCGCCGCCCTGGGCGTCGGCATCGCCGGCGGGGCCTTTTCGGTCGGCGTGACCTATGTGTCGAAATTCTTCCCCAAGGAAAAACAGGGCACGGCCCTGGGCGTGTTCGGGGCGGGCAACGTCGGCTCGGCCGTGACCAAATTCGCCGCCCCCTTCGTCATGATCGCCATGGGCTGGGAAGCGGTGGCCCAGATCTGGGCGGCGGCCCTGCTGGTCATCGG
Organism: uncultured Brevundimonas sp.; assembly: GCF_937863155.1. Classification (GTDB taxonomy): domain Bacteria; phylum Pseudomonadota; class Alphaproteobacteria; order Caulobacterales; family Caulobacteraceae; genus Brevundimonas. The sequence goes on along the minus strand of NZ_CALMFB010000054.1, from coordinate 75,764 downwards.
CGTGCTGGTCTTCCTGCTGACGCGCGACGATCCCGATCTGGTCGCGCGCCGGGCCACGGGCCAGAAGCCCCAGGCGGCCTGGCTGCAGCTGACCCCGCTGAAGGATCTGCGGGTGTGGCGGTTCTCGCTCTATTACTTCTTCGTCTTCGGCGGCTTTGTCGCCCTGGCGCTGTGGCTGCCGCGCTATCTGACCGGCGTCTATGATCTGGACATCAAGACCGCCGGCATGCTGGCCGCCGCCTATTCGGTGCCCGGCTCGGTGTTCCGCATCTTCGGCGGCTGGCTGTCCGACCGCATCGGCGCGCGCAAGGTCATGTATCTGACCTTTGTCGTCAGCGTGCTCTGCACCTTCATCCTGTCCTATCCGGCCACCAGCTATGTGGTCGAGGGAACCAAGGGCCCCATCGCCTTCCACATGGCCATCGGCCTGCCGCTGTTCGTGGTGCTGGTGTTCGTGCTGGGCTTCGCCATGAGCCTGGGCAAGGCGGCGGTCTACAAGCACATCCCCGTCTATTATCCCGGCCATATCGGTTCGGTCGGCGGCCTGGTCGGCATGATCGGCGGCCTGGGCGGGTTCGTGCTGCCGATCACCTTCGGGATGCTGAACGACCTGACCGGTGTCGCCACCAGCTGCTTCATGCTGCTGTTCGTCCTGGTCGGCGCGGCGCTGCTGTGGATGCACCTGGCCATCGGCCGGATGGAGCGCGCCCACGTCCCGGCTCTCTCGCAACTGCCTGAATTCCCCGAACTGCACGGCCTGCCGACGGCAGGACGCGACGCTCGCTAGCGCAAGGACGCTTCTGCCCATGTCCCGACACGTGCTTCATGACTGGCGCCCCGAAGACCCCGACTTCTGGCGCGCCACCGGCCGCCGGATCGCCCGGCGCAACCTGTGGATCTCGATCCCCAACCTGCTCTTGGCCTTTTCGGTCTGGATGCTGTGGTCCACGGCGGCCACGCGGCTGAACAGCATCGGCTTCCAGTTCTCGACGTCCGAACTGTTCTGGCTGACGGCCCTGCCGGCCCTGTCGGGCGCCACCTTGCGCATCTTCTACGGCTTCATGCCGCCGATCGTCGGCGGGCGGCTGTGGACGACGCTGTCGACCCTGTCGCTGCTGATCCCGGCCATCGGCATCGGCATGGCGGTGCAGGATGTGACGACGCCCTATTCGGTGTTCATCGTCCTGGCGCTGCTTTGCGGCCTGGGCGGCGGGGCCTTCGCCTCGTCCATGGCCAACATCGGCTTCTTCTTTCCCAAGAGCGAGAAGGGCAACGCCCTGGCCCTGAACGCCGGCTTCGGCAATCTGGGGGTCAGCGCCCTGCAGTTCGCCGCGCCTCTGGTCACCGGCCTGGCCGTGTTCGGATCGATCGCCGGCGCGCCCCAGACCGCTGTCGCCAACGGCGTCGAGACCCAGGTCTGGTTGCAGAACGCGGGCTTCTTCTGGGTTCCCTTCATCCTGATCGCCGCCGTCGCCGCCTGGTTCGGCATGAACGACGTGGCCTCGGCCAAGTCCTCGTTCCGCGAGCAGGCCGTGGTGTTCAAGCGCAAGCACAACTGGCTGATGTGCTACCTCTACATCGGCACCTTCGGCTCGTTCATCGGCTTCTCGGCGGCCTTTCCCCTGCTGGGCAAGACCCTGTTCCCGGACGTGAACATCCTGCAGATCGCCTTCCTGGGGCCGCTGGTCGGCGCCGCGTCGCGGGCGCTGACGGGCTGGGTCTCGGACCGGTGGGGCGGGCACAATGTCACCCAGATCGTCTTCGGCGCCCTGCTGATCGGCGTCTTGGGCGTGCTTTACAGCATCGGCGTGTTTGGCGCAGAGGCGACCTTCGGCCTGTTCTTCGCCAGCTTCCTCTGGCTGTTCTTCTGGACCGGCGTGGGCAACGCCTCGACCTTCCAGATGATCCCGGCCCTGGTGCGGGCGGACATGCCGCGCCTGATGCCCGGCGCCACGTCGGAAGAGCGGTTGAAGGCGTCAGAGCGGGAATCGGCGGCCATCGTCGGCTTCTCGTCGGCCATCGGCGCCTATGGCGGCTTCTTCATTCCCCTGGCCTTCGCCAACTCGATGAAGGCGACCGGCGACCCCGCCCTGGCCCTCTACATCTTCCTCGGCTTCTACCTGAGCTGCGCGGTGATCAACTGGCTGTACTACGCCCGGCGCGGCTCGCTCCTGAATGTTTCCCACAGCACGGCGGCCTGACCCATGAGCAACACCCTGGACCGTCTGGCCTTCTTCAAGCGCAAGACCGAACTCTTCTCCGACCGCCACGGCGTCATGAACGACGACGACCGCAGCTGGGAAGAGTCCTATCGAAACCGCTGGCGCCACGACAAGATCGTGCGCTCGACCCACGGGGTGAACTGCACCGGCTCGTGCTCGTGGAAGATCTACGTCAAGGGCGGCATCGTCACCTGGGAGACGCAGCAGACCGACTATCCGCGCACCCGGCCCGAACTGCCGAACCATGAGCCGCGCGGTTGCGCGCGCGGCGCCAGCTACAGCTGGTATCTGTATTCCGCCAACCGGGTGAAATACCCGCTCATCCGCGGCCGTCTGCTGAAGCGCTGGCGCGCGGCGCGGGCGACCCTGACGCCGGTCGCGGCCTGGGCCTCGATCCAGGACGATCCGGCCGCGCGCGCCGACTATGTGCAGATGCGCGGCTCGGGCGGCTTCGTGCGCGCCACCTGGGACGAGGTGAACGAGCTGATCGCGGCCGCCAACGCCCACACGATCCAGCGCTGGGGCCCGGACCGGGTGTTCGGCTTCTCGCCCATCCCGGCCATGTCGATGCTGTCCTATGCGGCCGGCGCCCGTTACCTGCAGCTGCTGGGCGGGGTCTGCGGCTCATTCTACGACTGGTATTGCGACCTGCCGCCCGCCTCGCCCCAGACCTGGGGCGAGCAGACCGACGTGCCGGAATCGGCCGACTGGTACAACTCGGGCTTCATGCTGCTCTGGGGCTCGAACGTGCCCCAGACCCGCACGCCGGACGCCCACTTCTATACCGAGGCGCGCTATCGCGGGGCCAAGTCGGTGGTCATCTGCCCCGACTATTCCGAAGCCTCGAAATTCGGCGACCTGTGGCTGGCGGTGAAACAGGGCACGGACGCGGCCCTGGGCATGGCGTTCGGCCACGTGATCCTGAAGGAATTCCACGTCGACCGGGAAGTGCCCTACTTCCGCGACTATGTGCGCCAGTATTCGGACCTGCCCATGCTGGTGCGGCTGGTGCCGCAGGACGGCGGACTGGTTCCCGAACGCCTGCTGCGCGCGTCGGACTTCGACGGCTCACTGGACCAGGCCAACAATCCCGAATGGAAGACCGTCGCCCTCGACGAGACCACAGGCGAGGTGGTCGTGCCGAACGGCTCGGTCGGCTTCCGCTGGGGCGAGCAGGGCCGCTGGAACCTGGAGGAGAAAGCCGCCGACGGACGCGAGACGAAACTGCGCCTGGGCCTGAAGGGCGTGCATGACGAGGTGGCGGGCGTCCGTTTCCCCTATTTCGCCAACACCGCCTCCAACGGCTTCGCCTCAACCGACCACCCCGACGTCCTGGTGCGCAATGTGCCGGTCAAGCGGATGAAACTGGTCGAGGGCGAGGCCCTGGTGGCCAGCGTCTATGATCTGTTCCTGGCCAACTACGGCGTCGATCAAGGCTTCGGCGGCGAGGCCATGCCGACCGACTACGACGACGCCCAGCCCTATTCGCCCGCCTGGGCCGAGGCCATCACCTCGGTGCCGCGCGACCAGATCATCGCCACGGCGCGCGGGTTCGCGACCAACGCCGAAAAGACCAACGGCAAGTCCATGGTCATCATCGGCGCGGCGATGAACCACTGGTTCCACATGGACATGAACTATCGCGCCGTCATCAACATGCTGGTGATGTGCGGCTGCGTGGGTCAGTCGGGCGGGGGCTGGGCCCACTATGTCGGTCAGGAGAAGCTGCGGCCCCAGTCGGGCTGGGCGCCGGTGGCCTTTGCGCTGGACTGGCTGCGTCCGCCGCGTCAGCAGAACTCGACCTCCTTCTTCTACGCCCACACCGACCAGTGGCGGTACGAGACCGTCTCGGCGGACGAAATCCTGTCGCCCACGGCGCCGGACGGAGACTGGTCCGGCTCGCTGATCGACTTCAACGCCAAGGCGGAACGCCTGGGCTGGCTGCCCTCGGCCCCGGCGCTGAAGACCAATCCGCTGGAGGTGGCGCGTCAGGCCGTCGAAGCGGGCGTCGATCCCAAGGATTACGCCGTCCAGCGGCTGAAGGACCGGTCGCTGGAAATGTCCTGCATGGACCCGGACGATCCGGCCAACTGGCCGCGCAACATGTTCGTCTGGCGCTCGAACCTGCTGGGGTCCTCGGGCAAGGGCCACGAGTATTTCCTGAAGCACCTTCTGGGCGCCGCCCACGGGGTGCAGGGTCAGGATCTGGGCGAAGCCGGCAAGGCCAAGCCCAATGAGGTGGCGTGGCATGACGACGCCCCCGAAGGGAAGCTGGACCTCCTGGTGACGCTGGACTTCCGCATGTCCACCACCGCCGTCTATTCGGACATCGTTCTGCCGACCGCCACCTGGTACGAGAAGAACGACCTCAACACCTCGGACATGCACCCCTTCATCCACCCGCTGACGGCGGCCGTGGACCCGGCGTGGGAGTCGCGGTCCGACTGGGACATCTTCCGCGGCCTGGCCAAGACCTTCTCGGACATCTGTCCCGAGGTTCTGGGCGTCGAGAAGGACGTGGTGCTGACCCCGATCCAGCACGACAGCCCCGGCGAACTGGCCCAGCCGTTCGACGTGAAGGACTGGTGGCACGGGGAATGCGATCCCATCCCCAACCGCACCATGCCCCAGATCACGGTGGTCGAGCGGGATTATCCCAACCTCTACAAGCAGTTCACCTCTATCGGCCCGCTGATGACCAAGATCGGCAACGGCGGCAAGGGCCTGGCCTGGAACACCGAGCACGAGATCGACCTGCTGCGCGCCCTGAACGGCGAAGTGCTGGACGAAGGCGTGTCCAAGGGCCTGCCCAAGATGGAGAGCGCCATCGACGCCTGCGAGGCGGTGCTGATGATGGCGCCGGAAACCAACGGCGAGGTGGCGGTCAAGTCGTGGGCGTCGCTGTCGCGGGTCACGGGGCGCGATCACACCCACCTGGCCCTGCCCAAGGAAGAGGAGAAGATCCGCTTCCGCGACATCGTGGCCCAGCCGCGCAAGATCATCTCGTCGCCGATCTGGTCGGGGCTGGAGTCCGAGCATGTCTGCTACACGGCCAACTATACCAACGTGCACGAGCTGATCCCGTGGCGCACCCTGACGGGCCGCCAGCAGCTGTATCAGGACCACCTGTGGATGCGCGCCTTCGGCGAGGCGCTGTGCGTCTATCGCCCGCCGCTGGATCTCAAGACCACCTGGGTCAAGGGCATGAAGCCCAATGGCGAGACCGAGATCGTCCTGAACTTCATCACCCCGCACCAGAAGTGGGGCATCCACTCCACCTATTCCGACAATCTGATGATGCTGACGCTGAACCGTGGCGGGCCGGTCATCTGGATCTCGGAGACGGACGCCCAGAAGGCCGGCATCATCGACAACGACTGGGTCGAGCTGTTCAACGCCAACGGCGCCATCTCGGCGCGGGCGGTGGTGTCGCAGCGGATGCGTGAGGGGACGACCTTCATGTACCACGCCCAGGAGAAGATCGTGAACACGCCGGGGTCGCAGATCACCGGCCGGCGCGGCGGCATCCACAACTCGGTCACCCGCATCGTGCCCAAGCCGACGCACATGATCGGCGGCTACGTCCAGCTGGCCTACGGCTTCAACTACTACGGCACGGTCGGCTCGAACCGCGATGAATTCGTGGTCGTGCGCAAGATGAACAAGGTCGACTGGCTGGACGAACCCCTCAACGCCAAGGAGACCGCCCGATGAAGGTCCGCGCCCAGATCGGCATGGTGCTGAACCTCGATAAATGCATCGGGTGTCACACCTGCTCCGTCACCTGCAAGAACGTGTGGACCAACCGCGAAGGCGTCGAATACGCCTGGTTCAACAACGTCGAGACCAAGCCCGGCGTCGGCTATCCCAAGGACTGGGAAAACCAGAAACGCTGGAACGGCGGATGGGAGCGCAAGGCCAACGGCCGCATCCAGCCAAAGATGGGGCCGAAGTGGCGCATCCTGGCCAAGATCTTCGCCAACCCCGACCTGCCCGAGATCGACGACTATTACGAGCCGTTCGACTTCGACTACGCCCATCTCCAGGAAGCGCCGGAGATGAAGCATTTCCCCACCGCCCGCCCCCGCTCGAAGGTCAGCGGCCAGCGGATGGAGAAGATCGAATGGGGGCCGAACTGGGAGGAGATCCTGGGCGGCGAATTCGCCAAGCGGTCGCAGGACTATAATTTCGAGGGCGTCGAGAAGGAGATCTACGGAGCCTTCGAAAACACCTTCATGATGTACCTGCCCAGGCTGTGCGAACACTGCCTGAACCCGACCTGCGTCGCCGCCTGTCCGTCGGGCGCCATCTACAAACGCGAAGAAGACGGCGTCGTCCTGATCGACCAGGAGAAATGCCGCGGCTGGCGCATGTGCGTCTCGGCCTGCCCCTACAAGAAGATCTACTACAACTGGGAATCCGGGAAGTCGGAGAAATGCACCTTCTGCTATCCGCGCATCGAATCCGGGTTGCCGACCGTGTGTTCGGAAACCTGCGTCGGTCGCATCCGCTACCTGGGGGTCATGCTGTATGACGCCGACCGCATCGAGGCGGCGGCCAGCGTGGCCGAGGAAGACCTGTATCAGGCCCAGCTCGACGTCTTCCTGGACCCCAACGACCCGGCGGTGATCGCCCAGGCCCGCGCCGATGGCGTGCCGGAGGCCTGGCTGGAGGCGGCGAAACGCAGCCCGGTGTGGAAGATGGCGATGGACTGGAAGGTCGCCTTCCCGCTGCATCCCGAATACCGCACCCTGCCGATGGTCTGGTATGTGCCGCCGCTGTCGCCGATCCAGTCGGCGGCCTCGGTCGGCGCCATCGGGACCGACGGCGACATGCCCGACGTCCGCTCGCTGCGCATCCCGGTAAAATATCTGGCCAACCTGCTGACGGCGGGGGTCGAGGCCCCGGTCGTCACCGCCCTGGAGCGGATGCTGGCCATGCGCGGCTACATGCGGACCAAGACCATCGACGGACGCATCGACCATCCGCTGGCCGAGCGCGTGGGCCTGACCGCCGCCCAGATCGACGACATGTACAAGATCATGGCCATCGCCGATTTCGAGGACCGGTTCGTCATCCCGACGACCCACCGCGAGACGGTCGAGGACGCCTATGACCTGCGCGGCTCGTGCGGCTTCACCTTCGGCAACGGCTGTTCGGGAGGCACGACCGAGGTCGGCCTGTTCGGCCGCAAGGACCGTTCGCGGCCCCGCACCCCCATGGAAGTGAAATGAGGGAGGTCGAATAATGGCCGTCACCTATCGGGCCCTGGCCCTGTTCCTGACCTATCCGACCGAGGGGCTGAAGACCGGCGCCCATGACTATCTGGCCGCCATCCGCGCCGAGGGCCTGGTGTCCGATCCGCTGGTGCGCGCCCTGTCGAAGCTGGCGGACGAACTGGCGCGCGAAGACATTTATGCGCTTCAGGAAAACTACGTTCAGCTGTTCGACCGCACCCGCTCGCTGTCGCTGAACCTGTACGAACATGTGCACGGCGAAAGCCGCGACCGGGGTCAGGCCATGGCCGATCTGGTCGAGCTGTATCAGCAGAACGGGCTGGAGCTGGACGCCAACGAACTGCCGGACTTCCTGCCGGTGTTCCTGGACTATCTGTCCACCCGCCCGGACGCCGAGGCGGCGTCCCTGTTGGGCGAGGCGGCGCATGTGCTGGACGCCATGGGCGAGCGGCTGAAGAAGCGCGACAGCCCCTATCGCGGGGTCTTCGGCGCCCTGTGCGCCCTGGCCGGCGGCGCCGACCGCGAGGCGGTGGCCGCCCTGCTCAGCGAGCCGGACGACAATCCCGACGACCTGGAAGCCATCGACAAGGCCTGGGAGGAGACGGCCGTCACCTTCGGCCCTGGCGACGCCGGCTGTCCCAAGGCCGAGGCCCTGGTCGCGGCCATGAGGGCCGGGCCTGACCCGGCCGCTGAAACCCTGAAACGGCGCGCCTGAGGAGACGAGAGATGCTTGACCTCAACCAGATCCTTTTCGGCGTCTATCCCTACATCGCCCTGGCGGTGCTGGCGATCGGCTCGATCGTGCGTTTCGACCGCGAACCCTATTCCTGGCGCACCGGCTCGTCCCAGCTTCTGCGGCGCAAGCAGCTGGTGATGGGATCGATCCTGTTCCACGTCGGCGTGCTGATGATCTTCGGCGGCCATTTCGTCGGCCTGCTGACGCCGGTGATCGTGTGGGACACCCTGGGCGTTCCGCACAGCGTCAAACAGTTGATCGCCATGGTGGCGGGCGGTTTCGCCGGAACCCTGTGCCTGATCGGCGGCCTGCTGCTGCTGCACCGTCGCCTGTTCGACGCGCGCATCCGGCGCAACTCCAGCTTTGGCGACACGGCGATCCTGATCGTGCTGATGCTCCAGCTGTGCCTGGGCCTGTCCAGCATCTTCGTGTCCATGGAGCATATGGACGGCCACGAGATGGTGAAATTCATGAGCTGGGCCCAGGGGGTTTTCACCTTCCAGCCCGGCGTGGCCAACCACATTGCGGACGTGCACTGGATCTTCAAGGCGCACATCGTGCTGGGCCTGACCATCTTCCTGGTCTTCCCCTTCACCCGGCTGGTGCACATGCTGTCGGCGCCGGTCTGGTATCTGAACCGGCGCGGCTGGCAGCTGGTGCGCAGCAAGCGCATCCTGCCGCTGGACCGCAAGTCCAAGGCCCCGCCGCACCTGCGGGGGCGTCCCTGATGACCGCCGCCGGTCCATCCGTGGTCATCGACGGCGTCGCGGTGCCCGAAAAGCTGATCGCCCAGGAGATCAGCCACCATCCCGCCGCCAGCCTGGCCGAGGCCCGCATCGAGGCGGCCCGCGCCCTGGCCATCCGCGCCCTGCTGCTGAACCGGGCGCGGGGCCTGGACCTGGACGCCAACCCTCAGGTCGATGACGACGGCCGTGAGGAAACCCGTGACGAGGCCCTGATCCGCGTTCTGCTGGACCAGGAAGTCCAGGTGGACGAACCGACGCAAGACGAACGGCGGCGCGTCTATGACGCCGCGCCCGACCGCTTCATGACCCCGACCATGATCGAGGCGTCGCACATCCTGTTGCAGCCGCCCGGAGAAGACGACGCCGACTGGAGCGAAACCGAGGCCCAGGCGAACGTTCTGATCGAACGCCTGTCCGCGCAGCCGGGCCTGTTCGCCGACCTGGCGCGAGAACTGTCTCAGTGTTCGTCACGCGACGTCGGCGGCGCCCTGGGCCAGCTGTTCCCTGGCGACCTGACGCCCGAGGTCGAACGCGCCCTGACCGACCTTGCGCCCGGCCAGATCGGCGACCGGCCGGTGCGTTCGCGTTTCGGCTGGCACGTCCTGCGGCTGGACCGGCGCCAGCCCGGCCGACGCCTGCCGTTCGAGCACGTCCAGGCCGATATCGCCGAGCGTCTTCGCCATCGCGCCTGGGCCGGCGCGGCCGCCCGCTATGTCGCCGCCCTGGCCGACGATGCGCGCGAGACCGGCGTGGCCCTGACGCTGGACGAGGCCGGACAGGTCGCGCCCGGCGCCCTGTCGTTCGGCGATCTGATGGGCGACGGCGAAGCTCTGGCCCTGCGGTCCGAACGCTGGCTGGCGTCGGCGGACCCGGAACTGGCCGAGCTGGCGCGGTCCGAGGCCGAGCGTCGATCACAGCCCATGGCCGCCTTCGTGCGCGAGACCCTGGCCGCCTTCCTGGCCCAGGCCGACGACGAGGTCTGGACCCGCCTGATCTCGGTCGCCCAGGGCGCCGACGACCCGGCGCTGGCCTGCGCCCAGTCGATCCTGCGCCAGACCCTGGCCCCGCCGGCCAAGACCTTCACCCTGATACGGAGACGTTGACGATGCGTCGCATCACTTCGCCCGCCGCCCTGGCGACCTTCCTTGTGACCACGGCCGTCGCGACAGGCGCCGCCGCCCAGACCACCCAGACCGCCCAGACCGCCCAGACCGCCGCCGACAGCGCCAAGGTCATCTTCGACAGCCGCGTGCGGTACGAGAGCGTCGATCAGGACGGCCTGGACCGCGCCTCCGCCCTGACCGTCCGGGCGCGGCTGGGCTGGCGCAGCGAACGGCGCGCGAACCTGCAGTTCCTGATCGAGGGCGAGGCGATCGGCGCCCTGGTCGACGACTATAACGACACCATCCACGGCCCGGCCCGCTATCCGGTGGTGGCCGATCCCGAGACGGTCGAACTGAACCGGCTGCAGCTATCCTGGACCGGCCTGCCGGACACCGAAGTGATCCTGGGCCGCCAGCGTCTGGTGCTGGACAACGCCCGGTTCGTCGGCAACGTCGGCTTCCGCCAGAACGAACAGACTTTTGACGCCGTCACCGTGCGCACCCGCGCCTTCAAGCCGGTAGAGGCGACCTATGCCTATATCGACCGCGTGCATCGCGTGTTCGGCGACGACAGTCCGGTGGGCGAATGGCGATCGGACAGCCATCTGCTGAACCTGTCGGTCCCCACGCCGATCGGCAAGCTGACGGGCTATGGCTACTGGCTGGATTTCGACAATGCGCCGGCCCAGTCGTCGGCGACGGTTGGCGTGCGCCTGGCCGGATCGCGGCCCGTTTCACCCGCCCTCACGGCGCACTGGACCCTGGAACAGGCGCGCCAGTCGGACCATGGCCGCAATCCGGTGCGGTTCGATGTGGACTACACCCTGATCTCCGGCGGCGTGTCGCATGGCCCCTTCACCGCCACCCTGGCCCATGAACGTCTGGGTACGGACAAGGGGCAGGCGTTCCAGACGCCTCTGGCCACCCTGCATGTCTTCCAGGGCTGGGCCGATGTCTTCCTGACCACGCCGGCGGCGGGTCTGCGTGATCGCTCGGCCACCGCGGCCTGGACGGTGCGTCAACCGCCCGTGGGCCGGTCGGCGGTTCTGAGCCTGTCGGCGCGCGAGTTCCATGACGCCGACGGCGACATCCGCTATGGCCGCGAGTTCGACGCCTCGGCCCGGCTGGTTGTCGATGCGCGCTGGGCGGTCGAGGCCAAGGTCGCCCGTTTCGACGGCGCCCGACCGGCCTTCGCCGACCGCACCAAGGTCTGGGTCTCGCTGGAGCACAGCTTCTGATGAGACGCCCGGCTCATTCGCAGCGGCTGAAAGGACCCGGCGTATGACCCGCGAACGGCATATCGAACCCATGCCCGTGACGCTGATGCACGAGCCGCTGGAGTGGCTGTTCGCCGAACACTATCGCCACCGCCAGCTGTGCGCCCTGATCGAACGGGTCGCGACCGCCACCGTGCCGTTGCGCGACGAGATCGCCGAGATCCTGGACTTTCTGCGGTTCGAGCTGCCGCTGCATGTCATCGACGAAGAGGAGGACCTGTTCCCCCTGCTGCGCCGTCGCGCCCTGCCCGAGGACGAGCTGGACAAGATCCTGGGCGTGCTGTCGGCCGACCACAAGGCCGATATGGTCAACGCCGCCCAATTGCGCGCCCTGCTGGAGACCGCCCAGCAGACGGGCGTGCCGCCCGGCGGGCAGCCGGACAACCGGCGCCTGATGACCGCCTTCGCCAGCGGCGAACGGCGCCATATCGCGCTTGAGAACGCCGTCATCCTGCCGATCGCGCGGCTGAGGCTGCGGCCCGAAGACCTGCGCAATCTGGCGCTCAGACTGGCGGCGCGGCGCGGGGTCGTCCTGCCGCCTCTGGCCGCCAATGGGCCGTCGCCCGCGGTGCCGGCCGCGTCATGATCGGCCCGCTGCTGGACGCGAACCTGCACTGGGCGGCGGCCAAGGCGCGCATCGACCCGGAGTTCTTTCGCCGCCTGGCGGTCCAGCAGGACCCCGAATACCTGTGGGTCGGCTGTTCCGACAGCCGCGTCCCGGCCAATGAGATCGTCGGCCTGGATCCGGGCGAACTGTTCGTGCACCGCAACGTCGCCAATCTGACCCCGTCCCAGGACATCAACTTCCTGTCGGTGCTGCAGTATGCGGCCGAGGTTCTGCGCGTCCGCCATGTGATCGTCTGCGGCCACTATGGTTGCGGCGGGGTCCGCACCGCCCTGTCGGAGGACCGGCACGGGCTGATCGACCACTGGCTGCAGCCGGTGCGGCGCCTGGCCGACGAAAGGCGCGGCGAACTGAACCGCATCATCGACGCCGATGCGCGGGTGAACCGCCTGTGCGAATGCAATGTGGTGCGCCAGGTCGAGCTTCTGGCCGCCAATCCCTTCATCCGCGACGCCTGGAGCCGGGGGCAGTCGCTGACCGTCCACGGCTGGATCTATTCGATCCAGGACGGCCTGGTGCGCGATCTGGAAGTCAGCGTGTCCGGCCCGCCGGGCCGCCGCGCCCGAAAGACTCCATGACTTTGCCGGTGGTCATTCTGGCCGGCGGGCAGGGGCGGCGCATCGGCGGCGACAAGCCCCGGCGCCGCCTGGGCGGGCGGACCCTTCTGGACCATGCGCTGATCAGGGCACGGGGTTGGTCGGCCTGTATCGCCGTGGGCGTTCGGTCGCCCGAACAGGCCGGGATCGACGGCTTGCGGCTGCTGATCGACACCCCTGAAATAGAAGGGCCGCTGGCCGGGCTGGCCGCGGCTCTGGACTGGGCGGTCCAGCAGGGCGGCGACCGCGTGCTGGTCGTGCCGTGCGACATGCCCTTCCTGCCCGACGACCTGGCCGGGCGGCTGGCGGCCAATCTGGGACCGGACGACGGCGTCGCGGTCGCCGCCAGCGCGGGACGGCTGCATCCCGTCTGCGCCGTGTGGCGCACCTCGGTGCGGCCATTGCTGGACGAGGTGGTGGGGCAGGGGCGCCTGTCCCTGACGGCCCTGGTCGAACGCGCCGGTCCGGTGGTGGTCGACTGGCCGGTTACGCATCGCGACCCGTTCGCCAACATCAATTCGTCCGCGGATCTGGATCTGGCGGAACGCCTGATGGCCCCGACTGCGACAGGATGACGCCTCGCCACATGGACCGGGTTCTCGTTATGTAGTTCTACTACATAACGAGGTGGATGATGACCTTCCGTGCTCTCCTTCTGGCCGGCGCCGCCGGTTTCGCAGCCCTGGCGTCGGCAGGCGTTGCCCTGGCGCAATCGGCGCCGGCCGACCGTCCCGACGACGCCTATGATCTGGGCGAACTGGTGGTGACGGCGCGCGACCGCGACGGTCAGATCGTCGGCGGCGCCGTGATCCGTAGCGACGACATGCGCCGCTTCGACAAGGCCAGCGTCGATCAGGCGCTGGACCTGATCCCCGGCGCGGCGGCTGGGTCGTCGGGCGGCTCGCGCAACGAGCGTCTGGTGTTCATCCGCGGCTTCGACCGGTTCCAGACCACCCTGTCGATCGACGGGGTGCGGGTGTTCCTGCCGGCGGACAATCGCATCGACTTCGCTCGCTTCCTGACCGCCGACCTGTCGCAGGTGCAGGTGTCCAAGGGCTATGTCTCGGTGCTGGATGGTCCCGGCGGCATGGGCGGGGCCATCAATCTGGTGACCCGGCGGCCCAGTCGGCCGTTCGAGGGCGAACTGCGGGTCGGCGCCGGTTTCGACGCCGATGGCGGGATCAACAGCCACACGGTCTCGGGCCGCATCGGCGGCGCCACGGACCGTTTCTACGCCCAGATCAGCGGGGCGCTGAGCGACCGCGACCACTGGTCCCTGCCCGACGACTTCAAACCGACGACGCTGGAAGACGGCGACGAACGCGAGCTGTCGGCGACCGAGGACTGGCGCATCAATCTGAAGGCCGGCTTCACCCCAAACGCGACCGACGAATACTCTCTGACCTATACCCGCCAGGAAGGGTCCAAGAACGCGCCCTATCACGTCACCGACACGGCCAGCACCCGCTACTGGAGCTGGCCCTACTGGAACATCGACAGCCTGGCCTTCCTGTCGCGGACGCAACTGGGCCAGGACGCCTGGCTGAAGACGCGGCTGTATCGCAACACCTTCGAGAACCTGCTGTCCTCGTTCGACAACGCCGCCCAGACCAGCCAGACCCAGCGCCGGGCCTTCAACTCCTACTATGAGGACGAGGCCTATGGCGGGAACATCGAACTGGGCCTGCGGATCAGCCCGAACGACACCCTGCGCGCCGCCGTCTTCTATCGCCGCGACGAGCATGTGGAGTGGCAGCAGAGCTTCGCCCCGACGCCGTTCATCGAGCCGCCACACACCACGACCGAAGACACATGGTCCATCGCCGTCGAGAACACCCATGCGTTCGGCGAGGCGGTCGATCTGATCGTGGGCGTGTCCTGGGACTACCGCGACCTGCAGCGGGCCGAGGACTTCAACGACAACAAATTCGTCTATCACCCCCTGACCGACGACAGCGCCCTGAACGCTCAGGCCATGCTGGTCTGGCGGCCGGACGTCGATAGCCAAGTCTATGCCAGCGTCTCGTCCCGCACGCGGTTCCCGACCCTGTTCGAGCGTTTCAGCTCGCGCTTCGGAACGGCCATTCCCAACCCCGACATCACCGCCGAACGGGCGCTGAATTTCGAGATCGGCGGCCGACGCCGGATCGCCTCGGGTCTCCAGGTCGAAGGCGCGATCTTCTATGCCGACATTCAGGACGCCTTGATCCAGATTCCGGTGGATCTGGGCCCGCCCTTCGGCGTGACCAACCAGACGCGCAACGCCGGTTCGGGCGCCAACTATGGTTTCGAGGCCGCGATCACGGGCCAGGCGTCGCCGACCCTGCGGCTGGGCGCCAACTATACCTGGCTGAGGCGTGATTTCGACGTGCCTGGCGATCCGGCCTATCGCGCGACCGGCGCGCCTGAGCACAAACTGTTCGCCTGGGCCGACTGGGACGTCACGCCGCGCCTGACCGTCACCCCCAGTCTCGAGGCGACCTCGGACCGCTGGACTTACCGGTCGGTCGCGCCCGTCGGCTATTACAAGGCGGACTCGGTCATCCTGGCGCATCTGTCGGGACAGTTCGCCCTGACGCCGCGCATCGACCTGATCGGCGGCGTTCGGAATCTGCTGGACGAGACCTATGTCCTGACCGATGGCTTCCCGGAGGAAGGCCGAAACTTCCGGCTCGACCTGCGGATGCGGTTCTAGGCATGGGGACAGGCGGATGAGCGACGAGGCGGACCTGGGCGCCCTTCTGACGGTCACGCGGGGCGACGGCGGGCGGCTGCGGCTGGACCGCATCGCCCTGATCGAGGCGGTCGGCGAGCTGGGCTCCATCAGCGCGGCGGCCAAGACCCAGGGCCTCAGCTACAAGGGGGCCTGGGACGTCATCCAGGCGTTGAACAATCTGTTCGACACCCCCCTGGTCGAGGCGGCGCCCGGCGGCAAGGGCGGGGGGGCGGCCCAGGTCACCCCGCGCGGCCGCGCCGCCATCGTCGCCTTTCGCCGTATCCAGTCCGAACTGGACGCCGCCCTGTCCAAGATGGACGCCACGCTCGCGGGGGAATTCTCCCGCGACCTTTTCTGGAGCCTGGGCATGAGAACCAGCGCACGCAACGCCCTGCGCGGCGTCGTCACCCGCGTCGTCCCCGGCGCCGTCAACAGCGAGGTGGTTCTGAGCCTCGCCGACGGGGTCGAGATCGTCGCCATCCTGACCCGGCGCAGCATCGAGGATTTGCAACTGGACGTCGGCCGCCCGGCCATCGCCCTGATCAAGTCCAGCTTCGTCGTCCTGGCCAAGGGCGAAAACCTGCGCACCTCGGCCCGCAACCAGATCGCCGGAACCGTCGCCGGGCGCGAGGACGGCGCCGTCAACAGCGAGATCGCCGTCGACATCGGCGGCGGCAAGACCCTGACCGCCACCATCACCATCGAAAGCGCCAACACCCTGGAGCTGGCCGTCGGCGACGCCGTCACCGCCCTGGTCAAGGCGCCCCACGTCATCCTGGCCGTCGAATAGGAACACGCCCCATGCGCCCCCTGGCCCGCCTCGCCTCCACCTGCCTGACCGCCGCCGCGCTGCTGATCGCCGCGCCCGCCTTCGCCCAGTCCGTGACCCTGAAGGGTGTGGATGGCCGCGAACAGGTCGTCACCGCCGCCGATCTTTCGACCTTGGCGCGCGAACAGATCACCATGGAGATCCATGGGGAAACCCACACCTACGAAGGCCCGTTGCTGTTCGAGGTGCTGAACCGCGTTGGCGCGCCCGCCACCGACGCCATGCACGGGCTGGAGCTGGCCAAGGTGGTGCGGATCGTCGCCGAGGACGGCTATCAGGTGGTCATCGGCCTGGGCGAGGCCGATCCCGGCATCCGGCCCAATCGCATCATCCTGGCCGACGCCGCCGACGGCGCGCCGCTGAACGACGGGACCGGGCCGTTCCGCGTCATCATCGAAGACGATATCCGCCCGGCGCGCTCCACCCGTCAGGTGGTGCGGATCGAGCTGATCGACCTGGCCGACGCGACGGTTCAGCGCAAGGGCGGCCATGCCCACTGATCGTCGCCGCCTGATCGCCGGTCTCGCGGGCCTGGCGCTGGGTCTGGCGGCGCTGGCCGGTTGTTCGCGTCCGGCGCCCGAGACGCCGCCGGTCATCCTGGCCGCCGCCAGCCTGCAAGGCCCGCTGGACGAGGCGCTGGCCCTGTGGGCGGCCCAGGGGCATCCCGCGCCGGTCGTCTCCTATGCCGGGTCTTCGGCCCTGGCGCGCCAGGTCGAGGCGGGCGCTCCGACCGATCTGTTCATCTCGGCCGACGAGGCCTGGATGGATGCGCTGGCGCGGAAGCAGCTGATCCGCCCGGACAGCCGCGCGGCCCTGGTGGGCAATCGGCTGGTCCTGATCGCCCCGGCGGCTTCGACGGCGCAACTGGACATCAGGCCCGGCATGGATGTGGCGGCCCTGCTGGACGACGGTCGGCTGGCCATGGCCGACCCGGAGGCGGTGCCCGCCGGACGCTACGGCAAGGCGGCCCTGACGGCGCTGGGCGCCTGGACGGCGGTCGCGAACCGCGTCGCTCCGGCCGAGAACGTGCGGGCGGCCCTGGCGTTGGTCGAGCGTGGGGCCGCGCCCCTGGGCGTCGTCTATGCGACCGATGCGCGGGCGTCGTCGGGCGTGCGCGTGGTCGGCGTCTTTCCCGAGAACAGCCATCCGCCCATCGTCTATCCGATCGCCGTGGTCGCGGCGTCGAAACAGGACCAGGCCGAGCCGCTGCGCCAGTTCCTTTTATCCGTGCCGGCCCAGGACGTTCTGGCGCGCCACGGCTTCAGTCCCGCGGCGGCGCCCTGATGCTGACGCCCGCCGAATGGGCCGTGATCGGTCTGTCGCTGAAGGTCAGCCTGGTGGCGACGGGCCTGGGCCTGCCCATCGCCTTCGCCCTGGCCTGGGCGCTGGCGCGCTGGCGGTTTCCGGGGCGGTTCCTGCTGGACGGCGTGATCCATCTGCCGCTGGTGGCGCCGCCGGTGGTGATCGGCTGGCTGCTGTTGAGCGCCTTCGGCCCCGCGGGACCGATCGGCCGGCTGCTGGCTGACCTGTTCGGCGTCAGCCTGATGTTCCGTTGGACCGGCGCCGCTGTGGCCGCCGGGGTCATGGCCCTGCCGCTGATGGTGCGGGCCATGCGCCTGTCGATCGAGGCGGTGGATCGGCGGTTGGAGAATGCGGCGCGCACCCTGGGCGCCTCGCGGACGCGAACCTTCTGGACCATCAGCCTGCCGCTGGCCCTGCCGGGCGTGTTGGCGGGCGTGGTGCTGGGCTTCGCCCGATCCATCGGCGAGTTCGGGGCCACCATCGCCTTCGTGTCGAACATCCCCGGCGAGACGCGGACCCTGTCCCTGGCCATCTACACGGCCTTGCAGACGCCGGGCGGCGACGGCGCGGCCATGCGGCTGGCGCTGTTCTCGGTCGGATTGTCGCTGGTGGCCCTGGCCGTGTCCGAATATCTGACGCGGCGTTCTCACCGTCAGGAGGCGCGCGATGTCGTTTGACGTCGATGTGCAGCGCCGGCTGGGCGACGTCCGTGTTGAGGTCCGCTTCTCGGCCTCGGCCGGTCTGACCGCGCTTTACGGACCGTCCGGCGTGGGCAAGTCCAGTGTGCTGAACATGATCGCCGGCCTGCTGAAACCCGACCGGGGACGCATCGTCGTGGCCGGCCAGGTTCTGTTCGACGCCGACGCCGGGATCGACCTGGCGCCCGAACACCGCCGCCTGGGCTATGTGTTTCAGGACGGCCGCCTGTTCCCGCACCTGACCGTGCGCGACAACCTGCTGTACGGCCGCCGGCTCGGCGACGTCGCCGGCCCCGTGGCGTTCGACGAGATCGTCGACATCCTGGGTGTCGGCCCTCTTCTGGCGCGGCGGCCCCAGGGCCTGTCGGGCGGCGAGGCGCGTCGCGTGGCCATCGGGCGCGCCCTGTTGCGCCACCCTCGCGCCCTGCTGATGGACGAGCCTCTGTCGGGGGTCGATCCGGCCCGCCGCGAAGGCGTGCTGGCGCTGATCGAAAGGCTGCGCGACCAGTTGGGCTTGCCCATTCTCTACGTCAGCCATGATCGCAACGAGGTGGACCGCCTGGCGCGGTCGGTCGTCGAAATAATTCCGAGCGGCTGAGCCGGTCTTGCGGCGTCTCAAAGCCATGGGACGCACGGACGGCCAGACTGTCTGGCGCTGTTCCTTCCCGGAGAAATCACCATGTCCTGGCATCGTCGTCACGCCCTGCTTTCGCTGGGCGGCCTTATGCTTGCGCCCGCCCTGGGCGTGGCATCCGCCGCGCGCGCCGCCGTGCGCGAGGTCAGGATGCTGAGCCGCGGGGCGGCCGGCGCCATGGTGTTCGAGCCGGCCCTGATCCGCGCCCAGCCGGGCGACGTGATCCGTTTCGTACCGACCGATCCCAGCCACAACGCCGAGACCCTGGCGACCATGCTGCCCGACGGCGCCACCGGCGGGCGCGGCGCCATCAACGCCGTGTTCGAGCTGAGGGTCGACCGGCCGGGCGTCTATGGGATCAAATGCGCGCCCCACTACGGCATGGGCATGGTGGCGGTGATCGCGGTGGGACGGTCGTGGCCCAATCTGGCGGCCATGCGCGCCGCGGTCGCCCGGACGCCGGTCCTGGCGCGTCGGCGGTTCAACGCCCTGCTGGATCAGTTGGGCTAGGCCGGCCGCCTCCGGGAAATCCCTTAGGCGCCATTCCCGAATGGTCTGCCGGGCGCGCAGCCCTAGGGTCAGCGGCATCGTTTCCGCCGCTGGAGAAAACCCATGGCTGGCGTTCAATCCGTCGCTTACCGTCCGACCTATGCGCCACCCGCCGCGCCCAGCATCAATGCTGCGCACAAGCCGTGCGAGCTGGCGGCGGCCTTCATGGATCGTTCGGCCGCCCACGCGCATTTCGCCGCCGGCGAGGATATCTTCAGCCCCGGCGAGCCGGCGTCCTTCGTCTATCGCATCAGCGAGGGCGCGGTGATCACCTATCGGCTGTACGCCGATGGGCGCCGGCAGGTGACGGGCTTCTATCTGCCGGGTGATTTCCTGGGGCTGGAGGCCAGCGTCGACTATCGCACCCATGCCCAGGCGCTGGGGCCGGTGACGGCCTCGGTGCTGCGTCGCGCCCGGCTGTCGGCCCTGGCGGCGATCGATGGCGGGCTGACGCGCGCGCTGTGGCGGATGTCGCTGCGCGCCTTCCAGCGCAGCGAGGACCACGCCATGATCCTGGCGCGCCAGGGCGCGACCGAGCGGGTCGCCACCTTCCTGCTGGACTATGCCGACCGGGTCGAGGCGGCCGATGTGATCGACCTGCCCATGAGCCGCCAGGACATCGCCGACCATCTGGGCCTGACCATTCACACCGTCTCGCGCACCCTGTCGCAGTTGCAGGCCGAGGGGCTGATCGCGGCGCGGTCCAGCCGGCATGTGCGCCTGCTGCGTCGCGACCGTCTCGAAGCGCTGCGGGAATGAGCGCGCCCGCGCCCGTGCCCGTGCGTCCCATCGTCATCCTGGTGGATGACGACGAAGCCCTGGCGCACGCGCTGGCGTTTTCGTTCGGGCTGGAGGGTCTGGATGTCCGCGCCTATGGCGACGCCGAGACGCTGCTGGCGGCGGGGGCGCTTCCCGAACACGGCTGTCTGGTGCTGGACCATCACCTGCCCGGCATGGACGGGCTCAGCCTGCTGGGCCGTCTTCGCGCGGCGGCGGTGCGTCTTCCGGCCATATTGGTGACCAGCAATCCCGGTCCGGCCCTGCGCGCGCGGGCGGCGGCCTGCGGGACGCCGATCGTCGAAAAGCCCCTGCTCAGCGACGCCCTGCTGACGGCGGTGCGGCGGGCGCTGCAGCCGCGCCTATGACCGGCGGCCCAGCAAGGCCATGCGGATCAGCTCGGGCAGGCTGCGGGCCTGCATCTTGGTCATGACATTGGCGCGATAGACTTCGACCGTGCGTGCGCTGATGCCCAGGTCGAAGGCGATGGCCTTGTTCGCCTGACCGGCCACCAGTCCGTCCAGCACCTGACGTTCGCGCGACGACAGGGCGTCCAGGCGCGCGCGCACGTCCTGATCGACGCGGGTGGGAGGCGGCGCGCCGACACCGTTCATGGCTCGCTCGATGGCGGCCATCAGCGTCACGTCGTCGAACGGCTTCTCGATGAAATCCGCCACCCCCGCCCGCATCGCCTCGACCGCCAGGGGCACGTCGGCATGGCCCGTCATGACGATGATCGGCTGGGGGACGCCGCGCTGGATCAGGCGTCGCACCAGATCCAGCCCGTCCATGCCCGGCATGCGGACGTCGGTCAGGATGCACCCGTCCTCAAGCTCGCCTTCGGCCACGGACCCCAACAGCGCCAGACCGGATTCATAAAGCCGGGGTTGCAGTCCGGCGGCTTCCAGCAGGAAGGCCAGCGAGTCGCGCATGGCCGGATCGTCGTCGACGACATGGATCACCGGCCTATCGGTCATCGCCCAAATCCTCCTCTCGGCTCATCGGCAGGGTGAAGCAGAAACGCGCCCCGCCTTCACTAGGCGTCTCGACCCAGATTCGCCCACCGTGGGCCTCGATTATGGTGCGGCTGATCGACAGCCCGACGCCCATGCCGGTCGGCTTGCTGGTGATGAAGGGCTGGAACAGCTGGGCGGTCACGGCCTCGCTGACGCCGGGGCCGGTATCGGCTACCATGACCTGCGCCATTCCGGGCGGTCCGGGTTCCAGATGGATCGACAGGGACCGTGGCCCCTGCACCTCGTCCATGGCCTCGATGGCGTTGCGGATCAGGTTCAGCATCACCTGCTGGATCTGCACGCGATCGACCAGCGCCCGATCCACCGAGGGGTCCAGCGCGAACCGCACGTGCACGCCATGATCCTTGGCCCCGACAAGAGCCAGGGCGGCGGCTTCCTCGATCAGCTTGCCCAGGCTCTCCTGACGCCGTTCGGTTTCGCCGCGCGAGACGAAATCGCGCAGCCGCCGGATGATGTCGCCGGCGCGCAGCACCTGTTCGCCGGCCTTGGTCAGGGCGTCCTCCAGCCGGTCGCGGGGCAGGTCGGCCTGGTCCAGCAACCTGACGGACCCCTTCAGATAGTTGGCCGTGGCCGACAGGGGCTGGTTCAGTTCGTGCGCCAGGGCCGAGGCCATTTCCCCCATGGCCGTCAGGCGCGAGATATGGATCAGCTCGGTCTGCAGTTCCTGCAGCCGCGTCTCGGTCTTCTGCCGTTCGGTCAGGTCGCGGATGAAGCCGGTGAAGAAGCGCTGGCCCTCGGACACCATTTCGCCGACCGCCAGCTCCAGCGGGAAGGTCGAGCCGTCCTTGCGTTCGCCCACCACCACGCGCCCGATGCCGATGATGCGGCGCTCGCCCGTGGTCAGATAACGCGTCAGGAAACCGTCGTGCGCCGTGCGGTACGGGTCTGGCATCAGCACCTTGACGTTGCGGCCGATCATTTCCGCCGCGGTCCAGCCGAACATCCGTTCGGCGGCGGGGCTGAAGGACTGCATCAGGCCGCGCTCGTCGATCACGACCATGGCGTCCGGCACCGTGTCCAGGATCGAACGCAGGTGCGCCTCTCTCGCGTGCAGATCGCGCCGGGCCGCCAGCCCCTGGTCGCGCAGTCTCTGGAACACCTCGCCGGCCGCGCTGATGCCCATGCCCAGCATGACGAAGACCAGCACCGCCGCCGCGTCGCCCGCCCCATGCGATCCCATCCGCCAGGTGATGAAGGCGGCCCCGGCGGCGCCCAGGATCGTGGCGGCGAATCCCGGAAAGACGCCGCCCAGCGCCGCCGCCGCCAGCATCCCCGGAATGAAGAACAGAAAGGCGACCCGGTCGGCCAGATAGCCCGACATCGCCAGCCGCACGAGCAGGCCCAGAAGCGCGCCGACGCCCGCCACGGCCAGAGCCGCATAGGGCCGCCTTCGATCCAGCATGCGTATCCACTCATGCCGGACGCCTGTTAGAGCGGTGATCTGCAAAACGGCCTCCGTCGGGAATCGTACGAGACGGCGCGGCCTTTCGCCAGCCGTCCTGCGACCCTTTCACGCAGTCGCAATTGATGCGTCGCAAAGCGTTCCGGCGCGCGCGGCCTGATCCTTTGGCGGTGATGAGCCACGACTCCGTTGAACGCGACGCGCCCTACGACCTGTGCGGCTTTAGCGAGTGTCATTGTCGGCCCGGCGCGCGCCAGGCGCACAGCGGCCGGGTGATGCTGTTGCTGCTGGGCTGGATCGCCGCCGCCCTGGCGATCCTGGGGGTGATGCTGCCGCTGTTGCCGGCGACGCCGTTCGCCCTGGTCGCCGTCTGGGCCTTCGCCCGGTCTTCGCCCCGCCTGGAGGCCTGGCTGCGCGGCCACCGCTGGCTGGGGCCGCTGATCGCCGACTGGCGCGCCCGTCGCGCCATTCCGCGCCGCGCCAAACAGATCGCGGTCGCCAGCCTGGCGTGCAGCTGGCTGACGATGGCGGGGCTGGGCCTGCCCGTCCTGGTCCTGGCCGGTGTTGCGCCGATCCTGACCGGCGTCGGCGCCTGGATCGTCACCCGGCCCCAGTGATCCCCCAACCGACGCCAGAGAACGCACCGCCCATGACCGCATCGCCCGCCGCCCCTTCGCCGCTGGATCTGGCCGGCGCCTATTTTCCAGGCCCGCACGGCGAGAACGAAGCCTGGATGCGGACGTCGCTGGGGCATGTCCTGGACGCCTGGTTCAACTGGCGGCGCAGCCTGTTCCCCCAGGACGCGGCCATCACCACGACGGTTTCCCCGGCCGCCGGCGCCCAGCGCGACAAGCTGGCGGTGGAACTGGACGCCCTGTGCCGGGCGATGACCAGCGAGACGCCCACCTGCACCCCCCGGTACATCAGCCACATGAAGGCCGACATCTCGACCCCGGCCCTGATGGGCTGGCTGGCGGCCATGCTGCACAATCCCAACAACACCTCGCGCGAGGCCAGCCGCGTCGGCACGGTGATCGAGACCGAGGCCATCGCCATGCTGGCGCGCATGCTGGGCTACGATCCCGACGCGGCCCAGGGGCATTTCACCTCGGGCGGCACGGTCGCCAATCTGGAGGCCGTCTGGCGCGCGCGGCACCGCATGGACCTGTGGCTGGGACTGGCGCTTCACCTGGCCGAGACGAAGGGCCGCCCGCTGGACGTGTTCGCCGACGCCCACATGGGATGGGGCGCGTTCCGCCGCCTGTGGGCCGCGCACGACCTGAGCGAGGACATCCTGCGCCCGGAACGCGCGGCGGCGGGCAACCCCATGGACATCTGGCGACGGATCGACCGTCTGACGCCCCAGCCGTGGCGCGGGCCGGTGCTGCTGGCGCCCGGCGCGGCGCATTATTCGTGGCGCAAGGCGGTCAACATCTTCGGGCTGGGCGAGGATTCGCTGTGGAGCGTCGCCCTGGACGACCAAGGCCGCATGGACCTGGACGATCTGGACCGGCTGATCCAGCGCGCCCGCGACGAGGCCCGGCCGATCCTGATGACGGTCGCCGTGGCCGGGACGACCGAGACGGGCCAGATCGACCCCATGGACCGGTGGCAGGCGCGTCTGGACGACCTGCGGCGCGAACACGGCCTGCATGTCTGGAGCCACGTGGACGCGGCCTATGGCGGCTTCCTTCGGGCCATCGACCTGGACGGCGCGGCCTTCGACGACCGCACCCGCACGGCCCTGGCGGCCATGGGCCGGGCCGAGTCCCTGACCATCGACCCGCACAAGCTGGGCTATACCCCCTATGCCTGCGGGGCCTTTCTGACCCGCGATGCGGTCGCCTATGCCGTGTCGACCTTCGATGCGCCCTATCTGGACCGCCCCGAGCTGGGCGACGGCAAATGGTCCTCGACGCTGGAGGGATCGCGGTCGGCGGCGGGGGCGGCGGCGACCTGGCTGACCGGGCGCACCCTGGGCTTCTGCGCCGAGGGCCTGGGCGCGGTCCTGGCCGAGACGATCGCCGTGCGCCGCGCCTTCCAGGCCGCCATCGGATCGCGGGTTCCCCAGGCCCGTTTCCTGGCCCCGGTCGACAGCAACATCGCCTGTTTCTGCATCGCGGCCGAGGGACAGCCTCTGTCGGTCGTCAATCAGCAGACCCTGGCCCTGTTCGACGACATTCACAGGTCGCCGACCTTTTCGGTGTCCCGGACCACCCTGGGCGCGACCAGCAAGGCGGCCATCGCCCGGCACGTCGCGGGATGGAACGGGACAGTCGACGCCTCGGGCCTGGTGCTGATCCGATGCGTCTTCATGACCCCCTATTGGGCGGCCCCCGCCGCGCGCGACACCCTGTTCCAGGAGTTCGCCGATCTGATTGCGCGTCAGATCGCCCCCGGCCTGGAGGCGGCGGCGTGAGCGGCTGGCGGCGTCGATCAAAGTCTGACGGGCGCGGTCGCGGCGAACGCCTGGCTGTCACGGTGCTGATGACCCTGCGCCACCCACCGGAACGGATGCTGACCGCCGCCCTGCGTGCGCTGGGCCGGCGCCGGCCCGAGGTGTTCGAGCGACTGGGCGTGGCCAATGACGTCGATCTGGTGGTCGCCCCGTCCGACTTTCCCGTCGCCTTTCGG
Organism: uncultured Brevundimonas sp.; assembly: GCF_937863155.1. GTDB lineage: Bacteria > Pseudomonadota > Alphaproteobacteria > Caulobacterales > Caulobacteraceae > Brevundimonas. The sequence goes on along the minus strand of NZ_CALMFB010000054.1, from coordinate 50,644 downwards.
CTGCGTCCGGGTCACGGCGCGGGCCGGGTGGAGGTCGAGCGTCATGATGCGGCGCGGCCCTCCGCCGCGCGGATCACGGGGCCTCTGGCCACTCTGATCGGTTTGTTCGACGGCGCCTGTGACGCCGACGCCGCCTTCTTCGCCCGGCGCATTCGCATCACCGGCGACACCCAGGCTGTGGTCGCCCTGCACAATACGCTGGAGGCGGCCGAACTGACGACCGCCGACCTGTTACCCCTGCCGGATCCGCTGCGGCGCTGGACCGGCGCCCTGCTGTCGGCGGGATTGGCGCGGCTGCGCGCAAGAGAGGGGTAAGGGCGTGGGTTCGATCGAACTGGTCTGTCCGGCCGGGTCGCCCGCCATGCTGCGCGCGGCGATCGAGGCGGGCGCCGACAGCGTCTATTGCGGCCTGCGCGACGACACCAATGCGCGCAATTTCCCCGGCCTGAATTTCTCACCCCAGGAGCTGTCGGACAGCGTGGCCTGGGCGCACCGTCACGGGGCCAGGGTGTTGTTGGCCGTGAACACCTTCGCCCAGGCGGGCGGCAGCGATCGCTGGCGACGGTCGCTGGACGCCGCCGCCGCTTCGGGCGCCGATGCGGTGATCGTGGCCGATCTGGGCGTCCTGGCCTATGCGCGCGAGGCGTGGCCGCATCTTCGTCTGCATCTGTCGGTTCAGGCCGCGGCCGGATCGCCCGAAGCCATCGCCTTCTACGCCCAGGCCTATGGTGTGAAACGTGTGGTCCTGCCGCGTGTGCTGAGCGTGGAGGAGATCGCCGCCCTGATGCGCGAGATCGAGGTCGAGACCGAGGCCTTCGTCTTCGGCGGCCTGTGCGTCATGGCCGAGGGACGGTGCGCCCTGTCCTCCTATGCGGCGGGCCGTTCGCCCAACCTGTGCGGCGTCTGCTCGCCGCCCGAAGCCGTGTCCTACAGCGAAGAGGAAGACGCCCTGGTGTCGCGCCTGGCGGGCTTCGCCATGGATCGCTACGCCCCCGGCGACCCGGCGGGCTACCCCACCTTGTGCAAGGGCCGGTTCGAGGCGCGGGGCGTCCTGTCCTATCTGTTCGAGGATCCGGTCAGCCTGAACGCCATGAGCCTGCTGGGCGGGCTGAAACGCGCCGGCGTGACGGCGGTCAAGATCGAGGGGCGCCAGCGCGGCAAGGCCTATGTCGCCCGCGTCGCCGCCGCCTTCCGCGCCGCCATCGACGCCATCGACCGGGGGGAATCGCCCGACGCCTACGAGCATCTGCTGACCGACCTGGCCGAGGGCGGGCGCGAGACCACCGGCGCCTATCGCAAGAGGTGGCGATGACCGATCCGACCCGTATCGAGATCGCCCTGGGCCCTTTGCTGTTTCACTGGCCCGCCGATCGCATCCGCGATTTCTACGCCCGCATGGCCGATTGCGCGGCGGTGGACCGCGTCTATCTGGGCGAGGTGGTGTGCGGAAAGCGCGCGCCCCTGGTCGATCATGCGCTGGCCGAAGCCGCAGAACGACTGACCGAGGCGGGCAAGACGGTGGTCTGGTCGGGCCTGGCCCTGCCGGCGACGCTGCGTGACCGCAAAGCGATCAAGGTCCTGTCCGCCGAAACGGACGCCCTGATCGAGATCAACGACGTCTCGGCCCTGAAGGACCGCGTCGGCCCGTTCGTGGCCGGCCCCCTGCTGAACATCTACAACGAAGGGGCGGCCCAGGAACTGATCGCGCGCGGCTGCGTGCGTCTGTGCGCCAATGTCGAGCTGTCGCTGGCGGCTGTCGGCGCCATCGCCGCCGCCTGTCCTGGGCTGGAGATCGAGCTGTTCGCCTTCGGCCGCCTGCCCCTGGCCCTGTCGGGGCGCTGCTACCATGCCCGCAGCCACGGCCTGCACAAGGACGCCTGCCGTTTCGTCTGCGACCAGGACCCGGACGGCATGGACCTGCGGACCCTGGACGGCCGCGCCTTCCTGGCGGTGAACGGCGTCCAGACCCTGTCGCATGGAGTTCAGCTTGCCGATCTTCCGCCCGACGATCTGCGTACAGCGGGCGTCACGGCCCTTCGCCTGTCGCCGCATCATATGGACATGGCTCAGGTCGCGGAGGCGTTTCGCGGCTTTCTGGACGGCCGGATGGACGCCGCAGGCCTGCATGAAGCCGTGGCGCAGGCAAAGCCGCCGGCCCCTTTCATCGGCGGCTATCTGCGCGGCCAGGCCGGCGTCGAACCTGTGCCGTCATGACGCCGCCTGTCACCCTGGCCGACGTGCGTGTTCAGATCGACGCCGTGGATCGCCGGCTTGTCCGGCTGCTGGCGGAACGGCAGAGGCTGGTGGAGCAGGCGGCGGCCATAAAGGGCCTGCCGGACGCCGTTCACGACCCGGTTCGCGTCGCCCAGGTGTTTGAGAAAGTTCACGCGACGGCGGCGGCGGCCGGTCTTTCGCCCGCCATCGCAGGGCCGATCTGGCAGGGATTGATCGCCTGTTGCACCTTTCATCAGATCACCTGGCTAAGCCGAACGAAGATTTCGTCGCGCTGCCCGCATCAGTGATGGGCGCTGTCGGTCTGCCAACAGACGGCGACGTTTCGCTAAATCGTGCTTGAGCGAGCCCCGGAGACCCGCCGCTACAGTCTTGGAATTGCGCGCCGCCCCCAAGGGGGGTGGCGATATTTTCTGATACAATTTCAATAAATTGGCGTGGCGGACAGAGGGGGATTCGAACCCCCGATAGAGTTTCCCCTATACACGCGTTCCAGGCGTGCGCCTTCAACCACTCGGCCACCTGTCCGTTTCCACGCAGTCGCGGAAGACGGGGCAGATAGACCAGACGCCCCCCCTCGGCAAGCGCTCGCGGCATCCCCATATGTGCGGGCGTCCACATAGATTCAGGGAGACCGCCCGTGGCCCACGCGCCGACCGCCGACCTGCCGACCCGTGAAACCGCCCTGCCCGGCCGCGCCGAACCCCTGCCGACCGACGAAGTGCATGTGGTCAACGGCCGTCCGCTGAAAGGGCCGCACCCCGAAGGGTTCCAGACGGCGATCTTCGGCATGGGCTGTTTCTGGGGCGTGGAGCGGGTGTTCTGGAAACTGCCCGGCGTGTGGGTGACTTCGGTCGGCTATGCGGGCGGCGTGACGCCCAATCCCACCTATGAAGAAGTGTGCAGCGGCCGCACCGGTCACGCCGAGGTGGTGCAGGTGGTGTTCGACCCGGCCCAGACCTCTTATGGCGATCTGCTGAAAGCCTTCTGGGAGAACCACGATCCGACCCAGGGCATGCGCCAGGGCAATGATCGCGGAACCCAGTATCGCTCGGCCCTGTACTGGCTGGACGACGCCCAGCGGGCCGAGGCCGAGGCGTCGCGCGACGCCTATCAGGCGGCCCTGATCACGGCGGGCCGCGTGGAACCCATCACCACGCAGATCACCCCGGCCGGCCCCTATTATTTCGCCGAGGGCTATCACCAGGGGTATCTGGCCAAGAACCCCGGCGGCTACTGCGGCATCGCCGGCACGGGGGTCACCTGCCCCATCGGCGTCGGCGTCGGGGCCTGACGCCATGGACAGAGACGCCATCCGCGCAGCCTGTCTGGCGCTGCCGCATGTGACGATGGATCATCCGTTCGGCCCTCACAACGACGCCTATCGCATCGGCGGCAAGATGTTCGTGATCGTGGGCGAGACCGGCGGCGTGTCGTTCAAGGTGTCGGACATCGCCTATGCGGTGCTGACCGAGGACGGGCGGGCGCTGCCGGCGCCGTATCTGGCGCGGGCCAAATGGGTGAACCTGCCCGACCCCGCCGCCTGGCCCCAGGATGAACTGATCGAACATTTCGCCATCGCGCGCCGCCTGATCGGCGCGAAGCTGACCCGCAAGATGCGCGACGCCCTGGCGCTGGATTAGGGCGCCGCCTGTTCGGCGATCCAGGCGTCCATGCGGACGTCCAGCAGGTCCAGCGGCAGAGCGCCTTCGACCAGCAGGGCGTCGTGGAAGGCGCGGATGTCGAACCCCAGGCCCAGCGCCGCCTCGGCGCGCTGGCGGATCTGGCGCAGACGGATCTCGCCGATCTTGTAGGCCGTCGCCTGGCCGGGCCAGCCGATGTAGCGCTGCAGTTCGGTCTCGATATTGTGCGCCGCCAGGGCCGAGTTGTCGCGGAAACAGGCCCGCGCCTGTTCGGTGGTCCAGCCCAGCCAGTGCAGGCCGGTGTCGGCCACCAGCCGACAGGCGCGCCACATCTCATAGCTCAGCCGTCCGAACCGCTCATACGGCGTGCGGTAGAAGCCCATCTCCTCGCCCAGGAATTCGGCGTAAAGGCCCCAGCCTTCGGTGAAGGCGGTGACCCCGGCGCGGCGGCGGAACATCGGCTGGGCGTCGGCCTCCTGCTGCAGGGCGATCTGCAGATGATGGCCCGGCACGGCCTCGTGCAGCGTCAGGGCCGGCAGTTCATACAGCGGCCGCTGGTCCAGGCGCGAAGTGTTGACCAGATAGCCGCCCGCCACTCCGTTGCGCAGCGAGCCGGGGCTGTAGCGGCCGGTGGTGTAATTCTCCTCGATCTCGCGCGCGACGGGCCGCACGCCATAGGTCAGGCGCGGCAGGGTTCCGAACAGGGCCGGCAGACCGTCATCGGCGCGCTTGGCCATTTCCGAGGCCTTCTCCAGCAGCCCCTCGCGCGAGGCGGCGTAAAATTGCGGATCGCTGCGCAGGAAGGTCAGGAAACCCGCGAAATCGCCGGTCCAGCCGGCGGCGCGCATCTCGGTCTGCATGCGCGCACGGATGCGGGCCACTTCCTGCTGACCCAGTTGATGCACCTGATCGGGCGTCAGGTCGGTGGTGGTGTAGGCGCCGACCAGATAGGCGTACAGGTCGCGTCCGCCCGGCCGGTGGGCCAGGCCCGGCGCCTCGGGCGCCTGGGGCAGATAATCGTCGGTCAAAAAGGCCAGCCAGGCGCGGCGGCTGGGGGCCGCAACCGCCTCGATCACCGCCTGCCCCTGGCGTTTCAGCGCCGCGCGTTCTTCGGCGGGCATAGCGGCGGGCAGGGTGTCGAACGCCGCCAGCAGCGGATCGTCCGCCGCCGTCAGGGCCACGTCGTTGCGCGCCAGGGCGATGGCGCTTTCGACCACCGAACGCGGCTGGACCAGGCCGGTCTCAAGGCCGCGCCGGGCGTTGGCGATGGTGTCGTCATAGGTGCGGCCCAACGCCCGCAGCCGCTGGATGTAGCGTTCGGCCTCGACCGCCGAACCCAGGCGGGTCGAACGCGCCATATAGCCGGCGAAATTGCCCGGCCCGCCTTCGGAATCGAACGACAGCCGCCCGGCGTCCAGCGCAATCCCCGCGATCTCGCGCCGCAGCATGCCCGCCAGAAAGGCGTGATTGATCCGTTCGGCCGCCGTCAGTCCCTCGGGCGCGATGGCGTCCAGCCGGTCCAGCAGGGTCTGCATGGGCGCCGCCTGGGCCAGCTCGAACGCGCGGCTGACATCGGGCAGGCGGGCGAAGGCTGTGTCGTCCCCCTCGGCCGCCGCCGTCATCGGATCGACCCGCATCCGATAGGCCTCATAGTCGGCGATCACCGCCGCCAGTCGCGCCGACGCCGTCTGGACCGCCACCGCGGGCGTTTGCCCCATCGCCACGCTGGCGGGCGCCGTGGCGCAAGCCAGCATCAGGGCCGCCAGGGCCGCGGTCGTGCGTTTCATCTCAATCCCCCCGGATCGGTCTCAGCCGCAGCGGCCGAAGAACTGCTCCACCCGATCCTGCGATCCCGGATGCGGGGCATAGGCATGACGCTCATTTCCTTGCCACACGGCCAGCCAGCCGACCTGGCGGAAGCGCTGGAACACCGGGTCGCTGGTGCGGGCCATGGCGGTCAGCCATTCGCCGTCGCTGACCTCCATCGGCTCGGCCGTGGCCCGCAGGCGCTCGGTCTCGCCGCCGGATTCCAGATGGATTTCCGCCGGGCCGCCGTCAGGACCGTGGGCCGAAACCTCGATCCGTCCATCCTTGCGCTCGCACCCCAGGCTCAGCTTCACATCGTCGCTTTCCTCCAGCCCATAGACCAGCTGAGCCGCGGGGCCTTCGGTGTTCAGGAACCAGTCGTAACCGGCCAGGGGCGCCGGCGCGCCGCCTGCGCCGCCCGCCGCCGTCAGCGAGGCCGAATGCGGGGTTCCGGTCGCACAGGCGCCCAGAAAGGCCGCGCCCGCCAGGCCCACGGCGCCCGCCCTGATCTTCGCTTGCGACCCCATCGTGCCCGTTCCTGTCCTCAGCCCCCGCAAAGCTCTGCGAAGCGGCGCAATTTGGCAAGATGTTCGGCCTGCACCTCGACCATCCGCTCGGTCGATCCCACGGTCAGGGTCAGCCGGCCCGTCTCGACGAAGGCGGCGAAAACCGGGTGTTCGGTGCGCACCATGGCCGACAGCCGACCGTCGCGGCCCGCCCGCCCCTCGGCCGCCGCCGTCGCCGCGCCCGCCCGCAATGTGGCCATGCCCCCAGCGGCCGAACCGGCGCCATAGGCGGTGACGCGCGCGGCGCCCTGACCCGTCTCGCATTCCAGAGTGGCGCGCAGGCGCGCGGTGTCCGGCACGTCATTGGCCAGGACCACCGGCCCCTCGCCTTCGTACAGGCTCCAGGTCCAGGCCGGTTCGCCCGCCTGCATCATCAGGCCGGCGACGGCCGCCATCAGCATCATCATGTCGGTCAAGCCCCCGCCCGTTCGACCCAGATTGGGTCAGATACGATGCGCCGCGCAATAGGCCAGGACGTCGCCGATCATTCGCCGCTCGGCGGCGGTGGCCTTCAGCACGCCCGCGTCGCCCTCGCTCTGAACCGCCAGACGGCCATGACGCACCAGACCGGCCAGGGCGGGATCACCCAGGGACACCTTGGTTTCGCGCATCAGGTCGCCGGTCATGGGGTCGATCTCGGCCGGCGCCGACAGCGACGCCCGCACCAAACGCGCACCCGCCGGCAGGGCCGGACCATAGGCCGCCGCCTCCTGGTCCCCGGGACTGCAGGTCAGCATCAGCGCCACCATGTCGGAGTTCGCCACGCCGTAGGCCAGCTTGGCCATCGCGCCTTCATGGCTCAGATGCCAGCCCATCGGCGCATGCTCGGCGACGGGGGCCACAACTTCGCGCGACTGGGCGGCGAAGGCGACCAGGCCCAGGGCGGCGGCGGCGGGAATCAGAACCTTGAACATCACAAACACTCGCGTCTGACAGGCAAACGCGGGCGTCCGTTAACGGTTCACGGCGAAGCTTTGGGCCTGACAGACCCGTGATGTTCAGGACACGGCCGTTTCACGCTCAAGCAGCCAACGGCCACGCCCTCGTCCGCCCTCAAGCAGCGACCGACCGCGTCGGGAGCGTTAGGGCGCCTAAAAAGGACTGAACCGCTCGACCAGGCTCTGGGCCGCCGGGGTGGACTGGACCCGGCTGATGTCGCCGCGCCCGCCATAGCTGATGCGCGCCTCGGCGATCTGGGTGTGGCTGATGGTGTTGCCGGCCGAGATGTCCTCGGGCCGCACGATACCGGCGACGGTCAGTTCGCGCACCTCGCGGTTGGTGCGCACTTCTTGCCGACCCTGGATGATCAGATTGCCGTTCGACAGCACGTCGGTGACCACGGCGGCGATGGTGAGATTGACCCGTTCGGCACGGTTGACCGAGCCGGAGCCGGCGGCGCTGGACTGGCCTTCCAACCCGACCATGTTCTGCGGATCGAACCCGCCGGGGAAGGCGCGGCCCAGGCTGTTCTCCAGGCCGAAGAAATTGCTGACCCCGCCGGAAATCTCGTTCGAGCGGTTGCGGGTGGTCGAATTCTGGGTCTGTGCGCGGTCGTCGATGTTGATGTTGACCGTCAGGATGTCGCCGACCTGACGCGCGCGCTGATCGCCGAAGAAGGTGCGGGCGCCCGCGCGCCACAAGCTGTTGGCGCTGGCGGCCGAGGCTTCGGGCCGGGCCTGAGGCGCCGGCAGATAGGCCTGCTGCACCGGGACCAGGGCCGCCGGATAGCCGATGGGCGCCAGTTCGGGTCCGCGCACCGTTTCGGCGACGGTCGAGCAGGCTCCCAAGATCAGGGCGGCGGCGGAAACGATCAGGATCTTACGCATGACGAACGGTCCTCAGCGGGCGGCGAACTGTTGCAAGGCGGCGGTGCGGGCGGCCTGGGCGGCGGGTCCGGCCATGGCCTGGCCCGGCCCGATGGCGACGGCGTCGATCATCCGGCCCGAGGTCGGGTTCAGAATGGCGACCGGCTCGCCCACGGCGGCGTTCCTCTGGGCGCGGCCCATGACGGTCAGGGTCACGCCCCCGACCTGATAGGCGACCGAGACCACGTCGTTGCGGGCGATCACCCGTTCGGCGGCGACGGCGCGCGACGGCGTCATCGTGGCGGCGGCGGGCGTGGCCGACGCCTCGGCCGGCTGGGCGGCGGCGGCGCCCGGCGACAGGGCGGCGTTGCGCACCACGACGCGGCGCAGGCCCTGGGGATTGCTCCACTCCAGGCCCGACTGGCGCGCCAGCATCTGCAGCTGACCGGCCTCCAGCACCACGGACGGCCCGGCGCGGGTCGCCACCTGCACATCGGCGGCGGCCCCCGCCCCGTCGAACAGATCGCCCAGCGTCACCCGCCCGTCGGAATCGACCGGCTGGGCCTTCAGGGTGACCGGCCCGCTGAGCGCAGGCGTGGCCGCCAGCACCGCGGCGACGGCGGCGACCCAGGCGGCCGTCCAGCGCGCGCGGCGGCTGAACAGCGGCGGTCGAGGCGGCGGATTCAGGGGAAACAGGATGCTCATCAGCTCTTCACCTGGGCGGCGACGGACAGCATGTTGTCGGCGGTCGAAATGACTTTGGAGTTCATCTCATAGGCGCGCTGGGCCACGATCAGGGCGCTGATCTCGCTGACCGCATCGACATTCGACGCCTCGGTGAAGCGATGCAGGATCTGGCCGAAACCCGGCTCGCCCGGGGCGCCGACCACGGCCGGTCCCGAGGCGGCGGTCTCCAGCAGCAGATTGTCGCCGATGGCTTCCAGGCCCGCCTCGTTGAAGAAGGTCGCCAGCTCCAGCTGGCCCACGATCTGCGGTTCGGTCGCGCCCTGGGTGGTGACCTGCACCTGGCCGGTCTTGGACACGGTCACGTCCACCGCGTCCTGCGGGATGGAGATGGCCGGCTCGACCAGATAGCCGTCGTCGGTCACCAGCTGGCCCTCGCCATTGGGCGAGAAATTGCCGGCCCGCGTATAGGCCAGTTCGCCCGACGGCAGGGTCACCTGGAAATAGCCCCGGCCGTCGATGGCCATGTCATAGGTGTTGCCGGTGCGGGTCGGGCTGCCCTGTTCGGTGATGCGATAGACGCTGCCGGCCTTGACGCCCGCGCCGATCTGGATGCCGGTCGGCACCACCGTGCCCTGGCTGGACGACTGGGCGCCCATGCGTTCGACGTTCTGGTACAGTAGGTCTTGAAACTCGGCCCGCTGACGCTTGAAGCCGACCGTGTTCATGTTGGCGATGTTGTTGGAGATGACCTCCACGTTCAGCTGCTGGGCCAGCATGCCCGAGGCGGCGGTTCTGAGAGCGCGCATGTCGGGGCCTCCTTAGTTCGCCCGGCCCAGGCGCTCGACGGCGCGCCGGGACAGGTCGTTGGTGTTTTCGATCATCCGCGTGATCCGCTCATAGGCGCGGCTGATCTCGATCAGATTGGTGACTTCCAGGATCGGATTGACGTTCGAGCCTTCCAGCATCCCCTGGCGCACGCGGGCGTCGGCGGCGTCCATGGCGGCGGCGTTCGAGGCGTTGCGGTAAAGGCCGTCGCCGCCCTTGGACAGGGCCGCCAGGGCGTCGAACCGCACCAGCTTCAGGTGGCCGACCGGCTGGCCGTCCTGGGTGATGGTGCCGTCGGCGGCGACCGAGGCCTGGCCGCGCGCGGGGTCCAGGATGATCTCGCCGCCCTCGCCCTGGACCGCGTGACCGGCCTCGGTGACCAGACGGCCTTCGGGATCGACCGTGAAGGCGCCGTCGCGGGTGTAGGCGGGGCCTTGCGCCGTCTCCAGCTCGAAGAACACCCCCTCGCCCTCGATGGCGAAGTCCAGCGGCCGGCCCGTCTGGCTCAGGGCGCCCTGGCCGTAGTCGCGGCCCACGCCGTTATCCAGCACGAAGCTGACGCCCGGTCGCACCGCGTGGTTGCGCGCCCGCTCGCCGACCTCGGTGCCCAGCAGCAACTGTTCGACCTTGAAGCCGGTGGTGTCCGCATTGGCGATGTTGTTGGCCGCGATATCCAGTTCGCGACGCAGCGTCATCTGGCGGGACAGTCCGATGTAGGCGGCGTTTTCCACGGGGCATGGCTCCTTCGTCCCTGCTCTCGCAACCCTCGTGCCAACAGGGTTAACGCAGGCCCCGCCTGGGTTTGGGCCGATCCGACCCCATCGGCGCCCGGCAGGATTTGCCGTTTCTAAACGTCCCGTTAACCAAACCGGCCCCAACTGACCCCTGGGATCATCCGGGGCGTCGTGCGCGCATGCTGAAGCTGGGCAAGAAGAAGGACAAACCGGCCGATGACGCCGCCGTGCCGGCCGTCGCGGACGGCGAGGCCGGGGCCGAGGACGCGGCGCCCGCCAAGAAGAAGCTGCCCCTTCTGTTCATCATCATCCCGGCCGCCCTGGTGGTGCTGGGCGGGGGCGGCGCGGCCGCCTTCATGCTGATGCAGCCTAAGCCCGCCGCCGCCCACGGCGAGGAAAAGGCCGACGAAGGCCATGGCGAAAAGAAGGGCGGCGGCCACGGCAAGGCCGAGAAGAAGGGCGGCGGCCATGGCAAGGAAGGCGGCGAGGCCGACCCCGCCGCCGGCAAGATCGCCGAAGGCCCGGACGGCGTGACCTTCTACACCCTGCCGGACATGGTCGTGAACGTGCAGTCGGCTGACGGCCGGCCCACCTTCCTGAAACTCAAACTCACGTTGGAGATGAAGGACGCGGCCCTGGCCGAACACCTCCAGGCCGAGGCCCCGCGCATGCAGGACATGTTCCAAAGCTTCCTGCGCGAGCTGCGCCCCGAAGAGATGCAGGGCTCGGCCGCCACCTATCAGCTGAAGGCCGAACTCTTGCGCCGCATCAATCTGATCGCCGCGCCGGGCAAGGTCGACGCCGTGCTGATCGAAGAAATGCTGGTGCAATAGGCCATGGCCGACACGCTTCAGGACAGGGATCCGCTGGCCGGTCTGAACGACGACGAGGTTCGCGCCACGGGCCTGTCCGAACGCGTCCTGAACCAGGATGAGATCGACAGCCTTCTGGGCTTCGACCTGGGCGAAGGCGACGACAGCGAACGCACCGGCATCCGCGCCATCATCAACTCGGCCCTGGTGTCCTATGAACGCCTGCCGATGCTGGAAATCGTGTTCGACCGCCTGGTGCGGCTGATGACGACCAGCTTGCGCAACTTCACCTCGGACAACGTCGAGGTGTCGCTGGACAACATCAGCTCCATCCGCTTCGGCGACTATCTGAACTCCATCCCCCTGCCCGCCATCCTGGCGGTGTTCCGGGCCGAGGAGCTGGACAACTACGGCCTGCTGACGGTCGATTCCAACCTGATCTATTCCATCGTCGACGTGCTGCTGGGCGGACGGCGCGGCACGGCGGCCCTGCGCATCGAAGGCCGGCCCTACACCACCATCGAGCGGGTGCTGGTCCAGCGGATGGTCGAGGTGGTGCTTCAGGACGCCTCGGCGGCGTTCGAGCCGCTGACGCCGGTGCATTTCAACCTGGACCGGCTGGAGACCAACCCCCGCTTCGCCGCCATCGCGCGCCCGGCCAACGCCGCCATCCTGGTCAAGCTGCGGATCGACATGGAGGACCGGGGCGGACGGATCGAGCTGCTGCTGCCGTATGCGACGCTGGAGCCGATCCGCAAGATGCTGCTGCAGCAGTTCATGGGCGAGAAATTCGGCCGCGACAACATCTGGGAAGGCCACCTGGCCACCGAACTCTGGACCACCGACACCGAGGTCCGCGCCGTGCTGGACGAACAGCAGGCGCCCCTGTCGACCGTGCTGAACCTGAAGGTCGGCGACACCTTCATGCTGAACGCCACGCCCGACAGCGACATCTCGATCCGGGCCGGGTCCATCCCGCTGACCACCGGCAAGATGGGCCGCAAGGGCCAGTTCATCGCCGTGCGCGTCGAAGGGCCGATCAGCCCCGAGGCCGCCGGCTCCATCGCCAAGGGGAGACACGGATGATCGGCGTGATCATGGACGCCCTGCTGATGATGCTGCTGGCGGCCGCCCTGGCCTATGGGGTGCGGCTGGATCGGCGGCTGAAGACCCTGCGCGAGGGACAGTTGGCCTTCGCCGGTGCGGTCAGCGAACTGAACACCGCCGCCGCCCGGGCCGAGGCGGCCCTGGGGTCGCTGCGGGCCTCGAACCAGGAAACCGACCTGCTGCACGACCGCATCGTCAAGGCCCGCGCCCTGAAGGCCGAGCTGGAGGCCCTGATGGACCGCGCGCCCGTCGTCGCCGCCCCGCGCATGGTCGCCCCTCCGATGGCCGAAGCGCCGACGGTCCGGCCCGAACCCGCCACCGCCCCCTCGCGCTCTGGCGGTCTGCTGAGCCCCGAACAGGTGGAGACCTTCCAACCCGTGCTTCAGGCCCTGGCCGCTAACCAGGCCGCTAAGCAAAGCCTCAACCGCGCCCGGCGTAGCCTGGACGAAGACCTGTTCGCCGCCTGACCCTTTTTGACGCCCCTATGTCCGTCGCGCGGCGACGGACGACTTGAGGGGCGAGATCGAGTGAGTAAACCATGGCTCGTCTGCCTCGCATCCTGCCGCTCGTCGCCATCGCCATCGGAGGCGTGGTGGTGGTGCGCGCCATCGGCGTCGCGCCGGGCCTGTTCGAGGGCGCCCGCGCCTGGGCCGAGGAAGCCGTTCCCGCCGCTGCGGCCGAAGGCGCCGCCGCCCCGCGCGCGGCCCCGGCGGTCTGCGCCCTCAGCCCCGAACAGCTGGCCCAGCAGGCGGGCCTGTCACCGGCGGAACTGCGCGTCATCCAGTCGCTGAAGGACCGCCGCGCCGAACTGGACGTGCGCGATCACGACTTCGCCACCATGCTGCCGCTGATGGCCGCCGCCGAGCAGAAGCTGGACGCTAAGACCCAGGCCCTGACCACGCTGCGCGGCGAACTTCAGGCCCTGCTGGGTCAGGTGGGCGAGCGTGAACAGGCCGAGATCGACCGCCTGGTCGCCGTCTATTCCGCCATGCGTCCGAAAGAGGCCGCGCGGGTCTTCGCCACTCTGGACGACCGGGTGCGCCTGCCGGTCGCCGCCGCCATGCGTCCGCGATCCCTGGCCGCCGTCATGGCCCAGATGGAGCCGTCCGGCGCGCGCGACCTGACCGAAAAACTGGCTCGTCGGTTCGAACGCCAGCAGGCCGCCGCCCAGGCCGCCGTCGCCGCCGCCGCCAACCCCGAGGCGCCCGCCCCCGCGCCGGCCCCAACCCCCGCTCCGACCGAGACGACGGCGACGCCGACCGCCGGTGAAGGCGGGGAGGCCGCCGCGCCGCGTCCGCGCCCCGCCGCCCGCACGCCCCAGCGCCGCCCGGCCGCCCGGCCCGCCGCCGCCCGTCCGGCCCCGCAACAGGCCGCCGCCGAAGCCCCCGGACCTCAGCCCTATTCGGGCGGCGCGGACGGCGCCGGTCGCGCGCCCGGCGCCCAGCCGCGCCAGACGGTTCAGTAACGCACGGCCCACAGCGCGTGGTTGGCGCCGGGCCATCGGCCCGCTATCAACCGCGCTTCCCGATCCGCCGAGCCTGATCCGACATGTCCGACGCCGCCCAACCCGCTCCGTCCATGCCCGACCGTCTGTCGGTCGATCCCGCCAGCCCCTACTACGACGCCGACCTTCTGGCGCGCGGCGTGGGCGTGCGCTTCAAGGGCGAGGACAAGACCAATGTCGAGGAATACTGCGTGTCCGAAGGCTGGGTGCGCCTGGCGCTGGGCAATCGCGTCGATCGTCGCGGCAAGGCCCTGACCGTCAAGCTGCAAGGCCCGGTCGAGCCCTATCTCCAGGGCGAATAAGGCCCTTACCTTCGCGCATGCCGCCCGATAGGCTTCGCCCCTTCCATTGCTTGGGGTTGAAGCCGTGAATCGCATTCGTCGCCAGTCCGCCGTCCTGTCCGTCGTCCTGGCCTTCGGCGTCGCCGCAACCGCCCTGCCGGCCGCGGCCCAGGACTCCGCCGTCGTGCGCGCCGCCGAACAGGTGCGCGATGACGCCCTGAACGCCAATGTGGCGCTGGACTATGTCACCCAGGTCACCACCCGTTTCGGCGCCCGCCCGGCGGGGTCAGAGGCGGAAACGGCGGCCTTCCGCTGGGCCGCCGACTATCTGCGCGGCCTGGGCTTCCAGAATGTGCGGCTTCAGGAATTTCCCTTGGTCGGCTGGGACCGGGGCCAGGAAAGCGCCGCCATCGTCGGCGACCGCCCCCAGATGCTGGCCGCCGCGGCCCTGGGTCATTCGCCCGCCACGCCCGAAGGCGGGATCGAGGCCGAGGTGGTGCGGTTCGACAGTCTGGACGCCCTGAACGCCGCCCCGGCCGGGTCGCTGACTGGCAAGATCGCCTATGTCGACGGCGGCCAGATGGTGCGGATGCAGGACGGTTCGGGCTATGGCTCGCTGTCGCGCATCCGGGGCGCGGGTCCGGCGGCGGCGGCGGCCAAGGGGGCGGTGGCCTTCATCATGCGCTCGGCCGGCACGGACGAACACCGCATGCCCCACACCGGCACCACCCGCTATGTCGACGGCCGCGTGCCCATTCCCGGCTTCTCCCTCAGCGCCCCCGACGCCGACCAGGTGTCGCGCCTGGTCGCCCTGGGCGAGACGGTGCGGCTGCGCCTGCATTCGACCGCCCGCACCTATGAGACCGTGTCCCACAATCTGATCGCCGAGGTTCCGGGCCGGTCGCGTCCGAACGAGATCATCGTGCTGGGTTCGCACATGGATAGCTGGGATCTGGGCACCGGCGCCTTTGACGATGCGGCGGGCGGCGCCATCACCATCGCGGCGGCCAAGGCCATCATGGACAGCGGCCGTCGCCCGGCGCGCACCCTTCGCGTCGTCCTGTACGGCTCCGAAGAGGTGAACCAGCCGACCGACCGCGCCTATGGCGGCGCATCCTATCTGGCCGAAATCGGCGCTGAGGGCGTGGAACGGCACATCATCGCCGGCGAAAGCGATTTCGGCGCCGACCGCATCTACGCCCTGGGCCTGCCGCCCGGATCGGCCGACACCGATTTCGGCCGCATCGCCGCGCGTGTGCTGCGCCCGCTGGGCGTGCTGCCGGGCGAGCCGGAGCTGCATGGCGGCGTCGATATCGGGCCGCTGGCCCAGGCGGGCGTGCCGGTCTTCGGCCTGCGCCAGGACGGGACGCGCTATTTCGACCTGCACCACACGGCCGACGACACCCTGGATAAGATCGACCCGGCCCAGATGACCCAGAACGTCGCCGCCTGGGCCGCCCTGGTGATGCTGATCGCCGATTCCGACGTGGACTTCCGCGCCACGCGCCCGGCGGCTACTCAGGCGCACTGACCCGCCGCGAGCGTGGCGAAACTGGTAGACGCAACGGACTTAAAATCCACTACCGTAGATTTACGTATCTAAATCAATCGGTTAGAGCGGGTAGACACTTACACACGACTTACACATTTGCCGCGAGCGGCAAGGAGGTCATGTGTCGGAGTCTCACTCGCTCATGGAGGGCAAGCTCCACGTCTATCGTCGCGAAAACAGCCCATACTGGCAGTGCGCGACCTATCTGAGCGGCCGCAACTACCGTCAGTCGACGAAGGAGACGAACGTCGCCTTTGCGCGAGAGTTCGCGCGCGATTGGTATCTCGATCGGCTCGCTGAAGATCGTCTCCGCAAGTCCGGGAAGCTCCCGTCGATGCCGGAGATGCCTGTCGTCGTCCCGGAGCGTGTGACGCCGAAGCGGCCGGGGGAGAAGACCTTCCGTGAGGCGGCCGCTGTCTTCGAAAAGGAGTTCGAAGCGATGACGTTGGGTGAGCGGAACGCTCACTACGTCGCTGGGAAGGGGCGGGTGATCCGTCTCTACCTCAACCCGTTCTTCGGCGATTTGCCGATCACCGAAGTCTCCGCCGGCCGGATCCAGGATTACCGGCTTCACCGTGTCACGCCACCTGACGAGCCGCAGCGCGTGCGGTTCGTCTCGGAGGGGCAAGAACGGATCGGAAAGGCGAAGATCTGGAAGCGGCCGAGCCGGCAGACGCTCCATAACGAGATGGTCTGTCTTAGGCAGATCCTGAAAACCGCGAACCGGAAAGGGTGGATTTCCGCACTTCCGGACATGAGCAACCCGTACCGGGCATCCGGCAAGGTGAGCCACAGGGCTTGGTTCTCACCTGAAGAGTACAAGCGCCTCTACGAAGCGACGCGCGAGCGCGCGAAGAACCCGAAAAAGGAGCGCTGGCGCGACGAGTGCGAGCAGTTCCACGACTTCGTGCTGTTCATGGTCAACACCGGGCTGCGTCCCGACGAGGCGCAGCGCCTCGAGTTCAGAGACGTCTCGATCGTTGAGGATGACGCGACCGGCGAACGCATCCTCGAGATCGAGGTGCGGGGCAAGCGTGGGGTAGGGTACTGCAAGAGCATGCCCGGAGCCGTCCGTCCGTTCGAACGGGTGCTCAAGCGCAAGAACGGCCAGCCAACCGATCTCGTCTTCGGTCTGGTGCAGCGCGAACTGTTGAACGCCATCCTGGACGAACTCGGCCTGAAGAAGGACCGGGATGGAAGGCCTCGTACCGCCTACAGCCTGCGGCACACCTACATCTCCATGCGGCTCATGGAGGGCGCCGACATTTATCAGGTCGCCAAGAACTGCCGGACCAGCGTGGAGATGATCGAGAAATACTACGCCTCTCACATCAAGAACGTGCTCGACGCCTCGGCCATCAATGTCCGAAAGCCCAAGCCGGCGAAGCGACAAACAGTGGATTCGAATGGTGCCTGATCGCGGCGATCAGCCAGCGAACTTGACCATTTCAGTGAAATGGCCTATTTCAACGTAATGATGAAAATGGAACTTTCAGTGAAAGAGACTGAACGCGCTCTCGCCGGGGAGCTGCGGGACATACTCGCCGTCGTCCCGACCGTAGAGGTACGGTCTCTCGATATCGAGGGACCGGGCGACGCCCCACGCGTCGATATCATCGCCGATGTCTCGATCGCCTCCAGAAGCTTCACGATATTGATGGAGGTGAAGAGTTCCGGACAACCGCGGGTGATCCGCAGCGCCGTCGATCAGGCGCTTCAAGCTGCCGCGAACCTCGGAATGAAGTCCATCGTGCTCGTGGGAGCCCCCTATATGGCGGATGCCGCCCGGCGCCTGTGTGACGAGGCCGGCGTGGGCTGGCTCGATCTCGCGGGCAACGTCCGCATCGTCGGCCCGGGCCTCTATATCGACCGGCAGACGGCCGAGAAGCCCAAGGCAGTCGCGCGCGAGCTGAAGTCGCCGTTCGCACCGAAATCAGCGCGCGTTCTCCGTTGTCTCCTTCAGACGCCCGGTCGGGCCTGGAAGGTGACGGACCTCGCCGAAGCCGCGCAAGTGAGCCTGGGCCAGGTCAGCAACGTGCGGCGCGCGCTGATCGACCGTGAATGGGCCTCGGCCGATTCCGAGGGCCTGCAGCTGACCGATCGCGAAGGTCTCCTGCGCGGCTGGCGAGAGGCCTACGAGGCACCCGTTGGGGAGCGGCGGCGCTACTATACGACCCTGCACGGGAAGCGGCTGGATGTGGCGCTGCGATACGCCCTGCGTGAGGCTCAGTCCTCAGGCCGGGCCGCGGCGATGTCCTTCACGGCCGCCGATTGGTGGGCGCCTTACGCACGCGTGCCGATGACCTACCTCATCGCCGAACCCAGCGCCCTGCCGGCCTTGGTCGATCATCTGCAGCTCAAGCCCGCCGAAAGCGGGGCCAATGTCGAGATCCTGATCCCCGACGAGGCCGAGCTGTTCGACGATCTGCGTCAGCCGGCTCCAGACCTCTGGACGACCAGCCCGCTGCAGACCTTCCTTGATCTCGGGACCGGCGGCGAACGCGGGCAGGAGGCGGCAGACCATCTGCTCGCCAGCGTGTCCCAGTGGTGAAGCCGGAACCGCAGAGCGCGGCGGACTATCCCGCGCGCAGCACCGCCGCCGTCCGCCAGACCCTCGTCGAGATCGGCCAGATCCTCGGCAGTTATGAAGGCAAGTTCGCCGTGGTCGGCGGCGCTGTGCCGTGGCTGTTGCTCGAGCCGGACGACATGATTCACGTCGGGACGTTCGACATCGATCTCGCACTCGACCCGGTCGCGCTCGCGGATACCGAATACGCAGACCTGGTTCACGCGCTTCAGGCCCATGGCTACGAGCGCGGCCCCGAGGATCGGGCGTTCCAGCTGACCCGGGAAGTTCCTGCCGAAGATGGCGGTCCCCCGATCAAGGTTGTCGTCGACTTCCTGATGCCGCGGGACGCGGAGGTGCCGAAGCGGGAGCGGCCGCTCGTGGAGGACTTCGCCGTCCAGAAGGCGGACGGGGCCGATCTGGCGATTGACTTCCAGGCTTTGGTCGAGATTGAGGACCGGATGCCGGGACGGTCGGGGACCAATCGCGTAAAGATCGCAGTGGCCTCGATCCCGGCGCTTCTCGGCATGAAAGGCCACGCCCTCGTCGGCCGCTTCAAGCGCAAGGACGCCTACGACATCTATTATTGCGTCCGAAACTACCCGGGCGGGCCCGAAGCCCTGGCCGACGCCTGCCGGCCCCTCCTGGAACGGGCTAGCGCTCTTCAGGGCTATGAGAAGATCGCCAGCAAGTTCAGGGATGTCGATGACCACGGACCTGCCTGCGTTCGCGAGTTCGTAGAGACAAGCGCGGCCTTGGGCGACCGTACTCCGGAGCAGTGGCAGACGGACGCCTATGGGCAGGTCCGAGCCTTCGTGGATGCGCTCGGGCTCTAGCCTCCTGCGAGCGCCAGTTCCTGTGGGGTGTATTCCGCCGATCCGCCCTGGATCGACTTGAACGCCTTCTTGTGAGCCGCGGACGGGATCGGCAGCGACTCGGATTGCAAGGCCCCGATCTTCTCCGTCAGCTCGGTCAGGCGCGACCGGAGCGCCGCAACGTCCATAATGCCGACGTCGATCTGGACGAACTGGCGCAGAGCGCGCCGGAGGCCGCCGTAGGAGACGCCGCTGCGGTGGTGTTGCGACGCCCGTTCGGAAGGATTGAGAAAGGTCATCAGGGCTGTGATGGCAGCGCCGACAAGCGCGAGCGAACCGCCGATGGCAGGGTCCATATCCGCCAGAATGGTGGCGCCGGCGGTAGCGCTGATGAGCGCTGCGGGAATGCCAAGCGAGTAGGTGCGGCCGCGCCAGGCGCTGGCAGCCTCGAAATGACCCTTCTCCGAATAGAGGGCGTCCACAGCCAGCCGGCGGGCCTCCGCCAGAATGGCGTCTCGGGAGTCGGTTTCAGCCGGGCTGACAGTATCGGTCATGACATGGGTCCAATCGCGGAGCCGAACAGCGAGCGCCATTCCGCGCCCGCACGCCGATCGGCGTTTACCGCCTCATATTGGCAGGCGCGCTGGGCGGTGGCCAAGGCCGTTCGCGCTCGCGGCGCCCAGGCGTCGCCGATCGATACCCACTCACCGGTTCCAGGCATCTGGACCGAGCCGCCGACATACCGGAGCATGAACTCGAAGAAGTCGCGGACCATCCAGTCCTCATAGCCTGCGGTCGCGTGCTGCCAGGTTTCAAGGAAGGCCACGGCCAGGCGCTCGAGCATGAACGACTTGATCGGCGCATGGGCATGACGCTGCCACTGCTTGGCCATCCGGATCAGGCGACGCGTGGAGCCGAAGGTTGCGCGATCCGACGCTTCGAGCACCGAGAGCTCAGCCCACGGATCGGTCTTGCGGTACGAACCGCCGCCATTCGCATCGGCGATCAGATATTGGCCGGTGTCGAGGCGGAAGGCCGGGATGACCTCGACGGGCATGGTCGCGAAGGGCACGACCACGACCTGGCCATCTCCACGGATCGCCGTTTGAGGGTAGGTCTGCGACAGCGCCGAGCGGACTTCCTGCAGCAGTTGGGACTGGCGGTTGCCGACGCGGGCCTCGTAGCGATGGAAGATATCGACAGGCATGCAGAACAGGACGTCGATGTCGCGCGGCGGGGCCACTCTCAGCGTTTTGGCCCAGGACCCGATCAACAGACTGTTCTGCGTCGCCTCGCCATGGCCGTAGTACCAGCGATTCAGGGCTGCCCGAACGCCCGTCTGCTTACGTGTACCGTCGACCGCCTGTTGCTCTGTGATCCCCAGCCCCTGCATGAAGGCCGAGAAGCGCTGCTCAACGAACATCCACCCGGGCGGGGGCACTGGAGGCGCGGGCGACAGCGGAACGAGAAAGCTCAAGGGTGGACCTAGGAACGGCGGCGAAGCGTCGGCATATCGCCGATATAGGGAGCGCCTGCGCCTATGCGAGAGCCGCGCGCGCTTTGGGGGTAATCGCGCCCGGAGACGGGTCGCCGCGTCCCGGTGGTTGAAGAATGCCCGCCGCCTTGGCGCGCGGGCACGAACGCAGGTATAGAGCCCGCTCGGCTGGCGGGCGTGGCGAAACTGGTAGACGCAACGGACTTAAGCTGAGGATTGAGTGCGCCGGGGGAAATCCCGGACGTAGAACCGCTCAAAGTCGGGGAACCCTGTCAGATGGCGATCCCGAGCCAAGCCCGTCTTCGGACGGGAAGGTGTAGAGACTAGACGGGCGGCGTCTAAGGCCTTCGGGCTATGACGAAGGGATAGTCCAGACCACGAACGTCGGGCCTTCTGGGGCAGGCGGCGGCGAAAGTCGAAGTGGTACGAAAATCCGTCGGGCATTGCCCATGCCGGTTCGACCCCGGCCGCCCGCACCACCGAAACTCGAGGATCGCGCTTCAGCCGGCCTCGGCGGCGGGAGCGGCCCTCGCCTGAAGGTCGGCCAAGATGTGCTCGGCGACCTCGATCACGGTCGCGAAGTCGCAGATCATTTGCCCATGGAAGCGGACAGGCCGCGCGCCCTCACCGAAGGAATGCATCATCACCGGCTCGAAAACGCCGAGCCGCCGCTGGGCGGCGATGACCTCAGGCCAGCGGGCCCAGTCCCACCCCGGGCCGCCGACCTGCGCTTCCAGCCTTGCGAACTCCGCCGCAGCCGCGTCGTCGAGTTGTTTGGGCGGGATGTAGAGCGGGATCCGGTGGGCCAGGGCGTGGCGATACTCTTCCAGATAGCCAAACCACTGATCCGTGCCTGCCAGATAGGCCTGGCTTCGCGCCGACAGGCTGCCTCTGAGGTCGGTATTGTCGGGCGTCAGACCGATCCGGCTGCGGTGAAGCGGACGTCCATTAGGGCCGCGCAGGTCTGCTTCCAGACACCAGAGCCAGGCCAGGTTGTCCATGACGCCGAAGATGTTGATGACGAAGGCCTGAAGGAAGGCTGTGGCGTCCCAGATCGCTTCGCGGGTTGGCTCTGTCTCCTGCGGTGGCAGGGTTTCGAAGACCCGCCGAAGTCCGTGCTTCAGGTCGGAAAGGCGTCGGCAGACGCCGTGGGTCATCATTTCCTTGGCCTGCGGAACCTGAAGCTGGAGACGGAACAGCGAGCTGGTCAGGGCGCCCTCCCGCTCCAACCAGTCATCACAGCGGTCCTGCATCTCGGCGGCGTCGTCATCGGAATAGGCCATGGCGCCATCCTAGCGACGGCACCCGTCCAGCCCCTAGCGCGGAGTTGGGGACACATAGCCGGCGTCATGGAAGGCGCGGGCCGACTCTCACTAGACCAACGGTCATGACCCACCATGAGCTTGACCGCACTCTCGACCGTATGTTCGCAGCGGCGGCGTCACCCGACGATCAGCCGGGTGTCGTCACTGTTCAAACGGATGATTGGTTGGGAGTCCTGTCCACGGTACGGGCGACTTGCGCGTCCCTTCAGGACGGCCTGCGCTATCGGGAAATCCAGGTTCAGGTCTCGTCGCAGTTTGAAACGAGGGTCCTGTCACGGGCCGAAGCGGGAGGGCGCGGCGAGCCTTATCGCGAACTGCGCAACCGGACTGCAGACGACGCACGTGCTCCAGCCTAGTGGATCGAAACAGGCGACCCACATGAGCTTGGATCGGTCATGACCAGGCTATCGACCATTGCGTCGATCTCGGCCAGCAACTCGGTCAGGTCGTGACCTTCGAACTCCGTTCGAGCGGCCTCGCGCCACGCGCTCCGCAGCACATCGCGAGCGTCCTCCGGAGCGAGATCCTCGAGATAGGTCAGGCCGCGTTCAGCCAACAGCCTCCGTGCGACGACACCGGCCTGCTCGGCCAGATCGCTGTAGATCTCGGTCTCCTCGGCAGTCAGCTCTTCGGCCACGGCGATCCTCGCGGGACGGGAATGGGGACGGGCCTGGAACTTCTGCGAAGAAGCCCGGGGTTTCAGGATCGACCGCCGCCGACGTCAGAGACGTCCCCCGGCTCGAGGTCGGTCCCTGTCTTGCCGGAACCCGTCGCGATCAGCCTACAGTGGCGGGCCGACGACGCAATCGGCTTTGGCGGTGAGGCGAGGCGGATCGCAGGAATCAGCCCGATGCAATAGTCGGAGGCGCGAAGCGCGCTCGACTACAGTTCTGCGCCGACCCGCCGTTAGCCGGGTCGCACCCTTCACGTTGAGGAGCTGACGATGAAACCCCTGATCGCGCTCATGCTCTCGGCCGCCCTTTCGTCGGGATGCGTCGGCATGGCGCCGAACCGTGACCTTGGCAGCCTCAAGATCGCGAGCTGGAACATGGAGCATCTGGCGGAGCGGGATGGGGAGGGGTGTAGACCGCGCACCGAGGCCGATTACGCTCTCCTTCGTGGTCATGTCGCCACTCTGGGCGCCGATGTGATCGCCTTCCAAGAGGTACAGAACAAGGTCGCAGCCGAGCGTGTCTTCGATCCGGCTCTGTACGACGTGGTGATGTCCGACCGTCCGGCCAGCACGCGGAGCGGCGAATGCCGGGGCCGACCAGGCCTGTTCATCCAGAACCAGGCGGTCGGCTTCGCCATCCGCAAAGGCGTGCCGTGGATCCGCAACGCCGACCTGAACGCCTTAGCGCTCGGAAACCCCGATTTGCGGTGGGGCGTCGATGTGACTGTGTTGCACGGACGTCCGGTCCGATTGCTGGCGGTGCATCTGAAGTCCGGCTGTAACTCCGGCCGCGAACCGACGGACCCGGACTGCCCGGTGCTGTTCGATCAGCTCCCGGTGCTGGAGAGGTGGACGGAAGCACGAGCTCGGGACGGCGAGGCCTTCGTGGTCCTCGGAGACTGGAACCGGCGATTGGCCAGCCGTGGCGACGCCTTCTTCGCCGATCTGAACGATGGCGATCCCGAGGGCTCGGTGTTGACCCTGACCTCCGGTGATCAGGCGGCGGGCTGCAAGGCGCGCTATCGCGAATACATCGACTTCATCGCTACAGGGAAGGTGGCGACAGGGCGCCTCGAGCCCGGGTCGTTCGAGGAGTACCGCTACGGCGGCATTGCCGAGACCGAACACCCTTCCGATCACTGTCCGATCTCGGTGCGGCTTTTGGGCTGAGGCTCGGCAGCGATCAGGGCTCCGCGCCTTCCAGCGCATCAAGATAGCCGTCGCAGCCCGTGAAATAGCCATCGACGGCGGTCATGACGTCTGCCAGCACCACAAGGTCGACATGGCCCAGGGCCAGTTCGATCGGGCGGCCCTTTGTGTCGACGGGATAGCGGTGAGAAAATGAGCCGGGATCTACGGCCGCAAACTCCGCAACAATGCGGCCGACCGCCTCGTCGGCACCGTCGGGGTCGGTGACAGCGAAACCTTCGAGAACCGCCTGGAACCGCGCCCAGAGCACGGAGAGGTCGTGGGATTTCCAGATCGCCTCGATCTCGACCGTGGGGCCGTAGGTCGCGATCAGATACTTCAGCGACAGCTCGATGAACTGGCGATAGTTGAACAGAATCGGAAACACGAGTGTGTCCCGATCGCCGCGGTCGTCGGTGGCGTGGGCCACCATGAGGTCCGCCGCCCTTTTATAGCCGGCCATCATCAGGACCATGCGGTTGTGCGCCGGCTCTGTGAGGGTGGCGTTGCCGTCCCAGTCGGATGAGACCGTAAACAATCGATCTCCAGACTTCGGCCAACGGAATGGTTTGCTGAGAAGCGCCTCAAAACTCATCCTGTCCTCCTGTCGGGCATTGGCGTCATAGTGCCAGAATGGATCCTATCCCGGAGAACATGTTCCGCGTCATCGCCTTGGCCCTTCCGGCCGGGCACGCCTTCGGTGAACGGCCGCCCGTCGCCGCCTGGGGTGACACAGCCGGAAGGACTTGCGGGATCGTGACGCGACATGCCGAAACCGGAGAACTCGGCCTCATTGCAATGCGACGTCGCGTAGACGATGTCTGGACCGAGACGGCGCGCGAAGTCGGATTTCGGTCACTCAGGGATGCTGAGCGGCGCCTTGAAGCGTTGCTTGGCATTGGCGCACCGCCAGAACCCTTGCCGCCCAACACCGCACCGCGTGCAGCCCTCCATGACCTGCAGGGCCGTACGCCGAGCGCCATTTTCGGTTCGTTGGGCACGCCCTCGCACCGTATTGCCGGCTCAATCCTCAACCAGCTTTATCTCGCCCTTCCAAACCCGGACAGGAACTGGGTCGGAGACTGCCAGACCGGGAATTTCCACACGCGGATGTGGGAAGCGCAGTTGCTCGCGGCGTTTCGAGAGCAAGGCCTGCACGTCAGCCAGCCGTTCGAGTCTCCGGACTTTCACATTCGCAATCGCCTTGGCGGCGAGGCTTGGGTGGAGGCGGTCACCGCCAATCCGGAGAGGCGCTTCGACCACATGAACGCGCCCCGCGTCCCGCCGCCAAGCGAGCGTGAAGCGCTGTTTTTCGGCCCTGCCGCGCTTCGTTTCGCCAAGACCATCGGAAACAAGCTGCAGCGGCGTTACGATCAGCTCCCTCACGTGCAGGGAAAGCCCTTCATCCTCGCCGTCGCGGACTTCCACGCGCCCGGCTCGATGCGTTGGAGTCGAGAGGGTCTGGCCGGCTATCTTTATGGCCGGGGCGCCGAGGTCGTCGTCGAGGACGGACGGCCTGTCGCTCGCGCGACCTATGCGACCCATCTCCACGGTCCGTCCCGATTTCCTGCGGGCCTGTTTGCGAACGCAGACCATGCAGAACTGTCAGCAGTCATCTTCTCGAACGCCTGCGCTATCTCGAAGCTCAGCCGTGTGATGGTATCCGCCGGCGCGGACCCGAAGGGCCTTCGCTACACTCGCATCGGCAAATTCTTCAACAGGACCGAAGGCGCGCTTCAGGGAGACGATTTCTGCCTGGACGTCGCCAGTGGCGCCTACCGGGCGCTCTGGCCGCAAGGTCATGAACCGTGGTCTGCGGAAATCGAGGTCTTCCACAATCCGTTCGCACGACACCCGGTCCCTCACGAACTGTTGCCGGAAGCGACCCACTGGTTTGACGTCGACGGCGAGACAATCTGCAGCGCGTACTACGAGACCGGAATCCTTTGGTCGGAGACCTGGATCACCGACGCCGAGAGGCCTCCCATAAGGCTCGAGGACATTCTCTCCGGCGACATCCCAGCCCTGAAAAAGCGCTAAGGGCTCCGCCCTCGCGCGGGCCAGGGTGAAGCGGCTGCGCCGCCGGATCGGCCGGTCTCCCCGACCTTCCGCGCCGGCGACGGAACCGATGTCTGCGATCAGTGCGAGGCTTGTGCAGGCCGGGCGATCCCCCTCCGGCCGATCCGCCCTGGCCCTTGCTACCCCGGTCTCGCCGACGGGCAGGGTTTCAGGCGCGCGTTTCGCGTGCCTGCAACCCTTGCCCAAAGGAGGCAGACATGACTGCTCAATTCACCCAAGCCCGTACCCCTGCGGCGGCTGACGCCGCCGCGACCGGAGCGGATCAGGAGCCGGGTCACGGCGCGGAGATCGTGGTTCCCCTGAACCGGTTGAAGGCGTCCCCAAAGAACGCCCGGAAGGTCCCGCACAACGCAGCGACCATCGAGGCCTTTGCCGCCTCCATCAAGGTCAAGGGGGTGTTGCAGCCGCCTGTGGTCGAGATCGAACGCGGCGAGGACGGGACGGCTACCGGCAACTATCTCGTGACTATCGGGGAGGGACGCCGCCAGGGGTTGCGGCTCCTGGCCAAGCGCAAGCAGATCAAGCGGACCCACCCCGTGAAGGTGGTCGTCGACACCGAGAACGACGCCCATGAAATCAGCCTCGACGAAAACACCACCCGCGAGGCCATGCACCCCGCCGACCAGTTCGAGGCCTTCAAGCGGCTGGCGGACGAGAAGGGCTACGGCGCCGAGGAGATCGGTGCCCGGTTCGGCGTGACGGCGACCGTTGTGCGGCAGCGGCTGCGGCTGGGCGCGGCGGCGCCGGAGTTGATGGCGGCCTATCGGGACGGGGCTCTGGCGTTGGACCAGCTGATGGCCTTCTGCGTCAGCGCCGATCAGGACCGGCAACGGCAGGTGTTCGAGCAGTTGGGCGAGTACCGTCCCGTCCATGCCATTCGTCGGGCCATGACCGAGGCCAAGGTGCGGGCCGACGACCGCCGCGCGATCTTCGTCGGCGTCAAGGCCTATGAGGCCGAGGGCGGGACGGTGTTGCGCGACCTGTTCACCGAAGACGGCGGCGGCTGGCTGGAAGACCCGGCCCTGCTCGACCGGATGGTCGACGACAAGCTGGCCGCTCTGGCCGACGGCGCGCGCCAGCGCGAAGGGTGGAAATGGGCCGAGGCTGCGTCCGAATACGCGGAGGTCAGCGCCTTGGGTCGGGTCTATCCGGTCGCGGTCGTCCGCTCCGAGGCTGATGCAGCGCAGATCGCGGCGCTGTCGGAGGAATATGATGCCCTCGTGTCCGAGGCCGGGCCGGAAGGGCTGACGCCCGAGGCGGACGCCCGGCTGGAGGAGATTGATAAGGCCCTGCAAGCCTTCGGCCCGGACTTCGACTATGCGTCGGAGGTCAAGGCGCGGGCCGGGGTGATGGTCCTGCTGGGTCATGACGGGCTGGCCCGGTTTGAGCGAGGTCTGGTCAAGGCCGAGGATGCAATCAGCGACCGCGCGCCCGATCCGGACGCTCCGGAAAGCTGGTCCGAGGCGGAGCCGCAGGACGGGGAGACGGCGCCGCCCGCGCCGGAAGCCGAGGCCGACGAGGGACTGGCGCCCCTGTCGGAACGGCTGGTGATCGACCTTACCGCCCATCGGACCATGGGGCTGCGCGACGCGGTTCAGGCCGATGAAAACATCGCCCTAACGGTGGTGGTCCATGCGCTGGCCTTGCAGGTTTTCTACCCCGCGTGGGGAACGTGGACGCCCCTGCAACTGCGTCTGAGCGTGACCGGTCTGGAGCGGCTGGCACCCGGCGTCAGCGACGGCCCCGCCGGGCGGCGCGTGGCCGACCGGCTGGAGGCGTGGGGCGCGCGGCTCCCGGAAGAGGCGCGCGACCTCTGGGTCGTCCTGATGACCCTGCCGCCGTCGGACCTTCTGGACCTGATGGCCTGTTGCACGGGCGTCGGCCTCTATGCGGTGCGTGATCCTCACGACCGCAAGCCGGACGCCTTGGCCCACGCCGAGACGCTGGCGACCGTCACCGGTCTGGATATGACCGGGACGTGGACGGCCACCGCCGCCAGCTACTTCTCCCGCGTGTCTAAGGCGCGGGTGCTGGAAGCGGTGACCGAGGCGACCACGAGTGAGGAAGCCGGGCGGATCGCCGGGTTCAAGAAGAGCGACATGGCCGATGCCGCCGAGCGGCTGGTCGAGGGCAAGGGCTGGTTGCCGTCCGTTCTGCGGACGGCCCCGGCGCTCGAGCCGGATGCCCATGAGCCGGAAGGCGAGGAGGGCGCGCCGCCGTCGTCCGATGCGGACGCCTATTCGTTCGCCGCCGAATAGGCGACGCCCGTCCGGAAACTCGCCGCGCGCCCTTTGGGGGCGCGCGGCTTTTTTGTGCGCAGGCGGCGCCGGAACATCTCCGGCTTAGGCCGCCGCGTCCTGTCGGAATGGACGCACCCG
Source organism: uncultured Brevundimonas sp. (assembly GCF_937863155.1). GTDB lineage: Bacteria > Pseudomonadota > Alphaproteobacteria > Caulobacterales > Caulobacteraceae > Brevundimonas. Next base: position 22,571 of record NZ_CALMFB010000054.1, on the reverse strand, counting down.
TTCGGCGCTGAACGGAAGTCGTTCAAGGCCAAGGACATCGCCGATGCGCCAACGGGTCTTCGCCAGAAGTTCGCGGCCGTCCTCCAGCCGGACCAGGACGGTGTCCTGCGTCGCCTCGCGTGGCTCAAGCAGACGCAGGCGGACGCCATGAAGATCCGACTGGATCAACCGCGCCGCTGCCATTTCCCCTGCGCTGAGGTGAACCACGCACGGCTCGGCGCACTTCTGGCGCGGAAGAATGCGGCGGTCGGGAACGGCGACGGGGAAGCTCATTCCTTCCGCTACGCCGTCGAAGCTGAACACCGTTCTAAGCGCCGCCCTTAACGAATCCTTCGCCGGGCGATGAGCGGGCGAAAACAAGGACGAAACCTGCACGAGCCTCTGCCGCTCGCGGCCCTCCGGCGGATGTTTGACGCCTGTGGAGCTTGTCCGTATGGCCAGCGCGGCATGGTCGGCCCGATCCCAGGCCCCGGCGCGAGGGTTCATGGCGGAATATCAGTTCATCGTTGATGACGGCCGGAGCGTCGACCTCGGCATCGAAACCGTCGATGCGATGGACAACGAGGAGGCCGAACTTCTCGCGCGCATGCGGTGGGCGTCGTCGCCGCCTTCTGCGCAACGTCGCAAGATGAGCTCCCCGCGAGACGTGACCGATCAATGGCGGGACATCAAGGGCGGGGAGCTTCGGTAATGGAGCGCCTGCTACGCCGCTCTCGCTTGCGGCCACAGGGAGCCGAACTTTTTGGCATCCTGCTTTCGCCGACGGTCCTGCGCACGCGCACCGTTGGGCCGGCACCTGATGTCGAGTTCAAGAAGGTGCGACTGGGACATGTTGAAGGTCACGTTTGGCCACTCATAGCCCTGACCGTCGTAGCCCGTCTTGTAACGGAAGCCGAGGTGCGTCGCCGCCACGATCAGCGGGCCGTTGGCGACGTAGTCCGGTCCCAAAGGTTCGCCATCGGGATATGTGCAGGGAAAGTTCTCGGCGATGTGCTTGAGACGATAGCTGTCGGTATCCGGGCGAATGGATTTCGTGGAGGGCACCTCGGCGAGCATGGCGAGGGCGCGCAGCACCTGATCGGCGACCAGAATGTCTTTCAGCTCCTCCCGGTACTCCTGCATCCGGTCGTAGTGCTGATGAGGGGTCTCCCATCGGCCGTCGTCCCGCCGCTTCGGCTGCCCGAACCCCCATCCCCACTTATGGAGACGGTCGTCGCGGTCCATCGCGTTGAGGGTGATGGCGTGCGCCGCAGCTCGGAACAGAAGCGACGCCGGCGCTTCGAAGCCGCGCGCAGTCAGATAAAGGCTGAAGGCCGAAGGATCGAGCCGCCGCGGTCCCGCGTCTGCAAGACGAGCCCGAAGCTCGGCGTTCGATTGGAAACCCAGTCCCCGCGCCAGCGCTTCGGTGCGGTGAGAGGATTTGATTGTCGGAGCGATCAACCGGAGGCCGGATTTCATCCGGTCCAGGGTGACGGAGTTCAGGAAGATGTCGAGTTCGACCATGGCGTTTGCCTCAATGGGTGCGCAGGTCGCCGATTACACTGCGGCACACGAGGAAACGTGGGGCCGAGGATGGGGAAGCAAGGAACGAGACGTTTGACCCGGCGACAGGTCACAGGCGCCTAACCCGGACAAGAGAATGCCGTGAGTCGCACATTGCGCAAGGGATCCCGGACGCTCCTGTCGACGGGCCGTCCGGCGCGCTGATCGGCAACCGTCAGTCGTGGCGAAACGCCAACGCGCAACTATGTTCGTCCCATGACCAGTGCCAATACGGAATCTAAAAAGAAAAAAGCGCCCCGATACCAGACGCGGCTGGTGCTGTTTCTCGACTTCCTCGGCTTCAAGGAACACGTCGAACGCTCTGCGCGTGAGCCTGCGCATCTGGCCCGGCTGGTCGCCGCAATGGATATTGTCGGAGGCATCGGCGCCTCTCACAAGGGCGTTCTGAAAAGCCAGAAGGTCACCCAGTTCTCGGACAGCATCGTCGTCTCGTACAAGGTGTCGGAGCCGTCAGCTGTGTTCCTGCTCCTGAACGAAATCGCCTTTGGCGTTCTCGATCTGGCTGAACGGGGCTTCCTGGTGCGCGGCGGTGTCACGGTCGGCAAGCTCTACCATTCCAAACGCCACGTTGTCGGCCCTGCGATGAATGAAGCTTATCGGCTGGAGTCGAAAGTTGCGAAATATCCTCGGGTACTCATCGATCCCAAGGTGCTCAAGGTCGCGCGCGCCGCGCGTCGTTCAGAGCATTCCCCCGAGGATGAAGCCGGCTACGTCTCCGATTTCATGACCAAGGACACCGATGGTCACTACTTCTTCGACTATGTCTCGTGGCGATCCGTCGTCGCGATCACCGGCGGCGACAACGATCTCTATGCCGATTATCTCGGCTGTCTCAGCATCCTGATCCGCGACGGCCTGCGCCACGACGACGCCAGCGTGCAGGAAAAATTTCTCTGGCTGCGGCGGCGTTACAAGGCTGCGATCGAGGAGATCAAGGCGATCCCTGCAAACCATCCCTACAGGGCCGAAAACGGCGCCATGTGCGAGGTCATCGCCGGCCTGCCGATCTTCAGGATCGACACCAAGCTCGCGAAGGCAGCGGTGAAAGCGGCGGCGAAGGCAAAGGTGATGGCGAAACCCGGGTCCAGAACCCGCCGTCGCCGCGCCCGCTCTGACTGAGACACTCCATTTCGCGGGATGGCTGCGTTAGACCTGTCGGTATGAAGCTGACGCACATGGATGACGCCTACTGGGTAGAACGCCGCACCGAGGCGGAGCGCGAGTTCCCGGGCTCGTCCTTTGGCATGCGGCCCGACCTGACGGCCGAGGTGGTGGATCGTTTCGAGGACGCCCTCCACGCCGGATCGGAAGAGGCGATCCAAGTCTGCCTGACCGAGAATCCCTACCTCGTGCAGTACGCCATTCGAGAATCCGGCCACCATGGCACCTGGGTCTATCCCAAGCAGATGATCCGGCCGAAAGCCGCCACGGGCGAACCCGGTCTCATACCCGACTTCCTCGCTGTGACGCGGTCATCGCTGGGCGATCACTGGTGGATTGTGGAGCTCAAGCGGTTCGACACCCAGTTTGCGGACGCCCAAGGGGGCGGCATGAGCCCCTCCGGCCACAAGGCGGTCAGCCAGGCGGCCGGCTACCTCTCCCACTTCCGGGAATACATCGACGCCATCAGGAGCCACGCTCGCATCCCGCGGATCACTCAGCCCGCCGGCGCGCTGATCCTGATCGGCGATTCCCGAACCGAAAGCGAAGCCCAGCGCACGGTTCGTTCCAATTTCGTTCGGACTTCATCCAACATCGATGTGGCGAGTTACCGTCGCATCGTGGTCAATGCGCGTGTGGACGTCGGCTTCACTCCCAACTCGCGGCCTTTCAGCCTCGAGCCCACCTGATAGCTTTGGCCCACTGACAAATCGGCAAGGTGAGCCAAACCCAAGCTCAGACATCATTCTCGACGTCCTGAAGGGCGCCCACGGAGTCCGAAGTTGATCTTCACCGAACTCGACTATGGAGAAGTGCGTAGCGAGAGGCGGGAGCTGGATCTCGTTATCGAGGCGGCCGGAGAGCGTTTCAAGGTGCCGGTTCGCTTCGTCGAAGACGAGCTCAATCTGGGCCCCATCGACGGTTTCACGCTGAGCTACGGGGCGACACTCAGTTTGACCAAGTTGGGACCGGCTGCGTTTCGCACGCTTGGCCCGACCACGATCAGCCGAGGTTTCCGCCTCGCCAACGTCGGCGGCGTCTACATCCTGACCAAAGGCGATCTGCATCTGTGCCTCGAGCTGGAAGCCGTTCCCTCTGTAGATCCCGCCCGGGGCGGCGAATTGGTTTCGTGGTATCGCCTGTTCCGCAGCACAGAGGGGGAGGACGCTCTGGTTGCCCTCACCAAGCGGCCGGACAGCGCGCTGGTCGATGCGATCGACGACGCCCTGGCGGCCCTCGAACAGGTCACGCCTCACGAGGAAGAGGAGGTCGCCGGCCACAACGGGCCGCCGGAGCCGGACGCTCTCTCCACCGAAGACTACGAGGCCGTCAGGGAGACGCTCGTCACCTTGCGCGCCCGAGCGGTCAAGGACGACCTGGCGGCCGACGAACTTCCCGCTGCGATCGCGATCTTGGACGACTGTGTGCGCAAGATCACCAGCTGGGCTCGCAAACGGCTCGCGATGGTGGAGGAGGGGTTTTATCGTGGGGTAGGGACCGCAGTGGGGACCGGCCTGGTCGGCCTGGCATTCTGGGTCGCGGCGGGTGGAAAGATCGGAACCGTGAGCGCTCTGCTGGCGACCTACGCAGGCCATCTTCTCGGCAAGTAGCCAGTGTCAGTGGCTTGCGCCGCGTCTGCGCCTCGGTATGCCCTCAGTTCAGCCGAACTGAGGGGAGAGCCATGGGCGCGATTTCGGAGAGAACCAAACACAAGGCACAGGTCTATGATGTCGCCTTGAACGCCTTCTTCAAGGGGCGCGACCTCGACGCCGCGAGCCTCGATACGTCCAAGACGGATATCGGCTGGGATATCGCCGAAGCCATGGTCGCGGCGGCGATCAGCGGCGTTACCTACAAAAGCCGCAACCCCGAAACCCTGGCCGATGCCGCCATGCTTTTGCGCGGTCTCGCGGATCAGGTCGAGGAGAACGGCCTAGCGGATATAGAGTGGGGCTATCGTGGCGGAATGCTGTCCCGCCACGCGTGGCGTCCCGACATTCGGGCGACGGAGGGTCTCGCCGAACTCGATCGCAGAACTGAGGCGGTGATTGAAGCGATGATGGGGCCGAGCCGGTCGCTGTCGGTTCCAGACAAACGCGCGATCGTCTGCCTGTCGTTCGTGCGAATGGCCTTGGCGCAGGTGCGGGATCTGATCGATCAGGAACCCCAGAGCGCCGACGCGATCCGCGCCATGGCGACGGGGATCGTGGAGGGGCAGCTCAGGGACTTAAAGGCGGCCGTCCCGAAGTAGACGTGTTCCCCGGGATGAGCAGACGCCGAATGATGTGCAGAAGATTCAATCATGCCTTGCTAGCGGCGAGGCCATCGGGGAGACTCGCCGAGTGAAGAAGACACTCGATCATCTGCCGCTGCCCAAGCAGTCCGAACTGCGTCACGTCGTCGATGTGATACGCGCCTCATTCGAGGAAGCGGTTGCGACCCGTCGGGCCGAGCGGCTGAAGAACGGCAGGATCCTGAAAGTCATCCTCTATGGATCCTATGCACGAGGCGATTGGGTCCACGATCCGGTCGGTCGGTATTTCTCGGACTTCGATCTGTTGGTCATCGTCGATCATGAGGACCTGACCGACGGCGAGTTCTGGTTCGACGCGACGAACCGGACGATGCCGGGCGAAGGCGAAATCCGGACGCCCGTCAGCATCATCGTTCACAGTCTAGATGACGTGAATGACCAGCTCGATCGGGGCCGTTACTTCTTCGCTGACATCCTTCGTGACGGCGTCACGCTCTTCGACACGCCCGGCAGCAAGCTGCACAAGCCTGCATCGATCAAAGCCAAGGCTGCGCTGGTTGAAGCCGAAGGCTTCTTCTCGAAGTGGATGCACAGCTCCAAGGAGTTTCAGGCTGGAGCGGTCTTCTACGCCCAGCGCGATAGCAGCAACCTGGCGGCATTCAGCCTGCACCAAGCGTCGGAGCACTTGTACCACTGCATCTTGCTGGTCGTGACGCTCTACAGCGGCAAGGCGCACAACCTTGCCTTCCTTCGCAAGAAAGCTGAAGCTATCGACGCCCGTCTCGCGGAGGCTTGGCCGCGCGAAACCAAGTTCGAGCGCCGCTGCTTTGAGTTATTGCGCGAAGCCTACGTCAAGGCGCGCTACTCCGAACATTACAAGATCAGCAACGAGGAGCTGGCGTGGCTCACGGAGCGCGTCGAGATTCTGCGCGGGCTGACGGTGACGGTTTGCCAGGAGCGGCTGGCTCAACTTCGGTCGGAGGCCGCTGACGATGTCTGATGCGCCTGGTTTTTTCATACCGTTCGCGGACTCTGCCGAGACGGCTGACGAGGTCTACGCCACAATCCGCACGACGATGGCGAAGGAGGCGTTTCAGCCAACCGAGCGTCAGGTCTACCGTGTCGTGTATCAGCACAACAGGCGCGAGCTCATTGCGACCGTCGGCGAAAAGGACGTCGACGGCGAGACCGTGATCGCGATCTTGGAGGCCTACAATCCTGGACCGATCTACATGGTCTGTACGCCGAACCGGGGCGTCGTCCGGGGCGCCCCGATTCTCGCGGGCGACGTTCTTGCGGTTGTCGATTTCAGTCAGGAGGAAATGGCATGAGTGTCAAGGATGAGGTGGATCGCGCTATCCACGGCTATCACGGAGACGATCTTCACGGCGTCACCGTGGGCTTCGAGCTCTGGGACGACTTCTGCCGGGAGACCGGTCTGACTCCGCAGCCCGCCGAGGACGGCGGCGACGACGTTGAAGTCATCTATCAAGGCCTCCGCATCATGCCCGGGGTTACGCCGAACAAGATCAATCTTGTGACGGGTTTCTAGGCCAGCGGTTGCGATGGGCGCATCTGAGCCGGACATGGACGATTTCATGCGCCGGCTCGAACTCAGCCGGGCGTTCGACGCACAGGAGCCGGTCGTCATCGATGGCGTGTCGTTCGACTTGCGGTGGGACATCGACAAGGATCAGTGGCGGCCTGTGGTCCCTATTGGAACCTACGGACGGCAGACCTTCCGGTTTGGTCCACGCATCGTCTTCCCATGGACGCCGCCCGATTGGGTCGAACACTGGCGCGACAACGGCGGCTATCTCGACGCTCCGGCAGGCAGCACCATCAAGATCGCGCTGGTGCGGCCATACCCTCTGGAAGGATCGTTCGAAGCTCTCGAGGTTGAAGAAAACCGCGAGTGCCAGTTGGTCTATCTCTGGGTTTTCACGCCCGACGGAGAGATGAAGGCTGCGGAGCCTCCACTCCCGCTATTCGCCAGAACCGCCACGGCCACACAGATCGACCTCGGCGATTTCGATAGAGCCTATAATGGGCTGGTCTCCCGGCTAGAACGTCTACTCGGCTGCGAGGATCTCGATGATCGGCTCGATAAGCCGGTGCCCGATTTCCCTCGGCCCTCGGCGGACATGCCGCTAACCTACCGACGAGCGGTTTTGACACTGCATGAAGCCGTCCATGAGTCCGATGAGAAGGCCTATGTCGCCTTCGGCTATTTGATGGGGCGCGCAGAGGCCGAGCAACAACTTCTCGATTCCGCCCTGAGGGATCACCGCGCAGCCAAAGGCCGCAAGAGGGGCACGGGGACCCGGAGCGCTAACAGTCAGCGCAAGACCGAGCCGATCCGCGAACTGGCAAAATCACTAATCAAGGGCAACGCTGCCATGTCACTCGGTGCGTGCGCGCGGATGGTCTCGCAACGGCTCCCTGACGACTGGCCGCTCAGCCGAGATCCGGACTGGATCAAGGATCATATCCGCGAACTTTTTCAGCAGCGCGAGGGTCGGGTCGAGTACCGTCCGAGGCCGGAGTGGGTCCATCCCCCCGAGGCGGACGGAGGATGATGTCAGCTCAGGAGGGGACGAGCAGTGGTCGCCTCCTGTCGTCCGCTCCGAACTCGGTGAAAGGGGGGGCTCCATTCAAGGAGCACACCCATGGATCCGAATTGGCTGACCGCTTTCGCAGCGCTCGTCGCTGCCGTCGCGACGTTCATTTCCGCCGTACGCAAGAAGTAAAGCGGCGAGTTGGAGCCTCTCGGGCTCATCTCGCCTCTGTACGAGAGGTCGTTTGATAACGCCATGAAACAGGCCGACTACGTCGCTCCCGCGCGTTACTTCCTCGACGAAAGCGGGACGAGCGGCGACCTGTCGACGGCAGGAGCCGGTCTTGACTTCAAACAACAGCCGATCTTCGTCCTGGCGGCTGTCGGGGTCGAGGATGAAGCTGGCTTGGCCGAGCGGCTGGAGGCGATCCGGGAAAGGCGCTTTCCTCAGGCCACGGAACTGAAATCGAGCAAGGGCCATGCGACCTCGGCCGTGATCTCGGAGTTGCTTGATGGGATCGACGCGCTGCATGGCGGTGTCCTGCTGGAGGTGATGGACAAGCGCTTCACCCTCTCAACCACCATGATCAACACCCTCATCTTGCGCCCCCTGTCAGCGTCCGATCATGAGCCGAAGGCGCTCTGGTTCCGGGCTCAGCTCGCCGAGCGATTTCACGAGATGGCCTCGACCGGCGTCTATGACGCCTTCATTCAGGCCTGTCGCGAGCCGGGAGAGGCGAGCCTGAAGGCTGCCTTCCGGGCGGTCTTGGACTGCTTTCCACCCGGACCTCCGCGTGAAGATCCTGCGAACGCCATCCGCTTTTTCACCCTCGACAGCCTGAAGGACTTCCGGAAGGCGGGTGCCTCTAAGCTGGAGGTTCAGCGGCGCTATCTTCCGCGCCCTGACCCGGGGCACACCGGCAAGGATGTCTGGATTCTGCCGCACCTGTCGGCTTTCACCAACCTCTACGCTCGCATCAACAAGCTCAGGGACGGACGATTGTCGGACGTCCAGATCATCCACGACGATCAGCCTTACTTCGCGGAGATCCTCCGTTCATCGAAACAGGCTGCCGAAGGTTTGGCCGGCACTGAAGGAGTGATCAACCTTGCCAGGGCAGACTACCGGTTCGTGGAGTCGGGCGACCTGACCTTCACGCCATCGACCGCATCCTCCGGAGTACAAGCCGCTGACCTGATCGCCGGCTTCGCGATGAGGCATGCTCGCGGCTGCCTCGCCGGCGATCCACAGGCTCGTGAGAATCGAGCCGTCTTTCGTCGTCTCGCTCACACCCTCGATGCATCGCCTGGATTAGGCATGAACCTGATGATGTCCGACCGCGACGTCCTGCGGTGTGGTTTGTTGCCCAGCCGCGACCCGATGGTGCGGCCTTCCGACTCGTAGGGATTGCTCTCTACGGACGGCGTGATTGGGCACATCATCGGAAGTCGCGGGTCTTCACTCTGATGGCTTCGAGCGACAGATCAGGGATGTAGATGTCGCGAACCTTGGGGGTGCGGGCATCGGGGGCGCTGCCGCGATAGACTTCGTCGCCGCGACCATGGGGGAGTGGGAATGAGGCGCGCCGGCCCAGCGACGCCAGAAGGTCGGACCCGTCGTGCAAACGGGTCGCCACGATGTGGACGACGTCGCCCTCGCGCTGGACCTTGCCGTCCACGACGAGAAGGCTGGCGCTGAGCACGATCTGGCGCTGTTGTTCGTAGAGGTTTGGCCAGATCACCAGATTGGCCACGCCGGTTTCGTCCTCGATGGTGATGAACATCACCCCCTTGGCCGATCCGGGTTTTTGCCTGACGAGGACCAGGCCGGCGACGCGGGTCAGCCTGCGATCACGCATGGCCGAGGCGTCGGCGCAGGTCATGACATGGCGCGATTGCAGGGTGTCCCGCAGGAAGGTCACCGGATGGTCCCGCAAGGTCAGGCCGACGTGGCTGTAGTCCTCCACGACTTCCTGCCCCTCCGGCATGGCCGGCAGGTTCAGGGTCGGCTCGGAGACCTCGGGTGTCGTCGCGCCGTCGTTCTGGACGACGGCGAACAACGGCAATGGATCATCGCGAAGCGCCTTGATGGCCCACAGGGCCTCGCGCCTCTGTAACCCCAGCCCCGGGAGGAAGGCGTCCGCCTCGGCGAGCCGGGTCAGGGCGCCGACGGGCGTGGAAGCCCGTCGCCACAGGTCCTCAACGGTGGTGAAGACGCCGCCGTCCCGGTGGGTCACGAGGCGGGCGGCGTCCGCATTCGCCAGGCCGCGCACCATGCGCAGGCCCAGTCGAACCGCGAGACGATCCTCGCGGTCGGTAGGCTCCAGCGTGCAGTCCCATCGGCTGGCGTTGACGCACACCGGCCGGATTTCGACGCCGTGCTCCCGCGCGTCGCGAACGATCTGGGCCGGGGCGTAGAACCCCATCGGCTGGGCATTGAGCAGGGCGGCGCAGAAGACGTCCGGATGATGGCATTTCAGCCAGGACGAGGCGTAGGCGATGAGGGCGAAGGACGCCGCATGGCTCTCGGGGAAGCCGTAGGAGCCGAAGCCCTCGAGCTGACCGAAGGTCTTCTCGGCGAACTCCGCCGTATAGCCGCGCTCGAGCATGCCCGAGACCAGCTTGTCCCGGAAATGGCTGACGCCGCCCGTGAACTTGAACGTCGCCATGGCGCGCCGGAGCTGGTCGGCCTCCGAGGCCGTGAAGCCGGCGCATTCGATGGCGACCCTCATGGCCTGTTCCTGAAACAGGGGGACGCCGAGCGTCTTGCCCAGCACCCGCTCCAGCTCAGGCGTCGGATAGTCGACGGGCTCGCGACCCTCGCGCCGTCGCAGATAGGGATGGACCATATCGCCCTGGATCGGCCCCGGCCGGACGATCGCCACCTCGATGACGAGGTCATAAAAGGTGCGCGGCTTGATCCGGGGCAGCATGGCCATCTGCGCTCGGCTCTCGATCTGGAAGACCCCCAGCGTGTCCGCCTTACGTATCATTGCGTAGGTCTTCGGATCCTCGGCCGGGATGGTCGCCAGCTCGAGGGCGACGCCCTTGTGCTCGCGCAGCAGATCGAGACCGCGTCGCATGCAGCTCAGCATGCCCAGGGCCAGCACATCGACCTTCATGAACTTCAGGGCGTCGATGTCGTCCTTGTCCCATTCGATGACCTGACGGTCCTTCATGGCGGCGGGTTCGATCGGGACAAGATCGTCCAGACGGTCGTCCGTCAGAACAAAGCCGCCGGGGTGCTGGCTCAGGTGTCTGGGGAAGCCGATCAATTGGCGGGACAGGTCGAGCGCCAGCCGCAGTCGGCGATCCTGGAGGTTGAGGTTCAGCTCCTCTGCATGTCGATCCTCGATCCCCTCGCTGGAATAGCTCCACACCTGGGAGGACAGCGTCTTGATCAGATCCTCGGACAGGCCGAGCGCCTTTCCCACGTCGCGCAAAGCGCCGCGCGACCGGTAGCGGATCACGGTGGCGCATAGCGCCGCCCGATCGCGGCCATAGGTCTCATAGACCCACTGGATCACCTCCTCGCGCCGTTCGTGCTCGAAATCGACGTCGATGTCCGGCGGCTCCTTCCGCTCCTGGCTGACGAAGCGTTCGAACAGCAGGTCATTACGGCCAGGGTCGATCGAGGTGATCCCCAGCACGAAACAGACCGCCGAATTGGCGGCCGATCCTCGGCCCTGACAGAGGATGTCCCGGCTTCTGGCGAAGCGAACGATGGAGTTCACCGTCAGGAAATAGGGCGCATAGCCCAGGGCTTCGATCAGCGTCAGCTCATGCTTCAGGCTGGCGCGGACCTTGTCCGACAGACCGTCCGGATAGCGTTCGGCCGCGCCCTCCCAGGTCAGTCGCTCCAGCGCCTGTTGCGGCGTTAGGCCGGGCAGGGCGGCCTCCCTGGGATACTGATACGACAGCTCGTCGAGGCTGAACCGGCAGCGGTCGGCGATCTCGACTGCCCGGCGCAGGGCGTCCGGATAGCGGGCGAACAGCCGGTGCATTTCCTCCGCACGCTTCAGGTGACGATCGGCCGATCGTTCCCGCTTGAAGCCGACATCGTCGATCGTGCAGCCCTCGCGAATACATGTCAGCACGTCCTGAAGAATGCGGCGGTCCGGGTGGTGGAAGAGGACGTCGTTGGTCGCGACGGTCTTCACCCTAAGATCCTGCGCCAGTTCCGAAAGCTGATGCAGCCGCATCTGGTCCCGGGGGCGGCGGCGCAGAGTCAGGGCGCAATAGGCATCAGCACCGAAGATGTCGGCGAGGGCCAAGAGGCGTCGGCGGCAAGCCGCATCGGCGCGATCGGTGACGAGCACGGCAATCAGCCCCCCGGCATGGTCCGCCAGGTCGGACCAGTCGAGGCGACAGCTGCCCTTGCCGGCGCGCCCCTTGCCGAGCGTTAGCAATCGACACAGGCGGCTATAGGCGGCCCGGTCGGTCGGATAGACCAGTATGGCGGTCTCATCGACGAGTTCGAGACGACAGCCGATCACCAGTCGAACCCCCGTCGCCTTGGCGGCCTCATGCGCCCGCACGATGCCGGCGACGCTGTTCCGGTCGGTAACAGCGAGCGCCTCCAGGCCGCAGACGGCCGCTTGAGCGAACAGCTCGTCGCAACTGCTCGCGCCACGCAGGAACGAGAAGTAGGAGGCGCACTGAAGCTCCACATAGCGCGTGGTCATGTTCGCGTTGTGTTCTCATTCAAGGGGCTCGTCAACGCCCCCTCCCTGACAATGTCAGCTTTGACATCCAGAATGGTTGACAATGTCAGATGATTCGGGCGACGTTGTTATCGATGGAGGTTCCTGATGAGTGATGGTCCGTACCGTACCCTCGATATGAGCAAGGTCTGGAAGGCCTTGGCCAAGACCGCCGAAAACGCCGCGCATACTGTCGCGGAGGTCGCTGAGGCCTTTCGCCCAGCGCTGGTGGAGGAGTGGGCGGCGATCCGTCCGGATTTCGCTGATGCGGTTAAGGCCGCGCTCGGGGACGATGATCGCGGTCGCCTTTTCTCCGAGATTGCGGTCGCTGAAACCGAACGTCTGCGCGCCCAGGCCTCCAATCCCATGGAGGCGCTGCTTGCGGATCATGCCCACGACCAGGCGAGGGACGCCCAACTGGGCGCCGCCGCTTACGAGAAAAGCATCGAACATTTTCTCGAGGACCGTGCGGTCCGGGGCGCCCGCCAGATGGAGGAGCACTACCATCGCGAACGGTCGCCGGATGCGGGACGTCTCCGCAACCACCTCGCGGCGGCGATCAGCTCGGGTGAACTCGCGCAACTGGCTTCAGGGCTCGCGCGCGGAGCGGGGCGTCGCGCTCTGACCGCGAAGGTGGACCGAAGCGGTCTGGATGAAGGAGTCGCCCTGTGACTGCGCTCACCCTCATTGGCGAACAGCCGGCCTTTCTGGTTGATGTTCTCGAGCCCGGCGTCAACGTGCGCGCTGGATCGTCCGCCGCAGTGATCGGCGAGGTTATCGAGCTCGATATTGAAGGGCTCGAGAACTACTTCTTCGCGGACTGGAACCCGACCTTGATCGACCTGCTCGTGGTCGCCGGCGCGGCTGAGTTCTGCGACGCCGTCAAACGTCGCCCGCTGCACCAGTGGAGCCGCCACTTCGACCTGCGCATCGCGGTACATGAAGCCGCCCTGTGGAATGGAGAGGCGGTCAAGACCGCCCTCCAGGACGCTTTGGGTTATCTGACCGGCGACGTCTGGCGCTTCACCTTCTTGCCGCGCCGCAAAGCCGTCGAGCGGCGGACCACCACCCTCGATCTCGCGGGCGGGGTCACCACCATCATGCCGTACAGTGACGGGCTAGACTCACGCGCCGTGCACGCGCTTGTGGCGGCGAAAGAAGGGGCGGCCGGCCTTGTGCGCGTCCGCCTCGGCGCTGGAGGTGTGGACCAGCCTCGAAGCAAGAAGAAAAGGCAGCCGTTCACCGTTGTGCCCTACAAGGTGAACTCCAGCGAGCGGGTGGAGACCTCCGCGCGCTCGCGCGGCTTCAAATTCGCCGCCGTCACCGGCATCGCCGCCATTCTGGCGAAGGTCGAACGGATCGTCGTCACCGAGAGCGGCCAGGGCGCCTTCGGGCCGATGCTCGCCGTCAGCGGCCAGATCTACCCAGACTATCGTGTCCACCCGACCTTCTCGCGCCGCATGGAGCGGTTGCTGCTCGCCCTGACCGGGCGCGAGATCCGCTATGACTATCCCCGACTGTTCAGCACCAAGGGGGAGACCCTGCGCGCGGCGAACGCCCTGCCTCAACCGCCGAGCTGGGCTGACACCCGGTCCTGTTGGCAGCAATCGCGTCAGACCGGCGTCGACGGCAAGCGACGTCAATGCGGGGTCTGCGCCGCGTGTATGTTGCGACGGGTCAGCATGCTGTCGGCGGGCATCGATGAACCGGCGAGCGCCTACGTCTGGGAACGTCTCTCGGCCGAGCAGTACGAGGATGGCGTCGTCGACGGCTTCGTTAAGCTCACTCCGGCGCTGAGGGCCTATGCGGTGGCGGGTGTCCTTCACATGGACCACTTGGCGGACCTTGTGGAATCGCCTCTACACGCGCGCCAGCTGAAGCATGCCGCGCGAGTGGCCGCCGAGGCGTTGGGGGGCGACCCGGCAGAGGTGGAAGAGCAGTTGCGTTCAATGTTGGAGCGGCACGCCGAGGAATGGCGCGCTTTCAGGAAAGCCCTCGGGCCGCGTTCATTCGTCTCGAAGCTCGCAAGCGCGCGACCATGAGCGACGCCCTGACCTCGGAAGAGATAGGCGAGCGCTTGCGGCTCGCCCGGGAAGCGGCCCGTGTAACCCAGGCCGCCGCAGCTGAGGCTTTGCAGATCGCACGGACCACCGTCGTCGCGATCGAGCAGGGTCAGCGCCGCCCGCGCCTCGACGAGCTGCAGCGGTTCGCCTCGGTCTACAACGTGTCGGTCAACGCCCTGCTCCGACGCGAGGCGGTGCAGATCGATCTGAAGCCGCGTTTTCGCCGTACCGGCGAGCCGGATGCGGCGGTCGAAGCGGCGGTGGAGCTGTTGACGACCCTTGTCCAGGCAGAGCTGGAGCTTGAGGCGCTGCTCGGCGTCCAGCGCGTGCGAAACGACCCGCCTGAACGCCCTCTGTCGCCGGGCAACGTCGTTCTACAGGCCGAACAGGACGCGGCCGAACTTCGTCAGTGGCTCGGGATCGGGAGCGGACCGGTTCAGGACATCGTGTCGGTCCTGGAATTCCAATTGGGCGCCCGCATTTTCACCCGCAGACTGCCTGCGAAGATCTCGGGCCTCTACGCATTCGATGATGTCGCCGGCGCCTGCATCCTGTTGAACGCGTCGCACCCGAAGGATCGGCGGGCGCAGACCGCCGCGCATGAGCTCGGTCATTTTGTTTCGACTCGCAAGCACCCTGACGCTCTCTACGCCGGTTCGCCCGAAACCAGCCGCGAAGAGCGATACGCCATCGCGTTCGCCAAGGCCTTGCTCACTCCGGCGCGCGCGGTGATGTCCCAGTTCAACTCCGTCACTGTCGGTGCGACCCAACTCACCCGGCGCCATGTCATCGTCATGGCCCACCTGTTTGGCGTGTCTCGCGAGGCCATGGTTAGACGGCTGGAGGAGATCGGACTGACCAAACCCGGAACCTGGGACTGGTTCGTCAACAATGGCGGCATCACCGACGAACAGGCGCGCCAGGTCTTGGGAGAGGCGGTCGCGCCCGATGAGGGGCGGGCTGACGCCGCTCGACCTGTTTCGATGCGGGTCGGACTTCTGGTGGGCGAGGCCTGGGCC
Source organism: uncultured Brevundimonas sp. (assembly GCF_937863155.1). Lineage (GTDB taxonomy): Bacteria > Pseudomonadota > Alphaproteobacteria > Caulobacterales > Caulobacteraceae > Brevundimonas. Next base: position 7,251 of record NZ_CALMFB010000054.1, on the reverse strand, counting down.
AAGTCGTTGCTCAGTGAAGGCCAGATCGCTCAATTGCTGCAACTCGACCGGGTCGATGTGCGGGCGCTAATCGACGCCTATGAGGACGAGGAGGTCGGCCGTGACGACTCTCCCCGGCTTCTGGTCTGAGGCGAGCCGCATGAGGATCGCGGACGCGAGTGTTTGGATCAATCTCATCGCCACAGAGCGTGCGCACGTCATTCTTCGCGCCACGCCGGTCCCGCTGCGCATCACCGACGTGGCGCTGGCCGAGCTGGAGCGGGGTCGGTCCAAGGGACGACGGGCCGCTGACGAAATGGCGGCGTTGCTGCACATGGGTCTGACCGAGGTGGTGCCGCTCGCCGCCGAGGATGAGGCGCTTTTCGTCTCTCTGGTGAGTGGCTCGGCCGCGGAAACGCTCGACGACGGCGAGGCGGCGACCCTGGCTTGCGCCCATCGACTGGGCGTCAGCGCACTGATCGACGAACGAAAGGCCACGCTGATCGCCGCGCGGCGTTTTGGAACGCTTGAGGTCTTGTCCACAGTGGACCTGCTCTTGTCGCCGGAGGTGCGAGACGCCTGCGGCCCGGACTTCGGCGACGCGCTGTTTGGCGCCTTGACCGGCGCACGGATGCGCGTGCCCGATCATCATGCCGATGAGATCGTGCGGGTCGTGGGCGCCGAACGCGCCATAAGTTGCCGGAGTTTGCCGGCGCGTGTGCGCAGGGCCGGGGTCTGACGCCGGGGCGATCAGCCGAAGCGGCCGTGGATGAACCACGCCTGTGAACCGGTCGTTGCGTCCTCGCCGTTGCCGGCGCGGAACAGCCAAAAGCGCTCGCCACCCTCGTCTTCGACCTGGAAATAGTCGCGGACCGCCCACATCTCCGCGTCGCGGCGACCCCATTCGCCGAAGACCCGTTCCGGGCCATCCGCCCGGCGGATACGGCGACGGACACCGCGCCAGGTGAAATGGGTCGGCGGGTTGTCAGGCAGGAGCGCCATGGTTTCGACAGGCTCCGGTCTGCGGAACAGTCGCGTCGGGCGCGGCCATTCCGGCGCCCATACCCCGCCCGTCGGGGCGGATAGAGGCGCGACCTTGCGTGTGGAGCGCTCAGGGACGTCGCTTTCCACCGGAGACAGCCGGTAGAGCCGGTCGGCGCCGATCCGGTTCGCCAGCGTATCAACGAGCATGGACACGTCCGGTGCGGTCTCCGTGCCGAGACGCGCGGCGGCGGGCCGCCAGTTCAGCGGCTCGGTCGCACTGGCGGCCAGGGTCATCCGGTCGATGCCGAAGCCGGGCGCGATCGTTTCGATCTTGTCGGTCAGCAGCCGGCTCAGCCGGCGCACATCGCGCACCGGCTGAGCCAGACCCACGCGAACCGCCTCGATCCGGTTGTCCACGCGGTAGCAGAGCCAGTCGAGCCGCCGCGCCCCCAGGCCGCGCGCCTCCAACTGTACGCACAGGTCTTCGGCCAGGGCGCCGGCGTACCGGGCCAGGATTTCGTGGGCGCCGATCGGCTCGGCGAAAACCCGTTCGACGCGGGGCGTCTCGGGCGCCTCGACCGGAATGAGAGGCTCGTCGGACCGGCCATAGGCCTGGTCGAGACGCCGACCCAGCTCTGCTCCGAAACGGAGCTGGAGGGGCGCGCGGGGCCGGTGGGCGACGTCGCCGATCCGCTCGAACCCCATCCGCCTCAGTCCAGCGGGAAGGCCCGCCGGGAGGCGCAAGGCCTCTAGCGGCAGAGAGGAGAGAGCCGCATCGATGCCGTCGTCCGCGATCAGGCTCTGGTCGGCGCGGAAACGGGCGACCGCATGGGCGGCGCCCCAGGTGGGGCCGATGACGCCCCGGCTGGTCACGCCGACGCCCTGAAGGCGCGCGGCCAGATCGCGCAGAAGCGCTGCCTCGCCCCCCTGAAGGTGGGCGGCGCCGGTGACGTCGATCGCCAGTCCCTCGGGCGGATCGGCCTGGCACACGGGGGCGTAGCGGTGCATCGCCCACAGGGCGAGGCGGTCCAGCGCCTCGGCGTCGCCATGCGGATCGGCGTCCCTCACGTCCAAGCCCGGGATCAGGGCTTGGGCCTGGGTCGCGGCCATGCCCACGCGCGCGCCGGAGGCGGCGGCGGCGGCGTTGCAGGCCGTCACGACCCGCTTGCGACCGATCCGGCCCGTGAGGATGAGAGGATGCTCAGGCGGCGGCGCGTCGGCGCCCAGCCGGCGGCGCAACCGATCGACGGGCCAGTTCGGCAGGAAAAGCGAGACGACCCGTCTCATCGCAAGCGTCCAGAATGAAGTCCGCCGCGTCGGCGCCGCGGCAACGCATAAGTTCGATCCGCCATCGCGCCCGGCCGATCCCGGGGACCGGCAAGGGCGCCGATGGCTCGGCGCTGACGCGCCAGCGCGTGGCGGCCGCGGTCGGCTGGCCGAAGTCGGCGGCCTCCGCCGCCCGGCGCCATCGCCGGACAGCAAGGCCGATGACGCCCGACGTCTCGGCGGCCAGCTGCAGCCGGCGCGAGGCGGTCATGGTCAAGCGGGACGTCTCGCAGACGACGCCCGCCAGCCCGCCATGACGCAGGCCTTCCTCGAAACACGCCATCAGCGCCTTCTCGTCGCCCGCCTCGACGTAGATGACCCGATCCGGCCCCAGCCCTGCATGGCTGAGCGCAGGAGCGAACAGGTCGGGGCGGGTGATGCACCACAGAACCGGTCCGGGCAGACGAGCGACGATGCCCGCCGCGAACAGGGCGGCCGCCGCGCCGCCAACGGCGTCGTCGCCGCCCCCGGCCACCTCGTGGAGCGCCCCGAGCGCGAGACCTCCGCCCGGCAGGGCGGCATCCAGCGTCGCCACTTCGAACGGCAGCACACCGACCGCGCGACGGTCAGCCTGCTCCAGCGCGCGAACCTTGGCACGCAAGTCCTCGAAGTGGGCCGAGCGGGCGGCCGGCATGGACGAACTCCTCCTCGCCTCTATAATGTTCCTGAAATGTTCTGGTTCGAAGGTGGGGCCGGAGTCAATCCGGCCGGCGCCTTTTCCCCCGGGATTTGCGGCGACCTCGGAGCCGTGAAATCCTCGGCTCGACGTCACGAGAGTTCAGGTCATGTGCAACGAGTACCAACTCATCCTGCCGTTCGACGATGTGATTGCGGCGTTCAATCTGACGGGAAACCGGCTCGTCTTTCCCGGCGGCATGCCGAACTTCGGCCCGATGGCCTCGATCCGCATCGGGGATCGGGCCCCGATCATTCAAATGGGTGAGGAAGGACCCGAGGCCGTCATGACCCCTTGGGCCTGGAAGGGGCCGGGTGGACGCCCGGTCTTCAACTTCCGCTCCGACGGGCGATCCTTCGAGGGTTCGCACCGGTGCCTGATCCCGGCGGACGGCTTCTTCGAGTTCACCGACCCCGAGCCCGGACAGAAGCGAAAGACCAAATGGCGCTTCACCCTGTCCGGCCAGCGGCTCTTCTGGGTGGCGGGCCTGATCAAGGAGGGCGCCTTCGCCATGCTGACCACCGAGCCGGGGGAGGATATCGCCCCCTATCACGACCGGCAGATCGTGGTGCTTCGGCCCGAGGACGGCGCGGCCTGGCTCGACCTTCAGCGATCCCAGACCGAACTGTTGCGGGCTCTGCCCGCCGGGAGCCTCGACGTCGAGAAGGTCTTCCCCGCCGCAACCTCAGCGCCGGTTTGAGCCAGGGCGGGTCGGGCGTGACCGACCGTGCCGGGGCCGATGGCGATGACGGAGTGGTCGGGGCGGCCGGGGTCTCGCATCTTTTTCGCGCCAGCCGGCGCGGCCTCTCGATGAGGCGGATCTGACCGAAACCCGGTCGGCTGGCGCAACCGCTCACGCGACTTTCATCCCCGGCCTGACGGCCTTCCTCGCGAAACAAGAAAGTCTCTTGCCGCGGTCCTCCGCTTCGCTGCGGGGCCTCGCTTCGCTCTCCCTGCGCGCCGCCCGCGCCCCGGTCTGCCGATCGCCATCGAGGCCGCGGCAGGCGTGGCCCGAAGCAAAGGAGAGACTGACATGGCCACCATCGGCACCTTTACCGCCCAGGGCGACGGCTACACCGGTTCGATCAAGACCCTCACCCTCAACGTCAAGTCGGCGGTCCTGCGGCCCAACGAGAAGACGGACGACAAGGCCCCCGACTTCCGGATCTTCGCCGGCCAGACCGAGTTCGGCGCCGCCTGGAAGAAGACGAGCCAGCAGAACCGCGAGTATCTCTCGGTCAAGCTCGACGATCCCAGCTTCCCGGCGCCGATCTACGCCTCCCTGGTGGAGGTCGAGGGCGGACACAGCCTGATCTGGTCCCGCTGACCCAAGAGCCGCGGCGGCGCGGGGAACGCGCCGCCGCTCCTTCTTCCCGCAATCCATTTTCGAGGAGGCCGCCATGACGCGCCCCACCGATCCCGCACGCCCGGACGTCTACACCCGGATCACCCAACAGATCCTCGCCCAGCTCGAAGCCGGGGTCCGCCCCTGGACCCAGCCCTGGAAGAGCGCCACTTCGGTCAGCCGCCCCCTTCGCCATGACGGCACGCCCTACAACGGCATCAACATCGTCCTCCTCTGGGGCGAAGCGGCCGGTCGGGGCTTCACCCGGCCGACCTGGATGACCTTCCGTCAGGCCCTGACGCTCGGCGCTCACGTCCGCAAGGGCGAACGCGGTACGACGGTGGTCTACGCCAACCAGATCGTCCGCGAGGACGCGGACGAGGCCGGAGAAGGCGTCGAACACCGCATCCCGTTCTTGAAGGCCTACACGGTCTTCAACGTCGATCAGATCGACGGCCTCCCGGATCGCTACGGCGAGCCCGAAGTCCAGGGCATCAATGCCGACGAACGGATCGCGCGCGTCGACGCCTTCTTCCGGAACTGCGGCGCGGACATCCGTCACGGCGGCGGGAGCGCCTATTACGCCCCGGGGTCGGACCATGTGCAGATGCCGCCGTTCGAATGCTTCGAGGATGCCGACGCCTATTACAGTACCCTCGGCCATGAGATGACGCACTGGACGCGTCACCCCACCCGCCTTGATCGGGACTTCGGCCGCCAGCGTTTCGGCGATCCCGGCTACGCTCGCGAAGAATTGGTCGCCGAACTCGGAGCCGCCTTCCTCTGCGCGGACCTGGGTCTCGCCCTCGAGCCGCGCGAGGATCATGCGGCCTATGTCGGTCACTGGCTCCAGGTGCTCAAGGACGACAAGCGGTTCATCGTCTCGGCGGCGTCTCACGCGCAGAAGGCCGTCGATCACCTGCATCGCCTCCAGCCAGTTTGAACTGGCGCCCGCGTCCTCTCCGGGGCAGCCTCGGTGAGGACGCGGGATCATGGCCGACAACAAGAATCAGCACTTCGTACCCAAGGCCCATCTCAAACCCTTCTCGGTGGATGGAGGGGGCAAGGCCATTCACCTGTTCAACCTCGACAGGGACCGCGCGATCCCGAACGCCCCGGTGCGCAACCAGTGCTCCAGCGATTATTTCTATGGCCAGGATCCTCAGCTGGAGGCCGCCATCCAGAGCGTCGAAGGGCCCTATGGTCAGATGCTCGCGCGTGTCCTTCCCAACGGCGCGATCCCCGGCGCCCTGGACCGAACGGTGCTGAGGCGCTTCATCCTGCTCCAACATTTGAGGACCGAAGCGGCCGCCGCCAGCGCGAGCCAGGTCCTGGCCGCGATGGCGCAGCTGCCTGGCGTCCTGCCGCCCGGCGAAGACTTCGACGTCAAGAAGGCCATGCGCGTCGCGGTCGAGGAGGCCATGCTGGTCTATGCCCGGCAGATGCGGATCGTCGATGATCTGAGGGTCACAGTGATCCGCAACGAAAGCCGGACGCCCTTCATCACGTCGGATGACCCCGCCGTGCTGACGAACCGGTGGCATCTCCAGAATCCCAGGGGGCGATATCGGCCCTTCAGCCTGAGGCACGCGGGCCTGGTGATGCTGTTGCCGCTGTCGCCGTGCGTACTGGCGATGCTCCATGATCCCGACGTCTATGCGGTCGCTCATCGCCAGGGCGTCGTCACGATCGATCGCGATCGTGACGCCGACGCGCTCAACGCCCATCAGATCCTCAATTGCGCGGCCAATGTCTTCTTCCAGGACTGGGCGGGTCGGGATCAGCTCGCAGAGGCGGTTCGTGCGGCGGCGCAGGACCGACCCGAACGCCGCCACCGGACTACCTATGCGGTGCAGGATCGGACCGTCGGCCAACACACCCGCTACGCCGTCGCGCCGCTCGAGGAGATCGACCCCGGCGCAGGGCGAGAGGTTCTGATCCACACCGAGATCCTTCGCCCTCGACCCGGGCGATGGCCGGGGTTCCTCGCGGTGCGTCGGGACGCCCGAGCCTTCGACAATGGAACGCGGACCGGGTTTGTCCGGCGCGCCTGTTACGAGGAGGGGTTCGTGACAGGCGAGGGCTTCCGGCAGGTCAGGCTTTAGACGCGGACGACTTGCGGGCCTTGCCCAAGGTCGCCTTCAGCTGCTGCCTCGCCTCCACGTCGGCCGCCTGCCCGAGCGCATCGGCGAGGTCGTAGAAGGTCGTCGAGGTGACGCGCGCGGTATAGGCGAGGTCGCCCTTTCCAGCCATCAGACTGCGCGCGGTCTCCGACCACTTCGCCTTGGGGAGGCCGTCGAAGGCCGGATGGTTGCGATGGTAACGAAGCGTCCAGTCCTCGCTGCCGTTGTCCAGCCAGAGGTCCGCCGCGTAGTTGAGGGTGTGGGGGGAGTGGACGGTGAGAAACAGATTGGTGATCGGGAATCCGTAGCCCTCATCACTGAGTTCGTCTCCCGAGGCATAGCTGAGGAAGATGGCGTCGAGAGCCTCTCCGAGAACATGCCGACGCATGAACATCGGATGGTCCTCGATTGGTCGGGCGGATTCTCCGTGGTGGGAGGACGTGGGGTCGACCGAGGCCTCGCGCAGACGCTGGACGGCAGTGTGCGCATCCTTCGCCGCGCCGCCGGACATCGCCGCCAGAAGAAGGTTCGTAAGGTCGCTCGCCTTCATCTCGGCTCCGCCGCGACCGCGCCCCCCGCTGGAAATCAGACCGTGCTTGCGGAGGTTCATGGCGAGGACCCGTACCGACGCCAGCGAAAGGCCCAGGGTTTCTGAAACGACCGGCAGGAGATCTACGAGCTTCATAGAGAAATGAAATCAGATTTCGTTTCGTGGGGCAAGTCACAGGCTTGTCGCGGATGACCAAGGCGGTCGCAGAACTGCGGACCGCCCGGCTGGGGCGCCCTCAAGGGCGGCGGGCGAGCGGCCGGAACCGGCC
>NZ_CALMFB010000053.1 GCF_937863155.1 uncultured Brevundimonas sp. | reverse complement strand
CGCGCCTGCGCCCTGGGGGCCGATCTGGTCGGGATCAACAACCGGTCGCTGCGCACCTTCGAGGTGGATCTGGAGACCACCGAACGCCTGGCGATGCTCAGCCCCGTGCGCGCCCTGCTGGTGTCCGAAAGCGGCGTCTTCACGCCCGACGACGTGGCCCGCGTGGCCGACGCCCACGCCCAGGCCGTGCTGGTCGGCGAAAGCCTGATGCGCCAGCCGGATGTCGAGGCGGCGACGCGGGCGCTGATGCGGTAACGCCTCCTTAACCGGAACACCTCAGGAACAAGGAACTGGACGTTTGCGGTTTGTTCCGCTACGTTCACCGATACGGATTCGCCGTCTGAGGGCCGCCATGCTCACGCGCAAACAGCACGAACTGCTGATGTTCATCCACGAACGGATCAAGGAGACGGGCGTCTCCCCCTCGTTCGACGAGATGAAGGAAGCGCTGGATCTGGCGTCCAAGTCGGGCATCCACCGCCTGATCACGGCGCTAGAGGAACGGGGCTTCATCCGTCGTCTGGCGCACCGCGCGCGGGCGCTGGAGGTGACCAAGCTGCCGGAACAGGCGACGGCTGGCGCGCCGCGCGGCCGGGCGGGCTTCAAGCCCGACGTGATCGAGGGAGGTCGGGTCGAAGCGGCCAACGACACGCGCGAACTGTCGCTGATGGGCAAGATCGCCGCCGGCACCCCCATCGACGCCATCGAGCATGAAACCGCCCGCTATCCGGTGCCCGAAGCCATGCTGGGGTCGGGTGACCACTATCTGCTTGAGATCGAGGGCGATTCCATGATCGAGGCCGGCATCCTGAACGGCGACATGGTCATCATCAAATCCACCGCCAACGCCAATTCGGGCGAGATCGTCGTGGCCCTGGTCGAGGGCGAACAGGCCACGCTGAAACGCCTGCGCAAGAAGGGCGCCTCCATCGCGCTGGAGCCCGCCAACCGCAGCTACGAGACCAAGATCTATGGCGCCGATCAGGTGGCGGTTCAGGGCAAGCTGGTCGGCCTTATCCGCCGCTATCACTGAAGTCGGGATCGCCCTGGCGGCTCCACGGGCGGTCGCCGCGCGTATCGGCCGTCCATAGGGCGCGCCAGCCCGACCCTTCGCGCCACAGCTCCACCGCCCCGCCACGGGCGTAGTCCAGTCCATCCAGAACCAGACGGCCGTCGCAGGCGGTCGGCAGGCGTGTGATCACGGCCCGGACGCTGACCACCGCCGCCTGGGCGCACAAGTTCGCCAACTGGTCCTCGGTGGGCGCACGACGACCCCACCACAGGGCGACCGGCCCCGCGTCGTCGGCTGTCGGACGGCAGGAAAATCGGGTGCAGGCCCAACCCTCGGCCGGGCGATCCACGGCTTCCAGCCCTCGCCGCCGCGACCAGACATCGACCGCGAACTGGCGCACTCCCGGCCGCATCACCACGGCCTGACCTCCGATGCGATAGGCGGCGTTGGTCCCGCCGTCGCCCAGCCAGACATCGGGCGCCGCAGAGCGCGGCCAGATCAGCACGGCCAGGGCCATCGGCAGGCCCACCCAGCGCAGCCGCCCGCGCCACAGGCACAGGAACAACACCCCGATGAAGGCGATGGGCAGGGCCGCCGCCGGGGCGCTGGGGATGGTCCTGACCGCGCCGGGCAGGCCGGCGGTCCACCCGCCGATGGCCAGCATCAGATCGACCCCCTTGCCCGCCACCCACAGGAAGGGCGCGCCCAGGCCCAGCGGCTCCAGCGCCGCGCCCACCGCCAGGGCCGGCAGCATGACGAAGTCCGCCACCGGCGCCGTCATCAGATTGGCCAGCAACCCATAGACGGCGGTGCGGTTGAAATGCTGCATGGCGAACGGCCCGGTCGCCATCCCCGCCACCAGGCTGGCCATGATGGCGATGCCCAGCCAGCTGGCCAGCCTCTGGGTCCAGACGATGGGCCAGGGGGCCGAAATCTCGCGCGTGCGCGGTGGCCACGCCTCGGCCAAGGCCACCAGGGCGGCGGTGGCGGCGAACGACATCTGGAACCCCGGCGTGACGATGGCCTCGGGTTGCAGGATCAGCACGGCGAAGGCGGCGACCGCCAGGGCGTGCATGCTGATGGCCTGGCGGTCCAGCAGCACCGCCAGAAAGGCAATGGAGGCGGTGATGGCCGCCCGTTCGGCCGGCGGCGGCGCGCCCGACACGATCAGATAGGTTCCCACCGCGATCAGCCCGGCCCAGGCGGCGACCTTCTTGCCCGACACCCGCAGCGCCAGCCACGGAACCAGCGCCACCCCCAGCCGCACCGCGAAGAAGACGAAGCCCCCGACGATGGCCATGTGCAGGCCCGAGATCGACAGGATGTGCGCCAGGCCGGAATCACGCATCACCTGCTGGTCTTCGGGCGAGATCCAGGTCTCGTGGCCGGTGGTCATGGCCGCCGCCACCCCGCCGGTGCGTTCGCCCAGTCGCGCGACGATGGCCTGGGCCAGGGCGAATCGGGCGGCGTTGACCCGCATCTCCATCCGCAGTCGCCACGGCGGATCGGCCAGGGCGGCCGGTCGCGTCTCACCCAGGGCGAAGGCCGAGCCGCCCAGCCCCTCGAACCACGCATTGCGGCCGAAGTCATAGGCGCCGGGCGCGGCCGGCGGCGGGGGCGGGTTCAGTATGGCGAACAGGCGCACCGGCGCGCCGGGCGGCGGCGGCGCGCCCTTGACGGTGGCCCGCAACCGGATCGGCGTGTCCTCGGGCGCCAGGTCGCGCACCCGCACCGGGGCGATGACGATGCGCGCACCACGTTCGCCCCGGCTGTCCACATCGACCACCCAGCCCTCGATGATCGTCGGCTCGCTCATGGCCGGGGCGACGGGACCGGCGACCACCAGGGTCCGCACCTTGGCCGCCGCCACGCCCGACGCCAGACAGGCCAGCATCAAGAACGGCAGGGTCCATCGCCGCGACAGGCCGAAACGCCGCGCACCGATCCAGGCCCCGACCGCGACAAAGGCCGCCAGCAGCAGCGGCCATAACGGCGGCTCGGTCTTCAGGGCGAAATAGACGGCGCATCCACCGCCGAAGGCCACGGGCGCCCACAGCCGCCAGCGATCCGTCTGATCCGCAATCTGTTCGCCCAGCCAGGCGCGCAGGCGTTCATACCGGCTGGGCTTTGGCGCGTCGGGCGGTATAAGGGCGGCCCGATCGGACCCCGCCCCCATGACATCCTCTCCCGCCCCCGTCGTCACCCGCTTCGCCCCCTCGCCCACCGGCTATCTGCACATAGGCGGGGCAAGAACGGCGTTGTTCAACCATCTTTTCGCGCGGCGCCATGGCGGCAAATTCCTGATCCGCGTCGAGGACACCGATCGCGAGCGATCGACCGACGCCGCCGTGAAGGCGATTTTCGACGGCCTGGCCTGGCTGGAGCTGTTCGCCGACGAAGAGCCGGTGTTCCAGTTCAGCCGCGCCGACCGGCATCGCCAGGTGGTGGACCAACTGCTGGAAACCGGCCACGCCTATCGCGATTTCCTGACGGCCGAAGAGACCGGCGCCCTGCGCGACGCGGCCAAGGCCGAGGGCCGCAGCTTCGAATCCCCCTGGCGCGACCGCACCCCCACGGTCGATGACCTGGCCTTGCCGCACACCGTCCGCTTTCGCCGGCCGCATCCGATCACGGTGACGGTGGACGACGCGGTGCAGGGATCGGTCAGCTGGGACTCCGCCGCCCTGGACGATCTGGTGCTGCTGCGCTCGGACGGGGCGCCGACCTATAATCTGGCGGTGGTGGTCGATGATCACGACATGGGCGTGACCCACGTCATTCGCGGCGACGACCATTTGAACAACGCCGCGCGGCAGAGCCTGATCTATGACGCCCTGGGCTGGACCCGACCGACGTTCGCGCACATTCCGCTGATCCACGGCCCGGACGGGGCCAAGCTGTCGAAACGGCACGGCGCCCAGGCGGTGCATGAATACGCCGACTTGGGCTATCTGCCCGAGGCCATGCGCAACTATCTGGCCCGTCTGGGCTGGGCGCACGGCGACGACGAACTGTTCAGCGACGAACAGGCGCAGGCCTGGTTCGACCTGTCGGGCGTGGGCAAGGCGCCGGCGCGGCTGGATTTCGACAAGCTGGCCCACGTCAACGCCCACTGGCTGCGCCTGGCCGACGACGACCGCCTGGCCAAGGCGGCGCTGGATGTTCACCTGGGCCGCGGCCGGACGCTTCAGGCCGATGACGAGGCGCGGCTGCTGCGCGCCATGCCCTTCCTGAAAGACCGGGCCAAGACCACGCTGGAGCTGGCGGACCAGTCGGAATTCGTGCTGAAGGCGCGGCCCCTAGCCATCGACGACAAGGGGCGCGGCCTGCTGGCGGGTGAGACGCTGGATCGGCTGAAGCGCCTGCGTGACCGGCTGGGTCTGTTCCAGTCGTGGGACGTTTTCGCCCTGGAGGCCGAGCTGAAGGCCTTTGCGGAAGAGGAAGCCGTGGGCTTCGGCAAGATCGGCCCGCCGATGCGCGCGGCCCTGACCGGCGGGGCCCCGTCGCCCGATATTGCGCGGACTTTGGCATCACTGGGGCGTGAAGAGAGCCTCGGGCGCTTGGATGATGCGCTGCAACAGACTATTTGACCGTCACGCTTTAACGATCCTTCCGCCGTCGCCTCCCCGCGGCCGGCCCGAACATCAGGGGCATTGATGACTGAACAAGCGAAATCCGCCGGAACCGCCACGCTGAATTACGCCGACAAGTCGGTGGAATTGCCGGTCATGAAGGGCACCACCGGCCCGGACGTGATCGACATCCGCAAACTGTACGGCGCAACCGACGCCTTCACCTTCGACCCGGGCTTCACCTCGACCGCCGCCTGCGAGTCGGGCCTGACCTTCATCGACGGCGATCAGGGCGTTCTGCTGCATCGCGGCTATCCGATCGACCAGCTGGCGTCCAAGTCGAATTTCGTCGAGGTCTGCCACCTGCTGCTGCACGGCGAACTGCCGACCGCCTCGGAATATGAGGCGTTCGAGCGCTCGATCACCATGCACACCATGCTGCATTCGCAGTTCGACCGCTTCTTCGAGGGTTTCCGCCGCGACGCGCACCCGATGGCCATCATGGTCGGCACGGTCGGCGCCCTGTCGGCCTTCTATCACGACAGCCTGGACATCCATGATCCGGTCCAGCGTAACATCTCGGCCATCCGCCTGATCGCCAAGATGCCGACCATCGCGGCCCGCGCGTTCAAGTACCATATCGGCCAGCCCTTCGTGTCGCCGCGCAACGACCTGAATTACTCCGAGAATTTCCTGCGCATGTGCTTCGCCGTTCCGGCCGAGGACTATGTCGTCAATCCGGTCCTGGCCCGCGCCATGGACCGGATTTTCATTCTGCACGCCGACCACGAACAGAACGCCTCGACCTCGACCGTGCGCCTGGCCGGTTCGTCGGGCGCCAATCCGTTCGCCTGTATCGCCGCCGGAATCGCCTGCCTGTGGGGCCCGTCGCACGGCGGGGCCAACGAAGAGGCGCTGACCATGCTGAAGGAGATCGGCACGCCCGAGCGCATCCCCGAGTTCATCGAGGGCGTGAAGGCCAAGAAATACAAGCTGATGGGCTTTGGTCACCGGGTCTACAAGAACTACGATCCGCGCGCCAAGGTGATGCAGCAGTCGGCCTATGAGGTGCTGGACGCCGTGGGCGACCCGAACGACCCCCTGTTCCAAGTCGCCAAGGAGCTGGAGAAGGTCGCGCTGAACGACGAATATTTCATCGAGCGCAAGCTGTTCCCGAACGTCGACTTCTATTCGGGCATCACCCTGTCGGCCATGGGCTTCCCGACCAGCATGTTCACCGTGCTGTTCGCCCTGGCCCGCACCGTGGGCTGGATCGCCCAGTGGCAGGAGATGATGGCCGACCCGTCGCAAAAGATCGGCCGCCCGCGCCAGCTGTACACCGGCCCGACCGAGCGCGACTACGTGCCGATCCAGTCGCGGGGCTAATCGGCGGATCACCGATAATGGAAACGCCGGGGTTCGCGCCCCGGCGTTTTTTTGTGCCTCATACCGCCCGGGCGTACAGGTCGGCGCCGCTTTCGGCATCGCAGGCGGCCACGACATCGGCGGTGGAGACGAAGGCCGTTTCCGCACCCGCCCGTCGCGGCGACATGTTCAGGGTCAGATGCTCCCAGTCACGGCCATGGTCGCGGCCCCAGGCGCAGTTCCAGGCGGTGATCTGGCGCCCGTCGTTCAGATGCAGCCGCGTCGGCCGGCCGCGCCGGCCGCACAACAGGCGCACCAGCGGCGCCCCCTGCCCCGGCAGGATCAGATCGACCATGACCGCGCTCCCGCTTTCAATCGTTCCGCCATTGCCTTTGCTCCGCGTGTGAGTGACGGTCGCACCCTCGCGCGGCCGGGGGCTGAGCGGCATGAGCAACACCTGAGGCTTTGCTGAAAATTGGCGTCCGGCGGCTATCGTTTTGAAGGGTTCGAACTGGATCCGGCCGACCGGCGCCTGACGCGCGACGGGGTGACGGTCGATCTGAACGCCCGCTATCTGGACGCCCTGATCCTGCTGGTGCGCGAACAGGGGCGGCTGGTGCCCAAGGACCGGTTTCTGGACGAGGTCTGGAAGGGCGTGCCGGTGACGGACGAGGCCCTGACCCAATGCATCCGCACCCTGCGCCGCGCCCTGGGCGACGACGCCGCCCGGCCCCACTTCATCGCCACGGCGCCCAAGCACGGCTATCGCTTCATCGCCGCGATCGAAACGCCGGATGACACAGCTGCGCCGCCTGGGCCGATCGCGGCCGAGCGAACGGCCCTGCCCCAGCCGTTCCTGACGCTGGGGGTCGCGGGCGTGGCCGGCGGCGGTCTGGCGGGCCTGATCGGCGGACTGATCTATGGGCTGGTCGGGGCGGCGGACGCCAGCCAGGGCGGCGTGGGCGCCCTGTCGGTTCTGCTGGTCATGGTGTGCCTGACGACCATGCTGGCCGTAGTCGGGGCGGCGGGCGTCTGTTTCGGCATGGTGGCGGCGGCGCGGATCGCCCGGCGGTTCGACGCCTGGAGCATCGTGGGCGGCGCGGGCGGCGGCCTGCTGGTCGGGGCGGTGGTCAAGCTGCTGGGCGCCGACGCCAGCACCCTGTTGTTCGGCCGGTCGCCCGGCGACATCACCGGGGCGCCCGAGGGGGCTTTGCTGGGCGCCGCTGTGGGGCTGGCGGCCTGGCTGACGGTGCGGCGCACGCGGCGGGGTTCGCTGCGGCTGGGCGTGGCGACGGCGGCGGTGTGCGGCCTGGGCGCCGGGCTGATGGTCGCGCTGGTGGGCGGACGGCTGATGGGCGGCAGTCTGGATCTGCTGGCGGATCAGTTCCCCGGCTCGCGCCTGCGGCTGGACGCCTTCGGCCGCCTGTTCGGCGAAGACGGTTTCGGCCCGATCAGCCATGTGCTCAGCGCGGGGCTGGAGGGTCTGTTGTTCTGCGCCTGCATCGTCGGGACCATGATCCTGGCCCGGCGCCGGTTCCGCCTGTTCAGACCGCGCGCTTAGCCGCGATCACGTCCAGCACAGCCTCGGCCGCGATGTCCGACGGATCACGCGCGCCGCGACCCATAAGGTCCAGAGCCGCCGTCTGACGCGCCGCCTGGTCCGCGCGCAGGGCCGGATCGTCCAGCAGACGCCCGACCGCCTGGGCCGTCTTGTCCGGCGTGGCGTCGTCCTGAATCAATTCGCGCGCGATCTCTTCATCGGCCGCATGGTTGAACAGGGTGGCGTATTTGCCCGTGAAGAAGGGCTTCATGATCGCGTAGGACAGCGGCTGGAACCGATAGGCGATGACCATGGGCGCCCCGGCCAGGGCCAGCTCGGTCGACACCGTGCCGCTGGTCGCCAGGCCCACGGTCGCGGCGGTCATGGCGTCATATTTGCGATCTTCCCCGACCAGATGGACGCGGAACGGCCAGGCGGCTACGCGCTGGGCCACATCGGCCGCCACCGTGCCGGCGGCGACCACGGCCACCGCCAGATCAGGCCGCGCGGCCTTCAGGGTCTGGACCGCCTGTTCATAGACGGGCGTCATCAGGCGGATCTCGCTGGGGCGGCTGCCCGGCAGCACCAGCAGCAGCGGCTGGTCCGGCCCCAGGCCCAGTGACCGGCGGAACCCGGCCGGATCGGCGCCGGACAGGTCGATATGCAGGGCCGACGACCCCACCACTGTCGTGGCCAGGCCTTCGCGCTCGAACCAGGGCGCATCGAAACTGTACAGGGCCAGCAGGTGATCGACCGCCCCCGCCAGCGTCTTGGCCCGGCCCGGCCGCGAGGCCCAGACCTGGGGGCCGACGTATTTGATCAGGGGCGTGTACGGCGACGCCGCGCGGATCGCCTTGGCCACCCGGATGGTGAAGCCCCAGCTGTCGATCAGCACCACCGCATCGGGCCGCTCGCGCGCCGCCAGGGCCGCCGTTTCCGCCACCCGCCGCTTGACCCGGCCATAGGCGCGCAAGCCTTCCAGCCAGCCCAGGATCGACAGTTCGGCGATGTCGAACGGGCTGTGCACCCCCTCGGCCGCCAGGCGGGGGCCGCCGACGCCGACGAAGGTCACCCCGTCGCCCAGCCGCGCCTTCAGCGCCCGCGCCAGACCGGCGCCCAGCACGTCGCCCGACGCCTCGGCCGCCACCAGCATGATCTTGAGGGGCGCGGTCATTCGGTCTCGCCCCAGACGAACAGGCCCAGCCGGTCCGCCGCCGCGATGATGGCGGCGCGGTCGATCAGGATCAGCCGCCCCGCCTGGCCGCCCACGCCCGCCAGACCGGCGGTGGCGGCCAGCTCGATTGTGCGGGCGCCGATCACCGGCATATCGACACGCAGATCCTGGATCGGCTTGGGCGCCTTGCCCAGCGCCCCCTTCGGCGCGCCGGGCCCGCCGCGCAGATCGGCCGGCAGGCCCGCGACGCGGCTCAGCATGGCGTCGGTCCCCTCCTGCGCCTCGACCGCCAGGACCAGGCCATCGACGACCACGGCCCCCTGGCCTATATCCAGTTCACCTGCTTTTTCCGCCACATGCAGCGCCTTCTTTAGGTCGGCGATCTGCTCCAGCGTCGGCGCGAGACGGCCCAGGGCGCCGGGCGGCAGCATGTCGCCGCCCAGAATGTCGTCCGCGCCCTCGACCGCGAACCCTTCGGCCTCGAACACCGACAGGATCTTGCGCAACAGGGCGTCGTCGCCCTTGGTCGCCGCCGCCACAATGCCCGGCAGCAGGGACGCGCCCTTAAGATCAGGCTTCAAGGTCTTGAAATCCGGGCGAGATACATTGCCGGCCAGGCAGACCGACCCGCAATCCTGGGCCTTCAACGCCTTCAGTATGCCGCCGATCTCGGCCATGCCGAAGTCGGCGCCGGGCCAGCGGTTCAGATGGGCGTCAGCAAAGCCCGCCAGCCGGATGACGAACACCGGCCGCCCCTCGGCCTCGCATCGCCGGGCGATGGCCAGCGGCAGGTCGCCGCCCCCGGCGATCAGGCCCAGACGCTTCATTCGCCCGGCAGGCACAGCGGGCGCTTGCCGTCCTCGCGGATGAAGGCGACGATCTCCATGATCTCGGGCAGGTCGGCATAGGTGGTCGCGACCGCGTCCACCCGGTCGGCAAAGACGCCGGCGCCGTCGAACAGATCGCGATAGGCGGCCAGCAGGCGGCGCACCTGATCCTTGCCATAGCCTTTGCGCTTCAGCCCGATCAGGTTCAGCCCATGCAGTTGCGCGTGATTGCCCCAGGCCGAGCCATAAGGGATGACGTCGCGCGTCACAGCCGCCAGGCCCCCGACGATGGCGCCCTGGCCCACCCGGCCGTTCTGGTGCACGGCGCAAAGCCCGCCCAGGAACACTTTGTCGCCGATGCGTGCATGACCGCCCAGGGTGGCGTTGTTGGCCATGACGACGTTGTCGCCGACCACACAGTCATGGCCGATGTGGGCGCCGGTCATGAACAGGCCATTGGACCCCACGCGGGTCACGCCCGCGCCCTGGGGCGTGCCGCGATTGAAGGTGCAGTGTTCGCGGATGACATTGTCCGCGCCGATCTCCAGCCGCACCGGCTCGCCCTTGTAGCCATTGTGCTGGGGGTCGCCGCCGATGACGGTGAAGGGATGGATGACGTTGCGGGCGCCGACCGTCGTGTCCTGCTGCACCACCACATGGCTGACCAGCCGCACGCCGGCCTCCAGCACCACATTGGGGCCGACCACGCACCAGGGGCCGACCTGGACATCATCAGCCAGGCGGGCCGAGGCGTCGATCAGGGCGCTGGGGTGAAGGCGGTTCATGCGGTGACGGGCGCTTCGACGGTCACGACCATGGCGGCGAAATCCGCCTCGGCCGCCAGCTTGTCGTCGATGAAGGTCTCGCCGCGGAATTTGAACACATCGCCGCGCTGCTTGGTCACCGTGACCTGCATGCGCAGCTGGTCGCCCGGCCGCGCCGGCTTGCGGAAGCGCACCCCGTCGATGGACATGAACATGATGACCTTGTCCTCGACCGCCACATCCATCGTCTTGGACATCAGCAGGGCGCCGGTCTGGGCCATGGCCTCGACGATCAGGACACCGGGCATGACCGGATCGATCGGGAAGTGGCCGGGGAAGAAGGGCTCGTTGTGGGTGACGTTCTTGATGCCGGTGATCGAGGTGTTGGCCACGAAATCCTGGGCCTTGTCGACCAGCAGGAAGGGATAGCGGTGCGGCAGGCGCCGCATCACCTCGGCATAGTCGATCCGGTCGTCGCCCTCAGCCATCAGTCCTGCCCTTGTCGCGAGTCTTTCCAGCCGCCTGTTTGGCCAGCCAAACCGCTTCGCGCAAGGACTGACGGATCGGCTTGGCCGGATAGCCGGACCAGGTTTCGCCCGCCGGCACATCGGCCAGAACCCCGCCCCCGGCGGCGATGCGCGCGCCCTCGCCGATGGTGATGTGGTCGCCCACGCCCGCGCGGCCGCCGAACATGACGTTGTCGCCCACGGTGACCGAGCCGGAAATACCGGTGTGGGCGGCCATCAGGGCGTTGCGGCCGATGATGCAGTTGTGGCCGATCTGGACCAGATTATCGATCTTGGAATTCTCGCCGATCACCGTGTCGGCATAGGCGCCGCGGTCGATGCAGGTGTTGGCGCCCACCGTCACCCCGTCCTGCAGGATGACGCGACCCAGCTGTGGGATGTCCACGGGGCCATCCTTGGACCAGGCGGCGCCGAAACCGGGCTCGCCGATCCGGGCGCCCGCCAGAATGCGCACCCGGTCGCCGATCAGGGCGAAACCGATGCTGGCGTGGGGGCCGATGCGGCAGTCGCGCCCGATCTGGACGCCCGGCCCGATCACGGCGCCGGCGCAGATGCGGCTGCCCCGGCCGATCCGCACGCCCTGACCGATGATGGCGCCGGGTTCGACCACCACGGTGTCGTCTTCGGCGGCCTCGGCGACGGTGATCGCCTGATCCAGCTCCAGCGTTCGGTGCAGCCGCAGCGACGCCCGCGCCCAGGCGGCCTGGGCTTCGCCCGACACGATGACGGCGGCGTCGGCCGGCGCATCCGCCACCGCGGCTTCGCCCACGATGACGCAGCCGGCGCGGCTGCTGCGCAGGGCCGCGACCAGCTTGCGGTCCGCCAGAAACGCGATCGCGCCCCCGTCCGCATCGGACAGGGGCGCCACGGAGGCGATCATGCGCTCGCCGCCCCGTTCGACCCGGCCGCCGATTGTCTCGGCCAGCTGGGCGACACTGAGGGGCGAAAGCGCCTGAAAGAAGCGGGCGTCAGGCATGGCGTCGGCCCGCTCCTGGTCCTTACTGCTGGGCTTCGACCGGCACTTGCAGACGGTTGAACGACAGGGTCGGCAGGCTGGTGTTCAGGCGCTGGATGACCAGGTCGGTCACGTCCATGGTCGGGTTCATCATGAAGACGCTTTCGCGGTCGATCATGATGCCGCAGCCGCGTTCCTGATAGATGGCGACCAGGATCGGCTCGACCGCGGCCGAGATCTGACGGCGCTGTTCGCTGAGCGTGTAGCGCAGCTCGGTTTCGCGGGTCTGCTCCAGCTGCTGGGCTTCCTGGATGCGCTGTTGCAGGGCCTGACGGCGCTGCTGCATCTGATCGGCCGGAATGCTGGCCTGGCCTTGCTGCAGAGCGGTGATCTCGGTCTGGATGGTGGTGGCGTAGGGTTGCAGTTCGCCGCGCACTTCCTGGGCCAGTTGCTCCATCCGCGTCTGGACCGCGACGCCGGCCGTCGACTGGGCCAGCAGGCGCTGGTTGAAATAGACGCAGACGCCCGGCAGGGCCGGACCCGGATTTTGCGGTCCGGCGGTCTGGGCCGAAGCGGCGGTGGCGGTGAAGGCCGCCAGGGCGGCGGCGCCGATAGCGAGGAGTTTCATGGTTTTGCCTTTGGCTTTTTGAGCCGGTTGTTAGAACTGGGTCGAGGTCGAGAACCGGAAGGTCTCGGTCCGGTCGTAGTCTTCGCGCGACAGGATCTGGCTGAAGTCGAAACGGATCGGTCCCATCGGCGATTTCCAGTGGACGCTGAGGCCGGCCGAGGCCCGCAGCCCCAGATTATCGACGATATTGGGATCCAGCGCGCCTGACGAATTCAGACGATAGCGGTCATCCAGAACCCCCAGGGTGCCCACGTCGGCGAACAGCGAGGTCTTGATGCCGTATTCTTCGGGCAGACCGTTCGGCAGCGTCAACTCGATGGTGCCGATGGCGTAGAAATTGCCGCCCAGGGCGTCGCGCGTGCGCAGATCGCGCGGCCCCATGCCGGCGTTCTCGAAGCCGCGGAAGCTGTTGCCGCCCTTGAAGAAGCGGTCGTTGATCCGCACAGGATCCCCGGCCCAGCCCGACACATAGCCGCCCGAACCCTGCAGGCTGACGACCCAGTTGGGCGTGATGCCATAGTACCAGGCGCCTTCGACCTCGGTCTTCAGATAGTTCACGTCGCCGCCGACGCCGGCGAAGTCCTGACGCAGCGAGCCGTTCCAGCCGCGCGTGGGGCGGATCGGGTCGTTGGTGCGGTTCACATACAGGGTGTAGCCGACCGACGAGTTCAACGACGCGCCGATCTGTTCGCACAGGGCCCGCGAGCCCAGCGAGGTGCTGCCGCAATAGTTGCTGGGCACCATCACCTCGTCCTCGCGGATGAAGTAGCGCGTGCTCAGGCTGGTGTAGCCGTTCAGCGGGAAGGTCAGGCGCAGACCCGCCCCGGTCGAGCGGTACTGATAGGCCGACACGTCGCGGAAGTCGTAGCGCGTGTGGAACAGGTCGTAACCGGCGCGGATGTCGCGGTTCAGGAAGCGCGGCTCGGTGAAGCGGAAATCGATCTGCTGACGCAGCGACCCCCATTCCACCCGCGCCAGCACATTCTGGCCCCGTCCGCGGAAGTTCCGCTCCGAGATGCCCAGGTTGATGACGAAGGATTCGACCGAGCTGAAGCCGGCGCCCAGCGACAGTTCGCCGGTCGGCTGCTCTTCGACGGTGACGTTGACGACCGAACGATCCGGCGCGGACCCGCGCGTCTCCTCGATCTTGACGTCCTTGAAGAAGCCCAGGCCCCGAAGATTGTTGCGCGACCGCTCCATCAGGGCGCGGTTGAAGGCGTCGCCTTCGGTCAGCATCAGTTCGCGACGGATGACCGGATCGATCGTGCGGGTGTTGCCGACCACATTGATCCGCTCGACATAGACCCGCTGGCCTTCGCGCACATTGAAGGTGACGTTGACGGTGTCGGTTTCGGGGTCGGCGCGATAGCTGGGGTTGATCTCGACGAAGGCATAGCCCGCCGCACCGGCCGCGAAGGTCAGGGCGTCGACAGCGCTTTCGATCTTGTCGCTCTCGTACAGGTCGCCCGTACGGATCGGCAGCAGCGCCTGAAGGAATTCGGTGTTCAGGCGGTCATTCTCGGTGACGACCTTGATCTCACCGAAATTGTAGCGGTCGCCTTCTTCCAGGGTCAGCGTCAGGCCGAAGGCGCTGGCGTCCGGCAACAGCTCGGCCACGCCCGACACGATGCGGAAGTCGTAATAGCCCCGGTTGGTGTAGAATTTCCGCAGTTGTTCGCGGTCGTACTCCAGCCGGTTGGGGTCGTAATTGTCGTTCTTGGTGAACAGACGCCACCAGCGCGACTGTTTGGTGACCATCACTTCGCGCAGGTCGGAGTCCGAAAACACCTGATTGCCCATGAAGGTGATCGCCTGGATGCCGGTTTCCGGCCCCTCGTTGATCTCGAACACCACATCGACGCGGTTCTGTTCCAGCTGGACCAGCTTGGGCGTCACGGTCGCCGAGATGCGGCCCGACAGGCGGTACAGTTCGACGATGGCGCCGACGTCTTCCTGGATCTTGGCGCGGGTATAGACGCCGCGCGGCCGGATCGTGACCTCTTCGCGCAGCTTGTCTTCGCGAACCGCGTTGTTTCCCTCGAAGATCACCTGGTTGATGATCGGGTTCTCGACGATCTGGACGACCAGATCGCCGTCCTGAATCCCCACCTGAACGTCGGCGAACAGGCCCGTGCGCGACAGGGTGCGCACCGCGATGTCCAGCATGGAGGCGTCGACGCTGTCGCCCGGCTGGATCGGCAGATAGGACAGGATGGTGGTCTGATCGATGCGCTGGGTGCCGCGCACGACGATGCGGTTGATGGCGATCGCCTCGGGCCGGGCCGGCGCCGCCTGCGGGGCGGCTTCGGGCGCAGCGGCAGGCGCGGCCGCCGTCTGGGCCATGCCCGCCGCGCCAAGGCCGGAGGCCACAACCAGGGCCAGGGCGCTGGCTCGGCCGCTCAGTCGTTGGGAAGCGCGCAAATCGGTGTTCATCATACGAAGGACCATCGGGGGCTGGCGTCGGCTCATGAAGAAAGCCCGCCGAGGAATTTGAAGAGATTCAGCTTCTGCAGATCGTTCCAGGTCGCGAACAACATCAAACCCGCCAGCAACGCAAGACCGACCCTGTATCCTGCCTCCTGGAACCGGGCGGCGACCGGGCGCTTCGCTATGGCTTCATAGCCGTAGAAAAGCAGGTGGCCGCCATCCAGAACCGGGATGGGCAGAAGGTTTAGAAAGCCAATTCCGACCGAAAGTATGGCGGCGAAGCTGGTCATCGTCAGCAGCAGATTGGCCACAGTCGCCATCGGATCGGGATTGGCCTCGACCGCCTGGGTGGCGATGGCCCCCGTGGCGCGGGCGATTCCCAGCGGCCCGCTCAGCTGATCGCCGTTCTCGCGGCCGGTGAAGATGCGGCCGATATAGGTCAGGGTCAGGCTCAGGGAATCGCGGATGGTCCCGGCGCTCTTGCCCGCCAGCTCCAGCGGATTCAGGCGGCGGATGCTGATGTCTTCGCGCACCATCGGCCCCATGCCCATGCCGATGCGCGCGATGCGAACCCGGCCCGCGATGGGGTCATCCTCGATGCGGCGCTCGGGCGTGGCGGTCAGCTCCAGGCTGCGGCCGCCCCGATCCACGGTGAAGTGCACCGCGTCGCCGGCGCTCAGCATCACCACGGCGGTGACGTCGCTGCTGTCGCGAACAGTGCGGCCGTTGACGGCGGTGATCAGGTCGCGGGGCTGGAAACCCGCCGCCGCGGCCGGTCCGCCCGGCGCCACGGTCAGGACGCGCGGGGCCAGCACCTGTTCGCCCACCACGCCGAAATAGATCGCGAACAGGAAGAAGGCCAAGACGAAATTCGTCACCGGACCGGCCGCCACGATCAGGGCGCGCTGCCAAACCGGCTTGAAGTAGAAATAGTCCCGCTCGGCGCCCGGTCCCTGTTCGGCCGTCAGCCGCGCCTTCAACTCCGCCAGGCCCGCATGATCCGGCACGCTGGACGCATCCAGATCGCCGGCGAACCGCACATAGCCGCCCAGCGGCATCCAGCCCACGCGCCATTCGACGCCGTGCCGGTCGGTCCGGCTGAACACAGGTTTGCCGAAGCCGACTGCGAACCGCTCGATCTTCACGCCAAAGGCGCGCGCCGTCAGGAAATGCCCCAGTTCGTGCAGGGTGACGATCAGCGTCAGCACCAGCAGGAACGGCACGACATAGGTCAGGACCGTGGTCACCGCGTCGATCAAACCGTGTCGCCTCCCGTCATGCCGCGTCGGCCATTGCGCCCAGGACGTTGTCGGCGATCCGACGGGCCTCGGCGTCGACGGCCAGGGCCGCCTCGCAGGCATCGTTCAGATCGGCGCAAACCCCCGCGCGCGCCGCGCGATCCATGGTTTCGGCGACGACTGCGGCAATATTGAGAAAGCCCAGGCGCCGGTCAAGGAAGGCCCGCGCCGCCACTTCGTTCGCGGCGTTGAACACCGTCGGCGCCGACCCACCCGCCGTCAGCGCCTCGCGCGCCAGCCGCAGGGCCGGAAAGCGCGCCTCGTCCGGCGCCTCGAACGTCAGCCGGCCCAGGGCGGCCAAGTCCAGCCGCGGCGCGGGCCACGGTAGTCGATCAGGCCAGGCCAGGGCGCAGGCGATGGGGGTGCGCATGTCCGGCGGCCCCATCTGAGCCAGGGTCGAGCCATCGACGTATTCGACCAGGCTGTGAATGATGGATTCGGGATGGACCACCACATCGATGCGGTCGGCCGGCATGTCGAACAGATAGGCCGCCTCGATCATCTCCAGGCCCTTGTTGGCCATGGTGGCGCTATCGACCGAAATCTTGGCCCCCATGCTCCAGTTGGGATGGGCCACGGCCTGTTCGGGCGTGACGGCGGCCATCTGGGCCGTGGTCGCCTGACGGAACGGGCCGCCCGAAGCGGTCAGCACCAGTTTGGCCACCTGTTCGGGCGCATCGGCGGGAAACACCTGAAAGATGGCCGAGTGTTCGGAATCGACCGGGATCAGTCGCCCGCCCGCCGTTCGCACCGCCTCGCCCAAGGCGGGGCCGCAGCAGACCAGGCTTTCCTTGTTGGCCAGGGCCAGAACCCCGCCGTTGCGCGCGGCGGCCCAGGCAGACCTCAGACCCGCCGCCCCGACGATGGCCGCCATGGTCCAGTCGGCCGGGCGGGACGCCGCCTCGACCACCGCCGTGTCGCCGGCGGCTGCTTCAATCCCGGTTCCTTCCAGGGCCCGACGCAAGTCGTCCAGCCGTGCCGGGTCGGCCGTGACCGCGACCTGAGGCCGCCAGCGCCGCGCCTGTTCGGCCAGCAGCGCGACATTGGACCCGGCGGTCAGGGCCTCGACCTCAAACCGCCCTGCCCCGGCCTGCTCGGCCCGTTCCATCAGGTCCAGCGTCGAAGTCCCGACCGATCCGGTCGAGCCCAGCACCGACACGCGCCGCGAAATCATGCGCCGACGCCCAGATAATGCACCAGCGCCCGACCCCCCGCGATCACCACAATGGCGAACATCAGCCCGTCGACCCGGTCCATCAGCCCGCCGTGGCCGGGGATCAGGGCGCCCGCGTCCTTGACCCCGAACCGACGCTTCAGCGCCGATTCCCACAGATCGCCCGCCATGGCCGCCAGGCCGCCGGCCAGGCCCAGCACCCCGCTCCAGATCGGCCCCGGCACGCCGGATTCCGGCAGGGTGGTCATCAACATGCCCGCCAGGACCGCCGCCACCAGCCCGCCGATGAAGCCCGACCAGGTCTTGTTGGGCGAGAAACGCGGCCACAGCTTGGGTCCGCCCACCAGACTGCCGACCAGATAGGCCGCGATGTCGGCCGCCCAGGTCACGGCGAAGGCCAGGGTGACCCAGTAGAAGCCCACCGCGCTGGTCCCGTCGCGCAGCCAGATCATCAGGATGGCGGGCCAGCCGATATACAGAACTCCATAGGCCGCATCGACGCCCGACAGGCCGCGCGTGCGGGCGAACAGGCCCGCTAGGCAGGCGCCGAACACCATCAACACCAGGCCGAACGACAGGCCCGCCGCATGGGCCGTCGCGACCGAGGCCACCAGGGCCGCCGCCACGGCGCCGAACATCGGCAGCCATTTGTCGCGCGCGCTCATCCGCGCCCATTCCACTGACAGCAGCACGCAGGCCGCCAGCATGACGCCCAGGATCCACGGCCCGCCCAGCCAGACGGCGCCGACGGCCAGGGGCGCCAGCACCACGGCCGAGGCCGTGCGCATGCCCATTTCGCGCACCCGCACCGCCATCAGACGGCCGCCTGAAGGGTTTCGGGGCTGCGGCCGCCGAAGCGCCGGTCGCGCGCCCGGAATTCGGCCACCGCGCGGCCCAGGGCCTCGGGGCCATAGTCGGGCCACAGGATGTCCTGGAACACCAGTTCGGCGTAGGCGGCTTCCCACAACAGAAAGTTCGACAGGCGCAGTTCGCCCGACGTGCGCACGATCAGATCGACCGGCGGCGCCCCGGCGGTGGACAGGCCCGCGCCGAACGCCTGTTCGGTCAGGGGGCCGGTCGCCTGGCCCGACGCCACGCGGCGGGCGTAGGCCTCGGCGGCGTCCACGATGTCGGCTCGGCCGCCATAGTTGAAGGCCACCTGCAGCATGAAGCGGTCGTTGTGGGCGGTGTCGGCCTCGGCCTTGTCCACGATGCGGGCGATGTCGTCGGGCAGACCCTGGCGGCGACCCAGGATGCGCAGGCGCACCCCCTCCTTCGCCAGCTTGGCCAGGTCTGACGCGACATAGGTGCGCACCAGCCCCATCAGGTCCGACACCTCGTCCTCGGGCCGGCTCCAGTTCTCGGTCGAAAAGCCGAAAACGGTCAGACAGGAAACGCCCACGCCCGGCGCGCCCCGGATGGTGCGTTTCAGCGCCTCGACGCCCGCCCGGTGCCCGGCGGCGCGGGGCAGGCCGCGCGCCTTCGCCCAGCGGCCGTTGCCGTCCATGATGACCGCCACATGGAGGGGCGGCCCTCCATGCATAGAGGCGGCGTTGTCATCCGGCATCGGGCGGTCCTTCCGCGCGCAGGTCTCAGACCTGCATGATCTCTTGTTCCTTGACCTTCAAGGTCTCGTCGATGCGCTTGATGGCCGCGTCGGTGTCCTTCTGGACCTCGATCTCCATCTTCTTCTGTTCGTCCTGGCTGATGTCGCCGGCCTTTTCGGCCTTCTTCAGCTCGTCATTGGCGTCACGGCGCACGTTGCGCACCGCGATCTTCTGCTGCTCGGCGTATTTGCCGGCCAGCTTGACCAGATCCTTGCGGCGTTCCTCGGTCAGGGGCGGGATCGGAATACGCAGGGTCTGGCCGTCCACCACCGGGTTCAGGCCCAGGCCGGCGGCGCGGATGGCCTTTTCGACCGAGACCACCATGCCCTTGTCCCAGACGCTGACGGTGATCATGCGTGGCTCGGGCACGGTGACGGCGGCCACGGCGTTCAACGGCGAGGTCGAGCCATAGGCCTCGACCTGGACCGGGTCCAGCAAGCCGGCGTTGGCGCGGCCGGTGCGCAGGCCGGCGAATTCGTCCTTCAGGGCCGACACGGACTTGTCCATGCGGTCGCGGAAGATCTTCAGGTCAGGTTTCGCCATGGGATTTTCCCTTCGTCTTTCGTCTCTTTAACGGACGGATTTCAACTTGTCTGCGAACCGATCACGGTGAAGGCCCCCTCGCCTTTCAGGGCGCGGCGGAACGAGCCTTCCTCGCGGATCGAGAAGACCACGATCGGAATGCCGGAATCGCGCATCAGCGCCACGGCCGAGGCGTCCATGACGCGCAGATCCTTGGCCAGCACGTCGTGATAGGTCAGGCGGTCGTAACGGGTGGCGGACGCATCCTTCTTGGGATCGGCCGTATAGACGCCGTCCACGCTGGTGCCCTTGAACAGGGCGTCACAGCCCATTTCGGCCGCGCGCAGAGCGGCGCCGGAATCCGTCGTGAAGAAGGGCGCGCCCACCCCGGCGGCGAAGATCACCACCCGGCCCTTTTCGAGGTGCCGCAGGGCGCGGCGGCGCAGATAGGGCTCGGCCACCGCGTTCATGGTCAGGGCGCTCTGCACCCGCGTCTGGACGCCGATCTTCTCCAGCGCCGCCTGCATGGCCAGGGCGTTCATCACCGTGGCCAGCATGCCCATGTAATCGGCCGTGGCGCGCTCCATGTCGCCGGCGGCCTTGGACAGGCCGCGGAAGATGTTGCCCCCGCCGATGACCAGGCAGATCTCGACGCCTTCGCGCGACACGGCGGCCACGGCCTCGGCCACGCTGGCGACGGTCTTCATGTCGATGCCATAGGGCTGGTCGCCCATCAGCACCTCGCCCGACACCTTCAGCAGCACGCGCTTGTATCGGAACTCGGGCGGGGTCTCGGGCATGGCGTCGTCCGTGTGCGGCGTTCAGCCCGGAATCGGGCTGTTCCTTATAGACGAAGGGCGCGCCCGGCTTCAAAGCCCGGCGCGCCCCGCGCGTTCAGTCTGGCGTGGAAATCAGTTCCCGCCGGTCATCGAGGCGACTTCGGCGGCGAAGTCCGGTCCTTCGACCTTCTCGACGCCTTCGCCCAGGGCCAGGCGGACGAAGCCGGCCAGGTGCAGGCCGGGCGCGCCCAATTCCTTGCCCGTATTGGCGACCAGCTGTTCGATGGTCACGTCCGGGTCCATGACGAACGGCTGCTTGGTCAGCACCACGTCCTTCTGGAACTTGTTGATCTGACCCTCGACGATCTTTTCGATCATGGCCTCGGGACGGCCTTCTTCCTTGGCCTTTTCGATCAGAACGGTGCGTTCCTTTTCGATAGCGGCCGGGTCCAGGTCGTCGGTGTTCAGCGACAGCGGAGCGGTCGCCGCGACGTGCATGGCGATCTTGCGGCCCAGTTCGCGCAGGGCGGCCTTGTCGCCGCCGCCGTGCAGGGCGACCAGCACGCCGATGCGGCCGACGCCCGGCGACACGGCGTTGTGGACGTAAGAGGCGACCACGCCTTCATCGACCGACAGGCGGGCGGCGCGACGCAGTTGCATGTTCTCGCCGACGGTGGCGATCAGGTTGGTCACTTCGTCCTGGACCGTCTTGCCGTTTTCCAGTTCGGCGCCGTGCAGGGCCTCGACCGTGGCGTGCTCCAGGCCCAGCTGGGCGAAATTCTTGGCGGCGTTCTGGAACAGCTCGTTGCGGGCGACGAAGTCGGTTTCGGCGTTGAACTCGATCGCGGCGCCGACTTCACCGGCCCCCACTTCCTTCGAAGCCACGGCGACCAGGCCTTCGGCGGCCACGCGGTCGGCCTTCTTGGCGGCCTTGGACAGGCCCTTGGCGCGCAGCCAGTCGATGGCGGCGTCGATGTCGCCATTGGTCTCTTGCAGGGCCTTCTTGCAGTCCATCATGCCGACGCCCGAACGCTCGCGCAGTTCCTTGACGAGGGCGGCAGTGATCTCGGCCATGGTTTCAGTCTCCTGGTGTTCTCGTATGCGGTAGCGGCCGGACCCGATTCAGGCCCGGCCGCAGTTTTTAGTCGCCGTCCGTGACAGCGGGCGCCGGTTCAGACCTGCGCCGGCTCGCTTTCGACGGCGTCGTTGGCTTCGGCGGTCGCGTCCTGGGCGGCTTCGTCGGCCACGGCCGGTTCAGCAGCGGCTTCCAGTTCGGCGGCGACGCCTTCGGTTCCGGCCGGGGCGGCTTCAGCTTCGGCCTTGGGGGCGGCGGCTTCGCGCAGCATCGGCTCGACCGGGTTTTCCGACGCGCCCAGATCCACGCCCGAGGCGCCGGCGCCGGCGGCCAGGCCGTCCAGAACCGCGTCGGCGATCAGGTCGCAATAGGTCTGGATGGCGCGCGCGGCGTCATCGTTGCCCGGAACCGGATAGGTGATGCCGTCCGGGTCGCAGTTGGTGTCCAGGATGGCGATGATCGGGATGTTCAGCTTGCGGGCTTCCTGGATCGCGATCGCTTCCTTGTTGGTGTCGATCACGAACATGATGTCCGGCACGCCGCCCATGTCCTTGATGCCGCCCAGCGAGGCTTCCAGCTTGTCGCGTTCGCGCTGCAGGCTCAGCAGCTCGCGCTTGACGCGGCCCTCGCCGCCCGACTCCAGCAGGCTGTCCAGTTCGCGCAGGCGCTGGATCGAACCCGAGACGGTGCGCCAGTTGGTCAGGGTGCCGCCCAGCCAGCGGTTGTTCATGTAATATTGGGCGCAGCGCTTGGCGGCCTCGGCCACCGGGTCGGCGGCCTGGCGCTTGGTGCCGACGAACAGCACGCGGCCGCCCTTGGCCGCCACGTCGCGCACGGCGACCAGCGCCTGGTGCAGCAGCGGAATCGACTGCGACAAGTCGATGATGTGGATGTTCGAGCGCGAGCCGAAGATGTATTTGTCCATCTTCGGGTTCCAGCGGTGCGTCTGGTGGCCGAAGTGGGCGCCCGCTTCCAGCAGGGTGCGCATCGAGAATTCAGGCAGAGCCATGATCGTTCAGTCCTTTTTCCGATCAACCTAGCGCGGGCGGTTAAAGGACCGGGCGGTCCCTCGGAACGGAGCGAACGGGGATGTCTCCCCCAGACGAGCCACGCCCACGTGCGAAGTGCGCGCGGCTTCTAGGCCCAAACCTCTGAAAACGCAAGCGCCGCCGTGTCAGCGGCCGAAATAGGGGTGACGCACCGCATCGCCCGCCTTGGCCCCGATCTCGTCGGCCCGCCCGGCGCGCAGTTCGACCACGCCCTTGGCCGGCCCGCGCGACGGCAGGATAGCGTCCGAGTTCGGCGCGGCCCGACGGATGATCGAGACGATCCGACCGTCGTCCCCGACATAGATGATGTCCAGCGAACTGGGCGTATTGTGCATCCAGAAGCCGCGCTCCTGGGCCGTTTCGCCCGGCCAGGTGAACAGCATGCCCCGGTCGTCGGCCAGCGGCGGCCGATGCATCAGGCCGCGCTGGCGCAGCGGTTCGGTGTCGGCGATCTCGACCAGGAAGTCGTGCGACCCGCTGGCCGTGACGATGGTCAGGGCTTCCAGCGGGCGGCCGTTGACGTCCACGGCCGGATCCTGGGCGCAGGCGGCGCCCGACAGGGCCAGACCCGCCGCCAGGGCCGCCAGAATGGTGCGTCGATACAGCATGAAGTCCCTCATCCCTTTGCGGACGAGGCTTACTCGTCCGTGGTGATTTCCGCCACCACCAGGCCCTTGGGGCCTTCGGCGAACCGGACCTGCACGGCCGATCCGGGGATCAGGTCGTCCAGGCCGCAGCGGCGCAGCGTTTCGATGTGCACGAAGATATCGCCCGGCTGGTCGGCGCGCACCACGAATCCGTAGCCCTTGGTCCGATTGAACCATTTGACCACGGCGGTCTCCAGCGCCGCATCGGGATTCAGCATCGGCGCCCGCTCGCGCGCGGCAGCCTTCAGCCCTTCATAGCCACGCCGCGGCGCCGCGCTGCCGGCGTCCGGATCGCCCGGCCCCAGGTCCAGCACCTCGGCCACCTGCCAGCCCTTGGGCCGGCGCACACAGGTGCATTCGATGGGCGCGCCTTCGTCGGCGCTGTCGCGGCCGCTGTCGCGCAGGCTGCTGATGTGCAGCAGAACATCCTTGAGTTCCGTCAGAACGGGATCGTCGGGCACGATGAAACCGTAGCCCTTGCCTGGATCAAACCACTTGACCCGCCCGGCGATGCGGACCGTGTCCGGCGCCTGGGCCCCCTCGAATTCTGACAACGTTCAAGCCCCCAGCCCACAACCCCACGTGGACCAGCAACAAGCTTAACACGGTTCTTCGAACACGGGAAAAGCGAAAAACGACAATTCCACGAATGAAATTCAGCGCCGCTCACGCGAGCTGGGGCGGCGTCGGGGACGAAGGCTGCGATGGGAGGGAAGGCCCCGCGTGGCAGTCCCTAGGGGAATCGAACCCCTCTTTTCAGGTTGAAAACCTGACGTCCTAACCGATAGACGAAGGGACCGCTGCGCGGGGAGCGGGCGATATAGCCGCCGATTCCGAGCCGCGCAACCCCCCATTCGGGCGCTCAGGCCATGCGCGGATCGGCGACGTCCTCGATCTCCATCTGAACGCCGCGCCGGCCGTTCCAGTCGTCGGCCTTCAGCCGGCCGGCGACCTTAAGCCCCCCCTGCCCCGCCAGCAGCGCCTGACCCGCCGGCAGGTCGGCGCAGCGCCAGGCCACGGCCCGCACAGAGGCGCCGTCCGGGCCGACCAGACGGCACCGCACATGGCCGCCGTTCATCGGCTGGGCGTCACGCGCCTGAACCCCGTCCAGGGCGAACAGCGGCTCGGGATTGCCGGGGCCGAAGGGGGCCATCCGCTCGAACGCCTCGAACAGGTCGCGCGTCGCGGCCCCGGCGTCGATCAGGGCGTCGATTTCGACCCGGTCCTGCTCAGCGGCCTGCTGGCTTTCGCCCGCCAGCCGGTCGTTCAGGAAGTCGCGCACCGCATCGGCGCCGCCCGGGGCCACGGTCAGGCCCGCCGCCATGGCGTGGCCGCCGCCGGCCAGCAGCAGGCCCTGCTCCCACGCCGCCTGGACCGCCCGGCCCAGATTGACGCCCGGCTGCGACCGGCCCGAGCCCTTGCCCACGCCCGTGGCCGGATCGACGCCGATCACCACGACCGGCTTCCGCCAGCGTTCGCGCAGGCGGCCGGCGGCGATGCCGACCACGCCGGGGTGCCAGTCGTCGCCGGCGACCACCACCACGGCCGATCCGTCCTGATGGGCGCCGGACGCCTCGACGCGGCGCACGGCGGCTTCGGTCACCGCCGCCTCGACCTCGCGCCGGGCGAT
The DNA here is from genome assembly GCF_937863155.1 of uncultured Brevundimonas sp. Classification (GTDB taxonomy): domain Bacteria; phylum Pseudomonadota; class Alphaproteobacteria; order Caulobacterales; family Caulobacteraceae; genus Brevundimonas. The sequence goes on along the minus strand of NZ_CALMFB010000053.1, from coordinate 3,522 downwards.
GTTCAGGGCGTTCAGCTCGGCCGCCAGCTGGGCCGCCTCGGTCGGGTCGTCGGTGGACAGCAGGCGCGCGCCCAGGTCCGAACGCCCGATGCGCCCGCCGGCATTGATGCGCGGCCCCAGGATGAAGCCCGCATGATTGGTCGTCGCGGGTTTCGGCTCGGCCCCCGCCGCCGCCAGCAGAGCCTTCAGCCCCGGATTGGCCCAGCCGGACATGACCCCCAGGCCCAGCCGCGTCAGCGCCCGGTTGAAGCCCGTCAGGGCCGTCACGTCGCAGATGGCGCCCATGGCCGCCAGATCCATCCAGGCGCGGATGTCCGGCTCGGCCCGGCCGTCGAACAGGCCGCGCCGCCGCGCCTCGCGGTTCAGCGCGGCCAGCAGCACGAACACCACCCCTGCCGCCGCCAGATTGCCCTGGCCCGAGTTGCAGCCCGGCCGGTTCGGATTGACCACGGCCAGGGCGCGCGGCGGATGCTCGCGCATCAGGTGGTGGTCGATGACCACGACATTCAGGCCGATGGACGCGGCGTGATCCAGCGCCTCGTTCGCCGCCGCGCCGCAGTCGACGGTGACCACCAGATCCGCGCCCTGGCCCTTCAGCGTGTCGAACGCCCGGGCGCTGGGGCCATAGCCCTCCTTCAGCCGGTCGGGCACATAGATCGGCAGCTCGGCGCCCATGGCCCGGAACCAGCGCACCAACAGGGCCGCGCTGGACGCCCCGTCCACGTCATAGTCGGCGAAGACCCAGACGTTAGCTCGCGTTTGCAAGGCGTCGACGATGGCCGCCGCCGCCGCATCCATGTCGGTGAAGCAGGACGGATCGGGAAACAGGGCCTTCAGCGTGGGGGTCAGGAAATCCGCCCCCTGGTCCGGCGTCACGCCGCGCGCCGCCAGGGCGCGGGCCATCGGCTCGTCCAGGCCCAGGCCCTGCATGTGCGCGCGGATGATCTCAGCCTGGGCCGGGCGCTGTCGCCAGGCGCGGCCGCTCAACGACCGTTCGACGCCCAGAAAGGCGGCGGCCATGCGATCAGGCCGGGCGCGTCATGCGGATGCGGCGCACGGTGCGGGTGGCGGAATCCATGATCACCGTGTGGGTCGAGACGAAGCCGTCGCGCATCGTCACCCCGTCCAGCATGGCGCCCTTGGTCACGCCGGTGGCGGCGAAGACCGCGTCCTTGGACACCAGATCATGCAGGTCGTATTTGCGGTCGAAGTCGGTCACGCCGGTACGGGTGGCGCGGGCGCGCTCGTCGTCGTTGCGGAACACCAGACGCCCCTGGAAGAAGCCCCCCACGCATTTCAGTGCGGCGGCCGCCAGCACCCCCTCGGGCGCCCCGCCCTGGCCCAGATACAGGTCGATGCCGGTGTGCGGCTCGGCCGTATGGATCACCCCCGCCACATCGCCGTCGGTGATCAGCATGACCCGCGCCTCGACCTGGCGCAGGGCGGCGATCAGATCGGCGTGGCGCGGACGGTCCATGACGCAGACGGTGATGTCGCGCGTGGCCACGCCCTTGGCCTTGGCCAGGGCCTGCACATTGTCCTGGGGGCTCATGTCCAGATCGACCAGGCCAGGCGCATAGCCGGGGCCGACCGCGATCTTGTCCATATAGGTGTCGGGCGCATGCAGCATGCCACCGCCTTCCGACATGGCCAGCACGCACAGCGCATTGGCCATGGCCTTGGCCGTCAGGGTGGTGCCTTCCAGCGGGTCCAGCGCGATGTCGATGGCCGGGCCTTTGCCCGTCCCGACCTTCTCGCCGATATACAGCATGGGCGCCTCGTCGCGCTCGCCCTCGCCGATCACGATCTTGCCGTCGATGGCCAGGGCGTTCAGGGCGTTGCGCATGGCGTCGACCGCCAGTTGGTCGGCATGCTTCTCGTCGCCGCGGCCGATCTGGGCCCAGCTGGCGATGGCGGCCAGCTCGGTCACGCGCGCGGCGTCGAACGCCAGGGTCGAAAGGGTCATGGGACAGGCTCCTGGTGGGCATGCGCCCGGCGTCTGTCGGCCGGGTCGGCGTCTCTTCAAACGATCAGTTGCGGGGCACCGGCGGCGGGGCCGTGGCCAGGCGGCGCAGGCGTTCGGCCAGCGCCTCGACATCGTCGCGCGTGCGCGCAGCATCGGGCGACACCGGAACCTGGGCCATCCGCGCCTGGACGGCGGCGGCGAAACCGGCCGGGTCCGACAGATCCCAGTCGATGGCCGTGGCCTGGCGTTCCAGTTCCTGGCCCGAGGCGTTCAGCCCCTGAACCCGCGACGCGAACTGTTCCGGTTGGGGCGCATCGGTCGGCGTCGCGGGGAAGCGGCTCCACTGCGGATAGGTGCGGTTGGCGTCCACCAGGGCCTGAACGCGCGGCGCCAGGGGCGACTGGTCGTCGGTCTGAGCCGCGAACGATCCGGCGCAGGCCGCCTGCACGACACAGGCCGCCGTCGCCAGCAGCATCTTTATGACCCGGGACGCATTCATTTCAGGGCCGGTCATATGCCATGATCGCGCGGGGCGAAAGCCGCCCTGACCGGAGGACCGCCCATGGCCAAGCGCCCGACGACCGCTTCAGACGCCTCAGCCCAGGCCAAGGACGCCGCCAAGCCCCGCGCCCCGCGCAAGCCGGGCCGCCCGACCTCGGCCAAGACGGCCAAGCCGAAGGCCAAAGCCCAGGCCAAGGCCGCCCCCAAGCCGCAGACGCCGCCTCAGCCCGAATCGCCTGCCCCCGCCAACGCGATGGCGGATCAGCAGGCGCTGATCGAAACCCTGTCGATGAACCTGGCCAAGGCGGCCATGACGGCCCAGGCGGCCATCGCCGAGGCGGCGCTGAGCCAGGCCGACCGCCCCGCCGCCCTGTCGCCCGATCCGTTCAACGTCGCCCCGGCCATGACGGCGGTGATGACCAGCCTGGCCGCCCGCCCCGACCGCCTGTTCGCGGCCCAGGCGGACCTGTTCAACCGCTATATGGACCTGTGGTCGTCCACCGCCCGGCGCGCGGCCGGCGAAGAGGTCGCGCCTGCCCCCGCAGACAAGCGGTTCAAGGATCCGGCCTGGTCGGAAAACCCGATGTTCGACGTCATGCGGCGGTCGTATCTGGCCACCTCGGACTGGATGAACGGCCTGGTCGCCTCGGCCGACGACGTCGATCCGATGACGCGCCGCCGGGCCGAGTTCTTCACCAAGCTGCTGACCGACGCCTTTTCGCCATCCAACTTCCTGGCCTCCAACCCCGTGGCGCTGAAGGCCCTGGCCGAGACCAACGGCGAGAGCCTGGTCAAGGGGATGCAGAATTTCGCCGCCGACATGGAGCGCGGCGGCGGCAAGCTGAAGATCAGCCAGGCCGACTATGGCCGGTTCAAGGTGGGCGAGAACGTCGCCACGGCGCCGGGCCAGGTGGTGTGGCGCGACGAGCTGTTCGAACTGATCCAGTTCGACGCCGCCACGGACCGGCAGCGCGCCACGCCCCTGCTGATCTTCCCGCCGTGGATCAACAAATACTACATCCTGGACCTGCAGCCCGAGAACTCGATGATCCGCT
>NZ_CALMFB010000052.1 GCF_937863155.1 uncultured Brevundimonas sp. | reverse complement strand
GCTGACCCACAGGTCGCGCTTCCAGAAGACGCCGGCGAACCGGCGCTGGGGATAGAGGTGGTCGGTCAGCGTCGCCGCCGTGATCGCCACCTCGTCGAACTCTCCGATCTCGCAGTAGGCGCACAGCGGGTGCGACCGAAGGTGGCCCTTCGACGCCTTGTCCCAGGCCGTGGTGTAGCCCCGCTCGCGGGCCGATCCCCGCCGGGCGTCGGCCTCGCGATTCTGATCGCGGCGCGTGCGCTGGCCACGCGGCCGGAAGGTCGGCGGCATGACAGGCAAGGCAGGCTCCGGGCCATGAAAAACCCGCCGGGCCAGGGGCCGGGCGGGTTCTCTCTAGACGCAGTCCTACGCCTGGTCCTTTGGATGCATTTAAGTTGAACACTTTGTCAAGCCGTGTCGTCCCCGAGCGCCTCATAGAAGGGCTGCATCTTCTCCAGGGCCGCGTCGAGGAACAGCCACGCGGCATCCACCAGGCGGGCCCTCGCACCGCCCGCGCGATGGCCGAACAGCGACCACCCCGTATCGGTCATCGTCAGGCCGAACACCAGCACCGCCCACGCGGCCGTGCGTTCCTGCCGGTTCAGCGACCCGGTCGCTTTGGCCACCCGATCCATGGCGATGATCATGCGCAGGGGTTCGGCCGCCGTGCCGCCGCCCAGCCCCTCGCCATACGACCCGGTCAACTTGCCGATGGTCATGGCCTCCACGTCCCGGGCGAACCGCTCGCCCGCCCAGGCCCGCGCCCGATCGAACCCGGCCCGCTCAAGCTGGGCCTCCAGGCTCACGGCCCGCAGCACCGGCCGCAGACTGATCTCGCCCGCCTCGGGCACCCTGATCTGCGCCATGGCCACGTCGTCGCGCATCATCCGCTCAAGGGTCGGCAGGCCGCCGGCCATGCCGGTGGACCGGCGCATCTCTTCGCGCGTGGCCATGGCCCGGCGCACGACGGCCAGGGCTTCGGCGTTCACGGCCAACGCCGCCGCCGCCGGCGGCAGGTCCCGCAACCCCGAGGCCTTCCGGCCTCGTTTCTTACCTTCGGTCTGTTTTGTGATCGCGATCATGACTCCACCCACACACAAGAACCCGAGGACACACCCACAAACCCCGCCGCCGGACGCACCGGACGATACGGACCCGTCCGCATCCGTCCGCACGACGCGCGCCCGCGCACCCGCCCGCTAACCCTCAACCCGCCGCAAAGGTCCGGACTGTCCGTACTGTTCAGAAGTGGCGGTCTTTCAATCACTTGTCGCCGGACAAACACGGATGGCCGGACAATGCCGACTGTCCGTATCGCGCCGCGCGGCGACGGCGGCCTCCTATCCTCCACCATGCGAAGGTCCGGACTGTCCGTCATTGTCCGTCGCCGAACGGGTTGTCGTGATCGTCATCGGCCGGGAAAAAGCCGCCGGCGCCGTCGCCCTGATCGGACGCGTCGTCGTCCCGCGCCCGCGCCTCGGCCTGACGGTCGTCTTCAAGCTCGGCGATGGTCTTCAGCCGCGCGCCGCGCCGCATGATGTTCCCGCGCCCGTCCTTGCCGTCGCGCAGGATTTGCCGTTCGCCCAGGGCCGTGCCGAACGCCCGCTGCGTCATCACCCGGGCGTCGCTGTCCTGCTTCTCCACCCACTCCTTGTAGTCGCGGTAGAAGTCGCTGGCGGGCGTGCGCGCCGTCCGGTCCACCACCACCCGTTCAGCCAGCCATTCGCCGAACGGGCTGGACCCCTTGCGGTAATCCTCCAGCGCCTCATCGACCCGCCGGGGCGGATCGAGGCCCTGTTCCAGCCAGTCGCCGACGCCCGCCAACAGCCAGTTCAGAATCCCCGGCCCCTCGTCGCGGGCCAGGTGCAGATCATAATCCTTGATCCGGTCGGCCTTGCTGACCCGCACCTCCCACAGCACGATAAACACGCGCCGCCAGATGCCTTCATCATCGCCCTTGATCACCGGGCGGGTGTTGCACTCCAGGAAAACCTTGCCCTTGGGCTTGAACTCGAACTGTTCCTGCCTCAGCCGCCGCGCCGGCAGCGGCGCGCCGCCAGTGAAGCTCTTGATCATGGCTTCGTTCAGCTTGGCCCCGCGCGGCGGCTCGGCCGTGCACACCATGCGCGTTTCGCCCGCCAGGCGCGCCACATCCGACGACGCGTCCGACCCCGATCGCGGGCCGGTGTCCAGGAAGGTCTTCACATCGGCCGTGGCCGCATAGTCGCCCAGGATGCGCCGGATAGCCCCGATGAAGGTCGATTTCCCGTCGCCGCCCAGGCCCTGATAGATGAAAAACGCCTGCTCCGACGTGTCCCCGGTGATGCCATATCCCGAGATCCGGCGCAGGAAATCGCGCATCGGCGCCATGGGCTGCCATTTGGCCAGGGCCTGTTCCCAGGCCGGCGCCTCGGCCTTGGGCTCATAGTCCACGTCCATCACCCGGGTGTTCCGGTCGGCCGGATCGTGCGCCTGGCGGAAGCCCAGCTTCCACCCGCCCGAAACCTTGGCGAACCGCAGGGTCCCGTTCCGCACATTGAACATCAGCGGATCACGATCGAACGCCTCAAGCTCGACCAGCAGATAGGATTCCGCCTGGCCCAGCATGGCCTCCGTCCGGCCCTTGTTGCCGCTGGACCGCGCGAATTCATAGAAATCCACCACGCCGGGGTCGGGCTTGTCCTTCCGGGGTTTGCGCGGCGGCCCGGCGTCCAGCGCCGCCTCACGCCGCTCGGCCTCGCTCTGGCCCTCATCGCCCGCCGGGGCCGCTTCGACCCCGGCCGCCGGCGCGGCCTTGCGCTTGCCCGAGGCATGGTCGGCGAACGCCTTGGCCTGGGCCCACAGGCCCTCGGCCACCCGATGCGCCAGCTTGCGCGCCAGCGACGGCCCATGCGCCAGGTTCCAGCGCACGCCGTCGAACGCGATCCATCCGTGGTCGCGCAGATACAACAGACGCGCCCCGCTCAGGTCCACCGCCTCATCGTCGCCGAACACCCCGCCCGCCATGCGGATCAACCGCTTGGCGTTGCCCAGGTCGTTCAGTTCGAACCACATCAGCTCGTCCGGAGACGGGGCCGCCGCCAGGCCCGCAAAGGCGTGAAATCCATCGGCGCTCATTCGCCGCTCTCCTGAAGCTGATCGTTGAAATCCAGTCCGGCCGCCGGCGCGATCACGCGAACCGGGTTCGCCCCGGCCTCGCGCCACGCCTGGGTGGCCAGGGCGCCGCACACCCGCGCCCGGTCGTCGCTGTCCAGGCGGCGCTGGCGCCGACGCCCGCCGGGGCCGCGCACCGGCACGGTGACCGGCCCCATGTCCCGATCCACCGCGATCCACACCGCGCCCGCCTCGGGCCAGGTGAAGGCCGGGCGCGCCGGGTCGGCGCTGGGGGTGTCCACGTCGTAACGGCCGCGCTCATCCGCCCGCCATCCGCCCGACAACGCCCCCAGCGACAGGGCCGCCGCCATGCGCGGCACGGCCCCGAACTGCTGCGCATACAGTTCGGCCGCCGACCCCGTGGTCTCGATCCCCTCGGCCACGATCAGCGGCCGCTCGGCCCAGTCGCCGTTCATCGGACTCAACAACGCCCCGCCGGGGCGTCCGTGTCCGGTCTGGGGGCCCAGCATGGTCTTGGCCCGCTTCACCCGGGCCTTGCCCCGGCCGTCCGCGCGCAGGAACGTCAGATGCACCCCGCCCGTGCGCCCGTGATGGGTCCGGCGGATCGCCACCATGGCCGGCAGGATCAGGCCCCGTCGCCCGCCGCGCAGGGTCGTGGTCATCGCCCCGGGCGGCAGCATCACCCCGTCCGGGACGACGCCATAGAAGGCTTCGGGATGGTAGCGCAGTTCGGCGCACATCACCTCGCGCACCGCCCCGCCGATCCGCCGATGCTCCAGATACCGGTCCACCAGCGACCCGGGCGAGATCCGCCGGCTCTCCCGCGCGATCCGCGCCGCCGCCTCGGCCTTGCGCGCCGCCTCGGGGTCGGCGCCCCTCTCCCTGGCGGCCGCCGGCGCCGGGCCGCTGACGATCTCCGTCCGCGCCGCCGGGGTCCAGGTCTCGCCCGCGAACCGTTCGGCGATCTCGCGCGGCGACCCGCCGCGCATCAACTGTTCCAGGCGGATCGCGTCGCCGCCGCGCGCGCAATCTCCCAGGCCGGCGAAACAGCCCCAGCGCCCGGTGGCGTCATCCACCCAGAACGGGCCGTCCTTCAGTTTGCCCTCGCCCGCCTTGCACACCCGGCATTCGCCGCGCAGCCGCCGCCCGACCCGGCCCAGCTTGCCGCCGGCCACCTCACTGACCTTGACCTTCTCCCGGGCCCGGTCGAACAGTTCGGACAGGTCGCTCATGCCGCGATGTCCAGCAGGCTGGGCTGGACGGCCGCGGCGGGGGCCACGTCATCGAGCAAGCTCAGGCAATCCCCCAGATAGAGCGTGCAGCCGCCGATGATCTCGCGGCGGCCTGTCACTGCGTCACCGCCTTCCACGGGCGCAGGGCGGCCTTGATCTCTTCCAGGTCCGACGCCAGCAGGCCGAACACCTCATCGGCGCATCCCGCGCGAACCCGGTTCGCCGGCACGATCAGCCACGGCCGCGCCAGGCTGCTGGTCTCATAGACCCGGCCCACCCCTATGGCGCGCCCGTCCAGATCGCGCACCATCGCCACATATCCGTCCGCGTCCACGGCCGCGACCGACAGAACCAGCCAGCCGTCATCGGCCCTGGACCAGGCCACGATCAGGTCGCCATGAACCGCCTGATGACGGTTCAGGAAGGCGCGGATCGGAAACGGGACGACGGTCATCACCCGGCGCGCCTCGGCCCGCCAGCCGTTCCGCCAGGGCGTCCATCGTCTTGGCGGCCTCGCTCAACAGCCGGTCGGCCGTCGCCGTCAGTTCGGCGCGCAGGGCCTGAATCTCGGCGTTCCAGGCCGTGGCCGCTTCGCTCACATCGGGGCCGAACCCCAGGGCGTCGCGCATCTGGCTGACCCAGGCGAACGGCACGTTCAGGGCCTCGGCCACCGATCGGTCGCTATGGGCCCCGGACCAGCACCCCTGGTCCTCCAGATAATGGGCGAACAGTTCCTCGCGGATTCGACGCTTGTCGTCCGGCGTGGGCTGGCGGGGCGGCTCGGCGGCCATCGGCGGCTCCTTGATCGTCTCGGGTTTGGCGGCCTTGCGCCGCTGGCATTCGGGGCACACGCCCCCGGCGGGCTTCACCCGGGCCCAGCCCTGGCGGCGGAACGCCCGCTCCACCATTTCGCCGGGCATGCCCTGCCGGGTCCTGTCCCGCAGGCGGCCCTCGGCCCCGCACCGGCACGCGACCAGGCGGTAACGGACCCCCTGGCCCTCTTCGACTTCGGTGATGGCGCGATAGGTTCCCGACATGGCGGTCCCGCCCCGGCGCGCGAACGCGCCGGGGCGACCTTCCTCACATGCGGCCGAAGAAGGCGCGGCGGCCGGTGGCGCTGGCCACCTCGTCCACCACCTCCTTGAACACCGCCTGGCGCACGTGTTCGCGGTTGTGCAGCTTGATACCCAGCAGCAGCCCCGCGCCCTCTTCCAGACGCCAGCGCAGGAAGGCGCCGATGGCGTAGGTCCGCCCGCCGAAATAGACGGGGATGCGCAGCATGAACTTCGTCGGAATCTCCACCCCGCCCTTGGTGGTCGCGGCCGAGGTTTCGTCCGTGTATTCGAACGTCTCATTGTCCGACGCCGTGCGCACGGCCTTGGTGAAATTCACCTTGCGGCGCGCCTGAAGGTCGCGGCACGTCTCCAGCAGGTCGGCCGCGTCCGGGGCCTCGATATCGACGGCGTTCTCTTCCAGGAACCGGGCGAACTCCAGCTGGCCCATCAACTGCCCGTCGATGGCGGTCCAGGTCTCCCACTCCACCGATTTCGGCAGGGTCAGGGTCGCCGTATGGGCCACCCGGCCCGCCTCGGCCGGGTCGTGATAATCCAGGGCCCCGACGATCCGGTCATGGGCGATGTCGGCGAACAGCACCGTGCCGTCGCCATCGAACCGGTCCAGATAGTCGATCAGGCTGGCGGACGTCTGGATGGTGACCGCCTGGGCCACCCAGAGCGGCGCCGGGGCCAGCTGCCCCCCCTTCTCCGACACATCGTAATGCGACGCCCCGCCGCCTTCGGCCGGCAGGATCAGCAGCTCACGACCGCTTTCGGTCTTCAGGATTGCGGGGGTCACGACCCCCCGCCGGGCCAGGTCGGCCACGGCGTCGGCGTTGGTCCTGTCGGTCATGGACAGGGTCTCCTCTGTTCAAACGTGGCTGGTGTGTCGCGCCCGCGCGCCACGGGGCGGGCGCGCGTCGATCAGTCCCCGACCGCCTTGGGCCGGGCCGGGCGTTCGGTGTCCTCGAACAGGCGCGTCTGCTCCGGATCGTCCCGCACCAGGTCGCCATCCGCGTTCGAGAAGAACACCGCGTCGGGCATGTCGGGGCGGGGCACGTCCGTGCTGATCGCCGCGCTCAGGGTCTTTTCCCAGCCGCCGTCCTTCGACGGCTTGACCTTGATCTTCAGGGTGACCGAACCGGCCTTGTTGGTCGCGTCGACCGCCTTGACCACTTCATGCAGGGCTTCGGTGGCGTCCTCGACGATCCGGCCCTTGCGCATCTCGCGCAGGACATCGGTGATGGGCCTCATGGGTGTCTCTCCTGTGGATGTTGAGGCGGGGAAAAATCAGTGGCCAGGACGGCCCTCAGACGGGCCGCGCCATCGGCCGACAGCCGGTAGCCCTGGCCCCAGACGTTGCGGATGCCCGCATCCAGTCCGCGCGCCGTCAGGCGTCGGCGGACCTGATGCATCTGGACCAGAATCGCGCGGCGCGGGTCCGCCAGCTCATCGCGACGGCCCAGACCCGGCAGGGCTCGGCTGGCCTCGTGCAGGGCTTCGAACGTCACGACCCTGCCGGCCCGTTCAGCCAGCAGCCGCGTCATCATCGCCTGACCGGGCGCCAGGGCCCGCGCCGCCTCGACCGGCGTCCGACCCACCAGGGCCCACAGCGCCCGGTCCACGTCCACCGGCTCCGCCTGCAGGGCGCGCGCGATCGGGGCCAGACCATGCCCCTGCTCGCGCCAGGCGCGCAGGGTTGCCAACAGGCTGGGGGTCCAGACCATGCGGATGCGGACGGTCACGCAGTCCTCGTCCTGGCCCTTGATGGCGCGGAACCACGGCCCGCTGACGACAGGCGCCTTGGCCACCACCTCCAGGGCGATGATCTGGCGCACGGTCGGCATGTCGGCCGCCGCCGGGGATTGCAGGACCGACACCCGCTGGTGCGACACGCCCAATTCCACGCCCGCCGCCTCGACCCCGCCGACCGCTTTCACCAGCTGCCGGAACAGGGCCTTGATCTCACCATCCGTCAGGCCCCGGCTCATTGCACGGCCCCGGCTTTTGCACCGGCGCCGTCGTCGGCCGGTTCGGGCAGGGTGGGGATATGACGTTCGTCAACCGACAGCCCATGCGCCGCCCTGTCCGCCGCGATCCATTCGCGGACGCGCATCGCCTTGCCCACCGTGATCTGCCCGCCGGCCTTGAGGCGCTCGACCAGCTTCCCGTCGTTCACGGCCATACGGCCCAGCGTCGAAGACGCGAGGGGAACGCCTGCGGTGGCGCGCGCCAGCAAGTGTTGTTCGATCTCGGTGATAAGGGCGTCCAGCATGAGGCGGGACGATGATGGGCGTTCGCCCATTCGTCAAGTGGGCATCAGCCCATTTTACCGCCATCGCGCTGCGGGCGGATAAGGGCGCATGAGTCTCACCCTGATCAAGCGGCGCATTCAGGAACGTCTGGACGCCACGGGCTTGGACATGAAGTCCGCTTCCCTTGAGGCTGGGCTGGGCGAAACCTTCGTTCGCGACATCCTCAAGCGCGATCGGGAACCTTCGGCCAGCAAGCTCCAGGACCTGTCACGCATCCTCGGATGCACCGTGGCCTATCTCGTGGGCGAGACCGACATCCTGGACGAAGACACCGCGCGTTCGGCGGGCGATCTCGTTACGGTGAACGAACACGATGTCCGCCTGTCGGCCGGGCCAGGCGCATTGTTCGATGAAGAGAGCGCCGTGGGCGTTTGGCGGTTTTCACGCGCCTACCTGGTGAACGAGCTTCGCCTCTCCCCCGCCTCCCTGGCCGTCGTGCAGGTCGAGGGCGACTCGATGGAACCCACCCTGCGGTCGGGCGATCGGGTATTGATCGATCATGCCGACCGCAACCCGGCCAAGCCGGGAATATACGCCATATGGGACAGTGACGCGACTGTGGTGAAGCGGCTCGAACTGGTCCCTTACAGCGACCCCACCGAACTTGTGCTGATCTCCGACAACAAGAACCACAACCAGTATAGGGTGCTGGCCGAACTGGTGAACGTCATCGGCCGCGTCGTCTGGTACGCGCGCAGGGTTTAATTCCGCTCGAAAATGCGAACCCGGTTCGCCCGCGTCGTTGGTGATGACGGTTTGACGCCTCAATAATGGGCGGTTGCCCATTTTCTTGATTGACAGAGTGGGCGATTGCCCATCATTGTCGGCTCGTCCGCACCGGATGGGCCTTCCCTTGCCCCCCCCAGCACCCCCGGGCCCGCCGGCGATCCGCGCCGGTCCCGGTGCGGACACCCCTTTCGGAGGTGTCCTCATGGCCGCGACCATCCTGAACTTTCCCCACGCCGCCCCCAGCGTGGATGACGCCGTCACCGACCTGCTGCTGGCGCTGGACCATGCGCCCTGGGTCGAACCGCGCGTCTGGGTGTCCCGCGACCTGCGGGGTCACACCAGCGTCGGCGTCATCGCCGCCGGGTTCCGGGGCCTGCTCACCCCGCCCCAGGCGCGGCGCGCGGCCCTGTGCCTGCGTCGCGACCCGCCCGGCCCCGGCGCCGCCCTGGACGCCCAACGGCTGGAACAGGCGGCGGATGAAGCCGATCGCGGCGCCGCCGTGTGGCCCGCGCCGCGTCAACACGTCACCGGCCGCAACATCGTCCTGGCCCTGGGCCTGCTTCTGATCGTCGTCCTGATCCTGCGGGCCGCGTCGTGAGCGGCGAACCCGGTTCGCCACTGCTGGCGCCCGCCGATGGCGGTCAGCCCATCGAACGTTTCGCCCATGTGGATGAGCTGGCGGACCGTCTCCACCACCTGCGCCAGGGCCGGGGACTGTCCTGCACCCCGGGCGCCGCCACCCTGGACGGCGGCGACTACTTCCCCGGCGTCCTGGTCTGGGTCGCCCCGACCCGGGGCGCCGATCCGGCCGCCGCCCGCTTCCTCGCCTTCGCCGCCGGCCCTGGGGCCCACGCCCCCGCCGCCCTGCTGGCCGCCCTGGCCCGCACCCGACCCTCGCCATCCCGAAAGGCCGCCTGATGGACCAGACCCCCCACCCCGATAAGGCCTACGCATTCCAGAATGTGTCCGCCCTGGTGGGCGTGGCGCGCGAACCGGGCATCGGCCTGACCGCCCTTGCCGACGTCCTGGGCCGGGACAAGTCGAACCTGGCCGAGACCCTCGGCCGGCTGGCGGACAACGGATTCCTGACCCGCGATCCATGGGCCGTCACCCCTGCCGGCCACGCCATCATCGCGGCGGCCCAGGTGGCCGAAGGCCAGGTCGAGGCCCAGACGGGCGTCCAGGCCGAGGGCCAGATCATCCTGCGGCACGACCAGATCTACGCCGACTCGGACAACGCGCGCCGCGACTGGGACAGTGAGGAAGCCCAGGCCGACCTCCTGGCCCTGGCGGCCGACATAGCCGCCAACGGCCTGCTTCAGAACCTGGTCGTCCGCTTGCTCAATGGCGGCGGCGATCAAGGCCCCTATGTCCTTGTCGGCGGCGAACGCCGCTGGCGCGCCATCGGTGAACTGATCGCGGCGGGTGACTGGCCCGCCGACCGGGCCATCCCCTGCCGCCTGCTGGACGCCGACGAGGTGGGGGTCCGCCTCGCAGCCCTGGCCGAAAACCTCCAGCGCCGGAACCTGAACCCGATCGAGGAAGCCACGGCCTATCGCGGCCTGCGCGACGCCGGCCTGACCACGGACCAGATCGCCGAACGGGTCAGCCTGACCCAGCGCCACGTCCAGATGCGGCTGCAACTGCTGGACTGCCTCAGTGACGCCGATCAGGCCCGCATGACCCTGCCGCGCGACGACCCCAAATTCCTCTCCGTCCGCGACGCCCGCCAGCTGGTCCAGGCCGCCGAGACCAAGCGCAAGGCCCTGGAAAAGGCCATGGCCGAATTCACTCCGCGCCAGCGGCTGATTCTCGCGGAACTGCGCGCGGCGGCGAACGGCGGCGACCTGTATCAACCCATCCAGATCGACGGGGACGCGGCGGCCCAGGACCCGGACGCCCAGGCCCTGGAAAAGGCCGGGGCCATCACCCTGCCCACCACGGTTGACGACCAGGGGCGCGCCACAGCCCGCTGTGAACACCGCGGCTGGGATCTGGCCCAGACCCTGTTCCCTGAAGGCGCCGCCGCCGGGGCGACCGAACTGCGCGACCAGCTGGGCCTGCGCGAACCCGAGGAAGGCCGCTGGTCCATTCCCTGGCTCAACGGCCCCTTCGCCATCTCTCCCGAATTGCAGGCCCGCCTCGACGCCCGCAACGCCGAGCGTGAGGAATCCATGGCCCGCGGCCGCGCCCTGGAGGACGAACGCGACGCCGCCCGCCGGGCCCAGCACGACGCCTGGACCCGGGCGCGCGAACAGGCGGCGGCCGAACGTGCGCTCCAGGCCGAACACCCGACCGTGCGCCCATCCACCGATCGCATCGCGGCCATCGCCGCCCTGGCCGAACACCCCCTGCCGTGGACGCCGACTCCGAACGGCTGGATGGTCGACGCGGACGGTGGCCATATGTTCCGCGTCGCGACCTATGCCGGCGCCGACGATCAGGACCTGGCCCTGGCGGACCTCATCGCCCTGGCGGTCAACGCGGCGGCCGAACAGGCCACCCCGGCCGAACCGCCCCTGCCGGTGGCCGACCGGCCGCTGGACCGCGACGCCTTCCTGGCGGTCATGGCCCAGACCATCGCCGACTATGGCGACGACGACCGGGCCGCCCTGAACGGCGCCGACGCCCCGGCCATCCTGACCGCCCACCTGGCGGACATCGACGCCGACTTCGGCGACCCCGAACACGGATGGACCGCGCGCCACGCGGCCGAGGTCGTCCACGCCTATCCGCCGTCCGATGAAGACGACGACCCGGACGCCGCGTCCGATTCCGACGACGCGGAAGGAGACGACGCCTGATGTCCGGCTACATCGATGTCGCCACAATCGAAACGAAGCGGTGGCCCGCCAGCGTCTTCGTGGCGCACGCCCGCGAAACCATCGGCGCATTCCACATCGGCGGCGCAACACCGCCCTTCGACCTGTGGTCTGTGGCTGTCCATTCCGTCGCGCCCGGCGTCAAAATCCACGGGGTGATCGTCGGCGTCGAAGCTGCGCGAAATGGCTGGCGCTTCCGCTTCCTCAGTTTCGATCGGCGCGGCGAACCGCACGTGCAGGTTCTGCCCGGGTCGCACCTTCAGCGCCCCGACCAGGACGACGCCTGATGCGCCGCCCCTTCATCGAAGCCGCGCCCCTGCTGGCGGCCCACGGCCGTCGCTTTCTCCCGCTCACCTTCCGGAAAGGCCCCGTCATGGCCGATGACGTGCGTTTCGCCCTGATCCCGCGCCTGTGTCCCGCGACCCAGCGCCTGGACCCGGCCGTCAAACCCCTGATCTTCGCCGACGCGGACCAGCTGGCCCGCGCCATCCAGCGACGGCGCGACCTGCGCGCCATCGACATGGTCGACGTCGAGGACATTCAACTGCCCGACCGCGCCGGCCCCACCCGCGCGGTCGAGGTCTGGGCCCTGGACGCCGGCAACGATCGCGACGGCCTCATCGGCTACGCCTATCTGGACGGCCGAGGCCAGGACGCCCTGCGCGCCGCCCTGGCCCGCAACCCCGCCGTCCCCACCCCGGCCGAAAGGGCGGCGTAATGAACCCGGTTCGCCCCGACGCTGCGCGCGCACCGAATCTGGCCCAGCAGATCGACCAGCGCCACAGCCACATCCGCACCCTGGATCGGCTGGGCCGCCTGTCTCCCATGGAGCGCTGGGCTTTCGACCTCGCTCCGCTGCCGGCCGCCACCGACACCAACGGAGAGGGCCACCCCCATGACTGAAGCCCCTGAAGCCCCCGCCGTGAGCGGCGATCTGTCCGAACTGCGCGCGCTGGCTCAGGGGGCGACGCCGGGGCCTTGGGAGGCGCATCGCTACGACGAAGGCGACTGCTGGCACATCAAATACAATGATCGCGGAAACTGGTTGGCTGAGGTTTACACCGACGATCCCGGCGATGGTAACGACGCCGCCTTCATCGCCGCTGCCAACCCCGCCCGTATCATCTCCCTCCTAGACGCCCTCCAGGCCCAAACGGAGAGGGCCGACAAGGCGGTGGGGGCGAGCCGCTTAGACGGCGCAGTGATCGAGGCTGCGATTGAGTTCGCATGGCCTGACATCATGGCCGGAGGGTCATGCGGGTTCGACGCTTTGGATGAAGCGGTCTCGGCCTTTCAACTGGCGACCGGCGCCGCTTCCGAGGCGGGAGAGCAAGCCGAGGC
Source organism: uncultured Brevundimonas sp. (assembly GCF_937863155.1). Classification (GTDB taxonomy): domain Bacteria; phylum Pseudomonadota; class Alphaproteobacteria; order Caulobacterales; family Caulobacteraceae; genus Brevundimonas. Next base: position 15,539 of record NZ_CALMFB010000052.1, on the reverse strand, counting down.
CATCGCCCGCGCCGCCCTAACCACGACAGGGGAGGAAGGGGCGTGAGGGAGGAAATCGCCAGACAGGCCCTCGAAACGTGGGGGCATTCCGCTCAAATCGACATGGTGATCGAGGAGTGCTCCGAACTGATCCTCGCCCTTCAGCACTGGAAGCGCGGTCGCGTCCGGTCTGACGCCGTGGCGAGTGAGGTCGCCGACGTGTCAATCATGCTCTCACAGGCGCGGATCATTTTCGGCTCCGAAGATGTGGACCGGGCGAGAGATCAGAAGATCGCCCGCCTAGTCGGACGCCTAGATGCGGCGGCTCTGAAATCAAAGGAACACCCCCATGACCACTAACCCCACCCGCCCGGCGGAGACCGTCGTCGTGCCGAGGGAGGCCATCGCGCGGATCATCGACCCCGATGCCTGGCACTTCTACGACCGGCACATCAATACGCCGTCGATGGGCGCGGAGTGTAGGTTTGAGGTCAGGGTCTCGCTCGACAGAGCCGACGCCATCCTCGCCCTGGCCGACCGCGCCCTCGCCACCCGCGAGGACGCGCAGCCGGTGGCGTGGCGCTGGCGCTGGAGGTCAGTTGGCCATGGTGTTCCCAACGACTGGCGTTACGGCGCGCCTTCGCATCCAAATCAAGAGGTCCAACCCCTCTACACACACCCCTCTCCCGACGCGCTGCGGGTCGCGAGGGAGGCGCTGGCCAGCGCCGTGTGGGCGCTGGGCTCGTTCGGTCAACTGGCGGCTGATGAGCCCGGCGGCAACACCGAGGGCCTAAACGATGAGGTCGTGGTCAGGATGCGCTTTCCTGACCCCGAATACGATGGCGAGGAAACCGCCCTTGGCGATCTATTCATTCGCGCCTTCCGGAAAGCCCGAGACGCTGAGGCCACCTGCCGCGCCGCCCTGACCGCCCTTTCAGCCTCGGAAGCGGAGGGCTGAGGGATGGCGTATCTCACCACATGCGACGGCGGCTGCGGGGCCATCAGCCCCGATCCGAAAACCCGGCTGCACGTCGCGAACAGGTGGTTCGTAGTGAGGGCCGGTTACCGGCATGAGGGTTTTGCTCGCCAGGACGAACGCGACGACAAGCTGTTCTGCAAGGCCTGCGCCCAGCGCGTCATTGCGGCCCTCCAACCCGAGGGAGGGCGGTAGGATGGGTGTTCAGTGGATCAGAAGCGAAATCCAGTGTGACGACTGCGGCTCACGGTTCCAGGTGGAACACGATGCCGCCTATCGACCGCCCGCCGGTTGGGCGCTGTGGGACGTATCGGAGGACGCCGTGCGAGGCGGCTACGTGCACGGCCTGTCCATATTTGACGGCTCGTGCAGCGTCCAGGACGGCCGGATGCTTTGCATCCCGTGCACCAGAGCGGCGGACGCCACCTCCTCAGATACGGAGGGCGGAGCATGACTCAGAACCTCGAACCCCAACCGCTATCTGACGACTGGGACGACGACCACGGCGTCATCTGCCCCCACTGCATGGGCGACGGATCCGTGGACTGCAACTGCGGCGGCGACCTGTGCGTCTGTGAAAACTACGGTGAACGCGACTGCCCTCTCTGTTTTGGCGGGGGCGCGGTGACCGAGGCCCGCGAGCAGCAGTACCTCGAAAGCCGTCGGCAGGCGGCCGAGGCGATGAAGCGGGTGTGGGGCGCCGGCCATGACTGACGCCCCGCCGACGGCCGCCGCCCGCCTGTCGTCAATGGCCGAGCTGATAGAACAAGGCTACGATCCCACCCCGGCCTTCATGCAGGCCTATGGCCCCGCGCCGGATCAATCCTGGAACGACAAGCTGCTTCGGTTCGCCGAGGACCTCAAAGCTGCCGGGATGCTGGCGGGGACAGACGCTATCGAAAGCGCGGTGAATGCCGCCCTGGACCGTGCGGCTGAGGCCGTCGCGGACCACCAGCGCGAGGGCCGGGAATGGGTCAAGGACTCGCTCTGGGACGACATCACGCGACAGGCCGCCGGGCGCATCCGCGCGCTCAAGCTCCCCGCCCCGCCCGCTGACGGAGGGGCGTGATGCTCCCCATCCGCATCGCCGGCGCGACCCGCAACCTGGGCGCACCCGCCGACTGGGACCCGGACACCTCCGGCCCCTGTTTGCACCTGCCGATCCGCGACGAGGTGGTCGAGGGGCTCCCCTACATGACCAGCCGCTGGGAACCCACGCCCGACGAACTGGCCGCGCTGATCGCCGGACGGCCGGTCGAACTTCGCATCATCGGCACGACCCATCCGGTCGTCAGCCTGATCGTGGCGGGCGACTGACCCATGTCCCGTGCCACCGGCCCCACCCGCGCGGCTCAACAGCGCTCGATCGAGGCCCTCAAGGCCGCCGGGTGCGAAATCGCACGCGTCGTGGTGCGCGCCGGCGGGGACGTGGTGATCTTGACGACCGCCGACGCCGAGGCCCAGGAAGTCCAGGCCGGTTCGGCGCTGGATCAATGGCGGGAGAAGAGGCATGGCCCGCGTGCGGCTCAAGGGACTTAACCAGGTCTCCAAACGCTTGGCGGACGGCCGCCGCGTCACCTATTGGTACGCCTGGAAAGGCGGCCCCCGTCTCCCCGGCGCGCCCGGTTCGCCCGCGTTCATGGCCGCCTACAATGATGCTGTGGGCCAGCGTCGCGCGCCGTCCACCGACGACCTGGCCGCCCTGGTCGCCCTCTATCGATCCTCACCTGAGTTTCAGGGCCTGGGCGCATCCACCCGCGCCGAATGGAATCGATGGCTGGACCGCATCGCCGATCGCGACGGCGACGAACTCGCCATCGGCGGACTGCCCTACCCGGCCCTGGATGATCGCCGGGTCCGCGCCGATATCCTGGCCTGGCGCGACCAGTGGGCCGACCGGCCCCGCTCGGCCGACTACGCCATCCAGGTGCTGGGCCGCGTGCTGGCCTGGGGTCTGGACCGGGGCCTGCTGGCCCTCAACGCCGCCGCCGGCATCGGCCAACTGTACACCAGCAACCGCGCCGATCAGGTCTGGACGGCGAACGAGATCGCCCGCGTCACCGCCGCCGCCAAATCACCCGAGGTGGGCTACATCATTCGGCTGGCCTGTCTCACCGGCCTGCGCCGCGACGACCTGGCGGGCCTGATGTGGTCGCACGTGGGCCAGCTGGCCATCGTCAAACCGACGGGCAAGAGCCGTGGCCGCAAGGTGGCCACTATCCCGCTGCTGGACGAAACCTTGGCCCTCCTGGACGAGATCCGCGCCCAGCAGGTCAAACGCCACGCCGAACTGTGCGCCGTCGCCGCGCGCAAGAATCGGCCCGCGCCGCCTGCGCCGCTCACGGTCCTGACGAACACGCGCGGCCGGCCCTGGACCGTCAACGGGCTGGAGCATCAGATCATTGACGCCAAGGCCGCCGCGTCGCCGCCGGTCAGCAAACACCTGCACGATGCGCGCGGCACGTTCGCCACCTACCTGCGCCAAGGCGGGCTCACGGCCCCCGAAATCGCCGACGTGCTGGGCTGGGAGGAAAAGCGGGTTGAACGCCTGCTGGCCACCTACGTCGATCGCGACTCGATCGTGATGGACCTGGCCCAGCGGCTTCGCCGGAACAAATCCGGGACACAAACTCCCAACTGACGCCCAACTACGTCTCGCGACCGCCCTCCGGGGAGCCCTAAGCGCTTGAAATCATTGGAGCGGGTGGGGGGAATCGAACCCCCGACATTCAGCTTGGGAAGCTGGAACCATCTTATTAATATCAACGGCCTACTGCCCAACCGTGGACGATCCGCTTCATTCCGCATCAATAGGTTATGGCGGTTTTCCCAACTGCGCGCGGGAGAACAGAGTTAGAACATTCCGCTTGCTCGCGAACCGGGTTCGCGCCTAGATCGCCACCGGATCGGCCATCTCAGCGTGCGAGAGAATGTCCCTCTACTGCCTCCCCAGCAGCCAGCCGAAAACCGCCCGGACGGCCTACCGGCTCAGGGCGCACCTGATGATCCAGTGCCTCTCGGCCCACTGCGCGCACCAGACCCAGATCGGCCCTAAAGAACTGATCGACCTGGGGCACGGCGACGTGCACCTGGATTACGCGGCCCGGCGGATGAAATGCACCCGGTGCGGGCACCTGGGGGCCAAGGTCGAGATCCACGTCTGAGGCCGCTACTGGCGCACCCTGATCCCGGCCGGATCATCCCACCACTCCAGCCCCTGGGCGGCGTAATAGGCGGTCAGGCGGCCCCAGGTTTTGTCGGTCACCCGCTCGCCAGATTCCGCCAGCTTGAGCGTGCGGGGGCTGACCCCGGCGGCGTCGGCCACCTGGGTCTGGTCCAGGGCCAGCCAGGCGCGCATGGCGCGGAGGATCGGGGCGCGGTCAATGGTCATGCCCCGACCATAGCCATAAAATAGTATCCCGCAAGTGCATTTTCTTGTTGCGTGGCCGGATAGCCGTGCTATGTATGGGTCATCGGATCACACCGATGCGGGCGCCTCGCCAGACAGGGGCAGGAGAGACGAAATGATCGAACTGATCGGCAGCGAAAAACAAATCGCCTGGGCCTCCGAGATCCGCCAGCAGATGCAGCCCATCGTCGCGGACATGCTGCGCATCGCAAACCGCGCCGAGGCTCAAGGCCTGGCCTATCTGGCGGAAACGATCATCGAATGCCACGCGCTGCTGACCACGACCGCTTCGGCTAGCGAGTGGATCGACCTGCGGATGCTCCCGGCCACCACCGGGTTCAGCGTGAAGGCCGAGCCCAAAGAGGACCAGACCTCCGCCGTGATGGATTTGGTGAGCAAATACTGCGGCGCGGACCTGCGCGGCCGCGAGGGGTTCCGCCTCCGCGCCGATATCGAAAACTACCGCTCCTGGGACGACGAAGACGAGGCCTGATCGTGAGCGGCGCTGGCCTCACCCGCGATCCGCCCCCGCCCGTCCGCGCCGGTCGCGGCGGGGATGGGCCTCTACCGACCCCGATCCGCATCGGCCTCCACGCCGACGCCCGCGACTACCGCGACGGCGTTTGGTTCGACGTCACGTCCGCAGAGGATTTTCGGCACAAGCTGGGCCTCGCCTGGCAGGTCTGGCGCGAGCGTTATCACAGCCCGCCGATCAAACCGCCCCGGAAACGCGACACCCCGGCCCTGGACTACACCCGCCAGGGCGACCCGCACCCATACCGGGTCCGCGACCTGCGGCGCGCCGACCCGGGCGACGGTAGAATCTACGTCGAGGTGATGATCATCTGCCTGGACCCGCGCGTGATCGCACGACACAGGTTGTGGTGGAAACCTGACTATGCGCGCTACGGCGTCAGTAAAAGCGGCGCCTACCTGTTTCTCAATATTGAAGAAGGTGCGGCCGCGTCGTCTGAAATGTGGACGCGGGTGCGCAGGGCGAACGAGATCGCACTACAGTGGGGTCTGTTTTTCGCCGGCCTGCGCCTGGCGATCGGCGAAATGCTGGAGCCGGACGGCGACGGACCCTACCTGCCCCCGGCCCCGCACCTCCCCAGCTCGGACGAGATCCACAACACGCCACGCCATTTCGGCCGCGACTACAGTTGGCCCGGCTGGAACATGGCGCTCGCGCGGACTGATCTGATCTGGTGGCCGGTCTGGTCCACGCCGCCGCAGCCGGGACCCGGCCACCCCAACCACCAGCCCTCGCCCGAACGAAATCCGCGCGCGCGCAGACAGCGGCGGCCTGCGCCGATCGATCCGATCTCGATCCCGGCCCCACCCGGCGTAGCTGTTTCGGTCAGCGGGGATGGGGTTTTCCTGACCTATCCGTTCGATGCGGCGCTGAATGCCGCAGTCAAATCGGCGGGCGGCCGCTGGAGCGCCGATGGGCGCGCCTGGTACGTCGGCCGTAAAAACCTGCCCCGCCTGCGCGCCGTATTCGAGAGCCTGAAATCGTGACCTACCTCCACCACGTCACCGTCGATACCGGCCACGTCCGCCACGCGCACCTGACCGACGTCCCCGCCCCGGTGCGCGACGCGCTGACGCCCGTGATCCGCGCCGCGATCGAGGGCGGCCGCCACCCGATCCCAGGGCTGGAACGGTTCGCCGTGTCGATCGACGCCGGCGGCCGCGCGTCCATGACGGCCACCCTCTGGCGCGGCGACCAGGCCCTGGTGACGTTCGCGGTTTGCCGGAAAAGCCGGGCCGGCCCCGGCGCCTGGCGCGCCATCGTGCCCGACGACCTACGCGGCGTTCTGAACGCCACGCCGCCGCCGGCCCCGTGGCTGGCGGTGCGGTTCGAGCCCGGCCTGGCCCTCCTGCCGCCCGACGACGTGATGCTGATGGCCAACGTGGAACTGGCGGTGGCCGTCGCCTGGCTCGGCCTGCGCGACGACGCCTGAACGCAAAGGCCCCGGCGATCGCCGGGGCCTGCTATTCATCCCCGCGTGGGCGGGGAACGGCAGTCACTCACCAACTACAAGACGGTTCATTCCCGCGAAGCAGGAATCGTATTTCAAATCTCACGCCAAACAGGATCCGTCAACGCCCCCCTTATAGTGGTTACCAGGAGACCCCGTTGTAGTGGTTACCAGGGCCGCCACCACGGCCGCTGAACCTCCCGCACCGCCGCCGCGTCCCGCGCCTCGCACGCGGTGACGATGGCCAGCGCATCCGACGTCCGGCCGTTGGCGCGGTCCAGCTGGCCCACCGCCTGGTCGGCATAGGCGATCCAGTCGCCGGCCGTGTCCCCCGCCGGCAGGGCCGGGGCCGGAACCCCGACCCGCCAGCTATCGGGGACGAGGCTGGAACAGTTCGCGGCAGGCAGGATCGCCACGGGTCGCGTCGCGCAGGCAGAGAGCGCGACGACCGGCGTCAGTGACAGCAGGATCAAGGCGCTGATCGGCGCCCGGCGCGGATTGGATCGCATCGGTGTTCCTCCGGTTCAGATTGTCGATGGCCGCGTCGCGGGCCTCGGCGCCGTCGCGGATCAGGCCGGCGTCGCGCGCCGCCTGGGTGCGGGCCTCGGTCAGGCCGGCGGCGATCTCGGCCGCCTGATGCGCCCGCTGTGCGTCCCGCCGCGCATCGCGCGCGCAGGTGGCCAACAGGGCGATGATGCAGACGACGGCCAGCACGACGGCCCAGCCGGTCGGGCTCAGCAGGCGACGAATCCGGTTCGCAAGGTCCAGGGCGCCGGTCATCGGGCCAGCTCATAGTGAGGGCCGTCCAGGAAGGCCGACTTTCCGACCCGGCGTCGCGCGGCGGCATAGGCCTCCACCGCCGCGCGCATCGCGCCGGGCGTGCCCGGTTTGATGGCTGACAACGGCCCCCAGGTCCCGCCCCAGCGGATCGGCACATCCAACTCGGCCGAGGCGTGCCAGACGGCCGCCGCGATGGGATAGATCGCATCCCACTCCCACCGCATCTTGCCGTTGACGAACGGCACCAGGTCGACCGCGTGGCCGAACCCATCCGACTGGGGCCGGTGTTTGGAGTTCAGGGTCTTCGACGCCCCCGACGCCACCAGCCGCTTTTGCTCCTCCAGGGTCCGCAATCCGTCGTGGACGCTGAAATCCTGGGTGGTGATCTGGATGGCCCGCTCCGTCACCCGCACAAGGTCGGGGTGCACGCCCTTCAGTTCGGCGCGCGATCGCGCGCCCAGGACAAAGGTCATGGGTCGTCTCCTTGGGTTGTGTTGATTTCCGGGATCGCGTCCGGCGTCGGCTAGGGCGCGGAGCGCCGCCGCACCCGCGCCACCCAGCCGCGCCAGTCGATCCGCACCCGGCCGTCCTGCGCCCCGTCCAGGGCGTCTGCCGTCCGCCAGATCGCCCGGCCATGGGTGGCCAACAGGCTGGCCAGAATCCCGGTGACGAACAGCAGGTCGCCCGCGCCGGGCGGATGGCCCAGGAACCGCGCCGGGCCGGCCCACACCAGGCCGGCCGTCATCGCGCACAGGCCGACCCTCTGGCTGGCGCTCAACCGCTCGCCCCAGCCCATCATCAACACCACCACCACGGCCGCGATCAGGGCTGCGACCAGGCCCGACAGGACGGCGATCATCGGCCCGCTCCGTCCGGGTCGCGCGCGCCGCCGGTGATGATGACGCCGCCGATCTGCACCCGCACCAGGGACAGCGGGTCCTTGCTGTATTTGGCCAGGGCCTGCATCAGGCCCGACAGGATGGTCATGCCGAAGGCGCCGCAGCCAAAGCCGATCACCGGCGCCAGGGAGGCCGGCGCATCACCCCAGGGCCAAACGGCCGTGATGATGTCCACCACGAAGGGCGCGACGAACAGGGCCATGAGCAGGCCCGCCCCGGCGCTGAGCACCTTGCCCCGAATGGTCAGGCGCTCGCCAAACGCCATGGACAACATGGCGCCGCCCATCACGGGCGCATAGGGCGCCAGGTGACGGACAGCCTCGGCCAGCCCGCCGGTCGGCGTGGGTGTGTCGGCCATGCGGCCCTCCCTTCAGATGATGATGACGCGCACGGCGTGCGCGAACCCGGTTCGCGTCAGGCGGGCCAGCCGGCCGTGATGTCGATGGCCAGGACAGCCGCACCGTCCTCGGCCGCCAGGATCGCGGCCGTCAGGGCCTGCTTGCGGTCGAACAGGGCCTGGATATACGCGCGGATGGCCACGCCGTAGGCGATCAAGTCGGTCAGGTCCCAGGACCGAAACGCAGACGGCGATAGCTGCCAGGTCGTCGGGCCATCAGGCGGGACGATTTGGGCCGCCACCACCGCGCCCGTGACCGCCGTCACGGCCGTGTCGGCATAGGCGTCAGGCTCTCCGTCGTAGGGCATCGACTGGGCCTTCATCCACCTCAGGTCAGCGACGGCCGCCAACCGCTCGGCCTTCAGGTCGCTCAGCGTCCGTCCATTGGGCTCCAGCGTCCATTGCTGGACGCCATCGACCGGCGCGATCTCCACCGCTCGCTCATCCCAGGCGACGGGCGGTGGAGGGGATTCGGCGTAGTAGGCGAACCCGTGCGGCTCCAGGTCCGCCGCCGCCAGGTCACGCGGCAGGCTCAGATAGGGCAGGCTGGCCCGGACCTGAGCATCCGTCAGGCCGAAGGCGTTTGTTTCGAGGTTCTGAAAAGGCATGTCACGCGCCTCCGATTGCGGTGAGGTAGGTCGTCAAGGCGTCGTTCAGTGTGGTCAGCTCGCCCGCGCTCAGGTTCGCGCCGATCGAGGCGAACGCCTGATTGTTGTTGGACCCCGCATAGGCGGTTGCAACGTAGAGCGGGATCGTGGCGCCGGGCGTCACGTTGGCCGTGCTGGCCCCGCCGCCATAGTTGGTGGCCCCCCGAAACAGGGAGATGACATTGGCCGCGATTCCGCGCGTCGCGGTGATCAGGTGGCGGCCGGCGAACGCGGAGACCTGGGACACGACCGATGTGGTGGTGACGCCGGCATAGGTGGTGTTGCTACCGCTGGTGGCCAGGAAGGCGACGTTGGCGGCGGGCGGGCCGCCCTGCCGCCAGCCGCCGATATGCGCGGTCGGTAAGACCGAGCCGGACAACGGGCCATAGAAGGCCAGGTGGCCATCGTCCTCCTGATAGTGGGTCAGCGGCAGGCTGGCGAGATACAGCCCCGCCACGTCGTAAGAGCCGCCGAAGAAGTTCCCGCTCCATCCTCGATCCGCCGTGAAGTCTGGAGACACGTAGTAGCCCTCGTATTCCTCGTACGGCGGGACATAGATTTCCTCGACCGTCAGGACGTGGCTGGGATTAACGAGGCACACCCGCGACGCCAACGACGTGCCAGCCGCCAGCAGCCACATGCCATCGCATTTGGCCCTGATCGCTTTGGTGGCGGCGAAGAAGTCGCGCACCAGCCCTTGCCGGGTTGGGTCTGTGATCCCGGCTGCGGCGATATAGGCTTCAGCCGCCGGATCGCCGAGCATGAGCGCGCTGTTCAGTCGTGCGGCCCCCAGCATCAGGCGTACATGGCCCCGGCGGCGGCATAGGCCCACGCCGATCCCGTCCACCACGCCGACAGGGTGACGATCAGCAGCCCGGCCTCGACGGTCGGCGGCGAGCCCCCGGCCCACACCACGCCCGAGGGCCAGGTGATGACAGGCGAGCCGGTGATCTCCAGGCGCAGCAAGCCCGTGACCGTCTGCCCGGCCGTGGGCGAGCCGGGAAGCCCAGTGAAACTGATCGTCGTCGCGGCGCTGATCTCCCCCTCGAAGATCGAACCCTCGGCGATATTGCATTCGCCGTCGTCGTAGCTGCCAGCCATCTCCGAGAAGCCGACCATGTGCAGCGGCTCGGTCAGCGTCCCGCCCTGGAACGGCGTAACCGCTAGGTTAACAGGGAGCCAGTCGTCCACGTCGGTCGGATCGCCCGACCCACCCAGAAGGTAGACCGCACCGTCCTCATCCGCGCGGATCGCGAAATCGCCGGTCTGCGCCTCCAGGGCCAGCATGGCGGTTTCGTCGGCGACCTCGAACGCATCCACCAGTGCGCGCGACGGGATTTGCGAGACCGGGATTTTGCCGCTGACCAGATCAGCCTTGGTGGCCAGCAGGGGGTCAACGTAGGCCTTGGCGTTCTGGCGCACGCGCTCCGATGACCAGACACGCAAGGTGGGCGCGACGCCTGCTTCCGCCTCTGCCTGTCCGATGGTGTTGAGGTTGCCCGTGCCCCATAGCAGATAGTCGTTGGCGCCGATTCGATAACGGAACCCGACGGCGGTGTCATCCCTCCACAATGAGCCAGCCGTACGCCCTGCCGGCGTCGTCCCCGCATTCGGGAGGTCCACCCGGCCATCCGGCTCAAACAGGGCTGAGCGACGCGACGGCAATACTGCGGCGGTCTCAGAGCCAGACCCCATGGCTGGGACTTGGGTCAGACCCCACGGACCCAGCCAGATGTCACTACCACCACCCGAGTAGGTGACCTGCGCCTCAGTGACCGCGACGTGGGTGTAACTCCAGGCATCGCCTACATCGCCGATCCAGATGACGCCCTTGTTGCCGTCATACCCGGCCCGAACGCTGTAGAGCTTGGAACCGCCGGTCTGGATAGACCTGACCATGGACCAGACACCCGGCAGGGCGTTGTTGTAAATATACCCGTAGAACAGCAGCTCGATAGGTCCGGTTGTGCTGGAGTAATCACCGATCATGACCCGGCACGAGAACATGGTGTTCCGGCTTAGCGTATTGAACGAGCCCTCGGGGAGTTCGATCCGGAAGAAGCCAGGTTGCGGTCCACCCCCTATGCTCAACTGCACAGGCCACGGGATATATCGCGCGGACGTGGTGCTGGCCCCACGGTGCAGATCGCGACGCGGGTAGCGAATATCGGTGTCATAGCGCGTCGGGATATCCGCAGAACTCGCCACACCCAGCGCCCGCCCGGCCGTCAGGACGTTGCTGTTCGCGTCGCCCCACAGCGGCACGCGCCCCGCGCCGTGCGTCCCGGGGCCGATGACATCGCCCGAGCCGGCGCCGGCCGGACCCTGGTCGCCGGTATCGCCCTTGTCGCCCTTGTCGCCCTTGTCTCCTTTCGGGCCAGTCGAGCCCTGGGGGCCTTCCGGTCCTTCCGGCCCCACCTCGCCTTGCGGACCTTCCGGCCCTTCAGGGCCAGTCTCTCCTTGAGGGCCCTCCGGGCCGGAATCGCCCTGGTCGCCCTTGTCGCCCTTGTCACCCTTGGGGCCGGGCGGCCCCTGAAGCGGCACACCCTCGCCCCAGCCCTCGGGCGCCTCGGCCTTCGGTCCGTACCAGACCCGGTTCGTCTTATCCCAGGCCACGGCGCCGACCGCGCCGATCACATTGCTGGGCGGGCCATCCGTGGGGATAAAGCCGGTGACGTTGCCGACCAGGCGCGTAGCCTCGCGGAACATCTCGGCCCAATCGCCCTCGGCCACCGCCGACAGCACCGGGGCCATTTCGTCGGCCATCTCAGCGTTGTCGATCGACTCCGCGATGCGGCGAGCGATGATGTCCGCGAGGGTCGCCGACAGGGTTTCGATAGCCATGGTCAGATGTCCCCTTGAGTCAGGCCCAGGTGGCGTCGGGGGCGTACAGCCCCCTTGCCCGTGCGTTGTTGATGGTGGCCGCCGTCGTGGATGCGCCGTCGCGGGCCAGTTGCAGGATCAGCTGGCGCGGGCCGGTCACACCGAAGGACACACGCTGCGGCGGCACGGCCTGGACCTGGACGCCCTCGATCCCGACCGCCTGGCCGCTGGCGATCACCTCGTTGGTGTCCAGGACCAGCCGCCAGTTGACGGCCGGCAGGGTGAAGGGATCGACGGCTGTCAGGGTGGCGTCCCATGACGCCTCGACCATGCCGATCCCGTTGCGGATGTGGAACTGCGCCGTGGTCCCCACCGTCTGCCAGTCCGTCCCCAGGACCACGGCCCCAGAGACGCCGGTGCTAAAAGGGCCGGCTAGCCCAAGACCGTTGAACTGGCCTCCTCCGGGCACCCCAGGCCCCAGGGCGATCACGCCGTTTTCCGCCGTCTCTGACCCGTCCGCCACCGACGACGGGCCGGACCAGAACCGGATGCCCCCGGCCGCCTTCAGCACGGTCTTCTGGCCGTCGCCATGGATTTTGAAGGTCTTGGTGGCGGCGCTGTAGTTGATGCCGCCGCCCGACCCCGACGTGACGTTGAAGTAGTCCGCCAGGAAGTCGATGGCCCCGCTGACGCCGTTGATCCGCATCGCCGTGAGCCGGCCGTTGATGTCGGTCGTCAGGGCTGCATAGGCCTCACCCCCTTGGGCCGTGGACAGCGCCAGCGATGCGGTGGCCGTGGTGGTCCCCAGGGTCGTTTGCGTGGCCAGCAGGGCCGACGAGGTGGCGTAGTTTCCGGCGACCCAGCCCTGTAGCGACAGGGCCGATGCCGCCACCGCGTCCTCGCGCGCCGCCACCGTATCCAGGCCGATGATGGCGTTCGCCGCCGCATCCGTGGCGTAGGATTCCCACTGCCCCTTGGAGACCGACAGCGCGTCCTCGAACTGCGCGCCGGTGACCAGATCCGCGACGGCCGCCGCGATCTCACCTGTCGCCCAGGACTGGATACCTGACGCCGACAGAGAGATGGCGTCGCCCATCGCCGTATAGGTCGCGTAGGCGATCGCCGCGTCCGACCTCAGGTCGTCGGTATAGACCTTGGCCGCGATCAGGGCCTGGGCCGTGGCCTCGCTGTTGTCCTCGTCCGCCGCGATCAGGCGGGTGTTCATCGCCACCAGGGTCTGGTTCGTGCCACCCGGCCCGACGCCTTGCGCCACCGTCTCCTCGCGGATCAGCCCCGTTCGTTCCACCGGGTCGATCTCGAAGGCGATGCCCAGGCGATCCAGCACATCGACCACTTCCCGCCCGCGCTGAAAGTCCTCGCGCAGCAGTGCGTTCGCCGCGTCGATCGCCTGCTGCAACGACCGCTTGGCCGTGTCCTGCAACTCGGCCCAGATGGGATGTTCGGGCGCCAGGTCCGAGGCGATCAGTTGACCCGCTCGATACGGCCCCTTGATGGATCGTGGCGAGACCCCGTCGCTCTCCGACCGATAGGACAACGCCACCCAGTACAGTGCGTCCGGGTCCAGGCCGGATATCGTGATCACCCCGTCCTGCACAGTGACGCTCTGGACCAGGGTCCATGGGCCATCGGCGGACGGTCCAACCTCCACGATCAAGTCCTGCGCCCGCGCATTGTCGATCTCGATCACGATGTCGAAGATCGGCAGGCCCCCGGCCTCGGTCGGGGGGCGGATCACCACCTCCCAGGCGTCCGGATCGGGCGCCAGCAGGTCCGGCCGCGCCGCCAGCGCCGGGGTCGGCGGCGGATGCGGCGTCTGGCCCAGGGCCCACGCCACCTTGCCCGGCGTCTCGGAGACAAACGTCACCCACACCGTGTCCGAACCCGGATCGTATTCGCGCTGGAGACACAGCATCTCCATGCCGTCCAGCAGCAGTTCGGGCTCAACGACCGCGAACACCTCGCCCGGCTGAATGTCCCGGCAATGGGGTTTCAGGGGCCACCGGCCGGCGATGCCCTCACGGCTGTTCGCCAGGTCCAGGGCCGCCAGTTCAGCCGCCTGTTTGGCGCTGGGCGCATAGGGGTAATCGCGTGCGTCCGACCGCACCCGGCCTCGGTCCTCGGCCACATACTCCGGCGCGCTGACCGGGTCCGCCGGCACGATCTGCCACTCGTGCGCTTCGGACAGATACCGGGGCGTCAGGGTGTTCAGCCGGCTCAGGACGTTGGCGGCCGTGTCCAGTTCGATAGGCCCGGCCGTGTCGGCGGCCGAGATAGTCATCACCGGGGCCTTGGCCACGCCACGCGTCACGCACGACACCAGACCCGCCCGCCGGCTGATCACCGCCCCGCCGGCTTGCAGGAAGGCCGCGCGGACCTCGCTCTTGGGTTCGTCCGAGCGGGGATAGGCCGCCACGGTCCAGGCGTTGGCGTCGGCCACGTTGGCCGCCTGGGTGTAGGCGGCCCAGTCAACTCCCTCGGGCCGCACCCCCAGGCCGCCGACCACCTTGCCGTTTTCCCGCAGGCCCAGGCACCAGTTCAGGTCGGCGATGATGGGATTGGTGATGACGGGCCAGGTCGAGCGGTCGCCCCACCGCACCGGGCCCAGGCCGCCCGGCATGGTGCTGTCCAGCCGGTGATCATAGCCCCGGATGCCCTGCATCACGGTGACCGGCGGCGGCTCGCCCTGCGAAAAAGTGCTGAACTTGGAGTCCATCCGCAGCGTCCACAGGAACGCCGCCTTGCCCGACAAGGCGTAGGCCGGACCCCAGCCCGGCAAGGTGTGGCCGCTGATCGCGGCGGGCGACGATAGGGCGGTCTCGGGCTGCTGCCCCAGGCGCCGCTGCATCCACATCTCACCGGCCCAGCGACCCGTGGCCGCTTCGCCCGCGAACGTCACCGGCTCCCGGTCGGCCGTGAACCCCAGGAACCCGCCGATCGGACCCGCGCCCGACAGGATGGTGACGACGCCCTTGTACTCGTTATCCTTCCCGAACGTGTTTTTGTAGACGATGTTGCCGCCGGCCCCGATGCGCGGCCCGATGGCGAACGGGATGCCGGCGTTCGGATCGGCCACCCATTCGCCCGGCGCCCGTCCGCCCACGTTGGGCTTCATCAGGGCCCCGGCCACGGCCGTCAGGGCCATGGACCCGCCGACCGTCACGCCCACATAGGTGGCGATCTGCGCGGCCGTGGCCGACCCGGCCGCGACGGCCTTGAACGATCCGGCCACATAGGCGGCGCTGGCCTTGGCGACGGCCCAGGCGGCGGCGGCGAACTCAGCCACGGGCGACCCTCCAAGCCGTAAATCCATCCAGCGACAGGTCCGGGGTCCCGACGCCGCACACCCCGTCCGGCCCGAAGGCCAGGGTCCGCACGGCCCCGTGGGTGTGCACGACGCTCAGGCTGAACCGGAACGGCCCGCGCTCGCGTCCCGGCCCGGCCAGGATGTCACCGGGCCAGGTCATGGCCGGCGCGACGCGAACCAGGTTCGTCGCATCCATGGCCTCGACCAGATCCGCGAACCCGGCCTCGGCCATCGCGCGCAGGCACAACTCATGCACCAGCGCGTCGTCGAGGATGCGGTCGCTGGTCGCCCCGGTGAGCGCCGACACCGGGTTCATCGT
>NZ_CALMFB010000051.1 GCF_937863155.1 uncultured Brevundimonas sp. | reverse complement strand
GGCCTTGTGCACCGGGTCGGCCATCTTGACGTTCATGGCGACGATGGCGTGGCCGGCCTCGTGATAGGCGGTCAGGCGCTTTTCTTCTTCGTTCATGGCCATGGAGCGACGCTCCGAGCCCATCAGCACCTTGTCCTTGGCGTCCTCGAAATCGCGGTGCGTGACCATCTTGCGGTCGCGACGGGCGGCCATCAGGGCGGCTTCGTTGACCAGATTGGCCAGGTCGGCGCCCGAGAAGCCGGGCGTGCCGCGCGCGATGGTCTTGACGTTCACATCGGCGGCCAGGGGCACGTCCTTCATGTGCACCCGCAGGATGCGCTCGCGGCCCGAGACGTCGGGATTGGGCACCACCACCTGACGGTCGAACCGGCCGGGGCGCAGCAGGGCGGGGTCCAGAACGTCGGGCCGGTTGGTGGCCGCGATCAGGATGATGTTCTCGGACGCCTCGAAGCCGTCCATTTCCACCAGCAGCTGGTTCAGGGTCTGCTCGCGCTCGTCATTGCCGCCGCCCAGGCCGGCGCCGCGATGGCGCCCCACGGCGTCGATCTCGTCGATGAAGATGATGCAGGGCGCATTCTTCTTGGCCTGTTCGAACATGTCGCGCACACGGCTGGCGCCGACGCCCACGAACATCTCCACGAAGTCCGAGCCGGAGATGGAGAAGAAGGGCACGCCCGCCTCGCCCGCCACGGCGCGGGCCAGAAGCGTCTTGCCGGTGCCCGGAGGGCCGACCAGAAGGGCGCCCTTGGGAATCTTGCCGCCCAGCCGCTGGAATTTGCCCGGGTCCTTCAGGAAATCGACCACCTCCTGCAGCTCGTCCTTGGCTTCATCAACGCCGGCGACGTCCTCGAAGGTCTTGCGCCCCTTGTGCTCGGTCAGCAGCTTGGCCTTGGACTTGCCGAAGCCCATGGCCCCGCGCGCGCCGCCGTTCATCTGGCGCATGAAGAAGATCCAGATGGCCACGATGATCAGGATCGGCAGCATCAGGCCCAGCAGGCCCGCCCACCAGGGCTGCTTCTGGGACTTGGTCTCGACCTGAACCCCGGCCTCGTTCATCCGCAGCGCCAGGGTGGTGTCGCTGAGCGGGGCGACCGAGGTGAATTTCTTGTCGTCCTTCAGCGTGCCGCTGATCTGATCGCCCGAGAAGACGGCCGTCTTGACCTCCTTGGCCTCGGTGCGGCGCAGAAGCTCGGAATAGGTGATGGCCTCGGGGCGGGACGACGCCCCCTTGGCGCCGGGCATGGCCGGTCCGCCGTTCGGGTTCATCGCCGCATAGGCGGCCATAAGGATCAGAAGGACGGCGCCCCAGATCGCCAGATTACGCAGGTTCATTCGCAGCCTCGGCGCCCGGCCGCGGCATGCGGCTCGGGTCAGTGGATGTTTCGGCTCCACACATAGGGGGTTCCCCGGCGCGGCGCCATTCGGCGTGTGACAGATCGGCTTCGTGCGGCGTTTGGTCCAGAGCCTGGGCCAGACGAAGGGCCACCAGACAGCGGACCTCGGCCCGGCCCCTTGCAAGAACCGGGTCAGAGCCGTCGTCCCGGATCAGGACGGGCAGGGCGCCGCGCACGCCGGCCGGCAGGGTCTTCAGCCAGGCGCGATCCGCGCGGGGCAGGGCGGCCAGGCGCCCGGCGGCCGGAACCAGGCTCAGGTCCGGCGCATCGACCGCGATCTCGAACCGGCCGTCCCAGATCGCGACGCCGCCGGGCGTGAGGGGCAGGGCGTCGGACGGGCGGCGAACATACTCCCCGGCGTTGCGGAACAGTTCGATCCGCTGGCCATCGCCCCGGATCGCGGCGCCGCACAGGGTGGCGGCGAAGGCTTCGCCCGAACCGGCCTGTTCCACCAGCCGCGCCAGCCGATCCCCGCGCGGCGGCCGGTCGCCGCCGCCGACGCACACCACGGCCACCGCCAGGGCGCGGGCCGTGGGGGCGGTCAGGATCGCCATCCCTTCGTCGGTGACGGTGAAGGTCGGGGGCGTTTCGGTCCGGGGCGGCGAGAGGGGGGCGGGCGGCGTCGCATCGCGCAGGGCCGCGCGCGCCCGGCTGCGCGCGAAGCGGGGATCGGCGTTGGCGGGGTCTTCGATCCAGTCCAGCCGCCGGTCACGCAGATGGTCGCGCAGACCCTCGCGCCTTGTCGTCAACAGGGGCCGCAGCAGCATCAGCTCCCGCCCCTGGGGCCAGGCGGGCGACGGCGACCAGCCGCGCAAGACCCCCAGGGTCGAACCTTGCGCCCGCATCCAGTCGCCCTCCGCCGCGTCGTCGGCGGTGTGGCCGGTCAGGATCACCCGGGCGCCGGCGGCCCGCGCCGCTTCGGCCAGCAGACGATGGCGCGCCGCGCGCGCGGCGGCGGGCAGGCCGGTTGTTGGTTTCGGTCCGTCCCAGACCAGGCCGCGCCAGTCGGCCCCGGCGGCCAGGGCGGCGCCCTGGGCCTGCTGCATCCAGACGGGGCTGTCGGGGTTCAGGCCGTGATCGACGCTCAAGGCCAGGATGCGTCGGCCCCGCGCCCGGCCCCAGGCGCAGGCCAGGTCCAGCAGCGCCACGGAATCCCCGCCGCCCGACAGGGCCAGGGCCACGGGATGATCGACGTCAGGCGTCAGCCGGGCGTCCAGCGCCCGAAAGACGGCGTCCGTCAGCTGGTCGGGCAAGAGGCCCGGCCGCGCAGCTGGGTCGCGCGGGTCCGCTGGGCCGCCGTGCCGCCCGCCGAATAGCGGCGCTGGAACTCGCCCAGGGCGGCGCAGGCCTGGGTCTTGCGGTCGGTGGCGATCAGGGCGTCGGCCAGTTTCAGCGTGGTTTCCCCGGCCCAGTGGATGGTCGGCCAGCCTTGCAGGGCGGCGGCGTACACCCGCACCGCATCGGCCCGCTGGTCGCGCGAGACATAGAGGTCGCCCAGGCGCGAGTTCGCCTCGCGCGCCTGATTGGTGTCGGGCCAGGTAGCGATGACGGTCTGAAGCGCCCGCTCGCCCCGCGCCGGATCGGTGTCCAGCAGGCGGACGGCCGCCGCGATGTCGGTGCCGGCCGCGCCGGTGGGCGAGTTGGCGACGATGGGGCCGTTCAGCTCGGCCTCGGCCTTGGCGGCGTCCTCGATCGCCTTGACCCGGCGGTCGGCGTCGACCAGCCGGTTGCGCAGGGCGGCGTTGTCGCGCTGGGCTTCATCGATGCCGAAGGTCAGGCGCTCGACCTCGCCGTTCACGCGGCGCAGGGTGTCCTCCAGGTCGGACAGGCGACGGTCCATGGTCTCGACCCGGCCTTGCAGGACCACCACCTCGGGATCGGTCTCGACCAGCACCGGCTGACCGGCGGCGTTGCGCTGGGTCACCGCGCGTTCCAGCCGGCGGACGTTGCGGTCCAGCTGGTCCAGGCGGCGCTTGTCCCACTGGATCGGCTCCAGCGGCGTGGTCTGGGCCACGACGACCCCGCCGATCAGGGCCACGCCAACGGCGGTCAGAATGGTGTTTCGGGTCAGCTTCAGCATGGTCGGACGGTTCCACCGATTTGCGGCGCAGGCAAGGCGTATGCGGGTCTAGCCGGTCATCCCCATCATCACGATGGTGGTCACGAACAGGGCGATGACGATGGTGCAGAAGGTCAAAAGGGCGAAGGTCCGCCACAGGGCCGAAAACACCGACAGTCCATAGGCGCCCTTCAACTGGGCGAACATGTGCACCGGCGGCCCGATCAGAACGGCCAGGGCGGCCAGCCAGCCCAGAGGCGCCCACAGGGGGCCGATCACCAGCGCCGCCGCGAACAGCATCGACATGGCCGTCAGCGAATACAGCACGAAGACGCCGTGGTCGTAGAAGGTGAACCCCCGCTTCCACAGGAACAGCAGGCCGACGAACGGGATCGAGAAGGGGATCAGAAGGAAGCTGAATTTATAGGCCGTCTGCTGGATCTTGTAGATGGCCAGTTCCGGGTTCAGCGCCTTCTTGGTCAGGATCTTGTCCAGCTTCTTGTCGCCCGTTTCGATCTGGACCGAGCCGTTGCGGACGCCTTCGGACAGGCGGGCGGCCCAGCCGTCACCGGCCGTCACCGTGGTCTGGCCCGAGGCCTTGGCCTGCCGCAAGGCGTCCAGTTCGCGCTCCAGCGTGGTGATCGTCACCCGTTCGGCGGCGTCGGTGTAGGTCTTTCCGGGCGCGCGGGCGTCAAGCTCCAGCCCGGCCTGGGCGCGGGTCAGCGCCTCGCGCGCGCGGCCCAGTTCGGCCTCTTGCGAGGCGATGCGCTGGTCGATCGACATCGGCGTCGTCGCCTCGCCCCCCGAATGCCCGCCGAACAGGCTGTAGGCGAAGAACATCACGAAGACGGTGAACAGGAACATCGCCAGCGGCGAGACATAGCGGGTGCGCCGCCCCTGGACCCATTCGCGCGTCAACAGGCCGGGGTTCAGGATCAGCAGCGGCAGGGTGCGCCAGATGCGGCCGTCGAAATGCATGACCCCATGCAGCACCTCTTCGATCAGATGCAGCAGGCTGCGATGCACATGGGTCGGCTGGCCGCAGTTGGCGCAGAAATTCCCTTCGACCGGCGCGCCGCAGTCGGTGCAGTCGCCGTGCGCGTCGCCGGCATGGCCGGTGGGCCGTTCCAGGGCGCCACCGATCAGTCCGGCTGTGGCCGCGCCGCCTGCTGCGTCGATGTCCATGCCGATGCGATCCCCGATGCCTGCCCGTCTTTGGCGGGGTCATAGCCGCTCAGGACGTTCGCGCACAGGCGTTGTCGTCCGCCGCGCCCGCAAAAAAGCGAAAGGCGGGAAGTCGGCGCATGGGGGCCACGCCGTCTTCCCGCCCTCGTTGGTCCGCCCGCCCCGCCAGGACGGCCGGAATTCAGGTGTCAGCGCGGCGCGCCGGACACGATGGCCGTATGGGCGTTGCGGTTGCGCGCCCAGGAATCCTCGTTCGAGCCTTCGGCGATCGGCCGTTCCTTGCCGTAGCTGATGGTGTCGATGCGGCCGGCGGCGACGCCGCGTTCGACCAGGAAGTTGCGCACCGACTCGGCGCGGCGGGCGCCCAGGGCCAGGTTGTATTCGCGGGTGCCGCGTTCGTCGGCGTTGCCCTCGATGCGGATGCGCACCTGGGGATAGCGGTTCAGCCAGGCGGCCTGGGAATCCAGGCGCGGCCAGGCGTCCGAACGGACTTCATAGCTGTCCAGCTCGAAATAGACGCGGTCGCCGACGTTGACGACGAAATCCTGTTCCGAACCGGGCATGACGCCGCCGATATTGCCGCCGCCGACATTGCCGCCCGGCGCGGTCGGATAGCTGCTGTCGCCACCCGGCGCGGTCGTGCCGCCCGGATCGGCGCCCTGGGCGGCGGGGCGGGGGGTGCAGGCGGCCATTGCGGCCACGGCCAGACCCACGACGGACAGGCGGACCAGGGTGGTCGGTTTCATCGGGTGTCGTCTCCTATCGAAGGGCGGCGAAGCGTGACCTTATCCAAGCCTGCTACCCGTGGCCGGAATGCGGCGCCAGCCGGGATAACGCACAGTTGACCGGTCGGCTCCCGCGATGCGGTCAGGACGGGCAGCTGTCGGCGCCCTGGTTCAGGCCCAGATTGGCCGGCGGCGCGTCCAGCAGCGGCGACCAGGCGGGGTCGGACCCGCGCCCATCATACCCGGCCTGGCCCACCACGCGGCCAGACAGATCGACCGTCCACAGACGGGTGTCGCCGCCGCGGCTCTGGCGGGCGAACATGATGTAGCGGCCGTTGGGGGCCCAGGACGGGCCTTCCTCGAAATAGCTGGACGACAGGATGCGTTCGCCGCCGCCGGACGAGTTCATCACCCCGATGTGGAACTGGCCGCCAGACTGTTTGGTGAAGGCGATCAGGTCGCCGCGCGGGCTCCACGACGGGGCGGTGTACAGGCCGCCGCCGCGCGACACCGCCCGTTGGCCCGAGCCGTCAGCTCGCATGACATAGATGCGCGCGCTGCCCGACCGGTCGGAGGTGAAGGCGATCATCGAGCCGTCGGGGCTGAAGCTGGGCGAGGTGTCGATGCCCGGATCGCTGGTCAGGCGCGACAACTGCCGGGTGCGCAGGTTCATCACATAGATGTCGGTGTTGCCGCCGCGAATGATCGAAAAGGCCATCTTGGAGCCGTCGTTCGAGAAGCGCGGCGCCAGCACCTGGCCGTCGAACTCGCCCAGGCTTTCGCGGCGGCCGGTGGTCAGGTTGTACAGATAGATGCGGCTGTAATCGCGGCCCAGGGCCACATAGGTGATCTCTTCCGGGCTGGAGGCGGAAAAGCGCGGCGACATGATCACCTCGTCGCCTTGCGTCAGGAAGACGGGGCTGAAGCCGTCCTGGTCCATGATGGTCAGGCGTGACAGGCGGTTCAGCTGGGTGCCGCTTTCGGACACGAAGATCACCCGCGTGTCGAAAAAGCCGCTTTCGCCCGTCATGCGCTGATAGACGACGTCGGCGATCTTGTGGGCGATGCGGCGCCATTGCTCGGGCGTGGCGGTGAACTGATAGCTGACCAGCTGGCACTGGCGGTACGGGTCATACAGGCGGAAGCCCACGTCGTTGCGGCCGTCCGGGCGGGGGGTGACGCTGCCGTACAGCACCGCCTGGGCGCCGATGGCGGTCCATTTGGGAAAATCGGGGGCGTTGGCGACCGTCAGGCCCGTCTCGATGAAGGCCGACGGGTCCAGAGGCTGGAAGAAGCCCGACCGACGCAGGTCGCCAGAGACCACGCCGGCGATCTCCGGCCCGTACTGGCCGCTGAACGGGGCGATGGCGATGGGCAGGGGGCGCAGCACGCCTTCGTCCACGATCACGTCCTGCATGGGCGCGGCGGGCGCCTGTTGCGCGGCAACGGGCGATCCGGCCAGGGGCGCCGCCACGATCAGGGCGGCGGCGGAAGCCATCAGCAGTTTCAGACGCATCGAGGTCTCCATGAAGCGCAGGCGGCCAGCGGAACGGGGTCAGGCCCGACCATAACGCAAACAGCCGGGCGAATGGGGCGAGATTGGGGAAAATTCCCTAACGGCGCCTGTCTTGAAGGGCCTGTCTTGCGCGGCCGGTCGTCAGCGCCCGCCGCACTGGGTGGCGGTGCGGAACAGGAAGGGGACCTCCTGGGCCTCGAACCCCTGGGGCACGTCGAACGGGGCGGCGGCCCGAAGCGCCCGCAGCATGGCGTCGGACGCCGCGCGCCAGCTGGGGTCGCTGCGCGGTTGATCCAGCTGGGGCGAGCCGCTGATGCGGCCATCGGCGGTCAGGCTGACCCTTACCCGAATGGTCAGATCCTCCATCCCCGGCAGCTCGCAGTTGATGTTCCAGTGCGGCGTCACCTGACGGGCCAGGGCGGCCAGTTGCGGCCCGGTGGCCTGGGGCGCGGTGCCGCGGCCCTGCTGGCCGGCGGCGGGGCGGCCGCGGTTCTGGGTCGGGCGCGGCGGCCCGGCCAGGGCGTCCAGGTCCAGCGAAGGCTCCTCGCGCCGGGGCGGGGTTCGCGGCGGGGCGGGATTGGGGCGCGGCGGCGTCGGCTGGGCCTTGGTCGGGGGCGTGGGCGCCGGCGGGGTGCGCGTCGGCGGACGCGGCGCGGCCTTCTCGGCCGGGCGCGGGCTGGGCGCAGGCGGCGGCGGGGCGGGCGTGGGTTCGGGCGCGGGCGGGGTCGGCTCGACCACCTCGGGCGGCGGGGCGGTGGCGCCGTCGTCTTCGGACGGCGTCTCCTGCGGATTATCGGCGGCGGCGGCCTCGATCACCTGGTCCGAGATGATGGACACCGGCACGGCGCTGACCAGGGGCGTCACTTCGCGCGACGGCTGAAGCCCGCTGAGGAACAGCAGGCCCGCGATCGCGACGTGCAGAACCACGGCCGCTCCGACGGCGGGCCAGATCGAATCCCGGCGCGGTCCGGCGGCCATGGGGTCAGGCTCCGGTCGGCGCTTCGGCGGCCGCGACGGCGGCCATGCGCGCGGCGTCCGGCGCCGTGTCGGTGATCAGGTTCAGCTTGCTGAAGCCCCCGGCCGACAGGCGGGCCATCACCCGCGCCACCGCCTGATAGGGCGCCCGGCCATCGGCGCGGATGAACACCGGCCGTTCGTTCGCCGGCCCTTCGGCCGCATCGGCGCCGTCGACCAGCCGTTGCAGCAGTTGCTCGTACGGCGTCTCGTTGTCGGCGATGAAGATGCGCCCGTCGCGGTCGATGGAGACATTGAAGGGTTCGTTCTTGGTCTCGACCGCGCTGGCCTCGGTCTTGGGCAGTTCGACCGGAACCCCCACCGTCAGCAGCGGCGCCGAGATCATGAAGATGATCAGCAGCACCAGCATCACATCCACCAGGGGCGTGACGTTGATCTCGCTCAGCGGCCGCTTGCGCGCCCGCCTGCGGCCCCGCACATGGCCGCCGCCGCCTGCTCCGCCCAGGGCCATGGTTCAGAAGCCCCGGCGTTCGGGTTGCGGGGTGGGGGCGGGGGCCGACGGTGCGCCTAGACGACGCGCCACGGCCGCCTGCAGGTCGTCGGCGAAGCTTTCCAGCCGGCCGGTGAACTTGCCCGCGTCGATCGAGAATTTGTTGTAGGCGATATAGGCCGGGATGGCCGCCGCCAGACCGATGGCCGTGGCGAACAGGGCCTCGGCGATGGCCGGCGCCACCGTGGTCAGATTGGTGTTGCCCGCCGCCGCGATGCGCCCGAAGGCGTTCATGATGCCCCAGACCGTGCCGAACAGGCCGATGAAAGGGGAGGCGGTGGCCACCACCGACAGCACGCCCAGGCCGTTCTCGATCCGCTGGCCCTCGCGCGCGATCAGACTGTCCAGGCCCCGGTCGATCCGGGCCATCAACAGGTCCGACTGATGCTCGTTCAGGCCGCCGCGCGTGCGCGCCTCGCGCCATTCGCCCAGGGCGATCACCAGCATGCGCGGCAGGGCGTGGGTCGGCTCCGGCCCGGCTTGCGCGGCGATGTCCTCCAGCGACCGGCCCGATCCGACCGCCCGTTCGAAGGCGTCGGCCTGGCGGTTCAGGGTCGAAAAGCGCGCGGCCTTGTCGATGATGACGGCCCAGGACCAGATCGAGGCCCCCGCCAATCCGACCATCACGGCCTTGACCACCCAGTCGGCGGTCATGAACAGCTCGACGGGGTTCAGCATGGCGGCGTCGGCGGGCGTGGTCATCAATCAGTCCTGCTGCGAGATTCGGCCGAATACCGCCGGTGCGGCGTGGCGGTTGTATGGCGCCGGTCTAGCCGGGCGAAGGGCCGCCGTCACCCGCCCGCGCCTGACAGGCGCGTGAACGGTTCAGTCCGCGGCTTCCAGCCAGGGGCCGATCCGCTCAAGCAGGGCCGGGGTCGGTCGCCGGGGCCGTCCGTCCAGATGGATGCACACCGCCGTGACCGTGGCGGCGCACAGGGTCTCGTCGCCCCTCAGGATGGCCTGTTCGATCATCAGGCGCGGGCCTTTCACGCGCTGATACAGGGTGCGCACCACCAGGGCGTCGTCGATGCGGGCGGGCTTCAGGAATTTCACCGCCATCTCGGCCACCACGAAGGCCAGCGGCTGGTCGTCGGCCAGAAGTTCGGCATGGCCGACCCCGGCGACGCGCAGGAAGTCGGACCGCCCCCGCTCGAAATAGCGCAGATAGTTGGCGTGATAGACCAGGCCGGTGAAGTCGGTGTCTTCATAATAGACCCGCACGGGCAGGCGGTGCTCGCGGCCTTCGAAACGGCCGGCGGTGGGCAGGTCGGTCATGCGGTCTTCCGGCATCAGTCGTCGCGCGGCGTCTGGATCACCCGCGCGTCCAGCGTCTGTATCAGAAACCGCACCAGAAAGTCGTGCTCGCCCGCCGCCATGGCCCGCCCGACGGCGTAGATCAGGCCGACGCCGACCGCGCCCGCCCCGGCGATCAGCCAGGGGATAGCCGAGGCCGCGCCCAGTTCATGCCGCGCCATGATGGCGACCCCGACCAGCATGAGGGTCATCAGCCCCAGCAGCAGCCGCCCGAAGGCGCCGATGTCCGACACGCCATGCAGGATGACGCCGTCCCCCTGACGCTCGTCCTGCGGCTCCAGCACCAGGCTGAAGACGGTCTGGAAGGCGTTGTTGATAGGGCGGCGTTGGTAAAGCCAGGCGGTGTATGGCCCGACCCGGCCCAGCGCCGGACGGGCGCCCGTCAGGTTCAACGGGTGGTCGATGGCCGCGCTCAGACGCGTGCGCACCTGATCCAGAGCGTGAGGGGTCAGAAGCGTCACGGTGCGGCGGGTCATGGCGCAGAAACCTGCCTACGGCCGTCAGCCCGCGCCACTGACGGAAGCTGTCGTCGCGCCCGGCTGCCGGGCGAAGCCGGGGCAATAGCGGTCGCGCGTCTCGGCGAATTCGCGCGGCAAAGGATCGTCGCCGAACAGGATGCGCTGGGGCCGCGAGACAAAGGCCACGGCCGGCCCACCGCGTCCGCGCGCCGCATAGCCGCAGGCGACGGGGCCAAGGCCCGGTTCGATATAGCGCAGCTCTGCGGCGCGCCCCAGTTCGGTGCGGATCTGGCGCAGGGCGCGGTCATCCAGGCTTTCGGGCCGTTCGGCGCCGTCCTGGGCCAATCGCCAGACGACAACCGTCCCCAAGGCCAGGACCAGCAGGCTCAGGGCGGCGATCAGGCGATCAAAGCGGTTGCGGCGCGCGGCGGTCATGCGCCGATCATGCCGCGACGACCGGCCGCCGCAAACCCCATCGACGCCGCGACGTCAGTCGTCCAGACGGCCCATCAGCGCCAGGGCGCCCACCGCCGTCAGCACCCCCAGGGCGAAGGCCGTGATGATCGAGCCGGTAGCCACCGCCGTCGAGACGGTGACGGGCCGGGCTTCATACCATTCGACGATGTCGGCCTGGGCGTAGTCGCTGTGCAGGTCGTCGTCATACAGGTCGTCGTCGATCAGAGCTTCTTCGGCGCCCATGGCGTCATCTCCTGGTTCGACCGGCATAATACGTCGCCAACCCTTGCGGTTCCGTGACCGTGACAGATGGCCCGCCGTGCGTTAGACGGGCGCGCCCGTCAGGCGCGCTCATGTCGTGAGCGCGTGTGGCGCGAGCATCCACGGACCCAGACAGAGAGCTTCATGGCCGGCCATTCCAAATTCAAGAACATCATGCATCGCAAGGGGCGCGCCGATGCGGTCCGCTCCAAGCTGTTCTCCAAACTGTCGCGCGACATCACCGTGGCCGCCAAATCGGGCATGCCCGACCCGGCCATGAATCCGCGCCTGCGCCTGGCGGTGAACAACGCCAAGGCCGAGTCCATGCCCAAGGACAATATCGACCGGGCCATCAAGAAGGCCGTGGCCGGCGACGTCGATACGATGGAGGAGATCCGCTACGAAGGCCGCGGGCCGGGCGGGGTCGGGATCATCGTCGAAGTCCTGACCGACAACCGCAACCGGGCCGGCGCCAATGTGCGGGCCGCCTTCGCCAAGAACGGCGGCGCCCTGGGCGAAATGAACTCGGTCGCCTTCATGTGGGATCGGGTGGGCCAGATCATCTATCCGGCCGAAGCCGGGACCGAGGACGCCATCATGGAAGCCGCCATCGAGGCCGGCGCCCAGGACGTCGAGAGCGATCTGGTCAAGCCCGACATCTATGAGGACGCGCCGGGCCACACCATCTGGACCGCCTTCGAGGATCTGAACGATGTGGCCGAGGCCATGTCCAAGGTGCTGGGCGACCCCAAGTCGACCGCCATCGTCTGGAAGCCGCAATCCGAGGTTCCGGTGACCGGCGACGCGGTCGGCACTCTGATGAAGCTGCTGGACGCCCTGGACGCCGAGGACGACGTGTCGTCGGTCTATTCGAACGAGGACATCTCGGACGAAGACCTGGCCAAATACGCCGGGTGATGCATGGGCGCCCGGGGCCGCAGACAGGATGACCGTCGAACCGATCTGATCGCCTGGGGCGTGGTCATCGCCCTGGTCGGCGCGGTTTCGGTGGGTGTCGGCTTCGGCTTCGACGGGCTGCTGCGTCACCCTTGGCCGTCCAGGACGGGCGGCGGCGGCCCCCTGATCCAGGTGCGCGCCGAGGCGCCGCCACCGCCGGCCACGCAGGACGACCTGGGCCGGGCGGTGCGCAACCCCGCGTGGGCGGTGCGTCCTGCGCCGCAATATCCCGACTATGCCGCCTATCAGGGGATCGAGAGCGGCGAGGTGGAGCTGGTTTGCGAAGCTCTGGCCGAAGGCCGGCTGGGCGCCTGTCGCACGGTGCGCGAAGACCCCGCCGGTTATGGCTTCGCCGCCGCGGCCGATGCGGCGGCGCGCGATGCGCGCCTGCATCCGCGCCAGATCGATGGGGCGGCGGTGGATTCTTCGATCCGGTTCCGCATCCGGTTCCAGATGGAAGACGCCGCGCCGGCCAGCACGCCGGCCAGCACGCCGGACTGATCAGGCGCCGCGCAGGCCGCTGATGGTCCGGCCCGGGGCGATATCCTCGGCCGAGGTGATCAGATGCACCAGCGCCGGCTGACCCTGGCGGGCGGCCGCTCGCGCGCTGTCCAGGGCGGCCGGGAAATCCGCCGTGGTTTCGCAGCGCACGGCGAAGGCGCCGAAGGCTTCGGCGTATTTCACGAAATCGGGGTTCTTCAGATCGGTGGCGATCACACGCGGGGGCCCCGGATAGTGGGTCTCCTGGTGCATGCGGATGGTGCCGTATGTCCCGTTGTCAACCACCACCACGACCACGCCCAGGCCGTGCTGGGCGGCGGTGGCCATCTCCTGGGCCGTCATCATGAAGTCGCCGTCGCCGGCGATGCAGACGACCTCGCGCTCGGGATGGACGCTCTTGGCGGCGACGGCGGCCGGATAGCCATAGCCCATGGCGCCAGAGGTCGGCGCCAGCTGGGTGCGACAGGCGCGGTGGCGATAGAAGCGGTGCAGCCAGGCGGCGAAATTGCCCGCGCCATTGGTCACCACGGCGTCGGCCGGCAGGGCCTTCGTCAGGTGCGCCATGCATTCGCTCATGTTCACCGCCCCGGTCACGGCCACGGGGGTGGAGAAGGCCTGATAGTCGGCGTGGGCGGCTTTCGCCTCCTCATGCCAGTCGCGGCCCGGATCGATGGCCGACAGGGCGTGGGCGGCCAGGCTGTTGTCGGCCGTGGCGGCCATCAGGGGCGTCCAGACACGGCCCAGTTCTTCGGCCCCCGGATGGATGTGGATCAGGGTCTGGGCCGTGCGGGCGCGGTCCAGCAGGGTGTAGCCCTGGGTCGGATTCTCGCCCAGGCGGGCGCCGATGGCGATGATCAGGTCCGCCGCCTTGGCCCGCGCCGTCAGCTTGGGATTGCACCCCAGGCCCAGGTCGCCGGCGTAGTTGGGCCGGTCGTTCGACAATATGTCCTTGCGCCGGAACGACAGGGAGACCGGCAGGCCGATCCGCTCGGCCCAGTCGCCGATGGCGGCGGCGGCCTCGGTGGTCCAGCCCGATCCGCCCAGCACCAGCAGCGGGCGTTCGGCCCTGGCCAGTCGTTCGCGCACCTGATCGACGAAGGCCGGGTCCAGACCGGCGCGGGCCGGAACCACCGGCTTGATCGGCGCCGGCCCGCCCTGGGCGTGCAACAGGTCTTCGGGCAGGGCCACGACCACCGGGCCCATCCGGCCCTGAAGCGCGGTAGCGAAGGCCCGTTCGACGACCTCGACGGTGCGTTCGGGGCTTTCGATCTCGGTCGCCCATTTGGCCAGGCCGCCGAACACCTCGCGGTAATCGACCTCCTGAAAGGCGCCGCGGCCCCGGTCGGTCAGGGCGATCTGGCCGACGAACAGGATCATCGGCGTGGAATCCTGGTGCGCCGTATGCACGCCGATGCTGGCATGGGTCGCGCCGGGCCCGCGCGTGACCATGCAGACCCCAGGTTTTCCCGTCAGCTTGCCATAGGCCTCGGCCATATTGGCGGCGCCCGCCTCGTGCCGGCAGGTGACGACCTGGATGCGGTCCTTCACATCGGCCAGGGCGTCCAGCACGGCCAGATAGCTCTCGCCCGGCACGCAAAAGACGCGGTCCACCCCGTTCATCACCAGGGTTTCGACAAGGCGGCGGGCGGCGGTATCGGGCGCTTGGGTCATGGTCACGGGCGTTAGCAGACCGGCCCGAACTTGGCCATGCAACCCAATGGTCACGCTTGGCGTTACGGCCACGGTTGAAACCACTTCAAGCGGGGAATCCCATGCGCAAGATCGTCACCCTGACCCTGGTCGCGGCCGCCCTGGCCGTGTCGGCCTGCAACACCATCTCGGGCGTCGGCCGCGATGTCTCGGCCGCCGGTCAGGCGGTCACTTCGGGCGCGGAGCAGGCCAAGAACTGAACGCCGGTTCAGCGCGACCCTTTAGGCCCGTCGCTTGCGGCGGGCCTTTCGCGTGGTGGGAACAAAGGTTTAATCAATGCGCGCATAGGTTGCGATCCTTAGTCATGAGGATCGCGCCATGGTTGCTCGTTCCCCCTTGGATCGGATCAGGCGGGAAGGCTCCGCCGCCGTCGAATTCGCCCTGGTGGGGCCGCTGCTGGTCCTGCTGCTGGCGGGTCTGGTTGTCTATGGCGGCTGGTTCTGGATGGCCCAGTCGGTCCAGACTCTGGCGTCCGAAGGCGCCCGTGCGGCCGTCGGCGGGCTGGACGTGGCCGAACGCGAACAGCTGGCCCGCACCTTCATCGCCACCCAGGCCCAGGCCGGCGCCGGGCTGGACCCTACGCGGGCCGTAGTCACGGTCCAGTCCGACCTTCAGGCCATCCGCGTGCAGGTGGCCTATGACGTCAGCGCCCATCCGATCATGGCCCTGGCCGGCCTGTTGCCCGCCCCGCCGGGGGTGATCCAGCGGACGGCCGTGGTCCGCACAGGCGGCTACTGATGATCGCCCGGCGGCTGATCCATGACCGGTCCGGCGGCGTGGCCGTGATGGCGGCCGTGGCGGGCGCCCTTTTGTGCGCCATCGCGGCCCTGGTCATCGATGTGGGATCGGTCGCCCTTTACGCCCGCAAGCTGCAGGGGGCGGCGGACCTGTCGGCCCTGGCCGCCGCGCGAGACCTGGCGCGCCATGCCGACGCCGCCCGCGCCACCGCCGCCGCCAATGTCGGACAGGCCGTCACCGTACAGTCCACGACCGGCCTGTATGTCGCCGACGCCGCGCGGGCGCCGCATGACCGGTTCCAGTCGGGCCAAGGGCCCGCCAACGCCGCGCGCGTGACCCTGAGCGGACAGGCGCCGCTGCATTTCGGGCGCTGGATTCTGGGGCGCGACACCATCGCCGTGCACCGCACCGGCACGGCGGCGACCACATTGGGCGAGCCGTTGGCCATGTTCTCGATCGGATCGCGTCTGGCGCGGCTGGACGGGGGACTGGCCAACGCCCTGCTGTCGGGCCTGACGGGGTCGAACGTCTCGCTGACGGCGCTGGACTACAACGCCCTGGCGGCGGCGGACGTCAGCCTGCTTCAGTTCACCGACGCCCTGTCGACCGACCTGGGTCTGACGGTCGGCGACTATGACGCCCTGTTGCGATCCGAGATCGAGACCAGCCGCGCCCTGAACATCCTGGACCGGCTGGCGGGGGACAGCGACGGATCGGCCCTGAACAAACTGGCCCAGGCGGCGGACGGGCTGCGGCTGAAGATCGGCGAACTGATCGGGCTGGAGGCCGACGCCCCCATGGCCCTGCGCGGCGGGCTGGATGCGCGGGTGTCGGCCCTGGATATGGCCACCGCCATGCTCCAGACGGGTGGCGACCGGCAATTGGCGCTGAACCTGGGCGCCCAGGCGGGGCTGGCGGACCTGAAGGTCAGCCTGGCCATCGGTGAACGGCCCAATGGCTCGCCCTGGATGACGGTGACGGACACGGGCCAACCCATCATCCGCACGGCCCAGGCGCGCCTGTACATCCGCGCCCGCACGGCCCAGGCGCTGTCGGGTCTGGCCCAGGTGACCCTGCCGATCCTGGTGGAGCTGGCGCCGTCCGAGGCGCGGCTGGAATCCTTGCGTTGCACCCCGTCGCAGCGGGTGGATCTGGGGGTGCGGCCCGGCGTGGCGCGCGCCAGCATCGGGACCATCGACGAGAGCCGGCTGCATAATTTCAAACAGAGCCTGACGGTGTCGCCGGCGACCTTCCTGTCGGTCGGGGGCCTGGTCACGGTGACCGGGTCGTCCGAGATCGAGGCCGCCGATCAGGGCTATCGCACCGTCAGCTTCAACGCCGCCGAGATCGAGGAACAGGCGGTCAAGACCGTGGGATCGCGCGGCTTCGTCGGCGGGCTGGTGGCCAGCCTGCTGGGGCGACTGGACATCAAGGTGAAGGTGATCGGCCTGGGGCTGGGCCTGGGGGATCTGGCCGGGGCGTTGGGCGCGCTGCTGGCCCCGCTGTCACCGCTGCTGGACGGGGTGGTCAACGCCCTGCTGGACGCCCTGGGCCTGAAGTTCGGCGAGGCGGACGTGCGGATGCTGGGCCTGTCGTGCCCCGAGGGCGGCAAGCCCGCGACGCCCGTTCTGGTGGGCTAGTGGATCAGTCTTACTCGGCCGTCTGGGCCGGACGCAGACCTTCGACCGCGGGCTGCAGCTGGGCGGGCTTGCGTTCGCCGCCCGAGGCGATGATGCGGTCGATACGGGCCTTTTCGGCGCGGAAGGCGGCCAGGTCGGCGCCCTTCAGCTCGGTGCCCTCGGTGGTGCGGATGCCGGCCGGATTGATCCGCTGGCCGTTGCGCCAGATCTCATAGTGCAGGTGCGGCCCGGTCGAGGCGCCGGTCGAACCGACATAGGCCACGATCTGGCCCTGGCTGACGCGCTGGCCGGCGCGGATGCCCGAGCCGTAGCGCGACAGGTGGCCGTAACCGGATTCCAGCCCATTGGCGTGGCGGATGCGCAGCCAGTTGCCATAGCCGCCCCAACGACGGGCCTCGACCACTACGCCGTCGGCGGGGGCCACGACCGGCGTGCCGGTGCCAGCGGCGAAATCGATGCCCTGGTGCATCTTGCGATAGCCCGAGATCGGGTGACGACGCACGCCGAAGCCCGAGGACACGCGGCGGAAGCTCTGCAGCGGGGTGCGCATCATGGCCGAGCGCAGATTCTTGCCCGAGGCGTCGAAATACTGGGCCGTCTTCGAGCCGGCGGGGGTGAAGCGATAGAAGGTCTGGCCCCGCAGCTGGGCGTACAGCAGTTCGCCCACCGACACCGTGCGGCCCGCCTCGGTCACGTCACGGTCGAAGACCAGGGTGAACTCATCCGAAGAGCGCACGTCGCGCTGCATGTCGAATTTGGTGGCGAACAGGCGGCTGGCGGCGCGCACGATCGAGGCGGTGGCGCCCAGTTCACGGGCGCTGGCCGACAGCGACCGCTCGACGTCGCCCTTCAGCACCATGGTCTCGTGGGTGACTTTTTCTTCCAGCGCGCGCAAGCGCAGGGCGCCGTCGAAGCTGCGCGACACGGTCAACTGGCTGGCCGGGCCGGTGCGCATGGTCAGACCGACCAGCCGGGCCTCGCCCAGGCCGCCGCGCGGGCGCGAGATGGCGGTTTCAAAACGCAGGCCGGCGCGGATCTGATTCACGTCCAGCGCGTTAGCGACTGTGGCGGCGACGGCCGAGGCGTCCTGATCCGAGACGCCGGTGCGGCGCACGGCCTGCTCGAAGGTCTCGCCACGGCGAATCTGTACGGGGACGGCTTCGGGCGCGGTCAGTCCGGCGGGCGCGGCGGCGGCGGCGAAGGCCTGGGCTTCCAGTGTGTCGATCTGGGCCTGGGTCAGCGGCGGCGCTTCTTCAGCCCGCGCGGGCTGATAGACGCGGCCGGCCAACAGGGCCACCGAAACAGCCGCCAGAGCCGTGAACGCATGCGGCGCGAGACGCATCGGCTGGCGACGTGGGTCAAACTGAGCCATCGGTCCCCGACAATCGACGACGCCCACTCGGCGCCAGGACACTCACTTAAGCAAGGATCGGGCCCGAGCGCCCCCGGTCCGCGAAGGCACCGCCTATACCCTGCTGTGTCCCTTATGGGAAGCGCGAAGGATACAAACCGTTAACCGCGCAAGCGTCGCCGATGGCATTCGCGCGTTCGCGGTGGAGTCGTTTCGTCGCGACACACAGATTACGGTCAAGCATCCTGACGCTATGCTTGTGCATTACAGCGCATGTGACGCCGTGACAGCGCCACAATAAGCTGCAAGTGTCCTTGCGGCCACTGTGCAGTGTTTATTGTGCAACGCCGCGATGTTCGGGTTTCCTTCTGATGGTTCAAATCGACGCACCGTTGCGATTCCCGAGGCGCGCATGAGCCGGGGCCGGCGGATGCTGCGTGGGCTGGGCCTGGGGCTGGCGGCCCTGGCCGTTCTGGTGCTGCTGCTGGCCGCCCTGCTGTATCTGAACCGGCGGGCGGCGGCGCGTGAGGTGCTGGTCGGCTGGCTGGAGCGGCGCGGCATCGAAGCGCAGGTCGAGATTGAACGCCTGGAGTTGGACGGTCTGACGGCCAAGGTCCGCATCGGCGATCCCCGAGACCCCGATTTCGCCGCCGAACGGGTCGAGGTCGACTATGCCCTGGGCCTGCCGTGGTCGCGCGGCGGCCTGGGCGTGACGCCCAGCCGGGTGCGCCTGGTTCGCCCGATCCTGCGCGCGCGGTGGGACAAGGATGGTCTCAGCCTGGGGGCGCTGGACCCATTGATCGAGGAATTCACTGGCCA
Source organism: uncultured Brevundimonas sp. (assembly GCF_937863155.1). Taxonomy (GTDB): domain Bacteria; phylum Pseudomonadota; class Alphaproteobacteria; order Caulobacterales; family Caulobacteraceae; genus Brevundimonas. The sequence continues at coordinate 25,104 of NZ_CALMFB010000051.1, read as the reverse complement.
ACCGCCGCGTCCCGACAGTCGGGGACCGCTGGTGGTGGTCGAGCGGGGGCGCGTCAATCTGGAGACGGCCCAGGGTCGGCTGGCCGCGACGGCCGACGCCCGGATCGATGACGGCCGATTGATCGCCCTGGACGCCCAACTGCCGTCCACCACCCTGGCGGGCGAGGCGGTCACGGCGCGGAACCTGACGGCTTCGGTCCAGGCGCGGACCGTGGGCGATCGCCTGCATCTGCGCGTGGACGCCGCCGCGGCCCAGGCGGCGGCGCCCGGCTGGTCGGTGGCCAATGGCCAGGCGGCCCTGTCGGGAGAGGTCGCCTATCCCGATATGAAACGCCGGCGCGGCGACGGTCGGGCCGTGCTGGACCTGAAACTGACGGCCGAGGGACTGACGACGGGCCAGACGCAGATGCGCGGTCTGGCGCTGGACGGTGGGTTCGACGGCGCCACGGCGGGCTGGATCGAGACCTTCCGCATCGACGGGCGGTCAAGGCTGACGGCCCGGGCGCAGGCCGTGTCCGGCCCGGACGTCCAGGGGGCGGGCCTGACGCTGGCCGCCCCGGATGCGGCCCTGGTCGTCGCACGCGACACGCGCGGCATGGGGTGGAGCCTGCGCGGCCCGGCGCGGCTGGGGGCCGGACGGCTGGCGACCGACGCCGCCTCGGCCCAGGGGCTGGCGGTCCAGTCCGACGACCTGACGATGGGCGGGCGCGGCGCGGCCATGGAGATGACCGGACCGGCGCGGATCACGGCGACGGCCCTGAGCGCCAGCGACCTACGGTTGGGCCAGGTGACGGGACGGGCCATGCTGGACGCGCGGATGGACGGCGCCCTGTTGATCCAGGCGGACGGCGCCCTGCACGCCGCGCGCGGGGCGTGGCCCCTGTTCGGCCCGGTCGGCGCCGACGATCCCGAAGACCTGAAGGCGATGAAACAGGCGCTGGGCGATTTCGGCCTGTCGGTTCCGGCCGTGCGCCTGACGACGGGCAGCCCCGGCACGACGGTGGCGCTGGATCGGCCGGTCGAACTTCGCCCGCGCAACGGCGGCGTGCTGCGGATCGCGGCGGCCGACGCCCGGCCGGTGTTCGCGGCCGAGCCGGGCCAGGCGGGCGGCGGCGCCCTGAGCCTGAGCGCCGAACGCGGGCGCGGCCTGCCGGAACTTCAGGTCGCGGTTCCCGACTGGCGGCTGACCCCCGGCGGGTTCCAGGCGCGTCTGGACGGGCGCGCGGCGCTGGATTTCGATCTGTTCCGGGGCGTCGAGGCGCAGACCCGCGGCGTCCTGACGTCCGATGGGGGGCGCCTGACCTATGCGCCGGACGACTGTGTCGCGGTTCAGGTCGAACGGCTGGAGCTGGACGAGAACGACGTCACAGACATTTCGGGCCGTTTCTGCCCCACAGAGGGCGCCCCTTTGGTCCTGGTTCAGGACGGCGGCTGGACCGCGCGCGGGCGGCTGGCGGGGGTGGACGCCGCCGCGCCCTTCCTGGCCATGCGGTTCACCGAGGCCGAGGGCGCCCTGACGGCCTCGGGCGGGGCCTCGGGCGTGTCGATGCGGGCCCAGGTGGATCGGGCGCGCGTTCTGGACGCCACCGATCCGCGCCGGTTCAACCCCCTGATCGCCTCGGGCCAGGCCCAGTTGGCGAACGAACGCTGGAGCGGCGGCTTTGATCTGAAGTCGGGCGAACACGCCGTGGGGCGTCTGACGCTGGATCACGACGGGACCACGGGCCAGGGCGGCGTGCTGATCGAGACGCCGATGCTGGTGTTCGTCGAAGACGCGCTTCAGCCCGGCGACCTCAGCCCCCTGGTCGAACCCTTCGTCCAGTCGCCGGCGGTCGGAACGGCGCAATTCACCGGCCGCCTGGGCTGGACCGCCGAGGGCGATGGCGAAAGCGGCGGCCGCCTGGTCGTGCCGGGCCTGGATTTCGTCAGTCCCGCCGGCGCGGTGAAGGGGCTGAGGGGCGAGGTGGCGTTCACCAGCCTGGTCCCCCTGGTCACAGCGCCGGGCCAGCGGCTGACCGCCGACAGCCTGGAGACCCTGACGCCCGTCACCGACGCCGAGGTCGAGTTCGCCCTGGACAAGGCCGGGATCACCGTGGCCGCCGCCGATGTGCATGTGGCCGGCGGCGTGGTGCGGGTCGAGCCGTTCACTGTGCCGCTGGACCCGACCCAGGGCTTCGACGGAGTGATCGTGCTGGATCGGGTGCAGTTGGGCGAAGTCCTGGCCGGGTCGGGTTTCGGCGACAAGGCGCAGCTGGACGCCGTGGTGTCGGGCCGCCTGCCGTTCCGGTCCGAGCCAGGCGGCGGCGGGGTGCGCATTTCGGGCGGCCAGCTTTACGCCGTCCAGCCGGGCCGCCTGTCGATCCAGCGCGAGGCCTTGAGCGGCGTCGAGGCCGGGGGCGGCGGCGCGGACGTTCCGCCCAATACGGTGCAGGACCTGGCCTATCAGGCGATGGAGAATCTGGCCTTCGACACCCTGACGGCCGAGGTGAACAGCCAGGACCAGGGCCGCCTGGGCGTGATGTTCCATATCAAGGGTCGCCACGATCCGCCCCAGCGGCAGGAGCTGCGCCTCAGTCTGGCGGAGCTGATCAGCCGTGAATTCCTGAAGCGCGACCTGCCGCTGCCGTCCGGCACGGGGGTCGATCTGACGCTGGACACCACCTTGAACGCGGATCAACTGTTCGCCGATCTGATCGAACTGAACCGCGCCCGCGCCGGAGAAGGACACACCCCCTGATGTTCGTTCAGAACCCATTCACACAGGACGGCGTTAGATCGTCGCGACCTTTCGGAGAGCCGACCATGACCGGACCGCGCAAGACCTTTCAGCCCCCGATCCGCCTGGCGGGCCTGGCCCTGATGGCCGTTGTGGCCGGTTCGGCCGCCGCCTGCGCGCCGACCGTGCGGGTCGAGGTCGCGCCGATCCAGATCTACGCCAAGCTGGACGCCGATGTGCGCATCAAGCTGGACCAGGAACTGCAGCAGATGCTGCGCGACAACCCCAATCTGTTCTGACGGGATGAAGACCATGACCTTCCGCAAGCTTTTCGTCGTCGCCGCCGCCGTGACGGCCCTGGGCGTCGCCGCGGGCGCGGCCTTCGCCCAGACCGCCCAGCAGAAGACCCTGATCGATTCGGCCAAGGCCGCCGGCGTGGTCGGGGAACAGGCCGACGGTTATCTGGGCGTGCGCCAGCCGGCGTCGGCCGATGCGGCGCTGCAAGCCGCCGTGCGCGCCACCAATGACGGCCGCCGCGCTGTTTATGCCCGCAGCGCCGCAGAGGCTGGCACCACCGCCGATGTGGCCGGCGCCCGGATGTTCGAATCCCAGCTTCTGCCCCGCATCAGCTCGGGCCAGTGGTATCGCAACACCCAGGGCCAGTGGGTCCAGCGCTAAGACACTTGCGCGCCTGACCGGCCTGGGCTGGAAGGGCGCGCATGGACCCGATCTCTGAACGCCTGCTGGCGCGCCACCCCCAGCGGATCGATCTGTCGCTGGACCGGATGCGCGCCCTGTGCGCGGCCCTTGGCGACCCCCAGCACCGCCTGCCGCCTGTCGTCCATGTGGCCGGGACCAACGGCAAGGGCTCGACCGTCGCCCTGCTGCGCGCCATGGCCGAGGCGGCGGGCCTGCGGGTCCATGCCTACACCTCGCCGCATCTGGTGCGGTTCAACGAGCGCATCCGCCTGGCCGGCCGGCTGATCGAGGATCAGGCCCTGAACGGCGTGCTGGACCGGGTCGAGGCGGTGGGCGGTGAAGCCACCGTATTCGAAAGCACGACCGCCGCCGCCTTTCTGGCCATGAGCGAGACGCCCGCCGATCTGGCCCTGATCGAGGTCGGCCTGGGCGGGGTGCTGGACGCGACCAATGTGATCGAACGGCCGCTGCTCAGCGTCATCACCCCCGTCGATCTGGACCATGCCGAGTTCCTGGGAACCGATCTGGCGGCCATCGCGGGCGAAAAGGCGGGCGTGCTGAAATCCGGCGCGCCCGGCGTGGTGGCGCGCCAGCGGCCCGAGGCCATGGCCGCCATCGAACGGGCCGCCGCCGCCGTGGCCGCGCCCCTGACGGTCATGGGAACCGATTTCGACGCCTGGCCCGAAAACGGCGCCCTGGCCTTCCAGTCGACCGAGCGGTTCCTGGACCTGCCGGCCCCGGCGCTGGCGGGCGGGCACCAGTTCGACAATGCCGGCCTGGCCGTAGCCGCCGCGCTGGAGCTGGGCCTGCCGGAGGCGGCGATCGCACAGGGACTGACCACCGCCGTCTGGCCTGCGCGTCTGCAACGGCTGACGGCCGGTTCCTATGGCCAGACGGCGCGGGCGGCGGACGCCGAACTGTGGCTGGACGGCGGGCACAACCCCCATGCGGCTCGGGCGCTGGCCGAGTTTCTGGCGGCGCGTCAGGCGCGGGCGCCGATGCCCCTGGCCCTGATCGTCGGCATGCTGGGCAACAAGGATGCAGGCGGCTTCTTCGAGGCGCTGAAGGACACCGGCGGCCACGTCTTCACCGTGCCGTTCGATGGAGCAGCGGCGGACCCTACGGCCCTGGCGGCGGTGGCCCGGGGGCATGGCCTGGGCGCCATGCCCGCCGCCTCGGTCACCCAGGCGCTGGACCGCGCCCTGGCGCTGGGCGCCGGGCGGGTCGTGATCTGCGGCTCGCTGTATCTGGCGGGCGAGGTGCTGGGCGCATCGCCCGACACCTGGCCAACCTGACGGGGTTTAGCGGAAGGGCGGCTCGTCGAAGGCCCGCAGCTTGCGCGAATGCAGCTTCATGCCCTCGGCCCGCAGCAGGTCGATGGCCTGGATGCCGATCTGCAGGTGTTCCGAGATCGAGCCTTCATAGAAGCGGTTGGCCATGCCCGGCAGCTTGATCTCGCCGTGCAGCGGCTTGTCCGACACGCACAGAAGGGTGCCGTAGGGCACGCGGAACCGATAGCCCTGGGCGGCGATGGTGGCGCTTTCCATGTCGATGGCCACCGCGCGGCTCAGGTTGAAGCGCAGCGCCGATTTCGAATAGCGCAGCTCCCAGTTGCGGTCGTCGGTGGTGACCACCGTGCCGGTGCGCAGGCGGCGCTTGACCTCTTCGCCGGGCGCCCCCGAAACGATCTTGGCCGCGTCGTAAAGGGCGCGCTGAACCTCGGCGATGCTGGGGATCGGAATGTCCGGAGGCAGCACGGCGTCCAGAACGTGGTCGTCGCGCAGATAGGCGTGGGCCAGCACATAGTCGCCGACCGTCTGGCTGGGCCGCAGGCCGCCGCAATGGCCGATCATCATCCAGGCATGCGGCCGGGTGACCGCCAGGTGGTCGCAGATGGTCTTGGCGTTCGACGGTCCCACGCCGATGTTGACCAGGGTCACCCCCTCCCAGCCCGGCGCCGTCAGGTGATAGGCCGGCATCTGATGCTTGCGCCACGCCTGGTCCAGGATGGCCAGTTCGGGGTCGGGATTTTCGCGCGTGATGATAACGCCGCCGGCGCAGCTCAGGGTCTCATAGGGGCTGTTCGGATCGGCCAGCTGGGCGCAGGCCCAACGCACGAACTCGTCGACATAGCGGTGATAGTTGGTGAACAGGATGTAGTTCTGGACGTCGTCGACGCGCGTACCCGTATAGTGTTTCAGCCGCGCCAGAGAGAAGTCGGTGCGCAGGCCGTCGAACTGGGCCAGGGGGAAGGTCTCGCCCACATCCCACAGACCATCCGACACCTCGTCGCCGATATGGGCCAGGTCGGTGGTTGGGAAATACCGCGCGATGGCCGCCGTCATGGTGCGGTCCAGCACCACGTCCGAGCCATCCAGCACATAGGGGAAGGGGATTTCCTGGTCCGACGGCTCGACTTCGAACCGAGCGCCATAGTCGGCCTCCAGCAACTCCAGCTGCTGGATCAGATAGGGGCCGTACAGGTCCGGGCGGGTGATGGTGGTTTCATAGACGCCGGGCCGCGACAGCCGGCCGAAGGCGCGGGTCTCAAGGTTGGCGGGCCGTTCGCCGAACCAGCTGACCCGCAGGCGCGGATAGGCGAACAGGCCCTTGGCGCGCGCTTCGGCGTCGGGGCGTTCACCGGTTTCAAGGAAGGTCTTCACCGCTTGGCGCAGGTCAGCGACGGAAGCGGTGTAGAGGGTTTCGAGGCGGGCCAGCGCCGCCTGTGCGTTCATCGTGTTTGTCATGGCCTCCTTTAGCGGAAGACCATGGCGTTTGCGAGACGGCGACGCTTAATCGTCGTTTCGGCCCTGGATGTTCACATCCGTCAGGGTCAGCCGGTCCTGAACGATGTCGAAGGTCAGGCCCGCCGAACCGCCTTCGCCGCAGCAGTTGGCGTCCGACGCGCGCCACAGCGGCGTGTGGGCGCTCAGTTCCGGGAAATGCCAGCGCGGCTGGTGCCGCACCTCGAACCCCTTCAGCAGATCGCCAGCCCGGCTCTGCCAGTCCACGTCAACCGCCCGCCAGGCGCCGTCGCGCCACAGCATCATCACCGTCATGTCGCCGCTGCCGGTGCCGCGCGAGATGCCGGGCACGATCAGCAGCCACTGACCCTCGCCATGGGGCGTCAGCATGGGGGCGTCATAGCGCGACCCCTCGAAGGTCCAGTAGATCGGCTTCAGCGCGCCGCCGGCCTCCTGCTCGAAGATCACCACCCCGCCGCCGACGCCGTCTTCGTCGGTGAAGCCGTCCTGGATCTGGAACCACAGCCGCTGGTCGCCGCCCTGGACGAAGCCGCCGGATGTGACCGAACAGCCCTTCAACACGATGTCCACGCACCCGGCCTGAAGGGCCTCGGTCGTGGTGCGGACGGCGCGGGCCTTGCGGTCCTGGACGATGCGGCGTTGCAGCCGCTCCAGCTCATAGGTTTCGTCGCCCCGCTCGTCGGCCGGCAGCGACAGCCAGTAGCGATGCTGGTTTTCGACTTCATAAGGCAGGGGCGTCAGGGCCAGGGCCTGACGATAGGCGCCGTCCAGTGTGGTCGCCACCGGCTCCTGGGCGGCGGCGGGGGCCTGGGTGCAGGCGGCGGCGGCCAGGGCCGAAGCCAGAATCGAAACGGTCAGCAGGCGCATGGGGTTCTCCAGTCGCCAATCATTGTGCGCCGGGTCCGGCGTCGGCGCTACTGACCGACCCTGACGGCGCCGCCAGCCGGTCATGCAGAAAAGCGGCCAGGGCCGAGGGCGTGGCGTCGGTGGTCTCCAGCAGGGGCGGCTGGTCTGCGGCCGAAAAGGCGGCGCGTGTGGCCGCGGCGTCGAACCCCCGGCGCGTCCGGCCGTGCGTGATGGCGGCGACCGCCCGGATCAGGCCCGTCCGGCCGACGGCGGCCATATAGCGGCGGTCCCGCGCCAGCATCCAGGCCGCATGGGCGCCGTCGCCCCAGCCCAGAACGGTCAGGCGCCCCGGATCGCCGCCGTAGCCTTCGCACGCTTCGGCGGCCGAACTTACCGCCCGGGCGGCGTCGGCGATGAAGTCGGCAAAGGCCGTGCCCGGCGCGGCGCGCACCCCCGCCGCCACGCCCAGAAAGCCCTGATCCGCCATGGCGCGGCCCAGGTGCCGCCCGGCCGCCCGATCACCGCCCGTCAGGATCACCACGACCGGCGCGGCCGCGATGGACCGGGATGGCGCGAACATCTCCAGCCTCTGTCGCGGGTCGGGGCCATAGGGCGCGGTCGCGACGCGTCCGCCCGCCTGGGCCGAGGCGGTGGCGGCGGTCGCCAGGCTGGGCCAGGCCAGGACGGAAGCGATCAGGCCGCGTCGGGTCATGGCCCAGCTAGGCATGGAATCGGTCGGCGGCTCAATCGCGGCCGCGCAGATCGCTCTGGACCGGCGTTTGAAATTGCACCGTAATCGGCGCGTATTTCACGAAATCCATATCAGATTGTCGCATATTCTTTACATCGACGCATTTTGGCGCATTATCGCTCCGAACCCTGATCGAATTCAGGTCCAGACCGGGAGGTTTCGCATGCGCCGTTTCATCATCTCCGCCGCCGCCAGCGCCCTGGCCTTGAGCGCCTTCACCCCCGCCATGGCCGCCCCGCCCGGCGGCGAGACGCGCGCGGCGGCAAGGCCGCAGGCGGTGATGTGGTGCGAAAGCGGCGCCATCGCCCGCCGCGACTATGAGCGCCAGTACGGCCAGGCGCCGGTGTTCATGACCGCCGATCAGGTGCTGAGCGCCAAGCGTCGGGGCGAGACCTGGTCGGCCCCGCGCTGCATGACCTCGCGCGAACACGCCCGCCTGTCGCGCACCCTGGAGACGCGCCGCACCGGCGCCTGATCCGCACCGAACGACAAAAAAAGGGGACGCGGGGCCTGGCCCTCGCGTCCCCTTCTTCATGAGCGATAAGGCTTCATGAGCGATAAGGCGTCGCCTCAGCGCGCAGCGCCGGTCCCGATGTGGCGGTCCAGCCAGCCGAACACCTCATTGTGCCATTGCAGGCTGTTCTGCGGACGCAACACCCAGTGGTTCTCGTCCGGGAAGACCAGGAAGCGGCTCTCGATGCCCTGACGCTGCAGGGCGGTGAAGGTCGACAGGGCCTGGGACGTGGGGATGCGGAAGTCGCGGTCGCCCTGGACCACCAGCATCGGCGTGCGCCAGTTGGCGACGTGATTGGCGGGGTTGAAGCGCTGATACCCCTCGGGGTTCTGCCAGGGCGTGCCGCCGTTCTCCCATTCGGTGAACCACAGCTCCTCGGTGGCGAAGCCCATGTTGAAGGTGTCGAAGACGCCGTCGTGATTGACCAGGCATTTCCACGGCTCGTTCCACTGGCCCGCGATCCAGTTGACCATATAGCCGCCGTAGGAGGCGCCCAGGGCGCAGGCGCGGTTCCCGTCCAGGAAGCCATAGGTCGACAGGGCGTGGGCCCAGCCCTTCTGCAGGTCTTCCAGCGGGCGGTCGCCCCAGTGCTGGCTGATTGAATCCGTGAACGCCTGGCCGTAGCCGGTCGAGCCGTGGAAATCGATCATCACCACCGCATAGCCCGCGCCCGCATAGGACGACGGGTTCCAGCGGAACGACCAGCTGTTGCCGAACGACCCCTGCGGCCCGCCGTGGATCAGGAAGGCGACCGGATATTGCTGTCCCTCGACATAGTTGGCGGGCTTGATGACATAGCCATGCACCGTCTCGCCGTTCCAGCCGGGGAAGCTGAACTGCTCGGCCTCGCCAAAGGCGCGCTGATCCAGAACAGGGTTCACCCGCGTCAGGCGGCGCGGCATTTCCCGGCCGCGATAGGTCTTGAACCACAGCTCCGACGGGGTCTGCAGCGTGTCCTGGGCGAAGACGATGCCCGACGGCGTCAGGCTGAAGGCCGAGACATGGCCCGGGCCGGTGATCGGAACGACGCTGTCACGCTGGACGTCCACGGCGAAGATGCGCGTCTGGCCCACGTCTCCGGCGGTGACATACAGGGTCCGTCCGTCGGCCGACCATTGCACGGCGTCGGCCGAACGGTCCCATTGCGGGGCCACGCGGCTGACCTGGCCGGTGACCATGTCGCGCAGCATGATGGCGAACTGATCGGCCTCGAACCCCGGCCGGGCCATGGCGCGATAGGCCATCATCTTGCCGTCGGGCGAAAAGACCGGGCCGGTGTCCCAGGCGTCGTTGTCGTCGGTCAGATTCTCGAACCGCCCGCCGCCCGACAGGTCGGTGCGGTACAGGTCGAAATTGGTGCTCCACGGCTCGGTCTTGCCGGCCTCGCGCGCCGAGAAGACCACGCCCCGGCCATCGGGGGTGAAGGTGAACTCGCCCTCGTCGCCGAACGGCTTGGACGGGGTGTCGCCGTCAAAGCCCTTGGTCACCCAGGCGGCGTCGCCCGTGGCGCGGCCGTCGGCGCCGATCGAGACGGCGAACAGATGGTTCTGGGTGTGGTCGTTCCAGGTGTCCCAGTGGCGCACGAACATGCGGTCATAGACCATGCCGGTCGACTTGCGCTCGGCCGCCGCCTTGCCGCGCTGGACCGAGGCGTTGAGGTCCGCCGCATCGGGATAGACCGCCAGCGACACCAGCAGCCGGTCGGCGCCGGGGCTCAGGCGATAGGCGTTGACGTCGGTGGGCAGGTCGGTGACCTGGACCGCGCCGGTCCCGTCCGCCTCGGCCCGCCAGACCTGGCTGGAGCCCGACCGGCCCGACAGGAAATAGATGCGCCCGTCCGAACCCCAGCGCGCGGTGTTGGCGCCGCCGTCCGACAGGGCCAGGCGGCGCGGCTCGGCCGATCCGTCCAGGCCGCGGATCCACACATGGTTGGTGCGGCGGTTGGCGTCCATGTCGGTGGTGGTGACCGAATAGACCACCCATTTGCCGTCCGGCGACACCTGGGGGTCGGACAGGCGGTTCAGGCCGATCATGTCCTGATAGGTGAAGGGCGCGGTCGCGGCCGTCGCCTGGATCGACGGGGCGGGGACGGGCGCGGGGCCTTCGGCCAGGGCGGGGGCGGCGGCGGCGATCAGGGCGACGGCGGACAGGCCGGTCAGCAGGCGGTTCAGGCGGGTCATGCAGGGCGATCCTTGCGCTTGACGAAAACAGCGGCGGCCCGAGGCGTAGCACCGCCCCGCCCCGGCCGCAAAGCCGCTTGCCCCCGGCCGCGCCAGCGGCGACAACCGGTGGGCATGACGCCCGCTTCGCCCCACATCGTCGACGTGCTGATCGCCGAGCGGGCGCCGCGCCTGACCGGCTCGATCCTGTGGCCCGTCGTGCGGCCGGGTCTGTACAGCCTGTTGGGCTATCGCCAGGCGCGGTCCATGGCCGAAGCCATCGCCGATCTGCCGGGCCGAGACGCGCTGGATCATGTGGCGGACCTGCTGGACCTGAAGGTGTCGGCGCTGAACCTGGACCGGGTTCCCGCCACCGGCCGCTGCATCGTCGTGGCCAACCATCCGACCGGCATCGCCGACGGGGTGGCGGTGTTCGACGCCATCCGCAGACGGCGCACCGACAGCATCTATTTCGCCAACGCCGATGCGCTGCGGGTCTCGCCGCGCCTGGGCGAAGCGGTCATTCCGGTCGAATGGGTGGTCGACAAGCGCACGCGCGAAAAGACCCGCGCCACCCTGGCCGCCGCCAAGGCCGCCTTTGAGGCCGAGCGCTGCGTGGTCATGTTCCCGGCCGGACGGCTGGCGCGGGTGGGGCGCGACGGCTCTCTGACCGATCCCGAATGGGCCACCACCGCCGCCTCCCTGGCGCGCAAATATGATGCGCCCATCGTGCCGATCCATGTCAGCGGTCCCTATTCGCGCCTGTTCCATCTGTTCGACCGATTCTCGCGCGAACTGCGGGACGTGACCCTGTTCCACGAGATGCTGAACAAGAAGAAACAGGCCTTTCGCCTGACCGTGGGCCTGCCGGTCCCGCCGTCGCGGCTGGACATTGATCCGGCCCGCGCGACCTATGCGCTGAAAGCCTTCACCGAGCGCGTCCTGCCGGCCCAGCCGGATGCGGAATTCGCATGATCGTGCATCTGGCCGACGCCGAGGCGACGACGCGGCTGGGCGCGGCCCTGGCGCCGCTGCTGGCGGCCGGGGACGCCGTGCTGCTGCATGGCCCCCTGGGCATGGGCAAGTCGACCCTGGCGCGCGGCCTGATCCGCGCCCTGACCACGCCCGATGAAGACGTGCCCAGCCCGACCTTCACCCTGGTGCAATTCTATGAGAGCGAACCGGCCATCGCCCATTTCGACCTGTACCGCCTGACCCGGCCGGAAGAGGCGGTCGAGATCGGCCTGGACGAGGCGCTGGATCGCGGGGCCGTTCTGATCGAATGGCCCGAGCGGCTGGGCGACGATCCGGTCGCCTGGCTGGGGGTCGAGCCGCTGAAGATCACCCTGGCCGAACACGACGGGGGGCGCCGTGCGACCGTTTCCGGCGCAGGCGACTGGGAACAGAGGCTGAAGGATCTGCATGTCTGACCGCGAACGCCAACGCCTGGACTTCCTGACCGTCGCCGGCCTGAGCGAGGCGGCGCGCGCAGCCTTGCCCGGCGACGCCTCGACCCGGCGGTATGAACGGCTGACCACGCCGGATGGTCGGTCCCTGATGCTGATGGACCAGCCCGCGGCCGCTGAAAGCCGCCCCTGCGACCCCGCCTGGTCGCCGGATCGGCGTCAGGCCGAGGGTTGGAACGCCGTGGCCCGCCTGTCGGCCGGGCGGATCGAGGCCTTTGCGGCGGTGGCGGCGCATCTGAAGGCTCTGGGCCTATCGGCGCCCGAGGTCGTGGCTCTGGATGCCGAGGCGGGCCTGGCCGTGCTGGAGGATTTCGGCGACGCCCTGTTCGCGCGGGTGATCGAAGACGGCGCGGACGAGACGCCCTTGTACATGGCCGCCATCGAGGCCCTGGCGGTCATCCATCAGTCGCCGACGCCGGAAGTTCTGCGCGGCCCCGGCGGCGACTGGCCGCTGCTGACCTATGACCAGACGGCGCTGCAGGGCGGGGCCGATCTGTTCGTGGAGTGGATGCCCCGGCTCAAGCCCGAACTGGCCTTCGACGACGTGGCCATGGCCGACTGGCGCGCGGCCTGGGCGCCGGTGGTCGAGCGCGGCGCGACCGGGGCGACCGTCATGGCCCACCGCGACTATCACGCCGAGAACCTGATCTGGCTGCCGGATCGCGACGGCGCGGCGCGGGTGGGCATGATCGACTTCCAGGACGCGGTGCGGGCGCATCCGTCGTGGGATCTGCATTCCCTGTTGCAGGACGCGCGGCGCGATGTGCCTCCGGCGCTGGAGGCGGCGGCGCTGGATCATTATTTCGTCCTGCGTCCCGACGTGGACCGGGCGGCCTTCATGCAGGATTACGCCGGTCTGGCGGCCCTGAACGAGGCGCGCATCCTGGGGATCTTCGCCCGGCTGATCGTGCGCGACGCCAAGCCCCGATACGCCGCCTTCATGCCGCGCATGTGGACGCATCTGGAGCGCAATCTGCGCCAGCCGGGACTGGAGACGGTCGCCGACTGGTTCGCCCGCCATGTGCCGCCGGAGGCCCGGCGATGAGCGCGCCGAGGACGGCGATGGTGCTGGCCGCCGGCCTGGGCACCCGCATGCGCCCCCTGACCGATGACCGGCCCAAGGCTCTGGTCGATGTCGGCGGCCGGGCCCTGATCGACCATGTGCTGGATCGGCTGGCCGAGGCCGGGGTTCAGCGGGCGGTGGTCAATGTCCACTGGTTCGCCGACCGGCTGGAGGCGCATCTGAAGGCGCGCGGGCGGGGGCCCGAGATCGTCATTTCCGACGAACGGGCGGAACTGCTGGAGACCGGCGGCGGGCTGAAGAAGGCGCGGCCGCTGCTGGGCGACGATCCGGTGTTCGTGGCCAATATCGACAGCGTCTGGATCGACCGCGGAAGCGCGCTGGCCGAACTGATCCGCCTGTGGGACGCCGACCGCATGGACGCGGCCCTGCTGCTGGCACGACGCGAAGGGTCGATCGGCTTCGAGGGGGACGGGGATTTCTTTCTGGCCGATGACGGGCGGCTGGGGTTCCGGGGCGACGCCGCCAGCGCGCCCTACGCCTATATGGGGGTGCACATCACCCGGCCGGACTATGCCGACACCGGGCCGGAGGGTCCGTTTTCGCTCAGCCCCCTGTGGCGCGCCTCGGCGGCGGCGGGACGGCTGTATGGCTGTGTTCTGGACGGCGACTGGATGCATGTCGGCGATCCGCAGGCCCGCGATGAGGCCGAGGCGCGACTGAAGGGCGCCGCGTGAGCCTGATCTTCGATCCGTTCGCGGGTGCGGGGCCGCGCTGGTGGGCCATCGCGGCGCATCGGCCGTTCCTGGAAGACCTGGCGCGCGGTGTGCTGGACTGGATGGGACCGGCGGCGCCCGAAGCGCTGGGGGATGCGGTGATCCTGCTGCCCAACCGGCGGGCGACGCGCGACTTCACCCGCGCCCTGGCCCGGATGGCGGGCGACCGGCCGGTGCTGCTGCCGCAGGTGCGGCCCCTGGGCGACCTGGAGGAGGACGAGGCGCCGTTCGCGCCGGGCGAACTGGGTCTGGACCTGCCGCCGGCCATCGCCCCCCTGACGCGCCGGTTCGAGATGGCGCGCATGATCGTGCAGGATTTCGATCCCGGCCTGACGCCCCGTCGCGCCCTGGACATGGCCGAGGCCCTGGGCGGCTTCATGGATTCCTGCGCCCTGGAAGAGGTCGCCGACATCGAGCGGGTCGCCGATCTGGCCGAGCGCGACCTGGCCCAGCACTGGAAGGAATCGGCCCGGTTCCTGGGGCTGGCGGTCACGGCCTGGCCGCAACGGCTGGCCGAGCTGGGGCTGATGGATGCGGTCCAGCGGCGCGCGCGCCTGCTGCGGCGCCTGGCCCAGCTGTGGGACGAACGGCCGCCAGCCCATCCGATCATCGCCGCCGGGGCCGCCGCCGCCGGGCCGGGCGCCGCCGCCGTTCTGGCGGCCGTGGCGCGCGCGCCGCGCGGCTGCGTGGTCGCGCCGGGGCTGGATCTGATGCTGGACCCGGCGGTGTGGGACCAGATCGACGACCAGCATCCGCAGGGCGGGCTGAAACGCATCCTGGCTGTGGCCGGGATCGAGCGGGCGCAGGTGCGGCCCTGGCCCGGCGGCGACGACGCCACCAACCCGCGCGGCCCGGCCCGCACCCAGGTCTTGAACGAGGCCCTGCGTCCGCCCGAGGCGACCAGCGACTGGCTTGCCGCCATCCGCGACCTGCGCGCCCAGGCGGCCGAGGCGGGACAGGCGGCCGATCCGGTGGCCGAGGGTCTGGCGGGCTTGAGCCTGCTGGAGGCGCGGGCCGAGGAAGAGGCCGCCGCCGCCATCGCCATGATGATGCGCCAGACGCTGGAGACGCCCCACGCCGACGGCTCGCCCCGCACCTGCGCCCTGGTGACGCCGGACCAGGGGCTGGCCCGGCGGGTGCGGGCGCGGCTGGAGCGCTGGGGCGTGGTCCCGGACGTGTCGGTGGGCGATCCCTTGAGCCTGCATCCGGCCGGGACGCTGGTCGATCTGGCGGCGCGCTGGCTGGCGGCGCCGACCGATCCGCACCTGATCCTGGGGCTGGCCAAGCATGCCCTGGTGCGGCCGCGCCTGATCGAGGCGCACGGCCCCGCCGCCCTACGGGCGCTGGAGCGTCACGCCCTGCGCGGATCGGCGCCGCGCACCTGGCCCCGCATGGTCGAGCGGCTGCTGAAGGCCGCCGGACCGGATCGCAACGGCCGCGAACCACCGCCGGGGCGCAAGGCCGATCTGGACGCCGCGCGCGGCCTGGCCCAGGCGCTGGAGACCCTGCATGCCGGCGCCGTCTTTCAGACCCTGCCGCTGGACCAGGCGGCGAACACCCTGACCGGTCTGGTCGAGGCCCTGGCGGGACAGGGCGCCTGGGCCGGGGCGGACGGCGAGGCGGCGGCGGGTCTGCTCAGCGCCCTGATCGACGGCGGCGCGGCCTTGGGGGACATCGACGCCGAGGGCCTGGCCGAACTGATCGAGATGCTGGCGCGCGAGACGCCGGTGCGCGGCGCCGAGGCGACCCATCCGTCCTTGCGCATCCTGGGGACCATCGAGGGATCGCTGGCGCGGGCGGACCGGATGATCCTGGCCGGGCTGGAAGAGGGCGTCTGGCCCGCCGTCGCCGCGACCGACCCCCTGCTGTCGCGGGCCATGCGCACAGCCCTGGGCCTGCCGCCGGTCGAACGACGGGTGGGTCAGGCGGCGCATGAGTTCGTCCAGGCCGCCGCCGCGCCCGAGGCGGTGCTGGTCTGCACCCAGCGGCGCGGGGGCCAGCCGGCGGTGCGGTCGCGCTGGCTGTGGCGATTGGAAATGCTGGTGCGCGCCGCCAACGATCCCGCGCACGCGCCGGTGGCCCTGAGCGCGCCTGAGCATGTTCAGGACTGGGCCGCGCGGCTGGATGCGCCGTCGCCAGGCCGCCCCCGCTTGGCCCGACGCCCCGACCCGCGCCCGCCGGTCGAACGGCGCCCGCGCAGCCTGTATGTCACCGGCGTCGAACGCTGGATCCGCGACCCCTATTCTCTCTACGCCCAGCGCATCCTGAACCTGGAGCAGATCGACCGCCCCGGCCGCGACATCGAGGCCATGGCGCGCGGCCAGGCCATCCACTCTGCCATCGAACGCTTCACCGAAGACTGGCCCGTGGACCTGCCGCCCGACGCCGAGGACCGGCTGCACGCCCATCTGATGCGGGCGCTGCGCGAAGAAGGGTTCGAGGACGCCGACCTGGCGCGCGAGGGACCGCTGGCGCGCAACGCCGCCCGCTGGCTGGTGGCGTTCGAACAGGAGCGGCGCGCGCGGGGCATCGAGATCGCGGTGGAGCAGGTGGGCGTCCTGCCCATCGTCACGCCGGGCGAAGCCTTCATGCTGAAGGCGCGGGCCGATCGCATCGAACTGTCGGCGACCGGGGCCACGGTGATGGACTTCAAGACGGGCGCCCCGCCCAGCGCGAAACAGGTCAAAGCCGGTCTGGCGCCGCAACTGACCCTGACCGGCGCCATCCTGGCCGGCGGTGGGTTCCAGGCGACTCGCGGCCCGGTCGATCCCGAGGCCCTGACCTATGTGCGGGTCAGCGGGCGCAAGGTGGCGGGCGAGGTCGTGACCCGCGCCGAAGGGGCCGAGGCGGCCGCCCTGTCCGAGGTCGCACTGGAGGGTCTGAAGGCGCGCATCGCCCGGTTCGACGACCCGGCGACCCCCTATCTGTCGTGGGCCGCGCCGCAGTTCATGGGCCAATACGGCGGCGGCTATGACCACCTGGCGCGTGTTTGGGAATGGGCCGTGGCCGGTTCGGTGGAGGTCGAGGAATGAGCGCCGCCCTCGATCCCGTGCGCCAGGCCCCGATTCAGGCTCTGGCCAATCAGATCGCCGCCGCCGATCCGGCCGCGACCGTCTTCGTCACCGCCAACGCCGGATCGGGCAAGACTTCGACCCTGGTCAACCGGGTGGCGCGGCTGCTGCTGGGCGGGGTCGATCCGGGCGCGGTGCTTTGCGTCACCTACACCAAGGCCGCCGCCGCCGAGATGCAGACCCGCCTGTTCGAACAGCTGGGCGACTGGGCGGTGAAGTCCGACGCCGAGCTGGCGGCCGCCCTGGCGAAACTGGACGGCCGCGATCCCAAGGCGCTGGACGGCGAGGCCCTGTCGCGGGCGCGGCGCCTGTTCGCCCGCGCGCTGGAGACGCCCGGCGGGCTGAAGATCCAGACCATCCACGCCTTCTGCGAAAAACTGCTGCGGCGCTTTCCCATCGAGGCGGGGGTGTCGCCGCGCTTCACCGTGCTGGAGGACGAGGCGGCGCGCGCCCTGTCGCGCCAGGCCCGCCGTGACCTGGCCCAGGCGGCGGTCCGCGACCCCGAAGGTCCGGTCGGCGCCGCATATGCCCATTTCGCCGTCGCCCTGGATCATGAGCGGTTCAACGGCCTGCTGGCCCTGATCGAGGCCCAGCGCATCGGCCTGCTGCAGCATGTGCAGGCGATGGAGGCCGGGTCGGCGCCCGACCCCTGGACCGCCGTGGGCGTGGCGCCGGGCGAAACGCCCCAGACCCTGGGCGCGGCCTTCATGGCCCGGCTGGATGCGCGCGGCTGGCGTGAGGCGGCCGAGGGCATGGCGACCGGCTCCAAGACCGATCAGGACGCCGCCATCCGCATGCGCGCGGCCCAGCCGCCGGAGGCGACCTTCGACGATCTGGAGCCGGTGTTCATGACCGGCGGCGGAACCCCGCGCGCGCGTCTGGGCACCAAGTCGGCGCCCCCGGCGGCCGTGACCTTCCTGGCGGAAACGCAAGGCGCCTATCTGGCGGCGCTGGATGGGGTGCGGGCCGCGCGGGTGGCGGACGAGACGGCCAAGGTGCTGACGCTCGCTCAAGCCTATGGCGCGCTATACGACCTGGCCAAGGTGCGGCGCGGGGCGTTGGACTTCCCCGATCTGGTGGCGCGCACGGCCGAGCTTCTGACCCGCCGCGACGGCGCCGCCTGGGTTCTGTACAAGCTGGACGCGCGCATCGAACATGTCCTGATCGACGAGGCCCAGGACACGGCGCCCGAGCAATGGGACATCGTGCGCGCCCTGACCGAGGAGTTCTTCGCCGGCCCGGTGGCCGGGCGCACCCTGTTCGCGGTGGGGGACGAGAAACAGTCCATCTATTCCTTCCAGGGTGCGCGGCCGGAACGGCTGCTGGAGGAAAGCCGCCAGTATCAAGACCGCGTCCTGGGCGCCGGGCGGCCGTTCGCCGAGGTGCCGCTGGACACCTCGTTCCGCTCGACCCAGACGGTGCTGGATTTCGTCGACGCCGTGTTCGGCACGCCCGAGCGCGCGCGCGCCCTGTCGCCGGATCGCGGCGACATGCCCCGGCACCTGGCCGCCCGCGCCGGTCACCCCGGCTGTGTCGAGATCGTCGACCTGTTCGTGGACGAGAAGGCGCCCGAGGCCGAGGCCTGGGACGCGCCGGTGGACCAGGAGCCGCCGACCGGATCGCGCAAGCGCCTGGCCGAACGCCTGGCCGCCGACATCCGCCGACAGGTCGAACAGGGCGTGGCGGTGCATGACCGGGACGGCGCCCTGCGCCCCTGCGGCTATGGCGACTTCCTGATCCTGGTGCGGCGGCGCGATGCGACCTTCGAAGAGATCCTGCGCGCCCTGAAGGCTCAGGGCATTCCGGTGGCCGGGGCCGACCGGCTGAAGCTGAAGGACCATATCGCCTTCGACGACCTGATGGCGGCGGCGCGCTTCGCCCTGTTCCCCGACGACGATCTGTCGCTGGCCGAAATCCTGCGCGGACCCCTGTGCGATGTGGATGAGGACGGACTGTTCGATCTGGCGGGGCGGCCGGGGCGCGGCGGTCTGTGGCGGGAACTGCGCGAACGGGCGGATGAGCGGCCGGAGTGGGCGGCGGCGCGCGACCTGGCCCAGGCAGCCATCGCCAGTCGGGATCGTGATCCCTTCGCCTTCTTCAGCGGCCTGCTGAACCGGATCGACAACAGCGGCCGGTCGGGCCGCGCGCGGTTCCTGGCGCGGCTGGGCGCCGAGGCGGCCGAGGCGCTGGACGAGACCCTGGCCCAGGTTCTGGCGGCCGAACAGCGCGGGGCCGCCGACCTGGAGACCTGCCTCGCCCGGCTGGAGGCGGCCGAGGTGGAGGTGAAGCGCGAGCTGGACCAGGCGCGCGGTCAGGTGCGGGTCATGACGGTGCATGGCGCCAAGGGGCTGGAGGCGCCGATCGTCATCCTGCCGGACACCACCGCCCGGCCCAAGGCCCAGGGTCCGGCCCTGATGCAGGGCGCAGGGGGCTGGCTGATGTGTCCCGGCGCCGCGCGCGACGACTGCGCCGCCAGCGCCGCCCTGCGCGCCCAGCGGGACGAGCGGATTGCGGCGGAGGGGATGCGGCTGCTGTATGTCGCCCTGACGCGGGCGCGCGACCGCATCGTCATCATGGGCCGGACGGGGGTGAAGGCGCCCGACGACGGCAGCTGGTGGACGGTGCTGACCGAGACCTTCGAGCGGCTGGGCGACGCCGTGCGCCCGGCGGGGCCGGGCCTGCGCCGTTATGGCCTCGATCCCGTCGCGGTCCCGCAGACGGACCCCGCTGCGCCCGGCCCGGCCGCCGCCCTGCCCGACTGGACCACACGCGCGGCGCCCATCGATCGAGCCGGACGGCTGGCGTCGCCGTCGCAACTGGGCGAGATGCGGCGCATCCCGGCGCCGTCGCCGCTGCTGCGCGCCGGGCGGCTGGGCCGGTTCCGGCGCGGCGATCTGATCCACCGGTTGCTGGAGCGCCTGCCCGAGGCGCCGGCCGCGGCCTGGCCCGACCTGGCCGCCCGCCTTCTGGCGCGCGAGCCGGATCTGACGCCGGACCAGAAGGCCGAGATGGCCCAGGCCGCCCTGGGCGTGCTGAACGACGCGCGCTTCAGCGCCGTGTTCGGCCCCGGCTCGCGCGCCGAGGTCGCCATCACCGGCGGGGCGCCGGAACTGGGCGCCGGGGTCACCCTGGCCGGGCGGATCGACCGTCTGGTGGTGGCGCCGGACCGGGTGCTGATCGTCGATTACAAGACCAACCGCCCCGCGCCCGACCGTATCGAGGACGCCGACCCGGCCTATGTGCTGCAACTGGCGGCCTATGCGGCGGTGCTGCGGCGGCTGTATCCCGACCGGCCGGTCGAGGCGGCCCTGGTCTGGACCGACGGGCCGCGCCTGACCCCCGTGCCGCGCGCGCTGATGGATGCAGCTCTGGCGGTCGCCGCATCCGCCCCCCACATCCCCGCCGACGAATCGCCTATGCTGGGCGACCGATCAGGAGAATGAGCATGGCCACCGTCAAGGTCACCGACGACAGCTTCGAAACCGACGTGCTGAAGGCGTCCACCCCCGTGCTGGTGGATTTCTGGGCCGAATGGTGCGGACCGTGCAAGCAGATCGGCCCGGCGCTGGAGCAGATCTCGGACGAACTGGCCGGCAAGGTGGTGATCGCCAAGGTCAATATCGACGACAGCCCCCTGGTCCCGTCGAAACTGGGGGTGAAGGGCATTCCCACCCTGATGCTGTTCCGCGACGGCCAGATGGCGGCGATGAAGGCCGGCGCCATGCCCAAGGGCAAGATTCTGGAATGGCTGGCCGACAGCGGCGTGGCCTGACCGGCCCTCAGTCCGCCTTCAGCAGATAAAGGCCAAAGCCGATATAGGGCCGGCCGAAGTCGAACATTGTCCTGACCCGGTCGGCGGCGGCGCGCACGGTCGCCGCCTCTGGCGCATCGCCATGGACCGCCAGCCAGTCGCGCGCCGCCCCGTCCATGGCGGCGGTGTAGCGATCCCAGCTTTCGGCCGATGACGCCTGGGCCTGGTCGACGCCATAGCCCGCCGCGCGGGCCGCCGCCTGCCAGCCCTCATGGCTCAGATAGTCGTTGGTCGCCTCGACCAGCATGCGCAGAGGCGCGGGCGGTTCGGCGGCCCAGAACAGATCGCCCCACAACAGCCAGCCGCCGGGCCGCAGGTGTTGTTTCAGCCGCGCCAGAACCGCCTGAGGCTCGCGCAAACCCGCCGCCGCCGCCTCGGTCGCGCCCAGGGCCAGGATCAGATCCCACGGCTGCGAAGCCGCCAGCACCTCGCCCGAATCCGCCTGGACCACCTCGGCGCCGCTGCCGGCCGTGCGTTCGCGCGCCAGATCGGCCATGTCGGCGTCGCGCTCGACCGCCGTGACGGCAAACCCCATCCGCGCCAGCCGCGCCGCCACCGCCCCGTTGCCGCAGCCGATGTCCAGCACCCGCGCGCCGGGGGGCAGGCCGGTGCGCGCCACCGCCGCCTCGATCGCCGCCATCTCCACGGCGTTGCAGACGTCCAGCGCGCGATAGGCGATGTGGTGAAAGCGGATGGCCATGCCCGACCTTGCCCCGCGCCCCGCCGCCAAGTCCAGCGACCCCGCCTGTTCATCCGCGACGCAGCGCCCATATGCGGTGACGCCCACGACGGAGACCGCCATGACCCCGACCAGAACCCTGAACATCGACTTCGTCTCTGACGTGGTCTGCCCCTGGTGCGTGGTGGGGCTGGGCGGTCTTCAGACGGCGCTGGATCGGCTGAAGCCCGAGGGGATCGAGGCCCGGATCACCTTCCGCCCGTTCGAGCTGAACCCCGACATGGCGCCCGAGGGCGAAAACATCGTCGACCACATCGGCCGCAAATACGGCGCGACCCCTGAACAGTCGGCCCAGAACCGCGAGATGATCCGCGCCCGCGCCGCCGAGGTTGGCTTCGACATGCGCATGACCGACGCCAGCCGCATCTGGAACACCTTCGACGCCCACCGCCTGCTGCACTGGGCGGGCGAGGTCGCCCCAGACAAACAGGCCGCCCTGAAGACCGCCCTGTTCCACGCCCATTTCACCGACAACCGCAACCTGACCGACACGGGCGTCCTGACCACGGCCGCCGAAACCGCCGGCCTGAACCGCGCCGAGGCCGCCGAAGTCCTGGCCTCCGGCCGCTACGCCCAGGCGGTGCGGACCGAACAGGCGACCTGGCGCGCGCGCGGCATCAACAGCGTCCCGGCCGTGGTGGTGGACGGCAAATACCTGATCAGCGGCGGCCAGCCGGCGGCGGTGTTCGAAGAGGCGTTGAGGAAGATCGCTGGCGAATGAGCCTTCTCCCCTAGCGGGAGAAGGGCGCTTAGGCCGCCTTGCCGGGCTTCTTCGGCGCGGCGTCGGCGGCGGTGACCAGATGACCCTTCCAGCCGGGCGGCGGCAGGAATTTGCCGGACTTCTCTTCCCGTGTGCCATGTTTGGCCATCTCGGCGGCGCGGCGGCCAGCCTTCAGGACGGTCTCGTGATCGAACAGGGGCTTTTTCATCGCGGTCCCCAATCTAGCAGTTGGAGGGTTTCGCCGCCACTCGCATAGACCTTCCAGTCGTCGGCCAGCGGTTTGTAGGTTGTCTCCAGATAGTGGAGGCTGAGCGGATAACGCCGTCGCAGGGTCTGTTCCGGAATGCCGTGCCCGCCCTCGGAGACCCGGCGCGCGACGCGGGCGACGGAGGCGTCGGCGGACGGCAGGCTGAGATAGACCAGTTCGAACCGGTATCCCGCCGCCTTCCAGTCACGGACGCGCACGGCGTGGGCGCGGCTGGCCAGGGTGGTTTCCAGCACCACGTCGGCGCGGGCGGCGAACAGGGCGTCCAGCCGTTCCAGCACCAGCCGCCCGGCGGCCAGATCACGGCCGGGACCGGGCGGCAGGTCGCGCGCGACCTCGTCCGGATTGACGAATTGGAAGGCCTCCGCGCGTTCGCGCAGATAGCCGTTGATGAAGGTGGTCTTCCCGGCGCCGTTAGGCCCGGCGAGGAGGACGAGGGCGGGCATTCTCACCGTTGCATTAATGACCGTCCTGATGTCACCTGCAATTCACTTTTCGCGCGTGTCACGGCGCTGCAAGTAGAGGAATGTAGATGACCGTAGCGCCTCAAGGCATGAGCATACAAACCGTTTATCGGGCATATAGAGATGGTGTTCTTCTGGTCAATAGGCAGTACCAAAGGAAGTTGGTTTGGACGGTCGCCGAGAAACAGCGTCTTATTGATAGCATACTTAGAGATTATCCGCTGCCTTTGTTTCTTTTTGCGGAGAAATCGCCTTCGTCGCCTGATCAGCCCATACGATGGGAGATCATAGATGGCATGCAGCGGTTGAACGCTGTTTTCTCCTTCATCGAGCACAACTTTAAGTGGGACGATAAAGTTTTCGATCTCAAGGAGCTTCCCCGAGCGCGACAGGCTGCTGAGGCAGGCTTGTTCACGCCATATCCGGATGAGGTCGAACGGCTGGATGCAGCGCAGTGCGCAAACCTGCTAGACTACCAGTTAGCGGTGACGGTATTTCCTGGGGAGTCAGAAGCTCGCATCACCGATGTGTTCCGGCGCATCAATTCTGGCGGCAAGCAGTTGAGCGATCAGGAGCGGCGCCAAGCAGGCGTTCTCTCACCCTTCGCTGAGTTAGTACGTGGCTTAGCTGCTGAAATCCGGGGCGACGTATCCCGCGAGACGCTTCTTCTAAGCGAAATGCCGGAAATCAGCATCGAAACGAGCCGCAACCCGCATGGGTACGCATTGAAGGCTGAAGATATTTTTTGGTGCTATCAAGGCGTACTCCGTACCGGAGATCTCCGTGACAGCGATGACGAACAGCTAATCGCGGACTTGATTGCTTCTCTGGTGGGAGACGTACCTGCTGAAGCGACGGGAGAATACCTCGACGCGATATATCGCCAGGGCACAGAAGCTGCTCTGACAGTCGACGACAATCTACGATCATATGGTCGCGATCGATTGGCGCACGAAATCAAAATCACATTCTCTGCGGTCAGATCAGTAATCGAAGCAGTCGATACCAGCCGATTTGCATTCAGAAAGCTGGTCTATCCGAAGGCAACTAGTAACGCTCAGAAGGCTCCCTTCTTCGCAGTGTTTATGGCGTTTCATGAGCTGATGCATAGAGAGAATCTTCAGCCGGGCGATCCGGCAAAGATTTTTGAATCTCTGAACAACCTTACCGACCGAATTAGTGTTGGCATGAAACACACGAAGACGGCGGACCGTCAGGATAATATAAGAACGGCAAAAGGGCTAATCCGCGATCATTTCATCGCAGGCGATGTCGCGGCGTTTTCGCATGGACCGGGGCTAGTATTCGATTTCGAAAATTCCATACGCAGAGCGAGGATGGAAAATTCTCGGTATGAGTTTAAACAAGGCATCCTGCGCTTGGAGGATGGAAAGAAACGCGACGATACCGCCTTACAAACTATCGTTGAGACCATCTGCGGCATAGCTAACATTGGTCCCGACGCGGACGGCTTCATCTACATCGGTATCGTGGACAAGCCGGCTGATGCGAAGCGCGTGTTGGAGCTTTATGACGTCGAGGCGGTCAACTTTGATACCGCTCAAATTGTCGGAGTTGACCGCGAGGCTGCCCAGCTCGGCCTGCCACTCGATCAGTACATGAGGATTGTTTCGGACTACGTACGGAATTCTGCATTGGACGATCCGCTTAAGACTAACGTCTTGGCGGGCATGGACCTCATTGCTTACAAAGGGCGGTCCGTGATCAGGGTTCGTGTTCCTAGGCAACACGCTCCGTCTTTCTTGAACGGAGAGTGCTACCTCAGAATCGGGGCGACGACGATCAAGGCCAACGGACCTCAGATCGCCGCCATCGCTAAGCAGTTCGGCTAGCCCTCACACCTTCACTTCCACCACCCCGCCGCCGGCGCGGAACTTCGCCGACATCTCGGCCATGCCGGCCTCGGCCTCCGCCAGAGAACCCCCTGCATCATTCTGCCCCCGCGCGGCATCCCGGATGTCCTGGCTGATCTTCATGCTGCAGAATTGCGGGCCGCACATGGAGCAGAAGTGGGCGGTCTTGTGGGCTTCTTTGGGCAGGGTCTCGTCGTGGAACTGGCGGGCGGTTTCGGGGTCCAGGCCCAGGTTGAACTGGTCTTCCCAGCGGAACTCGAACCGGGCGCGGCTCAGGGCGTCGTCGTGGAGGCGGGCGGCAGGGTGGCCCTTGGCCAGGTCGGCGGCGTGGGCGGCGATCTTGTAGGTGATGACGCCGTCCTTCACGTCCTGACGGTCGGGCAGGCCCAGATGCTCCTTGGGCGTGACGTAGCAGAGCATGGCCGTGCCGAACCAGCCGATCATGG
>NZ_CALMFB010000050.1 GCF_937863155.1 uncultured Brevundimonas sp. | reverse complement strand
CGCTGAACGAGCTGGAATTCAGCCGCAAGCGTATCGCCATCGACGTGCGCAAGGCGCTGTATTCGGCCGTGTCGAACGCCGAGAACAACCACAACCTCGACATCGACTCCCTGGTCGTGGCTGAGGCCTTCGTGGGCAAGAACCTGGTGATGAAGCGTTTCGCGAGCCGCGCTCGTGGCCGCTCGTCGCGCATCCTGAAACCGTTCAGCGAGATCACCATCGTGGTCCGTGAAGCCGGCGAGGCCGCCTGATATGGGTCAGAAGATCAATCCGATCGGTTTCCGCCTCGGCGTGAACCGCACCTGGGACAGCCGCTGGTACGCCGGCGGGGCCGACTACGCCCGTCTGCTGCACCAGGACCTGAAGCTGCGCACCTGGCTGAAAGAGCGCCTGTCGGGCGCCGGCGTGTCGCGCATCATCATCGAGCGTCCGCACAAGAAGTGCCGCGTGACGATCTACGCCGCCCGCCCGGGTGTTGTGATCGGCAAGAAGGGCGCCGACATCGAGAAGCTGCGCAAGGACATCTCGGCCCAGACCGAAGGCGAGGTTCACCTGAACATCGTCGAAGTCCGCAAGCCGGAAACTGACGCCCAGCTGATCGCCGAGGGCATCGCCCAGCAGCTGGAACGCCGGATCGCCTTCCGCCGGGCCATGAAGCGCGCCATGCAGTCGGCCATGCGTCTGGGCGCCAAGGGCGTTCGGATCAATGTGTCGGGTCGCCTGGGCGGCGCTGAAATCGCCCGTATGGAATGGTACCGCGAAGGCCGCGTGCCGCTGCACACCCTGCGCGCCGACATCGACTATGGCTTCTACGAAGCCAAGACGACCTACGGCATCATCGGCATCAAGGTCTGGGTCTTCAAAGGCGAAGTCCTGGAGCACGATCCGATGGCTCAGGACAAGCGTTGGGCCCAGGAAGCCTCTGGCCCGTCGTCGAACGAAGGCCGTGAGCGCGGCGGCCCCCGCGGCGACCGCGGTCCGCGTCGTGACCGGGGACGTGAGAACTAAGTCATGTTGCAACCGAAGAAGACCAAATACCGCAAGGCCTTCAAGGGCCGCATTCACGGCTCGGCGAAGGGCGGCTTCTCGCTGAACTTCGGCTCGTATGGCCTGAAGACGCTGGAGCCGGAACGCATCACCGCGCGTCAGATCGAGGCGGCCCGCCGCGCGATCACCCGCCAGATGAAGCGTCAGGGCCGCGTCTGGATCCGCGTGTTCCCCGACCTGCCGGTCACCGGCAAGCCGGCCGAAGTCCGCATGGGCAAGGGCAAGGGCGCGGTGGATCACTGGGCCGCGCGCTGCGCCCCCGGCCGGATCCTGTTCGAAATCGACGGCGTGCCGGACGACATCGCCCGCGAGGCGCTGCGCCTGGGCGCCGCCAAGCTGCCGGTCCGCACCAAGGTCGTGACCCGTATCGACGCCGGCATCATCACGGAGCAAGCGGCATGACCAAGATCGCCGATCTGCGGTCCATGACGACCGATCAGCTGGGCGACCAGCTGCTGTCCCTGAAAAAGGAACAGTTCAACCTGCGCTTCCAGGCCGCCACCGGCCAGATGGAGAAGACCCATCGCGTTTCGGAAGTGCGCAAGGACATCGCCCGCATCTCGTCGCTGCTGCGCGAGAAGCAGCGCGCGTCGGCCTAAGGAGACCCGAATATGCCCAAGCGAATTCTCGAAGGCGTGGTCGTCTCCGACAAGGGCGACAAGACTGTCGTCGTCAAGGTCGAGCGCACCCTGCTGCACCCGGTTCTGAAGAAGACCGTGCGTCTGTCCAAGAAGTACCACGCTCACGACGAGGCCAACGCGCTGAAGATCGGCGACGTGGCCCGCATCGTCGAGTGCGCCCCCAAGTCCAAGCTGAAGCGTTGGGAAGTCCTTTCCCCCGCCTCGGCCTCGTAATCGGAAGGATCTGATACAATGATCCAGATGCAAACTAACCTGGAAGTGGCCGACAATTCGGGCGCCCGCCGGGTCATGTGCATCAAGGTGCTGGGCGGCTCCAAGCGCCGCTACGCCTCGATCGGCGACACCATCGTCGCCTCGGTGAAGGAAGCCATTCCGCGCGGCCGCGTGAAGAAGGGCGACGTCGTTCGCGCCATCGTCGTGCGCACCGCCAAGGACATCCAGCGCAAGGACGGCTCTGTCATCCGTTTCGACAAGTCGGCGGCCGTCATCGTCAACAAGCAGAACGAGCCGGTCGGCACCCGTATCTTCGGCCCGGTTCCGCGCGAGCTGCGCGCCAAGAACCACATGAAGATCATCTCTCTGGCTCCGGAGGTCCTGTAACCATGGCCGCCAAGATCAAAAAGGGCGACAACGTCGTCGTCCTGACCGGCAAGGACAAGGGCCGTACCGGCCAGGTGGCCAAGGTGCTGCCGTCCGAGAACCGCGTCGTCGTGACCGGCATCAACATGGTGCAGCGTCACACCCGCCCGACTCAGGCCGACCCCCAGGGCGGCATCAAGAACAAGGAAGCGTCGATCCACGTCTCGAACGTCGCGATCGCTGACGCCAACGGCAAAGCGACCCGCGTCGGCTTCAAGACCGAAGGCGACAAGAAGGTCCGCTTCGCCAAGACGACGGGAGACGTCATCTGATGGCTACCGAGAAATACACCCCCCGGCTGAAATCCGAATATCAGGCCCGCATCCGCGGCGTGATGAAGGAAAAGTTCGGCTACACCAACGAGATGCAGGTGCCCAAGCTGGACAAGATTGTCCTGAACATGGGCGTGGGCGAGGCCGTGGCCGACTCCAAGAAGGCCAACGCCGCCCTGGCGGACCTGACCAAGATCGCCGGCCAGAAAGCCGTGCCGACCAAGGCCCGCAACTCGATCGCCGGCTTCAAGCTGCGTGAAGGCATGGTCATCGGCGGCAAGGTCACCCTGCGCGGCGACCAGATGTACGAGTTCCTGGACCGGTTCATCACCATCGCCCTGCCGCGGGTGAAGGACTTCCGGGGCCTGAAGGGCACCTCGTTCGACGGCCGCGGCAACTACGCCACCGGCCTGAAGGAACACATCGTGTTCCCCGAGATCAACTACGACCAGATCGATCAGATGTGGGGCATGGACATTGTCGTCTGCACCACGGCCAAGACCGACGAGGAGGCCAAGGCCCTTCTCGCCGAGTTCAAGTTCCCGTTCGTGAACTGAGCGGGAAGGGAAGAGCACAATGGCTAAGAAGTCCGCCATCAATCGCAACGACAAGGTCAAGGCCCTGGTCGCGAAATACGCCGAGAAGCGCGCCGCGCTGAAGGCCATCGCCAACGACGAGAGCCTGCCGCTGGAGGAGCGCTTCGACGCGCGCCTGAAGCTGGCCGCCCTGCCGCGCAACTCGGCCCCGACGCGCATCCGCAACCGCTGCGACGTCACCGGCCGCCCGCGCGCCTATTATCGCAAGCTCAAGATGAGCCGGATCGCCCTGCGCGAACTGGGCAACCTGGGCCAGATCCCCGGCCTGACGAAGTCGAGCTGGTAAGGGGAGGCATAAAGTCATGATGATCAACGATCCCCTCAGCGATATGATCGCCCGCATCAAGAACGCCGCCATGCGCCAGCGTTCGACGGTGCTGACCCCGGCCTCGCGCCTGCGCCAGCGCGTCCTGGACGTGCTGCAGGACGAAGGCTACATCCGCGGCTACAGCCTGGTTCAGAACCCGGGCGAGTTCCCGCAGTTCTCGATCGAGCTGAAGTATTTCGACGGCAAGCCGGTGATCGCCGAGATCAGCCGCGTGTCGAAGCCCGGTCGCCGTGTCTATTCGGCCATCAGCGATCTGAAGCCGATCAAGAACGGCCTGGGCATCTCGATCCTGTCGACGTCCAAGGGCGTCATGTCCGACACCGCCGCCCGCGACGCCAATGTCGGCGGCGAAGTCCTCTGCCGGGTCTACTGATATGTCTCGTATCGGCAAGAAAACCATCGCCGTGCCGAAGGGCGTGACCGTCACGCTCAACGGCCAGACCGTCACCGTCAAGGGTCCCAAGGGCGAGCACGCCTGGACCGTGGCCGACGAAGTCGAGGTCAAGCAGGACGGCGACGAGCTGTCGCTGGCCCCGCGTTCGGACACCGCCCGCGCCCGCGCCATGTGGGGCCTGTCGCGCACCCTGGTCGCCAACATGGTGACCGGCGTCACCACCGGCTTCGAGCAGACGCTGGAACTGGTGGGCGTGGGTTACCGCGCCGCGATGAAGGGCAACGCCCTGTCGCTGCAACTGGGCTTTTCGCACGACGTCGACATCGCGCCGCCGACCGGCGTGACCTTCGCCACGCCCAAGCAGACCGAGATCAAGATCTCCGGTTCTGACAAGCAGGCCGTCGGCCAGATCGCCGCCGTCATCCGCAAGCTGCGTCCGCCCGAGCCGTACAAGGGCAAGGGCATCCGCTACGCCGGCGAAACCGTGCGTCGCAAGGAAGGCAAGAAGAAGTAAGCCATGGCTCTTTCTCTGCAACAACAAGCCAAGCGTCGCGCCGAGCGCAACCGTCGCCGCCTGAAGGCCGTGGCCAACGGCCGTCTGCGTCTGTCGGTGACCCGTTCGGACAAGAACATCTCGGCCCAGATCATCGACGACGCCCAGGGCGTCACCGTCGCTTCGGCCTCGTCGCTGGAAGGCGGCAAGGGCTCGAAGGGCTCGGACGTCGCGGCCGCCGCCAAGATCGGCAAGCTGATCGCCGAACGCGCCATCGAGAAGGGCGTCAAGGACGTCGTCTTCGACCGCGGCGGCTACATCTTTCACGGACGGGTGAAGGCGCTGGCGGAAGCCGCGCGTGAAGCCGGCCTGAACTTCTAAGGGACGCGACAGATGGCGCAACAACCCCAACGCGGCGGCGGCGATCGTAACCGTCGCGACAACCGCAACGCTCCCCCCGTCGAAGGTCCGGAATCGGACATCGTCGAGAAGCTGGTGCACATCAACCGCGTCGCCGCGACCGTCAAAGGCGGCCGCCGGTTCTCGTTCGCGGCCCTGATGGTCGTCGGCGACGGCAAGGGCCGCGTCGGCTTCGGTCACGGCAAGGCGCGCGAAGTGCCGGAAGCCATCCGCAAGGCGACCGAAGAAGCCAAGAAGACCATGATCAAGGTTCCGCTGCGCGAGAACCGCACCCTGCACCACGACGGCAACGGCCGTTGGGGCGCCGGCAAGATCATGATGCGTGCCGCCCCTCCGGGCACCGGCGTCATCGCCGGCGGTCCGATGCGCGCCGTGCTGGAAACCCTGGGCGTCCAGGACGTTGTCGGCAAGTCGACCGGTTCGTCGAACCCCTACAACATGGTGCGCGCGACCTTCGAAGCTCTGAAGGTCCAGTCGTCGCCGCGTCAGATCGCCTCCAAGCGCGGCAAGAAGGTCTCGGACCTGATGGGCCGCCGCAACGACGGCGCTTCGTCGCCCGAAGCCGTGGAGTCCTAAGTCATGGCCAAAAAAGACACCGCGACCGTCACCGTGCGCCAGACCGGCAGCCCGATCCGCCGCACCAAGGACCAGCGCGCCACCCTGGCGGGCCTGGGCCTGAACCGCGTCGGCCGCGAGGCGACCCTGGAGGACACCCCGTCCGTCCGCGGCATGATCGCCAAGGTCGCGCACATGGTCGAAGTGGTCGAGAAGTAAGACCCTTCGCACCTTGCGATTATTCGAGGGGCCGCCTATAGGCGGCCCTTCATTTTTACACAGCCGAGTCTGGCCTTCACGGCCGGGCGCTAGCACCCGAAAGGATCAGGCACATGAAACTGAACGAAATTCGCGACAACGAAGGCGCCCACAAGAAGCGCATGCGCGTCGGCCGTGGCCCCGGTTCGGGCAAGGGCAAGACCTCGGGCCGCGGCGTCAAGGGCCAGAAGTCCCGTTCGGGCGTCGCCATCGGCGGCTTCGAAGGCGGCCAGATGCCGCTGTACATGCGCATGCCCAAGCGCGGCTTCAACAACCCCAACGCCCTGAAGCTGGCCGAGGTGAACCTGTGGCGTCTGCAGGACGCCATCGACGCCAAGAAGCTGGACATCAAGGGCGAGATCAACGGCGAGGCCCTGGTGGCCGCCGGCGTGATCCGTCGCGTCAAGGACGGCGTCCGCATCCTGGGCACCGGCGAACTGAAATCCAAGCTGAACCTGGTCGTCTGGTCGGCCTCGGCCGGCGCGGTCAAGGCGATCGAAGCCGCCGGCGGTTCGGTGACGCAACAGCGCATCGCCGCTGAGGCCGCCGCCGCCGCGCGCGTCGAAAAGCGCAACGCCGCCAAAGGCAAGGCTCCGGCCGCCAAGGCCCCCAAGGGCGACGCCAACAAGGTCTCGGCCCGCGCCAAGCGCACGGCCGCCAAGGCCGGCAAGTAAAAAAGCAAGCGGGGCGGTCTGGCTGACAGGCCGCCCTTCGCCTATCTGGACGCAGGCGCCGACTTCCGGTCCGATGCGCCGCGTTCTGATCAGTCGGGGTGACGCACATGGCTTCGGCCGCCGAACAACTCGCAGCCAATATGAACATCGGCTCGTTCGCCAGGGCGACCGAGCTGCACAAACGCCTGCTGTTCACCCTGGGGGCGCTGATCGTCTATCGCATCGGCACCTATGTGCCGATCCCGGGCATCAACTCCGAAGCCTTCCTGCAGTTCTTCCAGAACCCGGACGGCCAGCGCGGCATCCTGGACATGTTCAACATGTTCTCGGGCGGCGCGGTCGAGCGGATGGCCGTCTTCGCGCTGAACGTGATGCCGTACATCTCGGCCTCGATCATCGTGCAGCTGATGGGCGCGGTCTATCCGCCGTGGGAGAAGCTGCGCAAGGAAGGCGGCGAAAGCGGCCGCAAGCAGCTGAACCAGTACACCCGCTATCTGACGGTGTTCCTGGCGCTGGCCCAGTCGTTCGGCATCGCCGTCGGCCTGAACGCCAGCCAGGGCATGGTCGACAGCCCCGGCGTCTTCTTCATCATCTCGACCGTGGTCACCCTGACGGGCGGCACCATGTTCCTGATGTGGCTGGGTGAGCAGGTGACGGCGCGCGGCGTCGGCAACGGCATCTCGCTGATCATCTTCGCCGGCATCGTGGCGGTTCTGCCCGGCACGGTGGCGCGCATGCTTGGCCTGGCCCAGCAGGGCCAGATCTCGGCCTTCGTGCTGCTGTTCGTGACCATCATGGCGATCGCCGTCGTGGCTTTCATCGTCTTCATGGAGCGCGCCCAGCGCCGCCTGCTGATCCAGTATCCCAAGCGCCAGGAAGGCAACCGCATGGCGGGCGGGGAGCGTTCGTTCCTGCCGCTGAAGGTCAACACCGCCGGCGTCATTCCGGCGATCTTCGCCTCGTCGCTGCTGATGCTGCCGGCCACGGTGGCCCAGTTCACGGCCAACGCCAATCTGCCGGAATGGATGAGCTGGCTGCCGACCGTGACGGCCCAGCTTCAGCACGGCCAGCCGCTGTTCACGGTGCTGTACGCCGTCCTGATCATCTTCTTCTGCTTCTTCTACACCTCGATCACCTTCAATCCCGAGGACACGGCCGAGAACCTGCGCAAATACGGCGGCTTCCTGCCGGGCATCCGTCCGGGCAAGCGCACGGCGGAATATCTGGACTATGTGCTGACCCGCCTGACGGTGATCGGCGCGGCCTATATCACCGCCGTCTGCCTGCTGCCCGAGTTCCTGATCGCCGAGATGCCCAGCATCGGCTACTTCGGCGGCACCTCGCTGCTGATCGTGGTGTCGGTGACCATGGACACGGTGGCCCAGATTCAGTCCCACCTGCTGGCGCACCAGTACGAGGGGCTGATCAAGAAGGCCA
Organism: uncultured Brevundimonas sp.; assembly: GCF_937863155.1. Lineage (GTDB taxonomy): Bacteria > Pseudomonadota > Alphaproteobacteria > Caulobacterales > Caulobacteraceae > Brevundimonas. The sequence goes on along the minus strand of NZ_CALMFB010000050.1, from coordinate 16,516 downwards.
AGCTGCGCGGTCGCGGCCGCGGGGCTGCGCCGGTTCGTCGCTGATCGTCAGATCGTTAGGGAGGGGCGGGGCGTGAACCTGATCCTGTTCGGACCGCCGGCGGCGGGCAAGGGCACCCAGGCCAAGCGGCTGGTGGAACAGCGTGGCATGGTCCAGCTGTCGACCGGCGACATGCTGCGCGCCGCCATCGCCTCGGGCTCGGAGCTGGGCCTGAAGGTCAAGGACGTGCTGGCGCGCGGCGACCTGGTGACCGACGAGATCGTCATCGCCCTGATCGAGGCCCGCCTGCCGGAAGCCGAGGCCGCCGGCGGCGCCATCTTCGACGGCTTTCCCCGCACCGTGGCTCAGGCCGAGGCCCTGGACGCCATGCTGGCCAAGCGCGGCGCCCGGATCGACGCCGTGATCCGGCTGAAGGTCGATGACGCCGCTCTGACCGAGCGCATCGCCAAGCGGTTCGCCGAACAGGGCCGTCCCGACGACAATCCCGAGACCTTCAAGGACCGCCTGGCCGTCTATAACCGCCAGACCGCGCCGCTGCTTCCCTACTATGACCAACAGGGCAAGCTGACCGAGGTCGACGGCATGGGCGCGATCGAGGCCGTCACCGCCGGTATCGACGCCGCCCTGACGGCGGACTGAGCGTATCGCCGTCTGAGGCGTTAGACTCCGTCGTAACCCGGCGGAGCGCGTCTCTTGAACCCGGACAGGACCGAACAGGTCAGACGTCGCCGTCTGCGCACGGCCGGCTTCGCCGCCGTGGCCGTGGCCGGGCATGGGGTGCTGGCCTGGTGGGTGGGGCAGGCCCCGCCATCCGTTCCGACACCCTCGGCGCCGCCCATCCTGAACCTGATCCTGGCGCCGCCGCCGGTCAGGATCCCGCCGCCAGAGGCCGAGCCTCCGCCGCAAGAGCGTGAGATCGAACAGACGCCGGGCGGCGGACGTCCGGCCGCGCCGTCCGTCGTTCGGCCGGCGGTCGCGCCCGACATTCCGGCCGAGGTCGCCGCCCCGCCGACGCCAGCGCCGGAACAGCCCCTGGTGATCGGCATGGCGTCCGACGCCTCTGAGACGCCGGATATGGGGCAGGGCGGCGAAGGGACCGGCACGGGAACGGGACATGGAGACGGCGCGGGCTCGGGCGCGGGGCCGGGCGGCCGGCCGGTCTTCGTGCGCGGTCCCGACCTGCGCGAGATCGTGGCCCACTATCCGCCCGCCGCCCGCGCCGCCCGCCTGGATGGTCAGGCCAGCGTCAGTTGCCGGGTGCGTCTGGACCAGAGGCTGGAGGATTGCCGCGTGCTGCGCGAAACGCCGGCGGGCCACGGATTCGGTGCGGCGGCGGTTGCGGTGGCGGAAAGGGCGTTCCGCTTTCGGCCCAGGACCGTCCGCGGCCGTCCCGTCGCGGATGCGGAAGTCGTGGTGGGCGTTCCGTTCGGGCGTGGCGTTCCCGGCGGCTGAGGTCATGTTTCAGGGCTGAAATACGGTGGCAAGATCGACGCGCTTGATGGCCTGAACTGCTATGAGGACGCCCATGACACCGACCGTTCGTCGCACCGCCCTGTTCCTGACCCTGGCTTTCAGCGCGGGCGCCGCCTCGGCGGCCCAGGCCGGTCCCCTGTGCGACGCGGCCCGCGCCGCCGCGCCCGGTCGTCCGTGCGTGGAATCCGACAATGGGGTCGCCCTGGCCTTCACCCAGGATCGTGCGGCCGAGCTTTTGGGGTTCGCCCAGCGCGGCGAGACCGAGTTCCAGGCGCGCTTCGGTGTCGCGCCGCCGCGCTATGTCGTGTCCGAAACCGGCGCCACGGGCCGCGAGGATCGGGCCGAGGCCCTGCGCGCCGCTGGTTTCACCGTCCTGACGCCCTGGCGTCTGCGCCAGGCCCAGATCAACGCCGAGGTCGGCGCCCTTCGCACCCGTTTCGAGGAAATGGGCGCCATGAACGGCCTGTCGGCGGAACAGACCGCGTCGGCCATGGAGGGGGTGCTGGCCCGCATGCGCGAACGCCACACGCCCGAAGCCATGGCCGCGAACGAGGCCGGGACCATACCGCGCCTGTTGGGCGGCGCCTGGTATGCGCGCGCCTTCTGGCCCGACGCGGCGCCCGATCCCGCCAGCCGCCACGCCTCGCCCGGCCCGGACTGGATGGATGAGATCGCCGGTCTGCTGATGGAAACCGAGGCGATGGCCGACGACAAGCGCGGCCAGTTCGCCGATGTCTATGCCGGACGCCACCGCATGGCCCCGGCCTCTGATGCGGCCAAGCTGCTGGACCTGCCCGCCTTCCTGTCGGCCGAACATCCGGTGAAGGCCATGACCGCCCAGGCGGCGGCAGGCGGCGGTGCAGGCGGTCCCGTGCGGATCACGATGGGCGGCCCGGGCGGCCCAGGCGGTCCGGGCGGCGCCCAGTCCATGCCGGCGCCGATGCTGTATGGTTTCCAGGCGCGGATGTTCGCCGACTATCTGGCCGAGCGGTCCGGCGATCCGGCGGTGTTTGGCCGACTGGGCCTGGCGTTGGGCGAAGGCGTGGCCTTCGACGCCTGGCTGGCGGCCGAGGGAGCGAGCGTGAATCTGGCGTCCAGCGTGGAGGCTCTGACGGCCGATTGGCGCAACTGGCTGCAAGGCAAGCTGGGGGCGCCGGCCGCTTGATCGGCCATCGGGGACGCCCCGCTCGGAGCGGAACGCCGACACAAGGCGTTGACGTCGGGTGAATCCCCTGTATAAGGCGCGCTTCCGCGAAGGGCGCCCACGCTCCTGGTCTGTTGACCGGAGCGTTTCCTGCGTCTGAAAACGCGTATCTGGAGAATTTCGTGGCCCGTATCGCTGGCGTCAACATCCCGACCAACAAGCGCGTCGAAATCGCGCTTCAGTACATCCATGGCATCGGCGCTCACGCCGCCAAGGAGATCACGGCCAAGGTCGGGATCGAACCGGCGCGCCGCGTGAACCAGCTGACCGACGCCGAGGTTCTGTCGATCCGCGAGACGATCGACCGCGACCACACGGTCGAGGGCGACCTGCGCCGCGAGACCTCGATGAACATCAAGCGTCTGATGGACCTGGCCTGCTACCGCGGCCTGCGTCACCGCAAGGGCCTGCCGGTCCGCGGCCAGCGCACCCACACCAACGCCCGCACCCGCAAGGGTCCCGCCAAGCCGATCGCCGGCAAGAAGAAGTAAGACATAGCCATGGCCAAGGAACCGGGTCGCGTTAAGCGCCGCGAACGCAAGAACATCACCTCGGGCGTCGCCCACGTGAATGCGTCGTTCAACAACACCATGATCACCATCACGGACGCCCAGGGGAACGCTATTTCCTGGTCGTCGGCCGGTCACATGGGCTTCAAGGGTTCGCGCAAATCGACCCCGTACGCCGCCCAGATGGCCGCCGAAGACGCCGGCAAGAAGGCCCAGGAACACGGCCTGAAGACGCTGGAAGTCAACGTGTCGGGTCCGGGTTCGGGCCGTGAATCGGCCCTGCGCGCCCTGCAGTCGGTCGGCCTGACCATCACGACCATTCGCGACGTCACCCCGATGCCGCACAACGGTTGCCGTCCGCCCAAGCGCCGCCGCGTCTAAGCGTTCCGCCGCCGTCGACTACCCTATTTCGCGCCGGTCTGCCTTCGCCTGACGAGGGGAGGGGGACCGGCGAAACCCGTTTCGAGGGACACCTATGATCGAACGTAACTGGCAAGAGCTGATCCGTCCCGAGAAGCCGCAGATCGAGACTGGTTCCGACGCCCAACGCAAGGCGCGTCTGGTGGCCGAACCTCTGGAGCGCGGCTTCGGTGTGACGCTCGGCAACGCCCTGCGCCGCGTTCTGCTGTCGTCGCTGCAAGGCGCGGCCGTCACCGCCATCCAGATCGACGGCGTGGTCCATGAATTCTCGTCGCTGGAAGGCGTGCGCGAAGACGTGGTCGACATCGTGCTGAACATCAAGCAACTGGCCCTGCGCATGCACGCCGAAGGTCCGAAGCGCATGACGCTGAAGGCCACCGGCCCCGGCGCCGTGACCGCCGGCCAGATCGACGTGCCGTCGGACATCGAGGTTCTGAACCCCGATCACGTCATCTGCACCCTGGATGACGGCGCCTCGATCCGCATGGAACTGACCGTCCAGAACGGCAAGGGCTATGTCGCGGCCGAGTTCAACCGTCCCGAAGACGCCCCGATCGGTCTGATCGCGGTCGACGCCCTGTATTCGCCGGTCAAGAAAGTCGCCTATCGCGTCGAGCCGACCCGTCAGGGCCAGTCGCTGAACTACGACAAGCTGGTCATGGAAGTCGAAACCAACGGCGCCGTGACCCCGGTGGACGCCGTGGCCTACGCCTCGCGCATCCTGCAGGACCAGCTGCAGATCTTCATCACCTTCGAAGAGCCGACCAAGGCTGTCGAGGCCGCCGACGGCAAGCCCGACCTGCCGTTCAACCCGGCCCTGCTGAAGAAGGTGGACGAGCTGGAGCTGTCGGTCCGTTCGGCCAACTGCCTGAAGAACGACAACATCGTCTACATCGGCGACCTGATCCAGAAGACCGAGGGCGAGATGCTGCGCACCCCGAACTTCGGCCGCAAGTCGCTGAACGAAATCAAGGAGGTCCTGACCTCCATGGGTCTGTCGCTGGGCATGGATGTGCCGAACTGGCCGCCCGAGAACATCGAAGACCTGGCCAAGAAGTTCGACGACCAGATCTAGTTTCAACCCTCCGCCCAAGACCCCAAGCCAAGACATCGGGTCGCGGAGCGGTTAGAATGAAGGGCCCAAGGTCCGCACGGTATCGCGGAAACCAGGGTTGAGTAGGAGAGACCCCGATGCGCCACGGCGCCGCCTATCGCAAGCTCGGCCGTACGGTCAGCCACCGCCAGGCCATGTTCGCCAACATGGCTGCCTCGCTGATCAAGCACGAGCAGATCACCACGACCCTGCCCAAGGCGAAGGAACTGCGTCCCTTCGTCGAGAAGCTGGTCACCCTGGCCAAGAAGGGCGACCTGCACGCTCGCCGTCAGGCCATCAGCGCCGTGCGCGACGTGCCCCAGGTCGGCAAGCTGTTCGACACCCTGGGTCCGCGTTACGCCGAACGTAACGGCGGCTATATCCGCATCATGAAGGCGGGCTACCGCCACGGCGACAACGCCGCCATGGCCGTGATCGAGTTCGTGGACCGCGATGTGGACGCCAAGGGCCTGGATTCGGGTCCGGTCCAGTCGTTCGACGAAGACGACGCGGCCTGATCGGCCCGTTCGATACGAAACGCCTTTGAAAGGGCGGCTGGGAAACCCCGGCCGCCCTTTTTCTTTGTCCGCCGCCGCCCCATCTGACGCCGCATGACCCAGGCCCTGATCGTTCCGTTTGAACCACGCCACGGCGCCGACTGGGCCCGGCTGAACCTGGGCTGGCTGGCCGAGGGCGGCTTTGCGGTCGAGGCCAAGGATCGCAAGGTCGTGGACGACCCCCAGGGCGCCATCATCGACGCCGGCGGCCGGATCTTCATGGTCGAGCGCGACGGGCAGGTCGTGGGCTGCTGCGCCCTGATGGCCATGGCCGATAGCGGCTATGAGGTGGCCAAGATGTGCGTGACGCCGGCCGCGCGCGGCCTGGGCCTGGGGCGCGTCCTGCTGCAGGCCTGCGAGGATGCGGCGCGGGCCGCGGGGGCGCCGCGCCTTTATCTGGAAACCTCGTCCACCCTGGCGCCGGCAGGGGCGCTGTACCGGTCGTTCGGCTTCGTCGACCTGCCGCCGACGCCCAGCCCTTATGTCCGGGCCGACGTCTTCATGGAGAAGCGGCTTTAGCGGCCGCGCCTATTCCTTGGACAGATCCTGCCGCTGGAACAGGGCCAGGGCCGCCGCCAGCGGCCAGACCAGCCACAGGCCCACAGTGGCGAGCGCCTTCATCACCGCCTGGTCGGGCAGACCCGATGCGCCGGAAACCCACGCCTGAAGCAGGCTGAACCCCAGTCCCGGATTGATCAGAACGGCGATCCAGGCGTCCGGCTCGATCCCCATGGCCGCCAGGCCCTGCGGCGACAGGGTCTGGACCGCGCCGACCACGATGGGCACGAACATGGCCGCCAGCAGCGACCGCGTCGTCACCGCCGCCAGCAGGGCCACCAGGGTGAACTGCATGATGGCCAGCCAGGACAGGCCGAACAGGGCCGCGAACCGGCCGGCGGCGTTCGCGTCGACCGCCCAGCTGACGGGCCGTTCCAGGACCATGGCCTTGATGAACACTTCGGCGATCTCGCCCGCCAGCAGGGCGATCATGGCCGCCAGCGCCAGCAGACCCAGGGTCGCCACCTTGCCCAGGATCAGGTTCGTGCGGCTGTTGCGCGCGCTGATCAGCCGCCAAGTCTCCCAGCGATAGTCGCCCGAGTACAGCGCCGCCGCCCCGATCAGCATGAACAGCAGCACCGCTGGATTGGCCATTTCGCCGACGCTGCTGATGATCTCTTCGATCACCCGCACCGGCCCGCCGGTCAGCATCTGGGCCAGTTGCGGCGGAACATCGCCCTGAACGGTCATGCGGGCCGCGCCGGACTTCATCACCGTATTGCCGATGACGGCCATGACCACCCCGATGACGGGCAGGAACAGGGCGCTCCAGAAGACGGTGGTGCGGTTGTGGACCAGCCGCCAGGTCTCGGCCCGGATCGCATCAGCCAGCATGATCGACCTCCGGGGCGCGCACCGCGCCGGTTTCGGTGAAGAAGACGCCTTCCAGGTCGGTCCCGACCCAGCGCGCCTCATGGATATCGACCCCGCCCTGGACCAGCAGGCGGATCAGGCCCGGCCCCTCGGCGCGGGTGGCGGCCACCCGCACGCCATCGCCCGACAGGCTGGCGCGGGCGCCCAATATTGCGAGGGCCGTATCGACCGGGCCGACCTTCAGCACCAGCTGTTCGCCGTCAGACATCAGATCGCTGACGGTCCCCTCGCGCACCAGCCGCCCTTTGTTCAGGATCGCCACCCGGTCGCAGACGCGCTGGACCTCCAGCAGCTGGTGGCTGGCCAGGATCACGGTCACGCCGTCGTCGGCGGCCAGGGAACGGATCAGGGCGCGCATCTCCTGGATGCCCGGCGGGTCCATGCCGCTGGTGGGTTCGTCCAGAATGACCAGATCGGGCCGGGTCATCAGGGCCGCGGCCACGCCCAGCCGCTGCATCATGCCGACGGAAAAGCCGCGCACCCGCCGGTCCGCCGCCTCGGCCAGGCCCACGCGGTCCAGCCAGTGATCGATCTGGGCCGATCCGCCCATGCCGTGCGCCTGGGCCAGCCATTGCAACACCTGGCGGGCGCTGAGGAAGGGCGGAAAGCGCGGCGTCTCGATCATTGAACCCATGCGCCGCATGGCGGCCACGTCGCCGATGTCGCCGCCCAGAACCCGCGCCGTCCCTTCGCTGGGCCGGATCAGGCCCAGCAGGATGCGAAACAGGGTCGACTTGCCCGCCCCGTTCGGGCCCAGAACGCCATAGACGCCCCCGCGCGGAATACTGAGCGTCAGCCCGTCCAGGGCGCGCACGGTCCCATAGGTCTTGGTCAGGCCGGCGACATCGATCACGGTTTCCATGGCCGCAGGTTGGAACGGCGCTGACCCGCCCGCAAGTTACGGTTCTGCAAGCCTGGGGCGGCGCCGGTTGAACCGTCGTCAGGAACCGCCATCTTGACGCCCGAAAGCCATTGCGGAATGCCGCTGTGACGCTTCCCGACCATTTCATGCGCCGTGTGATGAAGACTTCGACGATCGCCCTTGCCGCCGCACTGGCCCTGTCCGCCTGTGGTTCGCCCTCGAACACCAAGGCCCAGGAGGGCGGTTTCGCCGAGGCGCCGCGCCAGGTGCCGGGCGACGCCGCGGGGCTGAAGGCCAGTTTCGCCCCGGTGGTCCGCCTGGCGGCCCCGGCGGTGGTCAATATCGCCGCCCAGGGCGTCCAGCAGTACCGCGATCCCTTCTGGGGCATTCCGGGCCAGCGCCAGACCGGATCGATCGGCTCGGGCGTCATCGTGCGGCCGACCGGCGTGGTGGTGACCAACAATCACGTCATCCAGAACATGCAGCAGATCCGCGTGACGCTGAACGACCGGCGCGAGTTTCCGGCGCGGGTGATCCTGTCCGACGAACGCAGCGACATCGCCGTGCTGCAGCTGGAGGGCGTCAGCGAGCGCCTGCCGGTGCTGAACCTGGACGACGGCAATGACCAGCAGGTGGGCGATCTGGTCCTGGCCATCGGCAATCCGTTCGGCGTCGGCCAGACGGTCACCAACGGCATCATCTCGGCCCTGAACCGGACCGAGACGGGCATTTCGGATTCCGGCTCCTTCATCCAGACCGACGCGGCGATCAATCCGGGCAATTCCGGCGGCGCCCTGGTCGACATGGACGGCGATCTGATCGGCATCAATACGGCCATCTTCTCGCGCTCCGGCTCGTCGTCCGGCGTCGGCTTCGCCATTCCGGTCTCCATGGTGCGCCAGGTGATCGATGCGGCCGTCGGCGGGGCCACGGCCGTGGTCCGCCCCTGGCTGGGGGTCAAGGGCGAGACGGTCAGCCAGGACATCGCCTCCAGCCTGGGGCTGGAACGGCCGCGCGGCCTGGTGGTGACCAATCTCTATCCCAACGGCCCGGCGGCGCGCGCCGGCGTGCGCGAAGGCGACGTCATCACCGCCATCGACGGGACCGAGGTCCACGACCAGGGCGGGCTGAATTTCCGCGTCGGCTCGCGCAATCCCGGCGACGCGGTGCAGATCACCGTGCTGCGCGACGGCCGGTCTCAGACGCTGAACGCCCGCGCCCAGCGCCTGCCGGGCGACGCCGACACCGACAAGGCGGTGGTCATCCGCAACGGCGCCCTGACCGGGGCCTCGGTGCTGGTGCTGAACCCGGCCCTGGCCGATTCCTTGGGCGGTGATCCGTTCGCCTCGGGCGTCATCATCACCGGGGTGCAGGGGCGCAGCTACGCCGCCGCCATCGGCTTCATGCCCGGCGACCTCTTGGTGTCGATCAACGACCGCCCGGTGACCACGGCCCAGCAGGCGGAATCCCTTGCGCGCGGCGCTCGCGTGACGGTGCAGCGACGCGGACGCCTGCTGAACACCACCATTCGCTAGGTCGCGGTCAGTCCTTTCGGACCGGCGCGCCGATCGACCAGCTGTGGCCGAAGGGGTCGGTCAGGCGGCCATAGCGGTCGCCCCAGAACTGGTCCGCCAGCGGCATGGTCGGCACGGCGCCGGCCACCAGGGCGCGCGCCCACCATTCGTCGGCGTCATCGACCTGAAGATGCAGGGTCACGGCCTGGGGCCGGACATCAGCGGGCATGCCGTATTCGGGAAATTCGTCCGACAGCATGACCAGGGCGCCGTTGATCATCAGGCGGCTGTGCATGATCCGCTCGCCATCCTCGGCCAGGTTGCGGAACAGCTCCTCGGCGCCGAAGGCCGCGCGATAGAATTCCACCGCCGCCTGGCCGCCCCGCGACGGGATGGTCAGATAGGGGATCACGCCCCCGGCGGGCACACTGTGCGGATCGGCCATGGCGGTCTCCTGTTTCGACCAGAGTAATCGGATGAAATAGCGGGGAATAGCGCCTATCTGTGGGCGCGATGAGCGACCTGTTCGAAGCCTCTGGAATCCACCCGCCTGACGCCCCCCTGGCCGACCGGCTGCGGCCGCGCGCGCTGGATCAGGTGGTGGGCCAGGATCATCTGCTGGGGGCGGACGGGCCGATCCGGCGCATGATCGACAGCGGGCGTCTGGGGTCGATGATCCTGTGGGGGCCGCCGGGCACGGGCAAGACCACCATCGCCCGTCTGCTGGCCCAGGCGGCCGGCTATCAGTTTCAGCAGATCAGCGCGGTCTTCTCCGGCGTGGCCGATCTGAAGAAGGCGTTCGAGACCGCGCGGGCGCGCCGCGCCGCCGGCCAGTCCACGCTTCTGTTCGTCGACGAAATCCACCGCTTCAACCGCGCCCAGCAGGACGGTTTCCTGCCGTTCGTGGAGGAGGGGGTCGTCACCCTGGTCGGTGCCACGACCGAGAACCCGTCGTTCGAGCTGAACGGCGCCCTGTTGTCGCGCAGCCAGGTTTTCGTGCTGAAGCGGCTGGACGATGCGGCGTTGGATCAACTGTTGATCCGGGCCGAGGCGCAGCTGGATCGCCCTCTGCCGACGACGCCCGAGGCGCGCCACGCCCTGCTGGCCCTGGCCGATGGCGACGGCCGTTATCTTCTGACCATGGCCGAAACCCTGTTCGCCCTGCCGGACGGCCAGATGCTGGACGTCCAGGGCCTGGCGGGCCTGTTGCAGAAGCGGGCGCCCGCTTACGACAAGAGTCGAGAAGAACACTATAACCTTATATCTGCGCTACATAAATCTGTTCGCGGGTCCGACCCGGATGCGGCCCTTTACTGGCTGGCGCGGATGCTGAACGGAGGCGAAGACCCGCTGTATCTGGCGCGCCGGATCGTGCGAATGGCGGTCGAGGACATCGGCGAGGCGGACCCCCTGTCGCTGCTGGTCGCCAATGCGGCCAAGGACACCTATGACTTCCTGGGCAGCCCCGAGGGGGAACTGGCCCTGGCCCAGGCGGTGGTCCATCTGGCCACGGCGCCCAAGTCCGTCGGCGTCTATGAGGCCTATAAGACCGCCAAGCGCGCGGCGGCCGAAACCGGCAGTCTGATGCCCCCCGCCCACATCCGAAACGCGCCGACAAAGCTGATGAAGCAACTGGGGTACGGCAAGGGCTATCAGTACGATCCCGACACCGAACTGGGCTTCTCGGGCGCCGATTTCTTCCCCGACGAAATGGAACGCCAGTCCTTCTATCGGCCCAAGGGGCAGGGGCACGAAGAGAAGATCAAGGCGCGGCTGGACCACTGGGCCGAACTGCGGGCGCGGCTGAAGGCCGAGGACAGGGGCGCTGACTGATCGCTGTTCATTGTCAGCCGCCCGGAACCGGGCCTAGCGTGGCGTTTCAATGTCTGTCGGGAGGGGCGGATGATCGGAACAAGCAAGGCGCCGTGGCATCTTTGGGCGGTCGGCGTGGTGGCGATCCTGTGGAACGCCTTCGGGTGCGTGGACTTCACCCTGACCCAGCTTCAGGGCGAGGTCTGGCTGCGGAACATGAAGATGACCGAGGCCCAGATCGCGGCCTTCGGCGCCATGCCGGCGTGGACGCATGTGGCCTGGGCGGTCGGCGTCTGGGGCGGGCTGCTGGGCGGGGTTCTGCTGCTGTTGCGGCGGCGACTGGCGCTGCCGGCCTTCGTCGCCTCGTTCGCGGGCTTTCTGGCGGGGCTGCTGCACACCTATGTGCTGGCCCCGGACCCGGACCTGATGCCCGAAGGGGTGTGGATGATGCAAGCGGTCATCGGCCTGGGCTGCGTGCTGTTCATCGCCTACGCCTGGCGTCAGTCGAAGGCCGGCGTGCTGCGCTGAGGGCTGGGTCTTCGCGCGGGGCGCCGTCGCGGTTAGGGTGAAGGCGGCCGAGGCTGTTTCGGCGTGGGGGAGATGATCAGATGAAGACGCCATGGCATCTGTGGCTGGTCGGCGTGGCGTCTTTGGCCTGGAATGGCCTGGGCGCCTGGCAATGGTGGATGAAGACGACCGGGTCGCAAGGCTATTGGGGCGCCCTGACCCAGGCTCAGGCCGACTATATGCGGGCCGCGCCGCTGTGGACCGACGTGGCGTTCGGCCTGACCATCTGGTGCGGGGTTCTAGGGGCGCTGTTGCTGCTGCTGCGGCGACGCCTGGCCTTTAATGCCTATGCGGCGTCGCTGATCGCGATCCTGGCCGACAGCACCTATGTCCATTTCCTCAGCAACGGCCGCGAGGTGATGGGGACCGAAGGCGTCATGTTCGGCGTCGTCCTGATCGTCCTTTGCGCCGGCCAGACGCTCTATGCCCGCTGGGCCGGGCGTCGCGGATGGCTTCGCTGATCGACCCGCACGGGGGTTCGCGCTAAAGGCGGCCTGTGACGCGCCGCCCTCCTGTTTCCCTGTCCGACGAAGACATCGCCGCCGTCCGGTCGTGGGTGGTGCATGAGGACGCGCATCTGATCGCCTTCAACAAGCCGTCGGGCCTGTCCAGCCAGGGCGGGCGCATCCAGGCGCATACGCTGGACGACCTGCTCTGGGCCTTCGCCCGGTCGAACGGCAAGCGGCCCGAACTGGTGCATCGGCTGGACCGCGACACCTCGGGCGTCATCGTGGCGGCCAAGACCAAGCCGGCGGCGGGGTTCCTGGGCAAGGCGTTGCAGGCCAAGCGGCTGCACAAGACCTATCTGGCGCTGATCGCCGCCGCGCCCGAGCCGGCGTCGGGAACCATCGACGCGCCCCTGCGCCGCGAAGAGATCGGCCGCGAAAGCTATATGCGTGTCGTGGGCGCCGATGCGCCGGGCGCCCAGGCGTCGGTCAGCCTGTATCGCACCCTGGCGGCGGGGGATCAGGCGGCGCTGGTCGAACTGTCGCCGCGCACCGGACGCATGCACCAGCTGCGGGTGCATATGGCCCATATCGGGCGGCCGCTGGCGGGGGATGTGCGCTATGGCGGCGCCCTGACTCTAGGCGGAAGGGCGGCGCCGCGCCTGATGCTGCATGCCGCAGCTCTGGAGTTGCCGCACCCCGAGGGCGGGCGGATCACGGTGACGGCGCCGCTGCCGGCCGATTTCGCCGATCTGGCGCGGGCGGCGGGGCTGGACCACCCGCTGCTGGGCGGAGCGGAACATTCCACGGGTTCCGAACGCTGAAGGATCTAAAGGAGCCCGCCGATGAAACGCCTTACCCTTTGCGCCCTCGCCGTGTCCGCCCTGGCGCTAGGAGCCTGCGCCAGCCTGGCGCCCTATGGCCCGCAACAGGGCCCACGCGGTCAGGGCTATTCGGAACAACGCATCGAACGTGACCGCTGGCGCGTGGTCTATAACGGCGTCGGCGCGCCGGGGCCGGTGGCGGACATGGCCCTGTTGCGCGCGGCCGAGCTGACCCTGGACAACGGCGCCGACTGGTTCGAGGTGACCCAGCGCTGGACCGACGGGCGGCCCGACAGCGCCGGCGGCCTGCGCCCCAGCGTCTCAATCGGCGCGGGTTCGGGCCGGTACGGCGGCTGGTCCACGTCGGGTGTCGGCGTGGGCGTGGGGCTGGATCTGTCGGGGCCGCAGCCGACCTCTACCGCGCTGGAGATCGTCACCGGGCGCGGAAACCGGCCCGACCGACCCCAGGCCTATGACGCGCGCGCGGTGCGCCAGGCGTTGGGCGGCCGGTTCTGACCGATCAGCGCCCGCGCGTCAGGGCGCGATATTCGACCAGCCGTTCCTTGTCGCGCCGCACCTGATCGGCGACAGCGTTGTCGACGTCCAGCGAGGCGTAGCGCACCCAGCCATCGACCCCCAGCTTGTCCTGGATCGCGGCCACCGGCGTCTGCCAGCGGAAATAGGACAGCCACGACACGATCAGGCCCAGCACGACCGCCAGAATCTGCAGGCCGCGGAAGGCCGCCTCCTGCCCCTGGATCGGCTCCAGCACGAACAGGCCCAGCCAGACCAAGAACACCAGCGGCGTCACGAAGCGCGAGAACCAGCGCATCCAGTAGCGTTCGCGCCGCACGCGCCACAGCTCCATCTGGACGTGCTTTTCGAGATACTCCATGCGCGCGCCCATCCACATGGTCAGGCGGGTCAGGAAATGCGACCGCTTGCCCCAGCCCTTGCCGTCCATCTGGAACTGGGTCTCGGCCTGGTCGGCCATGGCGCGGGCCTGGGTGAACAGGGTCTGCAGCTCGCGCGTCCGCTGAACGATCTCGCGCGACAGTTCATAGGAATCGTTCTCCAGCCGGAACCGGTACTGGATGAACAGAATGGCCTGCACCGCCCAGAAGACGCCAACGCTCAGCACCATGGCGCCGGCCGCCAGGCCCAGGCCCATCGGCTGCGATCCGGTCCAGCTGGTGAACCAGGTCGGCCCCACACTGGCCAGGACGGCGAAGGCGACTAGAGCCAGCGCCTGGCACAGCCGCTTGATCCCCACATGCACGCACAGAGCGGCGAACACCCGGCGGCCATAGTCATGGATATGGCTGCGAAGGTCGGTGTCGACCGGGAAGCGTTCCTCGATCTGGCGGCTGAACAGCACGTGGAAGCGGTCGGGTTTCCCCTCGCTTTCCCAGAAGGGGAAGATGTCCAGCGGCTGGTTGAAATAGTGGTCGATGTGCGACGACACCGCCTCGATCACCGCTGGGTCGGTCGAGAAGACCTCGCTGTCCTGAATGGGGCGCAGAATACCCTCGGCGGTGCGATTGGCGCGCAGGCCAACGGGCGTCCGTTCCGGCGCCTCGCGGTCCGGGTGGTTGCCGCCGCCGGGCGCAGGGGCGTTGGGCGCCGCTTGCAGGCGCTGGTCATGACCCGCGCCGCCGTGGCCCCCGTCATGCGCAGTGTCATGCGGCGTGTCGTGCGAACCGGCTGAAGCGGCGTGGCCGTGATGGCTGTGGTCGTCGTGCGACATGGCGGTCGTGGCGTCCCGAACAGAATCCCCGGCCCGGAGCATAAGCCAGAAGCCGCCGCCGGGCCGACGACGTTCTCTCACGGCGCGAAGCCGCCCGTCCGGTATCGCCGTTAACCGTGCGTCCCGGCAAGTGAAGTTTCGGTCAGAAGGGCCACCGCGCCATGACCGCCGCGCACACCAGAAGCGCGATCAGCACCACAGCCTGGACGCCCGTCAGCGCCCTCAGTCGCGCCGCCTCCGCCGCGTCGGGCTGAAACGCCGGATCGGCCGTCGCCGCCTTGCGCCACTTCAAAAAGGCGATCGTGCCCGGCACGGTCAGCAGGCCGATCAGCATGAAACACCCGATCTTGCCCCAGAAGAACGGGTTCTCGGCATAGAAGGCCCAGCCCTTTCCGCCCCAGATCGCACGCGACAGGCCGACCGCCAGCACCACGCCTGACAATGCCCCCGCCCCGGCGTCCAGCCTGGCCAGACGCATCACCGGAACGGGCCGCGCGCTCAACATCACCCGGCCCGCCATCATCATGGCGACCAGACCGAACACGAGAAGATGGTGGGTGATGGCCAGGATGAGATCCAGCATGGTCTTGCTCTCTCGCCTTGTGGTCGCGACCGGTATAAGCCCCGCATCATGACACGATTTCTGCTCGTTGCGGCAGGCGGCGCCCTGGGATCGGTGGCGCGCTATGGGCTGGGGCTGGCCGCGGGCCGCCTGGCGCCGGGGCACGCCTGGCCGTGGGGGACGTTCGGGGCCAATCTGATCGGCGGGCTGCTGATGGGGCTGCTGGCCGGATGGCTGGCGCATCGCGGCCAGGGCGGGGAGGGGGTTCGCCTATTCGCCGCCGTGGGCCTGCTGGGCGGTTTCACCACCTTTTCGGCCTTCTCGCTGGAGACGGCCCTGATGATCCAGCGGCGCGACTGGGCCATGGCGGGGGGCTATGTCGCCGCTTCGGTCGTGCTGGCGGTCGCGGCCCTGTTCGTGGGGCTGATGATCGCCCGGAGGCTGTGGGCGTGAGCCGCGAGGTCCAGACCCTTTATGTCGCCGAGGCCGAGGACGGCATCCGCCTGGACCGCTGGTTCAAGCGGCGCTGGCCTCACGTCTCGCACATCCAGGTGCAGAAACTGGCCCGCAGCGGCCAGATCCGCGTCGACGGCGTCCGCATCAAGCCCGAAGGCCGCCTGACCGCCGGGGCCGCCGTGCGCGTGCCGCCCTTGCCGGAACCGGGCGAACGGCCCGACGCCGACAAACAGGGCCTCAGCGACCGCGACATCGCCTTCGCCCGGTCGCTGGTTCTGTATGAGGATGATCTGGTCATCGCCCTGAACAAGCCCGCCGGCCTGGCGGTGCAGGGCGGCACCAAGACCACCAAGCATGTCGACCGCCTGCTGTCGGCCTGGGGCGAGGGGCTGGAGCGGCCGCGCCTGGTGCACCGCCTGGACCGCGACACCTCCGGTGTCCTGTTGCTGGGCAAGGGGCCGGAGGCGGCCAAGCGGCTGGCGGGGGCCTTCGCCCGGCGCCAGGCGAAGAAGACCTATTGGGCCATCGTGATCGGCAACCCCAAGCCGCCGGCCGGGATCATCGACCTGCCGCTGAAGAAGTCGGGCATCAACGACTTCGAGATGATGCGCCCGGCCGATGCGAAAGAGCACGGCGCCGAACCGGCCGAGACCGGCTATGTCACCGTCAGCCGCGCCGCCCACCGCGCCGCCTGGATGGCCCTGCGTCCCTTCACAGGCCGGACGCACCAGTTGCGGGCGCATATGAAGGCCATCGGCCATCCGATCCTGGGCGACCCCAAATATGGCGACGAGGCGTCTGGCCAGCTGTCGGGCCTGCTGAAGCTGCAACTGCATGCGCGGCGGATCGAGCTGGATCACCCCGGCGGCGGCAAGCTGGTGGTCGAGGCGCCGATCAGCCCCGAGATGAAGGCCGGTTTCGCCCATTTCGGCTTCTCCGAAGACGAGGCGGAGGTCGAGCCGTTCGGCGGCCTGCGGCGGCCGCGATGAGATGCGGTGCTCAAATCCTCCCCCCTCGGGGGAGGGGGACCATGCGCAGC
>NZ_CALMFB010000049.1 GCF_937863155.1 uncultured Brevundimonas sp. | reverse complement strand
TCCACCGCTTCGCGGTTCCCCTCCCCCGATGGGGGAGGATTTGCGACGCCCGGCTCATCGCACGTCCGTCCACGACCGGCTCAGCAGCACGGCGCAATTGATGACGCCGACCAGGGAATAGGTCTGCGGGTAGTTGCCCCACAGTTCATCGGTTTCGACCGCGATGTCCTCGCTCAGCAGGCCCGCATGGGTCCGGCGCGACAGCATCTGGTCGAACAGCTCGCGCGCCTCTTCGGTGCGGCCGTTCAGGTGCAGGGCCTCGATGAACCAGAAGGTGCAGAAGTTGAAGGCCGTCTCCGGCTCTCCGAAATCGTCCGGCTCGACATAGCGGAACAGATAGGGGCCCTTCTTCAGGTCGCGCTCGATAGCGTCGAAGGTGCCGACCTGGCGCGGATCGCGGGCGTCCAGAAAGCCGAGGTCGGTCAGTTGCAGCAGGCTGGCGTCCAGTTCGCGCCCGCCGAAACTGGCGCCGAACCGGCCCTCGTCAGGCAGGAAGGCTTCCGCCTCGATCCGTTCACGGATGGTCTGGGCCCGTTCGCGCCAGACCTCGGCCCGCGAGGCCAAGCCCAGATGTTCCGCCGCCTTGGCCAGCCGGTCGCAGGCGGCCCAGCACATGACCGAGGAATAGACATGCACCCGCGCGATGGTGCGGAACTCCCACAGGCCGGCGTCCGGCTGGTCGTGCAGGGCGAAGGCGCGCTCTCCGACCTTTTCCAGGGCGTGGAAATCATCAATGGACCCCGGCCGGATCAGCCGCTGATCATAGAAGCTCTGCACCAGCGGCAGGACGATCTGTCCGTACACGTCGTGTTGCAGGTGTTCGCGCGCCTGGTTGCCGACACGGACCGGCTTCATGCCGCGATAGCCGTCAACCGTATCGACGATCCGTTCGTCGATCTCGGCCTCCAGCCCGACGCCATAGACCGGCTGGACGTGCCCCCCTCCCGAGGCGTCCACCAGATTGCGCAGATAGCCGAGATAGTTCTCCAGCAGATCGACCGCGCCCAGCCGGTTCAGCGCCCGCACGACATAATAGGCGTCGCGTATCCAGCAGTAGCGATAGTCCCAGTTGCGGCCGCTTTCGGGGAATTCCGGCACCGAGGTGGTCAGGGCCGCGACGATGGCGCCCGTCTCTTCATAGGCGCACAGCTTCAGGGTGATGGCCGCGCGGATCACCGCCTCCTGCCAGTCCAGCGGCAGATACAGGGTGCGCACCCAGTCGCGCCAATAGGCGACGGTGTGGTCCAGGGCGGCGGCCACCCCCGGCCCCACCGCCTGGTCATAGCCTTCGTCCGGCCCCAGGAAGAAGGCCAGGGGCCGCTCCAGCCGGAACAGCCGCTCCTCGGTCACATGCGACACCGGACAGTCGGTGGTCAGTCGGAAGGTCGCGCCGGTGCACAGATAGCGGACGTGGTTCGATCCGGCCGTGCGGGCAGCGGGCCTTTCGCCCCAGTCGGCGGCGGGGCGCAGCCGCACCCGGATGCGCGGCGCGCCTTCCAGCGTCCGAACGATGCGGGCGAAGGCCAGGGGGCGATAGGTGCGGTCATGCTTGCGGTGACGCGGGGCGAAATCCAGCACCTCGACCGCCGCGCCGTCCTGGGCCGTCAAGACGGTGCGCAACACGGGCGTGTTGCGGACATAGGCCTGATCGACGCGCTTGAAGCCCTCCAGCTGGATGTCCCAGAAGCCGTGCTCGGGATCGTCGCCGTCCATCAGGGCCGAAAATAAAGGGTCGCCGTCCACGCGCGGCGCGCAGGCCCAGACATAGCGGCCGTTGCGGTCGATCAGGGCGCTGACGGAGCAGTTGCCGACCGGGGCCAGGTCCAGATCGGGGCGGTTCATGCCGGCGCTCCAGCCAGAGTCTCCAGCCAGTCCAGAATATCGCCCTGGTCCGGCAGGCGCCAGACGGCGGCCGTGGCGCGCGGTGGGCCGACCAGAACGCCTTGCCCGCCCAGAGCGGCGGCGGCGACGAAGGCGTCTTCATCGGTCAGGTCGTCGCCCAGCATGACCGGAACCGCGCCGGCGAACGGCGCCGTCTGCATGAAGGCGGTCAGGGCCGAGCCCTTGTCGGCGCCGGGGGTGCGCAGCTCCACCACCATGTCGCCGCCCTGCAGCCTCAGGCCGGTGGCGGCCGCCAGATCCCGGGCCAGGTCCAGGGCTGCATGGGCGTGGTCGGGCGCCAGCCGATAGTGCAGGGCGGTGGACAGGCCCTTGTCCTCGACCTGGGCGCCGGGGCGGCTGCGGGCGAAGTCGCGAAACGCCGCGACAGCCTCGCCCAGGGCCGGATCAGCCAGGGCGGACCGGACCGCTCCGTCATGACGGCGTTCCAGCCCATGCACGCCTGCCGCGCTGGCCACCGCGCCGTCGGTAATGCGGTCGATTTCCGACAATGTCCGTCCACTGATGATCGCCAGGCGCCCGTTCAGGCGCACGGCCAGACGACGCAGAACCGCTGTGCGGCGCGCATCGGCCGTCACGGCCTCGGGCGTGGCCATGATCGGCGCCAGCACCCCGTCCATGTCCAGGAACAGGGCGATCCGGTCGGCGTCCAGCAGGGGCGGCGGCAACAGGTCGGCGTGTCCGGCGGGGCTGGGCATGGGTCTCCTGACGATGTGACGACGTTTCCCCCCAACCCAACGCATCGGCACGGCGAAGGTTGTCAGAAACTTCGGCCCCGGTTGTGAAACGGCGCGCCCTGGTGCAATTCGCGCCGATGACCGGCGCCATCCCCGCATCCCCGCCCCAGGCCATCGCAACCATGACCGACCGCGCCCGCGAAGTGGTCCGTCTGAACATCGCCGCCCTGGAGGCTCTGGAGCGGTCGATCGACGCCAGCGTGGCGCGCGCCTGCGACATCATCCTGGGTCGGCCGGGCTATGTGGTGGTCACCGGCATGGGCAAGTCGGGCCATATCGGCGGCAAGATCGCCGCCACCCTGGCGTCCACCGGCACCAACGCCTTCTTCGTGCACCCGGCGGAGATGAGCCACGGCGACCTGGGCATGCTGCGGTCGGACACGACGCTGCTGGCCCTGTCCAACTCTGGCGAGAGCCGCGAACTGCGCGATCCGCTGATCTTCTGCCAGCGCAACGGCATTCCGGTCATCGGCATGACCCAGCGGGCGTCCAGCTTCCTGGGGCGGCATTCGGACGTGACCCTGCTGATGCCCAAGGTGGCCGAGGCCTGCCCCAACGGCCTGGCGCCCACCACCTCGACCCTGATGACCCTGGCGCTGGGCGACGCCCTGGCCATGGTGCTGATGGACCGGCGCGGCTTCTCGGCGATGGATTTCGGCCTGCACCACCCCGGCGGCGCCCTGGGCATGAGCCTGCAGAGCGTGCGCGAATGGATGGGCGACAATCACGCCGCCCCCGCCAGCGTGCCCGAAACCGCCCGCTTCGCCGAGGTGGTGTCGGCCATCACCGAGGGCCGCAAGGGCGCGGTCGCCGTGGTGCGGGCGGACGGAACCCTGGCGGGCATGATCACGGATGGCGACGTGCGCCGCGCCTTCGCCCAGGACATCACGGCCCTGACCGCCGCCGATATCATGAGCCCCCGGCCCATCACCGTCGAACCGGACGCGCGGATGAGCGACGTGATCGACCGCCTGGCCTCCAACCGGATCAACAATCTGTTCGTGATCGACGACGGCCGGCCCGTAGCCATCGTGCATATTTCGGAACTGATCCAGGCCGGCTACGTCGCCTGACGGTCCAAGCGCGCGGTTGACCGTTTTCCGGGGCGGTGGGATACCGCCGGGGTCCGAGAGGGACGCTGCGTCGGGTCCGTATGTCCTCCATCTGTATCGACGGCTTCAACCTGGCCCTGGCCAAGGGGTCGGGCATCGCCACCTACGGCCGCAACCTGCTGACCAACGCTCGGGCCATCGGCCATGGAACCCAGGTGCTGTACGGCCCGCCCAGCGGCCGCAAGAAGAACGCCGTGGTCAATGAGGCCCTGCTGGTCGACGCCGACCGGCCGGCCCGCAAGGTCAGGAAAAGCGAACGCTTCCAGCGCACCTTGACCACCCGGTTCGGCCGCACCGCCCATCCGATCCTGCCGTCGGGCGAGGTGATCTGGCCCAGCCGGGGCGGCGGCCGGCCCGAGGCGGACTATTTCTGGGCCGCCGGTGACCTGTACCACTACGCCAACCGCGCCTTTGCGGCCTATCGCACCGACACGCCCGTGTCCTTCGCCGCCACGGATCAGGCGCGGGCGCCGGATGTGATGCACTGGACCGTCGGCCTGCCGCTGCACGCCAAGGGCGCGGCCAACATCTATACGATCCACGACCTGATCCCCCTGCGCCTGCCGCACACCACCATGGACGACAAGGACGTCTTCCTGGACCTGTGCCGCACGGTGGCGCGCCGGGCCGACCATATCGCCGTGGTGTCCGAAACCACCCGCCAGGACGTGATCCGCATCCTGGGCGTGGCCGAGGACCGGGTGACCAACACCTATCAGGCGGTCAGCCTGCCGCCCAAGCTGACGGGCCGCAGCCAGGCCGAGGTGGCGCTGGAGCTGGAAGGCGTCTTCAACCTGGGCTGGAAGAGCTATTTCCTGCATTTCGGCGCCATCGAGCCCAAGAAGAACCTGGGCCGGATTGTCGAGGCCTATCTGGCGTCGGGCGTGACCAGTCCGCTGATCCTGATCGGCGGCCGCGCCTGGCTGGACGAGCCGGAAACCGCCCTGCTGCGTCAGGTCAAGGCCGACGGCGGCCCCTCGGCCGACCGCATCCGCCAGTATGACTACATGCCCTTTTCGATGCTGATCAGCCTGATCCGCGGGGCCAAGGCGACCCTGTTTCCGTCTCTGTACGAAGGCTTCGGCCTGCCGGTGCTGGAATCCATGGCCCTGGACACCGCCGTGCTGACCTCGACCGGCGGATCGCTGCCCGAGGTGGCGGGCGAGGCGGCCTTGAGCGTCGATCCCTATGACGTGCAGGCCCTGACGCGCGGCATCCAGGCGCTGGACACGGACGAGGCGCTGCGCGACGCCCTGGTCGAAAAGGGGCGTCTGCAGGCGGCGAAATTCTCGCCCGAAGCCTATCAGGCGCGCCTGCGCGAGCTTTACGCCAAAGTCGGGGCCTGATGCGCGGCCGGGTGCTGTTCGACGCCAGCCGCCTGTTAAGCCGCACCGAGCGCGGGGCGCCGACCGGCGTGGACCGGGTCTGTCTGGCCTATGCCGAATGGCTGTTGTCCCTGCCGGGGGTCGAGGTGGCGCCGGTGCGATCCAAGCGCGACGCCCTGGTCGCCGTCGATCCGGCCTGGTTCGCCGACAGCGTGGCCGAGATGCGCGGCAAATGGGCCGGCGCCCACGCCGCCCGCGCCCTGACGGCCCATGAGAAACGCCTGTTCGAGGCCCTGAGGGCGCCCGCGCCGCCGACCCAGTCGGTGGTCAGCCCCGCCCCGCCGCCCGAGGACGCCAAGACGGCCAAGGTGGCCCGGCCGGGCCGCGTCTGGCGCCAGTTCCTGAACTCGCGCCCCCTGGCGTCGGACCTGACGGGCGAGCTTTATTTCAACGTCGGCCACACCAGCCTGAACACGCCGGGCATCCTGACCGACCTTGCCGCGCGCGGGATCGAGCGGGTGGTGATGATCCACGACCTGATTCCGGTGACCCACCCGGAGTTCTGCCGCCCCGGCGACGGCGCGCGGCATCGGCGCCGGGCGCGCATCGCCCTGGCCCACGCCTCGCGCCTGCTGGTCAACTCCCAGACCACGGCCGACGAAGTGGCCCGCTTCGCCGCCGCCGAGGGCCTGGCCCCGCCGCCGGTGACCGTGGCGCATCTGGGGGTCGAGCCGATCTTCCACCGCAACGGCGGCCCGGCGGACCTGCCGCCCTATTTCGTCCATGTCGGCACCATCGAGGCGCGCAAGAACCTGGCCTTCCTGCTGACCGTCTGGCGGCGCCTGGCCGAGCGCATGGGACCGGCCGCGCCGCGCCTGGCGCTGATCGGCCGTTATGGCTGGGAGAATGAGACGGTTCTGGATCATCTGAACCGCTCGCCCGCCATCCAGGGCCTGGTGCATCAGGCCAGCGACCTGCCCGACGCGGCGCTGATGGAGCTGATGCGCGGCGCCCGCGCCGTCCTGGCGCCGTCCGAGGTCGAGGGTTTCGACCTGCCGGCGGTGGAGGCCTCGGCCCTGGGCGTGCCGCTGATCGCCTCGGACATCGGCGCCCACCGCGAACTGACGCCCCACGCCCGGCTGATCGATCCGCTGGACGGGCCGGGCTGGATCAAGGCGCTGGAGGCCGCGACGCTGAAACGGCCGCGCGCGCCGGACCCCTATGCGGCGCCGACCTGGGACCAGCATTTCGACACCGTGTGCCGGGCGTTGAAACGCCAGCGCTGAACGAACCTTCACCGCGCCACTGGTCCGTCGCCCCAAAGGCGATTAAGCAGGGGACCGCGAGCCAAACAGCCGAGGCGCCATGTCGCGTTCCATCCTGACCCTGATCCTGCTGGCCGCCCTGGGCGGCTGTTCCACCCTGCCGCGCGACGGGCCGTCGTCCAAGGCCGTGGATCGCGGCGCCGCGACGCCCGACAGCTTGGGCGGCTATGCCCTGGTCCAGCTGGACTATGCGGTCAGCGAGCGGGTCAAGGCGATCCCGCCGCGCTTCCTGGGCAGCCTGGCCGACGCCACCAGTTCGGCGCCGCTGGATGTCATCGGCGTCGGCGACGTGCTGGCCGTGTCGGTGTTCGAGCCGTCGGGCGCCCTGTTCGGACGCGGCGTGTCCAATGGCGCCGCGACGGGCGCCGTGGCCGGCGTGCAGGGCGGGGGCCAGACCCTGCCCGGACTGGTCGTGGACCGCGACGGTCATGTCGGCGTGCCCTTCGGCGGGCGCGTGCGCGTGCTGGGCCTGACCCCGCCCGAGGCGTCCGACGCCATCCGACGCGCCCTGGTGGGCAAGGTCGGCAACCCCCAGGTCACCGTGGCCGTGGCCCAGAACAACTCCAACACCGTCACCGTGCTGGGCGATGTGCGCCAGCCGGGGCGCGCGCCCCTGAACGTCAACGCCGACCGCATCCTGGATGTGCTGGCCGCCGCCGGGGGTTCGCCCCGCGCGGTCGAGGACGCCATCGTCAACATCCAGCGCGACGGCCGCACCTTCTCGGCCCCGCTCAGCGCCGTGACCACCGATGTGGCCGAGAATGTGCGCCTGCGTCGCGGCGACGTGGTCAATGTCACCTTCCGCCCGCGCCGCTATTCGACCTTCGGCGCCCTGGGCGCGGTGCGCCAGACCGATCTGCCGCCGGGCGCGCCGCTAAGCCTGACCGGCGCCCTGGGCGTGGCCGGGGGGCTGGATTCCAACAGCGCCAACGCCCGCCGCGTCATGGTCTTCCGCTTCGAGCGGCCCGAGGTGGCCCAGGCCCTGGGCCTGACCCAGGCGCCGACCCCGCGCGGCGTGCCGGTGGTCTATCAGCTGGACCTGGCCGAGGCCTCGGGCTTCTTCATCGCCAGCAATTTCGAGATCCAGGCCGACGACGTGGTCTATGCGCCGCGCGCCGGGGCCGCCGAGGCGCGCAAATTCTTCGAATTCGTCCAGACCATCACCCGCGTCGTCTATGACGTCTCGGTCACCAGCGCCCTGAACATCGACTGACGGGCATGAAGGCGTGGCGCGGCCTGTTCGGGCGTCGCCGGCGCGATCCGGTCGCGACCGACCCGCCTGCGGCCGACCCCTTCGACGCGGCGGGCCGTCTGACGCCCGAGCCGGACGCCCTGTCGGTTCTGCTGGACCGGATCGAGGCGACGGCTCTGGCCGTCTATGCCGAGCATGGCCTGCCCACGCGGCGCGGCCATTACCGCAAGGGGCCGCGCGCCGCCCACTGGCGCTGGGTCGCCGAACACCTCAGCCCCGAAGAACGGTTCGACCGTGTCCTGGCCCAGCCGCCGGAAAAGGGCTGGCGCCACGGCGTTCTGGAAGACCTGGGCGCGCAAGAGGCCGCCCGGCCGCGTCTGATCGAGGCGTCGCGGCTGCTGAAGGGAACGGCCGCCCTGCGGCGCCGGCTGGCGGACGGGGCCATGGCCGATGATCTGGCCGTCGCCCTGGCCCTGGGGTCGCGGTGGCGCCGCCTGCGCGACAGCCACGCCCTGCGCGCCGGATCACGGCTGAAGCTGAAGCCGCCCGCATCGGCCCAGACCCCCGTATCGACAGGGACCAAGACCCGGCCTAAACCCCGCCCATGACCGACGCCGACAACCACCCCACTGGCCAGCCGGTCGGCCGCATGGTCGCCATGCCCGCCGACACCAACCCCGAGGGCGACATCTTCGGCGGCTGGCTCTTGGCGCACATGGACCTGGCGGGCGCCACCCCGGCCTTCGAGCGGGCGCAAGGACGCTGCGTGACCATCGCCCTGGACGCCATGGTGTTTCACCAGCCGGTCAGCGTTGGCGACGAGGTGTCGATCTACGCCAACATCATCAAGACCGGCCGCACCTCGATCCGCGTCCATGTCGAGGCGTGGAAACGTTCGCGCTATCGGGCCAGCGACGCGCCCGTGCGGGTGACCGAGGGCGTCTTCACCTATGTGGCCATCGACGACCAGCGCCGCCCGCGCGAACTGCCGCCGCTGGATGCGGCATAACCTACTGCGGCGCTGGGAAATCTTGACCCGGGACGCCGCCGGGCCTACCTGACCGGCATGGCCATTCGTCGCATCCTGACCATCGACAACGCCGCCGACCTGGCGATCCTGAAACAGGTGTCCCAGCCCGTCGCAGGGGTGGACGACGCCGTGCGCGCCCTGATGGACGACATGCTGGAGACCATGTACGCGGCGCCGGGCATCGGCCTGGCCGCCGTGCAGGTGGGGGCGCTGGATCGCGTCATCGTCATGGATCTGGGCGACCGCGAAGGCGCGGGCGACCTGGATGAAGACGCCGAACCCACCGAAGAGGCCGCCCTGGCGCGTCGCAATCCGCGCCATTTCGTGAACCCCGAGATCCTGTGGGCCTCGGACGAGATGTTCACCTATGAGGAAGGCTGCCTGTCCATCCCGGAATATTTCGACGCCGTGGAACGCCCGGCGCGGGTGCGGATCAAATATCTGAACTACGCCGGTCAGACGGTCGAGGAAGAGGCCGAGGGCCTGTACGCCGTCTGCATCCAGCACGAGATGGACCATCTGAACGGGGTGCTGTTCATCGATCACCTGTCGCGGCTGCGGCGCGAACGCGCGGTGGCCAAGGTCAAGAAACACGCACGGATGGCCGCCTGATGTCGCGTCGTCGCCAGAAAAAGGGGTTCACCCGCGTCATCGATCCGTCGGGCCGTCGTCGCCTGACGCGCGGGGAAAAGGCCGGCGTCGCCTCGGTCGCCACCCTGGTCGGGGTCGGGCTGATCGGCCTGGTCGCGGGCCTGCTGATCGACCGGCTGCTGGACTTCAACGACGTGCTGGACACCGGCGGCGAATGGGATGAGGGCGGCGGCGTCTTCACCCGCTGGGACTGAAGCTGGCCCTAGGCTCGCGACGCGGTCGCTCGCGGCTTGAGGGCATGGCCTAGCCCTATGCTCTCGACGCGGTCGCTCGCGGCTTGAGGGCTGGGGCGCTTTGCCCTAACCGTCGGCGCCCAGACGTGCGCTGCCTGTCGGCGCGGCCCAGCCGGATCGAACCATGCGCCTCGCCTTCATGGGCACCCCCGAATTCGCCGTGCCGTCCCTGGCCGAACTGATCGCCGCCGGGCACGAGATCACAGCCGTCTATTCCCAGCCGCCGCGCCCCAAGGGCCGGGGTCAGAAGCTGACGCCGTCGCCCGTGCACGCCTTCGCCGAGACCATGGGCCTGCCGGTCTTCACGCCCGAGACGATGAAGGCGGCCGAGGCGATCGCGACCTTCCAGAGCCTGGACCTGGATGCGGCCTGCGTCGTCGCCTATGGCCAGATCCTGACGCGGGCGGTGCTGGAGGCGCCGCGCCTGGGCTGTTTCAACCTGCATGGGTCGCTGCTGCCGCGCTGGCGCGGGGCGGCGCCGATCCAGCGCGCCATCATGGCCGGCGACGTCCAGACGGGCGTGCAGATCATGCGCATGAGCGAAGGTTTGGACGAAGGGCCGGTGCTGCTGGGCGAAGTGCTGCCGATCCGGGCCGACGACACCGCCGCCACCCTGGGCGACCGCATGGCGGTGACCGGCGCCGCCCTGTGGCCCCGCGCCCTGGCGGCCATCGAACGGGGCGCGGCGGTCGAGACGGCGCAAGCGGGCGAACCGACCTATGCCCGCAAGATCAGCCCGGCCGAGGCCCGCATCGACTGGACCCGCCCTGCGGCCCAGGTGGACGCCCACATCCGCGGCCTGTCGCCTTTTCCCGGCGCCTGGTTCGAGGCGCCGTCGCCCGAAGGGCCGGTGCGCATCAAGGCCCTGATGTCGGCTGTGGCTGACGGCGCGGGCGCGCCGGGCGCCCTGCTGGACGACGCCCTGACCGTGGCCTGTGGTTCCGGCGCGGTGCGCCTGATCCGGGTCCAGCGCGCAGGCAAGGCGGCGCAAGGCGCGGACGAGATGCTGCGCGGCTTCCCCCTCGCGTCGGGGACGGTGCTGGGCTGATGCCGCGCTATCGCGCCACGGTCGAATACGACGGCTCGGCCTACAACGGTTTTCAGGCCCAGGCGGGCCAGCCGACGGTTCAGGGCGTGATCGAGACCGCCATCACCGCCTTCTGCGGCGAAACCGTGCGCATCGCCGCCGCGGGGCGCACCGACACCGGGGTGCATGCGACCGGCCAGGTGGTCAGTTTCGACCTGGATCGCGACTGGCCCGCGCGCACGGTCATGAACGCCCTGAACGCCCACATGGTCGAACAGGCGACGGCGGTCCTGGACTGCGCGGTCGTGGACGGCGACTGGCATGCACGGTTTTCAGCGACCGGCCGGCGCTATCTGTACCGCATCCTGAACCGGCCGGGCCGCCCGGCGCTGGACCGGGGGCGGGTCTGGCATGTGAAGGGCGAACTGGACGTGGCGGCCATGAGTACGGCGGCCGCGCATCTGGTGGGGCGGCACGACTTCACCACCTTCCGCGACGCCGGCTGTCAGGCCGCCAGCCCGGAGAAGACCCTGGACGTCGCCCGCGTCGAGCGGGTGGGCGAAGAGGCGCATCTGCATTTCGCGGCGCGCAGCTTCCTGC
Source organism: uncultured Brevundimonas sp. (assembly GCF_937863155.1). Taxonomy (GTDB): domain Bacteria; phylum Pseudomonadota; class Alphaproteobacteria; order Caulobacterales; family Caulobacteraceae; genus Brevundimonas. The sequence goes on along the minus strand of NZ_CALMFB010000049.1, from coordinate 56,578 downwards.
ATCGCCAGGTGCGGTCCATGACCGGCTCTCTGGTCCAGGTGGGCCTGGGCCGCTGGTCGCCCGAGGATCTGAAGGCGGCGCTGGACGCGCGCGACCGCGCCGCCTGCGGCCCGGTTGCGCCGTCGGACGGGCTTTATCTGACCGGTGTAGAGTACGGCTAAGCTCCCCCCTTCCGCTCATCCCCGCGAAAGCGGGGACCCAGTCCTTTGGGCGATGAGCGGTGAATGCAGTCCGCCTCCGCTAGTCCAACCGCACATCGCGTAGCTCTCACTGGGTCCCCGCCTTCGCGGGGATGAGCGGCGCTGGAATTGACTGAGGCCCCGGAGTGATCCGGGGCCTCGTCATGTCAGGATCGGACCTGAGAGCTGAAATCAGCCCTCGTCGCCGGGGGTCTCGGCCTTGCCGGTTTCCGGCACGACGGCGCCCTTGGGCGCGCGCTGGGTCTGGCGTTCGGCGATCCGGGCCGACTTGCCGCGACGGTCGCGCAGATAATACAGCTTGGCCCGGCGCACGACGCCGCGGCGCTTGACCTCGATGGACTCGACGTTCGGCGACAGGATCGGGAATTTCCGCTCCACGCCCTCGCCGAAGGAAATCTTGCGGACGGTGAAGGTCTCGTTCACGCCGCCGCCGTCACGGGCGATGCAGACGCCTTCGAACGCCTGGATGCGTTCGCGATCGCCTTCCTTGATGCGGACGTTGACGCGCAGGGTGTCGCCCGGCTGGAATTCGGGGATGGTCTTGCCTTCGAGCAGGCGGGCTTTTTCTTCTGCAGCGAGCTGCTGGACGATGTTCATTCTATTCTCCTCGGGCTTTTGCGCCCTTTAGCTGTGAGTTGGCGGAATACGTCGCCCAGAGGTCCGGTCGCCGCTCCCGCGTGGTCGTCTCCCGCTGCGCCTGGCGCCATTGGTCGATCCGCTTGTGATCGCCCGACAGCAGCACCTCGGGTATATCCAGCCCCTCGAACGTCCGCGGTCGCGTGTACTGCGGATGCTCCAGAAGCCCGTCCTCGAAGCTCTCGGACGACAGGCTGTCCGCCTGGCCCAGAACTCCGGGGATCAGTCTTACGCACGCCTCGATCGCCACCATGGCCGCCGCCTCGCCACCGGCGAGAACCGCGTCGCCGACGGCGACCTCCTCGAACCCCCGGGCGTCGAGCACCCGCTGGTCCACCCCCTCGAACCGGCCGCACAGGACGACGACGCCGTCCGCCTTGGCCCAGTCCTTGACGCGCGCCTGGGTCAGGGGCCTGCCCCGGGCGCTCATGTACAGAAGCGGACGTTTCGGCCCGGTCAGGCTGTCGACAGCCCGGGCCACCACATCGGCTTTCAGCACAGCTCCAGGGCCGCCACCCGCAGGGGTGTCGTCCAGGAAGCCGCGCGTATCTGTGGAAAAGGCCCGAATGTCAACCGTATCCAGGCTCCACAGCCCCTTCTCGCGCCAGGCCGTGCCGATCAGCGACACCCCCAGCGGGCCGGGGAAAGCCTCGGGAAACATGGTCAGGACGGTGACGGCATAGGTCATGGCGCGCGCCTATAGCCCATTTAGAGGCCGAAACGGGAATCCTTCTCCCGCTTGCGGGGGAAGTGTCGTGCCGTCGAGCGCAGCGAGACGCATGACGATGGGGGAATTACAGAAGGCTCCCCTCTCCGACCCTCGCGGCGCGCCGCGCCGTCGTCGGGCCACCTCTCCCGCTAGCGGGAGAGGGATGGGTCACCTCAGCGCCAGGGTCGCCTGCTTGATCTCGACATATTCGTCGATGCCGTGGATCGAGCCTTCACGGCCATAGCCGGACTGTTTCACCCCGCCGAACGGAGCCACGGCGGTCGAGATCAGGCCGGTGTTGACCCCGCACATGCCCGCCTCGATCCCGCGCGCCACGCGCATGGCCCGGTCCAGGTCGCGGGTGAAGAGGTAGGAGGCCAGGCCGAAGTCGCTGTCGTTCGCCTTCGCCAACACCTCGGCCTCGGTCTCGAACGGGAAAACCGGGATCAGAGGGCCGAAGGTCTCCTCCGCCCGGAACAGCGTATCGTCCCCGCCCAGGGTCACGGTCGGCTGGAAGAAGCGGCCGCCCAGGGCATGACGTTCGCCGCCCGTCAGCACCCGCGCGCCCGAGGCGGTGACGCGGCGCAGATGATCCTCGATCTTGTCCAGCGCCTTGTCCTCGATCAGGGGGCCGACCTTGACGCCCGGTTCGAAGGCCGGGCCGACCGGTATCCGGGCCACCTCGGCCGCCAGGCGTTCGGCATAGGCGTCGGCGACCGACGCCTGGACATAGACCCGGTTCGGACAGACGCAGGTCTGGCCCGAGTTGCGGAACTTGCCCTTGATGGTTTCGGCCACGGCCTGGTCGATGTCGGCGTCTTCGAACACGATCAAGGGGGCGGCGCCGCCCAGCTCCATCGACAGCCGCTTCAGGGTCGGGGCGCATTGTTCGGCCAGCTTGCGCCCGACCGGCGTCGAGCCGGTGAAGGACAGTTTTCGGATCAGGGGCGAGGCGGTCAGCACCCCGCCGATGGTCGCCGCATCGCCGGTGACGACGCTGAGCGCGCCCTTGGGCACGCCGGCCTGATAGGCCAGCTCGACCAGAGCCAGGGCGGTGAAGGGGGTCTGGGACGCCGGTTTGACCACGGCGGTGCATCCGGCGGCGAAGGCCGGTCCCAGCTTCCGCGTCAGCATGGCGGCGGGGAAGTTCCACGGGGTGATCAGGGCGCACGGCCCCACCGCCTGACGGAAGGTCAGGATGAGATGACCCAGCGGACTGTCCTGGGTTTCCCCGATCAGGCGCTCTGCCTGGCCTGCGAACCAGGTGACGAAGCCGTTGGCGTAGGCGACTTCGCCCTTGGCCTCCGCGAAGGGTTTGCCGTTCTCGATGGCCATCAGGGCGCCGAGCGCTTCCGTATTGTCGTCGATCAGCCGCGCCCAGTCCCGCATGATCCGCGCACGGTCATGCGGGTCGGAGCGGGACCAGTCGGGAAAGGCGTCATGGGCGGCCCGGATGGCGCGCTCGGTCTCGGCGACCCCGAGGCTGGGAACGTGGCCGATGACCTCGCCGGTGGCCGGATCGTCGACGGCGATGGTCTTATCCGCCGTCACCGCCTCGCCCGCGATCAGGGCGTGCTGGCGCAGAAGGTTCAGTCCGGCGGCGCGGGCGTCGGCCATGGGAGGCTCCATCGGGTCAGAGTCAGGCGACCGTAGCGGTCCCGTCGTCAACGCGCACCCGCCGAAACGGCTGCCGCTGCCCATAGGTGGCCCAGCGCCACAGCCATTCCGCCGGCCCGAACCGATAGCGCGCCAGCCACCATCGGCTGAAGACGATCTGCATCGCGAAGAAGACCACCGCCGCGATCAGACAGAAGGTCGGCCCGGCGTAACGCACCCAGCCCAGGCCGAAGCCGTTCAGCACGAGCATGAAGAAAACGCTCTGGATCAGATAGTTGGTCAGGGCCATCTGGCCCACGGCGCCCAGGCCCGACAGACGCCGCCGCCACCCGGGCGTCTGGCACAGCACCACCAGGCCGCACCCGTACCCCAGCGCCAGCACCAGCTGCCCGGCCGGCTTGGCCAGGACGACCAGGATCTCAAGCTCGCTGGGATAGGACAGGCGCATCAGGTCGATCAGCGGATCGACCCCCGCCAGGACCAGCCCGCCGACCAACAGTCCCGGCAGGGCCCGGCGGAACCCGGTGGCGTAACGCGCCGTGTCCTGCATCCAGCCCTGGCGATGGATCCAGGCCCCCAGCAGGAAACGGCCCAGGATGGTGACGGCGAAGACATAGCCCAGCGGCGAGCCATAGAACTCCGGTCCGGCCATGGCCCACAGCTCGCGCACATAGGCCAGATAGTCATGGCCCAGAAAGACGTCCCACCGCCGCGCCCTCCCCGCATCGGTCAGGGCGAAGACCGCCGGCTGCCGGCCCTCGGGCGTAATCAGCGACAGCCACACATCCCCCGCCAGCGCCGTGCCCAGCGACAGGATCAGGCCGACCCCCAAGAGCATGATCCCCGGCCAGCGCCGCGTCAGCATCAGCACCAGACCCATCAGGGCGTAGGCGTGCAGGATGTCCCCGGCCCACAAAAGCAGGAAATGCGCCACCCCCAGCGCCAGCAGGATCAGGATGCGCCGCCGATACAGCCGCCCGGCGTCCAGCCCGCGCGCCTCGATCCGGTCGCTCATCATGGCGAAGCCGAAGCCGAACAGCATGGAGAACAGGGCCTGGGCCTTGCCATAGGCCAGCCATTCGGTGACCCGGCCGATATGGCGGTCCAGCCCCTCGCCCCACAGATGCACGATGCGGTCGGCCGAGACGATGTAGTCGGTATAGCCGTACATGTTCACCCACAGCACGCCGAACAGGGCGAGGCCGCGGATGATGTCCAGTTCGCCGATCCGCGCGTTCGCCGCGATCGGGGCCAGTGGTGCGTCGGCCATGATGTCTTCCCCCGACCGGCACGGTTTCACGAACGGCGTTCCGTGTCGATCAGGTCTCGATGGCGTCCAGGTCGCGATGCCGCGTCTCGGGCAGCCACAACAGGCTGACGATCACCGCGATGGCGGTGAAGACGATCGAATACCACAGGCCGAAATAGATGTTCCCCGACCAGGCCACCAGGGCGAAGCTGGCGGCCGGCAACAGGCCGCCGATCCAGCCGGTGCCGATGTTGTAGGGCAGGCTCATGGCCGTATAGCGCACCCGCGTGGGAAACAGCTCGACCAGGGCCGCCGCCTGGGGTCCGTAAAGGGCGGTGGCCGCGACGATGAAGATCATCAGTATGGCGAAGGTCAGCGGGAAGTTCAGCCGCGCCGGATCGGCCCGTTCGGGATAGCCCGCCTGGTCCAGGGCCGCCTTGACCCGCGCCTCGACATCGGCCCGCGCGGCCTTCAGCCCGGCCGTGTCCAGCCCCGCCCCCTCGACCGAGGCGACCGGAGCCCCGCCGACATGGACCATCGCCAGGGCGCCCGGCGCCGCCGCGACATTGGCATAGCCGACGCCGGCGTTGGACAGGACGCTCTTGGCGATGTCGCATGAACTGGCGAACGCCGCCTTGCCGATGGGGTCGAACTGGACCGAACAGGTCGCCGGATCGGCCGCCACCGTCACCGGCGCCCGCGCCTGGGCTTCGGCCAGGGCCGGATTGGCGGCGCGGGTCAGGGCGTGGAAGCCGGGGAAGAAGGCGACCAGCGCCAGGATCATGCCGAACAGCATCACCGGCTTGCGCCCCACCTTGTCCGATAGCCAGCCGAAGAAGACATACAGCCCCGCCGAGGCCACGGTGATGGCCAGGACCAGTTGGTCGACCGTGGCCACATCCACCTTCAGAACCCGCTCCATGAAGAAGCGGGTGTAGAAATAGCCGCAGTACCAGACCGCGCCCTGGGCGATCATGATCCCGAACAGAGCCAAGAGGACGAACCGTCCGTTGCGCCAGGTCAGGAAGGCTTCGCGATAGGGCGCGCGTCGTTCGCCGCCCTCGGCCTCCATCCGCTTGTAGGCCGGGCTTTCGTTCAGCTTCAGCCGGATCCACAGCGAGATGGCCAGCAGCAGGGCCGACAGCAGGAAGGGGATGCGCCAGCCCCATTCATCGAACGCCTCGACTCCCACGATCCAGCGGGTGACCAGAATGACCGACAGGGCGCCGATCAGGCCCAGGGCCGCCGTGGTCTGGATCCAGCCGGTCAGAAAGCCGCGCTTCTTCACCGGCGCATGCTCGGCGACATAGATGGCCGCCCCGCCGTATTCGCCGCCCAGGGCGAACCCCTGCAGCACCCGCATCAGCAGCAGCAGAACCGGCGCCGCCATGCCGATCTGGCCATAGTCGGGCAACAGGCCGATGGCCACGGTGGCCACCCCCATCAGGGTGATGGTGACCAGAAAGGTCGTCTTGCGCCCGGTCCGGTCCCCGAACCAGCCGAACACCAGGGCGCCCAGGGGCCGCACCACGAAGCCGACGCCGAATGTCAGCAGCGCCAGGATATAGGCCGTGGCCTCGCCCACATCGGCGTAGAAATGCCGCGCGATGATGGTGGTCAGCGACCCGAAGATGAAGAAGTCGTACCACTCGAACGCAGTGCCGGCCGCCGAAGCGCCCACCACCGTTTTCAGACCGGGGCCGTCCCGGCCCTCGGTCGTCGTCCCCGTCTCGGCCATGTCGCCTCCCCGCGATGCCGTTCGCCGCGCCTCTTAGCGGGCGTGGTCGGGCGGGAGACTAGACCATTTTCGGTTCAGTCGGAATCGACTGAACCCAGAACAATGGTCCAGCATAATTCTGGAGCGAATATCTGGGTTCAGTTGGACCTGCGTCCAACTGAACCGTTTTTCGCTCTAGCAGGACTGCGCCCTGCGAAAAGCCCCGCCGGCGGAACCGGCGGGGCCTGGATCATCGACCGTGTTGGACGATCAGGTCTTGGCGTCTTCGGCGGCGCCGGTCACGGCGTTGCCGGCGGCCGAGGCGTCGCGGCCGACGCCGGAAATGGTGTTGCAGGCGGCCGTCGTCAGGGCGGCGGCGGCGGCGAACAGAACGAACAGCTTGCGCATCTTGAACCTCCTTGCGGCCGCCTTGGAAGGGAGGGAAGGGCGGCGGGTCGCAGGAACAACGGCGTCGCGCGGTTCAGGTTCCGGCCTCGCGGCGGATGATGTCGGCCGGGTCGTCGGGAATGACGGCCTCGGGCGTGGCGAAGGTCATTCGGGCGATGCTGCCGCCCTCGGAGCCGGGAACCAGTTCGGCCTCGCCGCGCAACTGTTTGGCGAAGGCGTTCATCAGGGTGCGGCCGACGCCGCGGGCCTGGGCGTCGGTCACGCCGGGGCCGTCGTCCTGGACCTCCAGCACGCTGGTGTCGCCCTGGACGCGGAACCGCACCTTCAGATCGCCGCCGCGCCCGGCGAAGGCGTGCTTCTGGGCGTTCGACACCGCCTCGACCAGCCACAGGGCCAGGGGCGCCAGCTTGTCCGGGTCGATCACCAGGCTGTCGGCGTCGACCGAACTGGTCACCATGGGCCCACGCAGGGCCTCGCCGGCCACCAGCTGTCCGACCAGATCGCCCAGGAAGACCTTGGCGTCGGCATAGCGCAGGTCGGCGCTCTGATAGAGGGTGCGATAGATCAGGGCCAGGGCCGCGATCCGCTGGCGCGTGTCGCCCACCGCCGCCTTGGCCGCCGGATCCGTCAGGGCGCGCTGCTGCATCGACAGAAGGGACGAGATGATCTGAAGATTGTTCTTCACCCGGTGATGGATCTCGCGCATCAGCGCGTCCTTTTCGGACAGGGAGTCCAGCAGGGCGCGGTCGCGGGTGGTGATGGTTTCGGCCAGGTCGTCCAGGGTGCGGGCCAGGACGCGGATTTCGGTCGGGGCGTGGGCGGCCTGGATCGGGCGCACGCTGAACCGGCCGCGCGCATAGATGGCGGCGATCCGCTCCAGATAGTCCAGCCAGCGCACCACGATCCGCTCGGACACCAGCATCACCGCCGCGAAGGCCGTCAGCCAGGCGCCCAGCGGCAGCAGCAGATTGCCGATGGGGTTCAGCACCGCCCAGGACCACAGGTCGGGCGCCGGCGCCGACAGCACGACATAGACGTCGCGCCCCGCCAGGGCCGCCCCGCTGAAGACCCGATGGCCGCGCGCGGCGGTGTCGCCCTCGAACAGCGACGATCCGCCCGCCGTGTCGCGGGCGCGGTCGACCCAGCCTTTCAGGCCGCGCCCCTTCAGATCGAAGGCGGCCGGATCGGTCGAGATCAGCACATTGCCCTGGGCGTCCGTCAGGGCGGCCTGCGAGCCTGCGGGCAGGTCGGGATCGGTGACGTCGGGTTGCAGCGCCTCCAGCGGGATCACCGCCGTCATGGCCCCGTCGAACCGGCCCATCGGCCGCTCGGAACGCACGGCCACGATGACGGAAGGCCCGTCGGCGACCCGTCCGTTCGCGCGCATGACGACGGCGTGTTCGCCGCTGCGCAGACGTTGGAACCAGGGCCGGCCGCGCACGACCTCGGGCGTGGAGGTGGCCATCGCCGGACGGGAGCCGCACACGATGTCGCCGGTGGGGGACATGCGGTACAGCGCCTGATAGCCCTCCAGCCGCTGGACCAGCGACGACAGCCGCGGCCCGCAATAGGCGCCCAGGGTTTCCGGCGACAGGGCGTCCAGCAGCACGACCGTGCTGTCCAGCCGCGCCTTGGCCGACAGGGACGCCCGCGTGGCCGCCAGTTGCAGCGCCTGGGCGCGGTCGGCCTCCTGCACGCGGAAATCCGCCTGCATCTGAACGATCGACAGGATGATCACCGGCAGAAGGGCGAAGGCCATGGCCACGCCCAGCCGGAATCGGATGCCCTGGAACCGAGGCGGCGCCAGGCCGCGCCCCCAGGATCGACCGATAGACCGGCCCAGCGACCGGCCCAGCCGCAGCACCGCCTCAGCCCTGACGCTGACCGCTCAGGCGGTCGGCTTCGCCCAGGATGGCCCGCATGGCGTCGCCGGCGGCCTGGCCGTCGCGGGCGTAGCCGCCGCGCTCCAGCGTCGCCTGCAGCGCCTTGCGGGCGCGGCTGACGCGGCTTTTGACCGTGCCGACGGCGCAGTTGCAGATGGCGGCGGCTTCTTCGTAGGCGAAGCCGCCGGCGCCGACCAGGATCAGGGCCTCGCGCTGTTCCTCGGGCAGGGTCTTCAGCGCCTGGCGCAGCTCGTCCAGGGCCACCGGCGCCTCGGGGTCGTCGACGGCCACCAGGGTGCGTTCGGCCGCCTCCTGGTCCAGTTGCGACTGGCGCCACGAGCGGCGCTTCTCGGAATAGAATTGATTGCGCAGGATCATGAAGGTCCAGGCCTTCATATTGGTGCCCATCTGATAGCTGGCGCGGGCGTCCCACGCCTTCATCATGGCGTCCTGGGCCAGGTCGTCGGCCGCCGTCGGATCGCCGGTCAGGGTGCGCGCAAAGGCCCGCAGGTGCGGGATCAGCACCACCAGTTCGCGCTTGAACCGCTCATCGTCGCTGGAGGGCGGCTTGGCCGCGCCGCGCGCGCTCATGCGCCGTCTCCGCGCCGGTCGTCGGCGCGGCGCAGGATGTCCAGGAATTCGTCGGGAACCGGTTCGTTGACCACTTCGTCGAACAGGTGGCGCAGCTTGACCCCGATGGCCTGTTGCCTCAGCCGCGCCTCTTCCAGCGCAGGCCCTTCGTCCGGCTTGCGCCGCATCTCTTTATCCTTGGCCATCAGTTGGTCGTCGCGCCCCGAAACGCCCTAGCGGGCTTTACTCTGGAAGCGGCAACGCGATGGGCGGCGTGCGGTTCCTGAACGGCAAGAAAAATATGCTGAAGCTTGTCGATTGCGGGAACCCGTCCGTTGGCGGTGCGTTCGGCTTGACTGTAGGGGCGCGTCGTTCGGCGGGCCCGTCATCGAGTCGGGGACTGTAGAACAATGAGCCTTCTGGCCAGACTTGCGCCGCACCTGCCCTATGTCCGTCGTTACGCCCGCGCCCTGACCGGCGATCAGACGACCGGCGACAACTATGTGCGCGTGGCGCTGGAGGCCCTGGCCGCCGGCGAGCGCCAGCTGTCGCCGGACATGACGCCGCGCGTGGCCCTGTATCATGTGTTCCACGCCATCTGGGCCTCGACCGGCGCCCAGCTGGAGGACACCAGCGGCCTGGAGGCCCAGGACGACGCCTCGCGCCGCCTGATGCGCATCGCCCCGCGTTCGCGCCAGGCCTTTCTGCTGACGGCGCTGGAGGGCTTCACCCCGTCTGAAGCCGCCCAGATCCTGGACGCCGATCCGTCCGAGGTCGAACGCCTGATCGGCGAGGCCCAGTCGGACATCGACGCCGAACTGGCCACCGAGGTCCTGATCATCGAGGACGAGGCCATTATCTCGGCCGATATCGAAAGCCTGGTGCGCGAGCTGGGCCATACGGTCACCGCCACCGCCACCACCCACGACGAGGCCGTCGATGCGGTGGCGCGCCAGCGGCCGGGCCTGGTTCTGGCCGACATCCAGCTGGCCGATGGCTCGTCCGGCATCGATGCGGTGAAGGATATCCTGAAGCGGTTCGACGTGCCGGTGATCTTCATCACCGCCTTCCCCGAGCGTCTGCTGACCGGCGAACGGCCCGAGCCGACCTTCCTGATCACCAAGCCGTTCCAGCCGGAAACGGTGAAGGCGGCGATCAGCCAGGCCCTGTTCTTCCATCCGACGCGCCGTCGCCAGGCGGCCTGACGCCTTCAGCGACCCGAAACGAAAAGGCCCCGGTTTCGCGACCGGGGCCTTGTCTTTCCGCCATCAGCCGACCGGCGGGGGCGCTGGTGCGGGCGCGCTGTCCTTGAAGGCGGCGACATCGACGGCCTGGTCGCCCTTGTTGGCGTTGGTCGCGGCGAAACCGCCCTGGCTGACGAACCACAGGCCCAGCAACAGCACCGCCGCCGCCCCGGCCGACACGATCAGCAGGGTCAGGATGCGGACCCCGCCGCGGCCCTGGCGTACATATTGCGCTTCGACCGGCCGGCCCTGGTGCACGGCGTCGGCGGCGCGGTCGTGGGGATTGTCAGGGGTCATGGCGGCCTCCAGCGGAAGGTGAACGGATCAGCCCGATCAACGCCGCCCCGGCTTGGCCGTTCCGTACGTCGCGCCGCCAGCGGGTGTGCGAGAAATAATTCGTCCGGGCCGGGAACCGGCGTTCGCCTGTCGGGTTATCAGGTGTGCGGAGGCGGCGACGCCCCCCCGACTTGAGACCGGCCACAGCCGGTCAGTCGCCTCCGCGCCTCATTCTCGATGATGCCACTTGCCAGAGCGGGTTCTTCGGAACCCGCTCTTTTCTTTTGGCCGCGCCCCGATCAGGCGCCGCCGAAATCCAGATCCTTGCGGGCCGAGATGATGGTGACGATGAACCCGGCCAGCACGTCCAGCATGACCATGGTCACGATCAGGAAGAAGGTCGAGGTGGCGAAGCCGCGGATCAGCAGGAACTCGACCAGGCAGACCACGAACAGGATCATCGAAAGGGCGTGATTGACGATGGCCACCTTCTGGCTGGACGTCGATTTCAGAAGTTCGAAGAACAGCAGGATCAGCGCCAGGAACAGGATCAGGTCGCCCGGCCCGACGTTCCAGCTGGCGCCCGAGGCCATGGGGATGGCGAACATGGGTTCGCGCAGGGCCGCATCGGCCCCGGCCATGCTGGCCCCCGTCAGGCCGTTGGCGAACACCACCAGATTGTACAGGACCACCGGGATCAGCAGCAGCGGCACGGCGATCAGCATGGCGTCATCCTTCGCGCGAGGGGCGGCCCGTCAACGGCCGCGCTTGTTAACGATGAATACGCCCGTTCGCTCCATCCCGCCACCGCTTGCGCGCCTCAGGCGAGAGCGGATCAGAACTCGGTCACGGCCCCCGGCCGCCGTGCGCGGGATTTCAGCCACATGACCCCCATCAGGTCCGACAGCGACGCCCGCAACCGGCCCCAGTTGGTGTATTTCGACCGGCCCGTCTCGCGGTGGCGGTGGTCCACGTCCAGATAGCGGTTCTCATACCCCTCGCGGATCGTCAGGGCCGGCAGATAGCGGTGGACGTGATCGAAATAGGGCAGGCGCAGAAAGACGTCGCGCCGGAACGCCTTCAGCCCGCAGCCGGTGTCGTCGGCGTCATCCTTCAAAAGGCGTTTGCGGATGCCGTTGGCCCAGCGCGAGGCCCAGCGTTTGGCGGCCGTGTCCTGGCGCTTGGCGCGCCGACCGCCCACCAGGGCCACATTCGGCGGGGCGGCCATCAGGGCGTCGGCCAGCTTCGGCGCCTCGGCCGGCGGGTTCTGGCCATCGCCGTCCAGGGTCACCACAATGGCCCCGCGCGCCGCCAGCACCCCGGTGCGCACCGCCCGGCTCTGGCCCGCATTGGTGGCGTGGCTGAGCACCCGCAGCGCCGGCAGCTCGGCCATCAGGGCGCGCAATTCGGCCAGGGTCGTATCCCGGGACGCATCGTCCACGAAGATCATTTCATACGACCGGCCCATAAAGGCGGCGGCGATTTCGCGCGCCAGGGGGCCGGCGGCCCCGGCCTCGTCATGGACGGGAACGACGACGGAGATGTCGGGCGTGTCGGATGCGGTCATGCGTCTCCCTCTAGCAGCGGCTGACGTCCGCGAAAACGGCGTGATAGAAAGCCGCCATGAACCGACCGAACCTTGACCGGCATATCCAGGGCTGGCGCGGCCCCCTGATGGCGGCGCTGCTGGCGCTGATCGCGGGCCTGCCGGGCCTGCTGCTGCTGCCGCCGCTGGACCGCGACGAAAGCCGCTACGCCCAGGCCACGGCCCAGATGCTGGAGACCGGCGATTTCGTGGACATCCGTTTCCAGGACGATCCGCGCTGGAAGAAGCCGGTGGGAATCTATTGGCTGCAGGCGGCGACGGTGGCGGCGACCTCCAGCGTCGAGGACCGGATCATCGCCCCCTATCGCATCCCGTCCCTGCTGGCGGCCATGATCGCGGCGGCGGCCTGCGCCTGGGCGGGGGCGGCCCTGTTCGGAACGCGGGCGGGCTTCCTGGCCGGGGCCATCCTAGGGACCTGTTTCCTGCTGTCGACCGAGGCGGGCATCGCCAAGACCGACGCGGCCCTGTGCGCCGCCGTGACCGTGGCCATGGCCGCCCTGGCGCGCCTTTACATGGCCGCCCGCGCCGGAGAGCCGGGGCGAAGACCGCACAAGGCCCTGTTTTGGGCCGCCCTGGGCGCCTCGGTGCTGATCAAGGGGCCGATCGGCCTGCTGGTCGTGGTCCTGGCGGTGATCACCCTGTCGGCCTGGGACCGCAAATGGCGCTGGCTGGGCGGCCTGGGCTGGGGCTGGGGCCTGCCGCTGATGGCGCTGATCGTCGGGCCGTGGGCCATCGCCGTGACCATCGCCACCGACGGCGGCTTCTGGCGCGAGGCGATCATGGGCGATCTGGCGCCCAAGGTGGCCGGCGGCCACGAAAGCCATGGCGCCCCGCCCGGATATTACATCCTGGCCGCGCCCCTGCTGCTGTTTCCCGCCACCCTGATGCTGCCGGCCGCCCTGTCGACGGCGTGGAGCCGCCGGGCCGAGCCGGCGGTGCGGTTCCTGATCTGCTGGCTGGTTCCGGCCTGGCTGATGTTCGAGCTGACGCCAACCAAGCTGATCCACTACACCCTGCCCACCTTCGGCGCGCTGGCCCTGCTGGCCGCGGCCGCCCTGACGCGGCCCATCGGCACGGTCTCGCGGCGCGTGGGCGCCCTTTTGGGCCTGTTCGCAGCGGGGCTGATCTGTCTGATCGTGCTTTACGGCCTGACCGAGTTCGGGCGCTCGACGGCCCAGACCTGGGCGGCGGTGACCATGCTGACGGCGGTGGGGGCGGCGCTGATCGGCGGCTTCCTGCTGCTGAACCGGGCGGCGGTGACGGGGCTGCTGATCGCCCTGGCCTTTGGGGTGGTGTCGCATGCGGCCCTGGCCGGAACCATCCGCCAGCTTCGGCCCCTGGCCGTGTCGGTCCAGCTGGAGAAGACCCTGCGCGAGGCGCGGCTGCATCCCGACCAGGGGCGCACCCCCGGCCCGGTGGCCATCACCCGTTTTCATGAACCCAGCTTCGTCTTTCTGACCGGCACGCGAACCCAGCTGACCGACGCCGCCGGCGCCGCCCGCGCTCTGGCCGAAGGCCGCCCGGCCATCGTCGAGGCGGCCGACGCCGAAGCCTTCCGTCAGGCCGCCGCCGGCCTGGGCGTCACCGGTCGGTCGGTCGGGGTGGTGCGGGGCCACAACTATTCCACCGGCGACGATGTGGCCCTGACGGTCTATGCGCCGCCCGGAGCGGCCCGATGAGCCGCTTCATCCAGATCGTCGAGGTCGGCCCCCGCGACGGCCTGCAGAACGAAAAGGCGGTGCTGGACCCCGCCGTCCGCGTCGATTTCGTGCGCCGGCTGCAGGCCGCGGGCGCCCGCCGGATCGAGGCGGTCAGCTTCGTCCATCCCAAATATGTGCCCCAGATGGCTGGCGCCGAAGCGGTGATGGCCGACCTGGCGCCGGAACAGGGGCGCAGCCGCATCGGCCTGGTCCTGAACGGCAAGGGGTACGACCGCGCCCTGGGCACGGCGGTGGACGAGGTCAATGTGGCCATGAGCGCCACCGACGGCTTCGGCCTGAAGAACCAGGGCCTGAGCGTCGATCAGCAGGTGCAGATGCTGGCCGACATCGTCGCCGGGCGCGCCAATGCGGGCGCCGAGACGGGCGGGGCGCCGCAACTGTCGGCCACCCTGTCCTGCGTCTGGGGCTGTCCGTTCGACGGCGAGGTGGGGGTGGATCAGGTCGCCGATCTGGTCGGCCGCATCGCCGAACTGGGGGTGCAGGAAATCGCCCTGGCCGACACCATCGGCGCCGGCGACCCCTGGGCGGTGACGCAAAAGGTCCGGGCGGCGAAGGCGGCGGCGCCGGACGCAAGCCTGCGCCTGCATTTCCACGACACCCGCAACACCGGCCTGGCCAACGCCTATGCGGGGATCGAGGCGGGGGTGACGGTGTTGGACGCCTCGGTCGGCGGCATCGGCGGCTGTCCGTTCGCGCCGGGCGCCACGGGCAACATCGCCACCGAGGATCTGGTCTATATGCTGGAGCGCGCGGGGTTTCAGACCGGCTATGACCTGGACGCCCTGATCGAAACCGCCCGCTGGATCGGCGACAAGATCGGCCGCCCGGCCCCCAGCGCCCTCAGCCGCGCAGGCGGATGGCCGAGGGGCTAGGCGCGGCATTGGCCTGACCGCACCCGCCTGCTAGACCGGCCGCCTCCCCCAGCCGCCCCCTTTACGAGATCGTGTCATGACCGTTCGCAAGACGCTGGCCCGCGCCTTCCGCAGGCTGACGGGAACCCGGCCGCAGCCTGTGGCGACGACAGGTGGGACACCCATTGCGCGGGATCGGTACTTCTACCTTGGGCCGGACCAGGCGCTGGTGAAGCTGGACAACGGCCTGTTCCTGTACGTCGATCCGCAGGACGATCACATGAGCGCCCGGATCATCGCCGACGGCCATTGGGAAAGCTGGGTGCATGCCTGTGTCCTGGGCCTGCTGAAGTCGGGCGACCGCGTGATCGAAGTCGGCGCCAACCTGGGCTACTACGCCGTGGCCATGGCTCAGAAGGTCGGCCCCGGGGGCTTCCTGACCTCGTTCGAGGCCAATCCCCGTATTGCTGCCCTGACGCAGAAATCCTTGGCCTTCAACGGCTTCGCAGCGCGCAGTCGAGTCATTCCTCAGGCCGCCCTGAACGAGCCGGGAGAGATCAGCTTTGTGGTGTCTCGACGCAACTCTGGCGGCGGTTTTGTCACCTACTGGGAGGGACAGCCGTACGAGGACGGGGTGGTTCTGAAAGTTCCGGCCGTCCGTCTCGATGACACGGTGAGCGGACCCATCGACATGATCCGTATCGACGCCGAAGGGTCGGAGCCGTTCATTTTGCGGGGCGCCGAGGCGATTCTGAAGGCCAATCGCGACATTGTCCTGTGTCTGGAATGGAGCGTGGAGCAAATGGGGTCGCGCACCTCGGTTTCGGAGTTTGTCGACTGGTTGTCGGACATGGGTTTCGGTTTCTGGCGCATGGGTTTCGATTCCAGCCTGCAGCCGGTTGCACCCGCCGACATGGCGGGACTGGACCTGTGCGACGTCGTGATGTCGCGGCGCGACCTGACCCCGCCCAAGGCTTGAGATATCTTCGGGTTGGTCAGGCCAGGCGGCGTTTCAGCCAGCGGAAGAGCCGTCGCGCGAAGCGACCACCGGGGGCTTGTTGCTCGGCCAGGGTGCGCCGGTACCGAGCGTTGTCCGGCTCCAGGGCGACGGCGCGTTCCAGGGCCGGGATGGCGTCTGGCGTGCGGCCGGCGCGCAGGCGGATCGTAGCCAGCCAATAGTGCAGGTGCGGCGCGGAGGGGTATTGCTCGACCGCCTCCACGGCCAGGGCTTCGGCGTCCTCCAGCCGCCCCGCTGCCGCAAGCGCTTGCGAATAGGGCGCCAGATAGCTGATCCCCCGGCCGCTGAGACGGGTTGCGCGGTCATGCAGCGCCAGGGCCGCTTCATGGTCGCCGGCGCGGGTCAGTTGCTGCGCCAGGCCCGACAGGGCCATGGGCTGGTCGGGCTGAATTTCGACCGCCCGCCGCGCCAGGGCCAGGGCCAGCCGGGGGCGATGCGGCGGCTGGCGCTCAGCCATCAGGGTCAGGCAGGCCACGCTGTCGCGCCGCGCCCGACGCGCGCGCGCCGTCAGGGCGGCGGCGTCCACCGGCCCGGCCAGCAGGCCCATCACCAGCGGCGCCAGCATGCCGGCCTCCAGCAGGAAGGTCGTGGCCGGATGATGGATGTGGCCCACCCCAATTAGGTCCGCAGCGATCTCGGCGGTGATCAGGGCGACATGGCGTTGGTCATCCCCAGCGGAATCATAGACGATCAGCGGCCGGATGGCGCAGGCCAGCCGGTCCTCGATCTCTGGCTGGAAGTCGATCCGCAGGGCGTCGGCGGTCCAGCGGATCTCGAACGGCGCGCGGCGCGGGTCGATGGAATATTGGGGCGAAATGGCCAGGGCCGCGTGTGCGCCCACGGCGTCGGCGAAGCGGATCGCCGCATAGGCCCCCATGCTGGAGCCATAGGTCATCACCCGTTCGGCGCCCGCGACCGCCCCACGCACCGCGGCCAGGGCCTGGGCCATGTCGGGATATTGATACCAGTCGTCGCCACGCCCCAGCACATGGATGGCCGAGACGCCGGATCGGGCCAGGAAGTCCTGGCCAAAGCCGGGCCGGTCGAACCCCGGCCCCAGCCCATAGTTGTCGAAGGTCACGACCCAGCGGCTGACGTCCTGGGCCGGGACTTGCCGGACCACGACATTGTCGCTGCGATACAGGTCGATCACGGCGGCCGCCCGATACGCCCTACAGGTTCAGCAGCGCCGGGTCGCCGCCCTGGGCCGAGATGTTGTTGCTGATGGCCTTTTCCGCCGCATAGCGGATCAGGCTGTAGGGGCCGCCCGCCTTGGGGCCGGTGCCGGACAGGCCCTCGCCGCCGAAGGGCTGGACGCCCACCACCGCGCCGATGATCGAGCGGTTGATATAGACATTGCCCGCCGGGACCAGGCGCGCCACCTCTTCGGCGAAGGCCTCGATGCGGCTGTGAACCCCCAGGGTCAGGCCGTAACCGCGCGCCGCCAGCTTGCCGGCCACGGTCTTCAGATCCTTGGGGTGATAGCGGCAGATGTGCAGGATCGGGCCGAACACCTCGCGCTCCAGATAGTCGGGCGTCGGCACCTCGGCGATCGTGGGGGCGAAGACGTGGCCGGTGTCCGCACCGGCGGGCGGTTCGGCGCGCGCGATGATCCTGGCGTCGCCTTCCAGACGTTTCAGATGCGCCTCCAGCATGGCCTTGGCGTCGGCGTCGATGACCGGGCCGATGTCGGTCGTCGGTTCGGCCGGATCGCCCATGACCTGGGCCGCCAGGGCGCCCTTCAGCCCCTCGATCAGGGCGTCGGCCGCATCATGCGGCACATACAGCAGACGCAGGGCCGAACAGCGCTGACCCGCCGAGCCGAAGGCCGACAGGATGACGTCGTCGATCACCTGTTCCTTCAGGGCCGTGGTGTCCACGAACATCCCATTCAGCCCGCCCGTCTCGGCGATGAAGGGGATGATGGCTCCGGGCCGCGCGGCCAGGGCGCGATTGATGGCCGTGGCCGTGTCGGTGCCGCCGGTGAAGGCCACCCCGTCGACCAGCGGATGGGACGTCAGGGCCGCGCCGACCGTTTCGCCGCGCCCCGGAACCAGGGCCAGCAGGTTGGGGTCCAGCCCCGCCTTGTGGAACAGGCGCACCGCCTCGGCCGCGATCAGGGGCGTCTGCTCGGCCGGCTTGGCCAGCACCCCGTTGCCGGCGGCCAGGGCGGCGCAGATCTGGCCGGTGAAGATGGCCAGGGGGAAGTTCCACGGGCTGATGCAGGCGAAGACGCCGCGGCCGTGCAGCACCAGCTGGTTGATCTCGCCCACCGGGCCTTCCAGCGTCTTCGGCCCGCCGAAATCACGTTCCGCCAGCATGGCGTAGTAGCGGCAGAAGTCGGCCGCCTCGCGCACCTCGGCCACCCCGTCGTTCAGCGTCTTGCCCGCCTCGCGCGACAGCAGGGCGACCAGACGGTCCATGTCCGCTTCCAGGGCGTCGGCCATGGCGCGCAGGATGGGCGCGCGACCGGCGCCGCCCTTGCGGTCCCAGGCGGTCTGGGCGCGGTGCGCGGCTTCAAGCGCCGCATCGATGTCGGCCGTGGTCGCTTCGGACACATGGCCCAGAAGGCGGCCGTCCCAGGGGCTGAGCACCGGCTGGGGGTTTTCCCCGGCGCCCAGCTTGCCGCCGATCAGCGGGCCGGACGTCAGGGTCTCGGAATCCACCTTCGACAGGGCGGCGGCGTGGCGCTCGCGGTCGGCGCGTTGCGAATAATCGCGGCCCAAAGAGTTCTGGCGGTCCATGTAGATGTCCTTGGGCGTGGGGATCTTGGCGTGGCGGTCGGGGTGGGCCTCGACGGCCGAAATGGGGTCGGCGGCGACGGCGGCGGCGGGCACCCGCTCGTCCAGCAGGGCATGGACGAATGACGAGTTGGCGCCGTTCTCCAGCAGGCGGCGGACGAGGTAGGGCAGCAGATCCTCATGCCCGCCGACGGGGGCATAGGCGCGGACGGTGACCGGGCCGAAGGCGTCCTTGGCGGCGTCGTACAGGGCCTCGCCCATGCCGTGCAGGCGCTGGAACTCGATCTTCACCCCCGCATCCGTCGCCATCTTGTGCACGGCGGCCAGCGAATGGGCGTTGTGGGTGGCGAACTGGGCGTACAGGTGCGGCGCCGCCGCGATCATGGCTCGGGCGCAGACCAGATAGTTCAGGTCCGTCGCCGCCTTGGTCGTGAAGACCGGATAGTCGGTGCGCCCGCCGACCTGTGCGCGCTTGATCTCGGTGTCCCAATAGGCGCCCTTGACCAGACGCACCATCAGGCGGCGGCCCGAGATGCGGGCCAGGTCGGCGACGCGGGCGATGACCTCTGGTCCCCGCTTCTGATAGGCCTGAACCGCCAGGCCCAGCCCCTTCCAGTCGCCCAGCTCCGGGTCGTGCGCCAGGGCGTCCAGCAACTTCAGCGACAGGGCCAGCCGGTCGGCTTCCTCGGCGTCGATGGTGAAGTTGATGTCGTGCCGGGCCGCGATCAGGGCCAGGCGGCGGGTGCGGGGGTAAAGCTCGGCCCAGACCCGGCCTTCCTGCACCGCCTCATAGCGCGGCGACAGGGCCGACAGCTTGACCGAGACGCCATGGCCGGCCTCGGGGCCCTGGCCCTGTGCCGTGCGGCCCACCGCCTCGATGGCCTCGGCGTAGATGTGCTCATAGCGTTCGGCGTCGTGGGCGGTGCGGGCGCCTTCGCCCAGCATGTCGAAACTGCACAGCCAGCCCTCGCGGTCGGCGCGCTTCAGGGCGGCCTGGATGGTGCGGCCGACCACGAACTGTTCGCCCATGATCTTGACCGCCGTGGCCACCGCCTGGCGGATGACCGGTTCGCCCAGCCGCCCGGCGATGCGCTTCAGAAAGCCGGGCAGGTCGCTCTTGGCCTGGTCGTCGGCGTCCACCAGCTTGCCCGTCAGCATCAGGCCCCAGGTCGAGGCGTTGACGAACAGACTGTCCGACTGGCCCAGGTGCGAGGCCCAGTCGGCCGAGCCGATCTTCTCGGCGATCAGCCGGTCGCGCGTGTCTTCGTCCGGCGTGCGCAGCAGGGCCTCGGCCAGACACATCAGGGCCAGACCCTCGCGGGTGCCCAGAGAAAACTCCTGCAGGAAGCTTTCGACCACGCCCTGTTTCTTGACGCTGGCGCGCGCGCGCTGGACCAGATCGATCGCCTGGTTCAGCACCGCCTGGCGGCCGGCGCCGTCCAGAGGAACCCGGCCCAGAAGGCCACGCACCACGGCGGTCTCGTCGGCGAATTTGTCGTGATCCAGCGTGTCCCAATCCTGGGACAGGGCGGGGGGCGGGGCGGAAGCTGCGATCATGGGGCGGCTCTTAGACCTTTCCGCGAGGGAACGGGAGGGGGATCAACACGCTCTCGCCTTCGCACGCGCAAACCGCTAGATCATCCTGCCGAACAACGGAGCCGGATACAGGCCCACATGCGTATCGTCCTGGCCACCGACGCCTGGGAGCCCCAGGTCAATGGCGTCGTCCGCACCCTGACCCGCACCATCGCGGAATGCCGCGCCATGGGCCATGAGGTCGAGGTCGTCGAACCCAGCCAGTTCAAGACCATTCCCTGCCCGACCTATCCCGAGATCCGCCTGGCCCTGGGCGCCGAAGAAGAGATTCGCGAACGGCTGCGGGCCTTTGCGCCCGAGGCGGTGCATATCGCCACCGAAGGCCCGATCGGCATCGCCACCCGGCGCATCTGCGTGGAATGGAAGCTGCCGTTCACCACCAGCTACCACACCAAATTCCCGGAATATGTCTCGGCCCGGTTCCCGATCCCGGTGGGGGTCGGCTACGCCTATATGAAGTGGTTCCACAAGCCGTCGGGCCGGCTGATGGTCGCCACCCCGACGCTGCGGGACGAACTGGTTGAGCACGGCTTCCGCAACGTCTCGCCCTGGTCGCGCGGCGTGGACACCGAACAGTTCAATCCCGAGCTGCCGCGCATCTATGACGAGATGGGGGGAAAGGACTGGCCCCGGCCCTTCTGGCTGAACGTCGGCCGGGTGGCGGTCGAAAAGAACATCGAAGCCTTTCTGGAGACCGACCTGCCGGGCACTAAGATCGTGGTCGGCGACGGCCCGGCGCGCGCGGAGCTTCAGGCCAAATACCCGGAGGCGAAATTCCTGGGCGCCCGGTTCGGCGAAGAACTGGCCCGGTGTTTCCGCGACGCCGACGTCTTCGTCTTCCCCAGCTGGACCGACACCTTCGGCCTGGTGATCCTGGAGGCCATGGCCACCGGAACGCCGGTCGCCGCCTATCCGGCGCACGGGCCGATCGACATCATTCCGGGGTCGGACGCCGGGGCCATAGACGACGACCTGAGGACCGCCTGCCTGAAGGCGCTGGAGTGCGACCGGGGCGCCGTGCGCGCCTATGCCGAGAAGTTCAGCTGGCGCGCCTCGGCCGAACAGTTCGTCGAGAACCTCCAGCCCTATCCCGAACCGGAAAGCGGCAAATTCTGGCGCCGCCTGCGCCGCATCGCCCGCCTGCGCCGTCGCGCCGCCGCCTGACTGCGGCCCTCAGCGCCGGGTCAGCACCGTGCGCATCAGGCACGAGAAGACCAGCCGCCCGGCCTCGTCCAGCAGGTCGTGCTGGGCGATCAATATGCCCTTGTCGTCGCCGACCGGATCCTTGCCCATGACGGTCAGCCGCCCGCGCAGCAGTTCGCCCGCCGGCGGATTGCGCATGAAGCGCAGGCCGTCGACCGCCAACACCTTGGTCTGGGCCCAGCCGGCGGCCTTTTCCGCCGCCAGCCGGCTCCACAGGGCATAGACCATGGCGTCCGGCGCGCCATAGGCGGCGTCCCATCCGGGCGAGAACCGCTCGACGAACAGGTCCAGCGCCGCCTGATCGACGGCGCAGGCGCCCAGGGGAATGACCTGGCCGACGCCCAGGTCCTCGAAATGGACGTTCAGGGTTCCGCTCATCGGCTCGCTCGCGTCAGGCGGGCTCTTCGGACACCCGCACCAGGAGCTTGCCGTCATGGTCGCCGGTGAACAAGCGGTTCAGCGACCCGACCGCGCCTTCCAGCCCGTCGTCGACGTGGGCCTTCCATTTGACGCGGCCGTCCGCCAGCCACGGCCCCATCTCGGCGACCATCTCGCGGGCGCGCGGGGCGTAGTCCAGAACCAGGAAGCCCTGGACGTGCAGTCGGTGGGTGATCAGCCGGGCGAAATTGGGCGATGGCGGCATCCGCGTGGCGTTATAGGCCGAGACCAGGCCGCACACGGCCATGCGCGCCCCGACATTCAGCCGGTTCCAGACGGCGATCATGATGTCGCCGCCGACGTTCTCGAAATTCAGATCGACGCCATTGGGGGCCAGGCGGTCCAGGGCGTCGCCGACATCCTCGTTCTTGTAGTCGATGGCCGCGTCGAAGCCGAGTTCGTCGGTCAGCCAGGCGCATTTCTTGGCCCCGCCGGCGATGCCGATGACGCGCGCGCCCTTCTGCTTGGCGATCTGTCCGGCGATGGAGCCGACGGCACCGGCGGCGGCCGAAACCACCAGGGTCTGGCCCGGCTGGGGCTTCAGAATGTCGGTGACGCCGAAATAGGCGGTCAGGCCGGTCATGCCCATCACCGACATATTGGCCGTCAGTGGCAGGCCCGGCGCCCGGTGCACGCGCGATACGGCGGCCTCATTGACCACGCCATAGTCGGCCCAGCCGCCGGCGGCGGTCGAGACGATGTCGCCCACGGCCCACTTCTGGGACCGGCTGTCCTCGACCACGCCCAGGGTCAGGCCGCGCATGACGTCGCCCAGACCCACCGGCGGCAGATAGCCCTCGGAATCGTTCATCCAGGTGCGGTTGGTCGGGTCCAGCGACAGATAGACGGTGCGGATCAGAACCTCGCCGTCCTTCAGGTCCGGCACGGGGGCGGAGACCAGCTCCAGGTCGCCGTCCTGGATGTCACCGCGCGGCCGTTGGCGCAGCACCCACTGACGATTCATCCGGCTCATGGCGCTCTCCATCGCGTTTTCTTTGTGGACCCATTGGGCCAAAACCCCGCCCGCCTGTCGAGGGGGCGACGAAAGAAAAGCGCCGTTCGGCCCGCAGGCCTCAGGAGAAGGCGGTGAAGATCAGGGCCACCACGGTGACGTCAAAGGCGCGGGCGGCGAAGGACAGGACGTGGGACATGGACGGATTCCGGGACGTTCCGATAGGCGACGGTTGGCCCTGCGCTCAGCAAGGCCCGTGCCGGAACGCGGGGCGCGCCTTCAGATGTCGGTCTTGGTCGTCTTGCCGGCGGCCGGACGCCGTTCCTTGGCGCCGGAATATTCGCGGCCCAGATAGGCGGCGCGGGCCGCATCCAGCACCGGCGGGCCGCCCTTCAGCCCGCGCTTCTGACCGGTCTGGCCCATCACCTGGGCGGCGAAGACCGGGTCGTGTCCGGCCGGGCGGGCGGCAGGGCTTGCCGGGCTGTCGGTCTTGGCCGGCTGCGGGTCCAGCGGAACCAGGGCGCGGCTGGATTCGCGGCGCTGGGTCCGGCGGCGGTCGCCCTGGCGCTGGTCGTCGCCGGCCATGGATCAGCCCTTGCCGGCCAGGCGGTCGATCTGGGCGCGCATCTCGTCCATCTGGCGGCGCATGGCCTCCAGAGGATCGGCGGTCGCTTCGGTCTTGGGCGCTTCGGGCTTGGACGCCGCGCCGGCCATGCCGGGCCACATGCGCATGGCCTGTTCGAACATGGCCATGTTGCGCTTGATCGCCTCGTCCATCAGACCGGCGCCGGGCGCGGCGGCGAAGGTGCGGCTCATCTGGTCGCGGAACTGTTCCTGCTGGCGGGTGAAATTCTCCAGCGACAT
Organism: uncultured Brevundimonas sp.; assembly: GCF_937863155.1. Classification (GTDB taxonomy): domain Bacteria; phylum Pseudomonadota; class Alphaproteobacteria; order Caulobacterales; family Caulobacteraceae; genus Brevundimonas. The sequence goes on along the minus strand of NZ_CALMFB010000049.1, from coordinate 33,079 downwards.
CTCCAGATAGCTGGGCAGCACCCCCTGCACCGGATTGCCGTAGAAGCCGATCAGCTGGCGCAGGAACTGCACCGGCAGCAGGGCCTCGCCGCGGCTTTCCTCCTCGAAGATGATCTGGGTCAGGATCTGGCGGGTCAGGTCTTCGTTCGACTTGGCGTCGAACACCTGAAACTCGATCCCGTCGCGGACCATGCGGGCCAGATCGTCCAGGGTGACATAGGCGCTGGTCGCGGTGTTGTAGAGCCGCCGGTTGGCGTACTTCTTGATGATCACCACGCCGTCTTCGGCCTTGCCTTCGGGTGTTTTCTTCTCAGCCACGCCGCACGCCTTGCTGTTGCCGTCGCGTCCTTATCCCGCACTGCGCCAGATTGCGCCAGCGGTGATGTCAGACCACGGACGGCGCCAGAACCACCCCCACCAGCACGGCGGCCCAGTGGGCGCCCGCCCCGGCCACCACGAACCCGTGCCAGATGGCGCGGCGGAATTTCACCTTGGGGCTGATGAAGACGAACACACCGGCGGTGTAGATCAGCCCCCCGGCCACCAGCAGGCCCAGGGCGATGGGATGCACCGTGTCCAGCATCGGCTTCAGCGCCAGCACCGCCAGCCAGCCGAACACCGCATAGACCGCGCTCCAGAACCCGTCCGACAGGCGCGGGGCCACCATCTTGGCCGCCACCCCCGCCAGGGCGATGCTCCAGACCAGCACCGTGAAACCGATCGACCACCAGCCCTCGAACCGCTGGGTCGTGAAGGGGGTGTAGCTGCCGGCGATCATCAGGAAGATGGCCGCCTCGTCCAGCCGCCGCAGCACCGGCCGCGCCGCGCACGGCCGGGTAAGATTATAGACGGTCGAGGCCGTCAGCATGGCGATCAGACACAGGGCGTAGATGGCCGTGGCCACCGCCTCGCCCACCCCGGCATAGACCGCCGCCAGGGTCGCCAGCACGATGCCGCCGACGCCGGCCAGGATCAGGCCGATCAGATGCACCCACAGGTCCGCCTGACGCTCGGCCCGCGAGGCGTAGTGTTCGATCATGTCCAGGGCGTCGGCGACGCAGACGCGGGCGGACAGGGCTTTCAACGCGTTCAGCATGGCTTCTCCAAAACCTGAACCGGCGTGATCGTTCCCGTAAACAATGGGCAAGCTGGATGACCATCGCCTGAACATCGGGGTCGGACGGCGTTGTTCAGCGTCAGGTGCGGCGTTCAGGCCACAGTCGGGGCCGCGGGCGAGCGGGCGTGATTTGCGGCGCGGGGGCGGGGGGGCTACTCAGGCGGCCGTTCCTTCCCCGGAGTTTCAGTATTATGACCGACGTCGTCATCGTTTCCGCCGCCCGCACGCCGGTCGGTTCGTTCCTGGGCGCCCTGTCGGGCCTTTCGGCCGCCGATCTGGGGGCCGTGGCGATCAAGGCCGCCGTCGAGCGCGCCGGCGTGCGCCCGACCGAGGTGGACGAGGTCATCCTGGGCCATGTGCTGCAGGCCGCGACCGGTCAGGGGCCGGCGCGTCAGGCCTCGATCAAGGCCGGCCTGCCGGTCGAAACCCCGGCCTGGAGCCTCAACCAGATCTGCGGCTCGGGCCTGCGCGCCGTGGCCATCGCCTATCAGCAGATCGCCCTGAGCGACGCCAGGATCGTCGTCGCCGGCGGCCAGGAGAGCATGAGCCAGGCGCCCCACGCCACCCGCCTGCGCGAAGGCCAGAAGATGGGCGATGCGGCGCTGGTCGACACCATGATCAAGGACGGCCTGTGGGACGCCTTCAACGGCTATCACATGGGCCAGACGGCCGAGAACATCGCCGAGCAGAAGGCCATCAGCCGCGCCGACCAGGACGCCTTCGCCGTCGCCAGCCAGAACAAGGCCGAGGCGGCCCAGAAGGCCGGCCGGTTCGCCGAAGAGATCGCCCCGGTGACGATCACCACCCGAAAGGGCGACGTCGTGGTCGATCAGGACGAATACATCCGCCACGGCGCCACCCTGGAGGCCATGGAGAAGCTGCGCCCCGCCTTCACCAAGGACGGCACGGTCACGGCGGCCAATGCGTCCGGCCTGAACGACGGGGCCGCCGCCCTGGTGCTGATGAGCGCGGACGAAGCCAAGGCGCGGGGGCTGGAACCTCTGGCGCGGATCGTCTCCTGGGCCACGGCGGGCGTCGATCCCGCTGTGATGGGCACCGGGCCGATCCCGGCATCCAAGAAGGCGCTGGACAAGGCCGGCTGGACCGTCGCCGACCTGGACCGTGTGGAGTCGAACGAGGCCTTCGCGGCCCAGAGCCTGTGCGTGCTGCGCGAACTGGGGCTGGAGGCGGACAAGGTGAACGTCAACGGCGGCGCCATCGCCATCGGCCATCCCATCGGCGCCTCGGGCGCGCGCATCCTGACCACCCTGCTGCACGAGATGAAGCGGTCGGACGCGAAGAAGGGCCTGGCCACCCTGTGCATCGGCGGCGGCATGGGCGTGGCCCTGTGCGTCGAACGGGCCTGACCCGGCCGTGAGCGCCATCCTGTACGGCCGGCCGCCGGCGGTGTTCGATCCGCCGGCCGACGCCGTCCAGACCTCGCCCCTGATCCCCGGCTCGGCGGCGCTGGAGGATCTGGCGCCCGGCTCGATCGACAGCGCCATGATCTACGCCCCGCCAGGGGTGATCGAACGGCGCCATGTGCTGGCTCTGGCCCTGCGCGCCCTTGCGCCGGGCGGGCGGCTGGACGTCATGGCGCCCAAGGACAAGAGCGGCTCGCGGCTGAAGAAGGAGCTTCAGGACTTCGGCCTGACCTTCGAGGAAACCGCCAAGGCCCACCACCGCCGCGCCATCGCCGTTCGGCCGGAGACGGTTCGGGGGCTGGACGAGGCCCTGGCGGCGGGCGGGCCGCGTCGGCTGGAGACCCTGGACGCCTGGACCCAGCCGGGCGTCTTCGCCTGGGACCGGATCGATCCGGGCAGCGCCCTGCTGTTGCAGCACCTGCCCCCGCTTTCGGGGGCGGGCGCCGACCTGGGTTGCGGCTGGGGCGCCCTGTCGCGCGCCGTGCTGACCTCGCCCCAGGTGACTGCCCTGCGGCTGGTCGATCTGGACCGGCGGGCGATCGAGGCGGCCCGGCGCAATATCGAGGACGCCCGCGCCGTCTTCGACTGGGCCGATGTCCGGCTGCTGAGTGAAGACGCGGACCTGGACTTCGTCGTGGCCAACCCGCCCTTCCACGACGGCGGGGCCGAGGACCGGCGCCTGGGCCAGGCCTTTGTCCGCAAGGCGGCCGGGATGTTGAAGCCCGGCGGCGTCCTGTGGGTCGTGGCCAACCGCCACCTGCCCTATGAGAACGAGATCAACGCCGTCTTCAAACGCATGAAGCCCGTCGCCGACACCGGCGGTTACAAGGTGCTGGAGGCGACGCGGTGAAGACGCCGACCGCCCGCCTCGATAAATTGCTGTCCTCCCTCGGTTACGGCTCGCGCCAGGAGATCGCCCGGCTGGCCAAGGCCGGCGGCGTCGAACTGGACGGCGCCGACATCACCGACGCCGCCGCCCGCATCGCCGTGACGCCAGATCTGCCCGCGCGGATGACCATCGACGGCCGGCCGGTCGATCCGCCGCAAGGGATGCTGCTGATCCTGAACAAGCCTCTGGGCATGACCTGTTCGCACAAGGAGGACGGGGCGCTGGTCTATGACGTCCTGCCCGACCGCTGGCGGCGGCGCGATCCGGCCATATCGACCATCGGACGGCTGGACAAACAGACCACCGGCCTGCTGCTGCTGACCGATGACGGCGATCTGCTGCACCGGGTCATCAGCCCCAAACGCCATGTGACCAAGACCTATCGCGCCAGCCTGGCCCGGCCGCTGGCGGGGACGGAAGCCGCCCTGTTCGCCTCGGGCCAGATGATGCTGGAGGGTGAGGACAAGCCCCTGGCGCCCGCCGTGCTGGAGGTCGTTTCGCCGACCGAAGCGCGGCTGACGGTGGGCGAGGGCCGCTATCACCAGGTGCGCCGCATGTTCGCCGCCGCCGGCAATCACGTGGAGGCCCTGCACCGCGAAAGCATCGGCGGCCTGGCCCTGCCGCCCGACCTGGCGCCCGGCCAGTGGCGGCTGGCTACGACCCAGGAGCGCGAAGCCATCTTCGCCTGACGGAACCGGCGGGCGTCAGGGGGCTTATGGCTGCGCTTGGGAGATGCGGTCATGGACAAGGGCGCCACGCGCAAACGCGATTTGCGGACGGGACGTTCGCTGTGGGCCGACGGTCCGGGCCTGGGCGTGCCGATCAAGCCCCTGACGGCGCCGGTGGCGGTCGATGTGGCTATTGTGGGGGCAGGCATCAGCGGCGCCTTCATGGCGCGGGAACTGAGCCGCGATCATTCGGTGGTCGTTCTGGACCGCCGCCCGCCGCTGATGGGATCGACCATCGCCTCGACCGCCCTGCTGCAATGGGAGATCGACCTGCCGCTGACCGAACTGGCCAAACGGATCGGCGGCCGGGACGCGGCGCGGGCCTATCGCCGGTCGTTCGCGGCGGTGCAGGCCCTGAAGACTATCGTCGAACGCGACCGAATCGTCTGCGGCCTGAAGGATCGCCAGTCCCTGTATCTGGCCGGAAACGCCCATGGCCATCGGGCGCTGGAGGCCGAGGCGGAGGCGCGGCGCGCGGCGGGGCTGGAGGGCGATTACCTGAGCGCAGCCGCCCTGCGCGACCGGTTCGGGCTGGAACGGACCGGGGCCATTGTGTCGCCCGGCTCGGCCGTGGCCGATCCGGCGCGGCTGGCGGCGGGCCTGTTGCGGCGCGCGGCGGCGGATGGGGCCCTGATCCATTCGCCGGTCGAGGTGCTGGAAACCCTGCCCGACCCCGAGGGCGTCACCCTGGTCACCGACGCCGGTCATCCGGTGCGGGCCAAACAGGTCGTCTTCTGCTGCGGCTATGAGTTTCCCAAGGGCGTGCCGACGCCGGGCGCCAAGGTGGTCTCGACCTGGGCCATGGCGTCCCGGCCGCGCCAGCGCTGTCCCGCCTGGCTGCGCGAGACCCTGGTCTGGGAGGCGTCGGATCCGTATCTGTATCTGCGCATGGCGCGCGATGGCCGCCTGATCGTCGGCGGCGAGGACGAGCCGTCGCCGACCCTGCACGCCAGCCCCGAGCGGCTGAAGGTCAAATGCCGGACGCTGCAGAGGAAGCTGAAGACCCTGCTGCCGACGGTGGAGTTCGAGGTCGACTACGCCTGGGCCGGGGCGTTCGGCGAAAGCGCCACCGGCCTGCCCCAGATCGGGCCGATCGAGGGGATGCAGGACCGGGTGCACGCCGTCATGGGCTTCGGCGGCAACGGCATCACCTATTCGGTCATCGCCAGCCAGGTGGTGTCGGCCACCATCCGTGGACGACCCGACCCGGATGCGGACCTGTATCGGGCTTGACCCCATCGGACGCCGGGCGCACCAGCGACCCATGACCGTTCAGGCGAAAATCTGCGGGCTGAGCACGCCCGAAACCCTGGACGTCGCCCTGGACGACGGGGCCGCCTATGTCGGTCTGGTGTCCTTCCCGAAAAGCCCGCGGCATCTGTCGCTGGACGCCATGACGGCGCTGGCGGATCGGGCGCGGAGCCGGGCGAAGGTGGTGGTGGTGACGGTCGACGCCGACGACGCCCTGCTGGCGGAGATCGGCCTCAGGGTGCGGCCTGATCTGATCCAGCTGCATGGGCAGGAGACGCCGGCTCGGGCCGAGGCCGTGCGGCGCCTGACGGGGGCGGGGGTCATCAAGGCTCTGCCGGTGTCGGGGCCAGACGATTTCGCGGCCGTGGGCGATTGGGAGACGGCGGCCGATCATCTGCTGTTCGACGCGCGGCCGCCGAAAGGCTCGGTCCTGCCCGGCGGGGTCGGCGCCGTCTTCGATTGGTCGCTGATGGCCGGGCGGCGGTTCGCGCGCCCCTGGTTCCTGGCCGGCGGCCTGACGCCCGAGAATGCGGCCGAGGCCATGCGGATCACCGGGGCGCCCCTGCTGGATGTGTCCTCTGGCGTGGAAAGCGCGCCCGGTGTTAAGGACGCCGCTCGGATCGTCGCCTTTCTGCAGGCCGTGCGGCGGCCGTAATTCCGACGCCTGATCGCGTGAAAGCTGTGCCCGTGACCGCCGCCCTTCCCAACACCCCCTATGCCTGGCCCGACGACCAGGGCCGTTTCGGCCCCTATGGCGGGCGGTTCGTGGCCGAGACCCTGATGCCGCTGATCCACGAGCTGGACGCGGCCTATGCGGCGGCCAAGGCGGACCCGAGCTTCCAGGCCGAACTGGACGGCTTCCTGACCGACTATGTCGGCCGGCCCAGCCCGCTTTATCTGGCCGAGCGCCTGACCGAACACCACGGCGGGGCCGACATCTGGTTCAAGCGCGACGAGCTGAACCACACCGGTGCGCACAAGGTGAACAACTGCATGGGCCAGATCCTTCTGGCCATGCGCATGGGCAAGACCCGCATCATCGCCGAGACCGGCGCCGGCCAGCATGGGGTAGCCACCGCCACCGTCTGCGCCCGGTTCGGCCTGCCCTGCGTCGTCTATATGGGCGCGACGGACGTAGATCGGCAGCAACCCAACGTCTTTCGCATGAAGCTGCTGGGCGCCGAAGTCGTGCCGGTGACCAGCGGCCGGGCGACGCTGAAGGACGCGATGAACGAGGCCATGCGCGACTGGGTCTCGAACGTGGCCGACACCTATTATCTGATCGGCACGGCGGCCGGGCCGCATCCTTATCCGGCCATGGTGCGTGATTTCCAGGCGGTGATCGGGCGCGAGGCGCGGGCCTCCATGCTGGCGCGGCGCGAGAAACTGCCCGACGCCTGTGTGGCGGCCATCGGCGGCGGATCGAACGCCATCGGCCTGTTCCACCCCTTCATCGGCGACGCCGGAGTGCGGCTGATCGGGGTCGAGGCGGCCGGGCGCGGCCTGGACGGGCCGGATCACGCGGCGTCCATTCAGGGCGGCCGCCCGGGCGTGCTGCACGGCAACCGCACCTATCTGCTTCAGGACGACGACGGCCAGATCCTGGAAGGCCATTCGATTTCCGCCGGGCTGGACTATCCGGGCATCGGGCCGGAACACGCCTGGCTGAAAGACATCGGCCGGGCCGAATATCGCGCCGCCACCGACGCCGAGGCTCTGGAGGCCTTTCAGCTGTGCTCGAAGCTGGAAGGGATTATCCCCGCCCTGGAGCCATCGCACGCCCTGGCCCGGGTCGGCGACATCGCCCGCGAGGTGGGCAAGGGCGGCGATGTGGTGCTGAACATGTGCGGGCGGGGCGACAAGGACATCTTCGCCGTGGCGAAACATCTGGGAGTGGAACTGTGAACACCCGAACCCTTCTGATCGCGGCCTCGGCCGCCCTTCTGGCCGGAACGGCCGTGGCCCAGGATGTGGCCCAGCCCCAGCAGGCCCAGCCCCAGCAACCGCAGGGCGGCCCGTGGAACGACTCGCCCGTCCTGAACGGCGCCACGGCGGCGCCGGATTGCGGCAATCTGCACAATCTGGCGGGTCGGGCCTTCTGCGTCACCGCGCCTCTGGGCCAGATGGAGGCCCTGGCGGAAAGCTACATCACGACGCTGGCGGGTCTGGGCTGGTCGGCCGTGGACGGCGACAACAATCGCGTGGTGCTGATCAAGCGCACGGGCGAGAACCAGTGCGACGCCGTTCAGATGATCGCCTTTTACGACACGTCCAAACCGGCGGTGCCGGAATCGGCCGCCTTCCTGGGATTCGCCACCATTCCGGGCAATATCTGCGCGCCGCGTCCCGCCGCCGCGCCGGCCCAGTAAGCGCGCCGTGACCACCGCCCGCATCGACGCCCGGTTCGCGGCCTTGAAAGCCGAGGGCCGCGCCGGCTTCGTCGCCTATGTCATGGCGGGCGATCCCACGCGCGATCAGGCCCTGGCCATCCTGCGCGGCCTGCCCGGCTCGGGCGCCGACATCATCGAACTGGGCTTTCCGTTCAGCGATCCGATGGCCGAGGGGCCGCCGATCCAGCGCGCGGCCCTGCGCGGGCTGAAGGCGGGACTGACGCTGAAGGGGACGCTGGACCTGGCGCGGGATTTCCGGGCGGGAGACGCCGACACGCCGCTGATCCTGATGGGCTATCTGAACCCCATCGAGACCTATGGCCATGACGCCTTCGCCCGCGACGCGGCGGCGGCGGGTGTGGACGGGGTGATCGTGGTCGACTGCCCCCCGGAAGAGGCCGATCCCCTGACTGACGCCCTGGATGCGGCGGGGGTGTCGCTGATCCGCCTGGCCGCGCCGACGACCGACGACGACCGGCTGAAGGTCGTGGCGGCCCGCACCTCGGGCTTCGTCTATTATGTCTCGGTCGCCGGGGTGACAGGAACGAAGGAGGCCGACGCCGGCGCCGTGGCCCCGGCCGTGCAACGGGTGCGCGCCGCGGCCAACCTGCCGGTGGCGGTCGGTTTCGGGGTGAAAACGCCCGAGCGCGCGGCCCAAATCGCCCGCGTCGCCGACGCCGTGGTGGCCGGTTCGGTGCTGGTGGATGAAGTCGCCGCCGCCCTGGACCAGAACGCCGACCCGGTCTCGCGCGTTCTGGATCGCGTCAGGTCGCTTGCGGACGCCGTGCGGGGTGCGCGCGCGACAGAAAAGGTCTAAAGCGCCGCCATGGTCGACAAGAACAAGTCCCCCGAACGCCCGCGCGGAGGCTGGCTCAGCCGCTTCGCCCCCGGCGTGCGCAAGATCGTCAGCCGCCGCGACACGCCCGACAATCTGTGGGTCAAGGACCCCGATACCGGCGAGATGCTGTACCGGTCGGACCTGGAGACGTCCCTCTGGGTCACGCCGTCGGGCCGCCACATGCGCATCGGCGCGCGCGACCGGCTGCGCTTCACCTTCGACGACGGCGACTATGAGGCGATCGACACGCCCGAGGTGGCCGAAGACCCGCTGAAATTCTCGGACGGCAAGCCCTACAAGGATCGCCTGGCCGCCGCCCGCAAGGCCCAGAACGCGCGGGACGTCATGTCCATCGGCGTCGGCGCCATCGACGGGACAGAGGCGGTGGCGATCGTCCAGAACTTCGCTTTCATGGGCGGTTCGCTGGGCATGGCGGCGGGCGAAGCCTTCATCGCCGCCGCGCGCGAGGCCGTGGCCCGCGACCTGCCGCTGGTCTGTTTCACCGCCGCCGGCGGGGCGCGGATGCAGGAAGGCGCCCTGTCGCTGATGCAGATGGCGCGCACCACCCTGGCCATCCAGGAGCTGAAGGCCGCCAGACTGCCCTATGTGGTGGTGCTGACCGACCCGACTACGGGCGGGGTGACCGCCAGCTACGCCATGCTGGGCGATGTGCACTTGGCCGAGCCGGGCGCCCTGATCGGTTTCGCCGGGCCGCGGGTGATCGAGGCGACCATCCGCGAGAAGCTGCCGCCGGGGTTCCAGCGCGCCGAATATCTTCAGGAAAAGGGCATGGTCGACCGTGTGACCACCCGCGCCGAACTGCCCGGCGTTCTGGGCCGCATCCTGTCCATGCTGATGGACGGACGCCGGGTCGCGGCCTGAGCGGCACCTGACGCCCATGCGGAACCCCGCCGTTCGTTTCCTGCTGGCGGTGTTGGTGACGGCGCTGGCGGCTGTGGGCGCGACCCTGGCGCTTTACTGGATCTGGACCGAGCTGCTGGACGGCGCCCAGGTGTCGATCCACGGCTGGATCGCGCTGGGCCTGGGCCTGTTCGGAACCGGCGGCCTGGCCTGGCTGCTGATGAGCCTGGCCTTCCGGTCCAGCCGCGAAGGCTGGGACGACCGGGCGGACGACAGCCTGGGCAGGCGCGACTAGGCGTCCAGCGCCGGGGCCAGCAGCCGCTGCATCAGGGCCCGCACCACCGGCACGGCCACGGCGTCGCCCATCAGCTTCAGCGCCGCGCTTTGTGACCCCGGCAGGCGATAGTCGTCGGGAACACCCATCAGCCGCGCACACTCGCGCCCCATCAGCCGCCGCGCCCGCGCCCGGCCGTCCTGGCCCACGATCACATACTGCCGCGACGACCCGCCCGAAGGGGTGCGCAGGCATCCGGCCAGGCCGTCGAACCGCAGCTCCAGCCGCTGAACCTTGCGTCCCTGTTCGGTGCGCACCCGGCGGAAGCCGGCGGCGACGGCGCGGTCGCCCGACGCCAGGGCCGCGTCCAGCCGCGCCCGGTGCAGCGGCGCCATAAGGGCCAGAAGATCGCGCGTCTGGTCGGGCGACAGCCAGTCCACCGCCTCGTCTGGTTCCAGCACCGCCGCCAGGTCCAGGTTCCGGCGCGGCGGCGGCGGCAGGCGCCACCAGGCCCAGGCCTCGCGCACCGCCGGGGGCAGTCCCGCCTGGGCCGCGATCAGGCGCGGGGAGTGGAACGGCCCGTCCGGTCCCGAGGACGTCGGCGCCGATCCGTCCCGCAGGCCGACGATGAACAGGCGCGGCCGCGACTGGGGTAGCCAGTGGGCGGCGTCCATCTCCAGCGCCCCGACGCGATAGCCGGCCGCGACCATGGCCCCGCACACCGCCGCGAAATCGGCCCCGCCGCCCGAGGTCAGCAGGCCGACGACATTCTCGATCACCACCAGACGCGGCCCGCGCCCCTGGGCGTCCAGCCCCTGCATCAACCGCCAGAAGCCCCAGAAGGCGCCCGAACGACGCGCTGTCAGCCCGCCGCGCGCGCCCGCCAGGCTCAAGTCCTGGCACGGCGACGAGGCCCAGCACAGATCGGGCCGCCCCGGCAGGTCGTCGGGCGTCAGGGAGCCGACATCGCCGACCCGCAAGGGGACATCGGGGTGGTTGGCGGCAAAGGCCCGCGCCTTGGCCGGGTCCAGGTCGTTGGCGAAGACGGTGCGGAACCCCGGCCCGTCGCTGTCCGGGGCCAGCCCCAGCCCCGCCAGGCCGCCGCCGGCGAAGAATTCATACACGCTGGGGCAGGGCCGAATCGCCATGGGGCCAAACTAGCGCAATCCGGTCGTTTCGGCGCCGGGTCGTGCGACGCCCCTTGACCCCGCCGCCGCCGACCCGTTCCATGATCGCGAGTTTTTTCAAGGAGCCTGGTCCATGCGCGCCGCCGTCCTGCCCTGCCTGCTGCTGCTGAGCCTCGCCGCCTGTTCTGAAGGTCAGCCCACGGCCCCGGCGCCGGCCGAGCCGCCGGCCCAGCCGGCCGTGCTGGATGGGGTCGATCTGACCCAGCCCTTGCGCGTGCTGGGGACCGAGCCGTTCTGGAGCGTCGACATCGCGGGCCAGACCCTGCGCTATTCCGGCGTCGACCGGCCCGAACAGACCGCGCCCAACGCCGGCCCGGTCATGACCGGTACCGTCGCCACCTGGACCGCCCGCACGGCCCAGGGCCATGCGCTGGAGATTTCGCTGATGGCCACCGAATGTTCGGACGGCATGAGCGACCGCGTCTTCCCCCTGACGGCGCGGGTCAAGATCGGCGACGAGACGCTGCAGGGCTGCGCCGCCGCGACCGAAGCGGTGATGCGCGTGGGCGAATCCGGCGCCGTGCGCTGACCCTGCCGACGCGACAGCCTGTAAATCGCCGTCATCCTGGGCCATAAGCCGGCGATGAAATTCCTGGACCAGGCCAAGATCTACATCCGCTCGGGCAATGGCGGCGGGGGCGCCGTGTCGTTCCGGCGCGAGAAATTCATTCCCAACGGCGGCCCCGACGGCGGCGACGGCGGTCGCGGCGGCGATGTCTGGATCGAGGCGGTCGAGGGGCTGAACACCCTGATCGACTATCGCTATCAGCAGCATTTCAAGGCCGGAACGGGCCACCACGGCGCCGGCCGCAACATGCACGGGGCCAAGGGCGAGGACGTGGTGCTGAAGGTGCCGGTCGGCACCCAGGTGCTGGACGAGGACAAGGAAACCGTCCTTCTGGACATGGACGCGCCCGGCAAGGTCGAGCGCCTGCTCAGCGGCGGCAACGGCGGCTGGGGCAACGACCGGTTCAAGGGGCCGATCAACCAGGCCCCGCGCCACGCCAATCCGGGCCAGGAAGGCCAGGAACGCTGGATCTGGCTGCGGCTGAAACTGATCGCCGACATCGGCTTGGCGGGCCTGCCGAACGCCGGCAAGTCCACCTTCCTGGCGGCGGTCAGCGCCGCGCGGCCCAAGATCGCCGACTATCCCTTCACCACCCTGGCGCCGAACCTGGGGGTGGTGGACCTGTCGCCGTCGGAACGGTTCGTCATCGCCGACATCCCCGGCCTGATCGAGGGCGCCAGCGAGGGCGCGGGCCTGGGCACCCGCTTCCTGGGCCATGTCGAGCGGTCCGCCAGCCTGATCCATCTGGTCGACGGAACCCAGGAGGACGTCGCCGGCGCCTACGCCATCATTCGCGGCGAGCTGGAGGCCTATGGCGCGGGCCTGGCCGACAAGACCGAGATCGTGGCCCTGAACAAGATCGACGCCCTGACGCCCGAGGCGCGCCAGGAGAAGGCCGAGGCGCTTCAGGCCGCCTGCGGCCGGGCGCCGCTGCTGGTGTCGGGCGTGTCGGGCGAAGGGGTGACCGAACTGCTGCGCGCCGCCTGGGCCGAGGTGCGGCGCACGCGCGGCGAAACCGCTCCGCTTGAGGACGAAACCCCGGTCGAGACGCCCGGCGGCTGGACGCCCTAGTTTACCCGCACGACGCATGATAGGTCCGACTTGAGCATAAGTCCGCGCGAGCCGTCGTCCCCTTGTCCTTCTTCCACGCCGGTCCCGCGCCCAGGCGCTTCGGCCCCCGCCCCGGCGGGACGCGCGACCGGCTGGGCCTGACGCCGGGGATGCGGGTCGGCCTGTTCGGCGGCTCGTTCAATCCCGCGCATGACGGACACCGCCATGTGGCCGAAACGGCCATGCAGCGGCTGGACCTGGACCGGGTGGTCTGGCTGGTTTCCCCCCAGAATCCGCTGAAGGACGCGCGCGAGACGGCGTCGCTGGCCGACCGCATGGCCTCGGCCCAGGCCGTGGCGCACGGGCCGGGCATGGTGGTGTCCGACATCGAAAGCCGCCTGGGCGTCTGGTGGACCGTCGACACCCTGCGCGCCCTGGTCGATCGCTATCCGGGGGTGCGGTTCGTGTGGCTGATGGGGTCGGACAATCTGGCGGGCTTCCACCGCTGGCGCGGCTGGACCGACATCATGCGGCTGATGCCGGTGGCGGTGGTGGCGCGGCCCGGATCGCTGCTGGACAGCCGCACGGCCCCGGCGGCGGCGCGTTTCGCCTCGGCCCGGCTGCCGGCCGACCGGGCGCGGCTGCTGGCCGACCAGCCCGCGCCCTGCTGGACCTATCTGACCGCGCCGCTGAACCCCCAGTCCTCGACCGCCATCCGGCGCGCCCGGATCAACTGAGGGCACTGGCACAGTTTGAAATGAGGCATTGAGGGGCGTCCTAGCCCGCGACACGACCTTCGACCTAAACCGAAGGGATTGTGCCAATGCGATACAGGGTGGATGTGGTGACCGCGCCGATGGCGGGGCTGGCGGTGCGGCGCCGCTGGGTGAACGGCGCCTCGCAGTTCATCGGCGCCATAGACGGGCGCGAGTGCGTTTGCTCGCCGACGTTCGAGGGCGCTGTGCAGGCGCTGTTGCGGCGGGCCTGCCATTCAGTAGTTCACTGACGTAGTGAATCGGTAATTTCTGGGGAGAATCGCAGTTACGCCGAGTCTACTTTGACAGTTGTTAATTAGCTGGAGCCAAAATCTAGTCATGTCTATGAGCGGCGAAGTCGTTAGCATGATAGCGTAGCGCAATTCTCATCGCCAATAATTAGGATGGACTCCGCGTTAACGATCTGTATAGCGTTCCGGCAGAACGAAAACTCGCTTTCTAAGCCCGTGGACTCGTTCGCGGGAAATAGAGGCGCGACTGTGTCGTGATTGATGAAGTGGAGACCGCTTGATATGGTCGCATTGGTTGCCGGAGAAGGCAGGATGAACGAGGCGGAGCGCGCGGCGCTGGCTCGCGAACTGGACAAGCTGGTCGGCGGGGTGAACCCCGACGGGACGCCCTATGTCGATCCCGAGGAGGTCGTGGACCCTGACCTGCGCCGAAAGAATCGCCGGCCCCCGCCCTCTCGCGAGAAGATCGCCGCCGTCGTCGAAGAACTCGCCCAGGCGCGGGCGCGTCGCCGCAACGAGTCCTGACGAGAGTCAGCCGTGTCGGATCGCGACCGCTGACAGGTCATTTGCACTATCGAGCGGCCGATTGGCGGCCTTGCGCTCGGAATACCGATCGACCAGCGCGCCGGCGTGTGGCCGGGTGAGAACGGTGAAGCGCACAAGTTCTTCCATCACATCGACGATGCGGTCGTAGTAGCCGGACGGCTTCATCCGGTCCGCCTCATCGAATTCTTGGAACGCCTTGGCGACACTCGATTGGTTCGGGATGGTGATCATGCGCATCCAGCGGCCGAGCAGGCGCAGGGTATTCACCGCGTTGAAACTCTGCGAGCCGCCGGAGACCTGCATCACGGCCAGGGTGCGCCCCTGGGTCGGCCGCACGCCACCAATGCTTAGCGGCAAGTGGTCGATCTGAAGTTTCATCAGGCCAGACACCTGCCCGTGGCGCTCGGGGCTGCACCAGACCATCCCCTCGGACCAGAAGGCGTGCTCGCGCAGTTCCTTCACTGCTGGGTGCTCATCGTCGCCGGGGGAGCCGGGCAGTGGCAGGTCGGACGGATCGAAGATGCGGGTCTCGCAGCCCATCAGGCGCAGCAGGCGGGCCGCCTCCTCGACGCAGAGGCGGGAGAAGGACCGCTGACGCAAGGAGCCGTAGAGCAGCAGGATGCGGGGCGGGTGGTCGTTCGGGCCGAGGCCGACGGCCGGCGTGAGCGACAGGTAGGCGGGGTCCAGCGCGGGCAGGTAGTCCGGCTCCGGTAGGGTGCGCAAACGACTCATCAACAGACATCCTTGCCGGGGGCGGTCGCCGGGAAGAACCGCCGGCCCAGCCATAGGGCGACCGAGACCAGCAGGATCAGCACCGGCACCTCGACCAGCGGTCCGATGACGGCGGCGAAGGCCACGGGAGAGGCCAAGCCGAAGGCGGCGATCGCCACGGCGATGGCGAGTTCGAAGTTGTTCGAGGCGGCGGTGAAGGCCAGCGCCGTCGTGCGCGGGTAGTCCGCCTCTATCAAGCGGCCCATCAGGAAGCTGATCACGAACATCACGAGGAAGTAGATCGTCAGCGGAATGGCGATGCGCAGGGCGTCGAAAGGCAGGGCGACGACATCCCCGCCTTTCAGGCTGAACATGGCGACAATGGTGAACAGCAGCGCGATCAGGGTGATTGGCCCGATGCGCGGCAGGAAACGACGCTCATACCAGTCGGCGCCTTTGCGCCCGATGAGGGTGCGGCGGGTCAGAAAACCGCCGAGGAACGGCAGCCCCAAGTAGATCAGGACGGCGCCGGCAATGGTCCAGAAGCTGACATCCACGACGCTGCCTTCCAAGCCGAGCAGCGGCGGCAGGAACGACAGGAAGAACCACGCGTAGGCGCTGAAGAAGACGATCTGGAAGACCGAGTTGAAGGCCACAAGCCCGGCGACATACTGGTTGTCGCCACGCGCCAGTTGGTTCCAGACCAGCACCATGGCGATGCAGCGAGCCAGACCGATCAGGATCACCCCGGTCATGTATTCCGGCTGGTCGCGCAGGAAGATCACCGCCAACACGAACATCAGCACCGGGCCGAGAACCCAGTTTTGGAACAGCGACAGCGCCAGCACCCGCTTGTCAGCGAAGACGCGCGGCAGTTCCTCGTATTTCACCTTCGCCAAGGGCGGATACATCATCAGGATCAGCCCGATGGCGATGGGGATGTTGGTCGATCCAACCGATAAGCTGTCCAGCCACGCAGGCAGGCCGGGAACCGCCGTGCCCAGAAGCACGCCCAGCGCCATGGCGACGAAAATCCACAGGGTGAGCCAGCGGTCGAGGAAGGAGAGCCGGCGTGGCGCGTTGTCGTAGGTCACGGGGGTGTCGATCATCGGCGCACCCTGTGCCCGGACTCGTCGATGACGACTTCGCCGTCCTCCTTGACGAAGGGCTTCAGTCCTTCCGTGGGGAGCAAGTCGAGGACTGCTTCAGACGGCCGACACAGTTTTACCCCCGAAGGGGCGACGACAATTGGCCGGTTCAACAGGATCGGGTGGACTTCGATCGCGTCGAGCAGGTCGTCGTCGGTCAACGCTGGGTCGCCGAGACCGAGTTCCGCGTAGGGCGTGCCCTTCTCCCGCAGCACCTCGCGCACGGCGATCCCCATCCGAGCGATCAGTTGGCGCACCAACTCGCGGACCGGCGGCGTCTTCAGATACTCGATGACGTGCGGCTCGATTCCGGCATGGCGGATGAGGGCAAGGGTGTTGCGAGACGTCCCGCAGGCGGGGTTGTGATAGATGACGATGTCCATGGCGACCTTCAGGGGCAGCAGGGCAGGAGTTCGGCCAGCAGCGGCTCGCACTTGTCGGCCTGACCACCGCAACAGTCGGCGACGAGGAACAGAATCAAACCCCGAACACGGTCGATATTCGGCCTGAAGTAAATCTCGCGGCCTTTTCGCTCGAACGACACCAGACCGGCCTCGGTGAGTATCCGAAGGTGGGATGACATCGTGCTAGCGGGCTGGCCGAACTTATCGGCGATCTCGCCGGCTTTCAGTCCGTCGGGAGCGTTCTTGATAAGCAGCCGAAGGACATCAAGCCGCCGAGGGTGCCCAAGCGCGGAAAAGCATCTGACGGCGAGTTCGTTATCCATTCTTCGACAATCCTCGAAAAGTCGGAGGATTGCAAGGTGAGTCTTAAGCCCCCGGTGACTTTCCAGTCCGACGTGATCTTAGTTCTGGATCAGTCTAATCAAGGTCCCGTCCGGGTCTACCAGGGCACCTATCCGCAATCCCGACTCCTCGGTCTTAGGTGCGTGCAGGCGTGGTTGGCCCATGCACGTCTCGGGCAGTCCCGTCGCTTTGCAGATGGCATAGAAGGCATCAAGGTCGTCGAGGCGCAGGCAGCAACTGAAGCAACTCGTCAGCGGGTCAACTTCCGGGTGAGGGAAGAACTCCAGCGTCAGTTCGCCCCGCTTCATGATCATCCAGCCATCGTCGCGCCACCCCTGTTCGAAGCCGAATTGAGAATAGAACCGCGATGTCGTCTCGAAATCCCGCGACGGCAGATTGGGCGTAGCATGGTCGGTCACGGCGATCTCCAGATCGAAGCGGCTTGTAGCGGACACTAGCCGCAGCAACCCTTGCCATCCACCTGGATCGGCGGGCACGGCACATCGGCGTAGGAGCAGAACACGCAGCAGTCACCGGGCTCGGGTCGCAGTTTGGTGCCGCAGCCGAGGCAATCGTAGAACCAGATGCAGGCGTCGGTCGGCATCATCTCAGTCGCCATATGACCACATTGTGGGCAGGTCAGCGTCGATTCCAGCAGGATAGATGTCATCGCATCGCCGCCAATTGGGGCATGGCCCACGGTTCGATGTAGGGCTCCCAAGCTAGTGACAGCGCCACCAGGAACGAGGCGACGACTAGCAACCAAAAGGCCAGCGGCGAAGGGCGAGCACAGGCGGCGTTGCGCTTGCATAACTGAAGACGGCGCCAGTGCAGCAACCAACCCGCCGCCAAGATCACGGCGGTAAGAAGCGTCAACCAAGTCCGCGCGCCGGCGATGATCGCAGCGCCGGCGAACGAGACACCGGCTACCGACAAAGCCAGCGGCAGGACGCAGCAGGCCGCCCAAGCGAAAACGGCGGCGACTCCACTGACAGCCGCCGACGCGCCGACGGCGACCTCTGGGATACGAGGACGGTTCTGATCGGTCATCATGGTGTCTCCTGCTCAATCTCTGATACAGCCTACAACCCGTAGCCACTACGGGATCAAGAGGATGCGCAGTCAGGTTTTGACCATCGGACGCCTGGCGCGTGGTGCCGGCGTCAATTTGGAGACGGTGCGCTACTACGAGCGGATCGGGCTGATGCCAGCCCCAGCCCGGACGGAGGGCGGCCATCGAAGCTATGCGCCAAGTCATTCTCAGCGCTTAAAGTTCATCCGTCGGTCCCGCGAACTCGGCTTCGGCATCGACGCCATTCGACGGCTGATCGCGCTGAGCGAACCGGAGGTTCAGGCTTGCAGCGAGGTGCGCGACATGGCCCAGGAGCAGGTCGCCAGCATCGACGCAAAGATCGCCGACCTGCGACGCCTTCGAGCCGTCTTGCAACAAGCCGTCGCCGATTGTCGCGACGGACGGGAAATCCGCTGTCCGGTGATCCAAGAATTAGGGTTGAACTGATCAAGCTGCTACTGGCCTGCACCTTGGCAGCAAAGGTCATTCGATAATTTCGAGACCGTCGTAAGGGGTTGGCGGAGGTCCGTCGGTCCAGTGCCAAGTCTCCGGCGTGCGCTGCATGGCCTGCATCCTTTGCGAAGCGACGGCGGGGATGTTGGTCGGAACTTCAACCGACGTGCCTGACGGCGCCAAGGTGATGGTGAACTGGTGAGGCGCGCCCCCGAAGTTCACTTCGACCAGGATCGCCCGGACCGTCCCCTCTGGGATCGAAAGCTGATCGGCGAAGATGAAACCGCCCGTGGCGGCTCCGGGATCGACGGTGGTGGTCTGCAACACCGTGCGGCCCCGCTCGGCCATCGCCTGCCGCAGGCCGCGCTCAATCAGGGCGCTCGACAGATAGAATTCGCCGGAGGCCCGGCGGAACGCGATCTCCGTCCGGCGCGGATGATCGCCGGCGGCGCGATAGGCGAGATAGCCTTCGATCCCGGCACTCACCCATGCCGCCGCCATCGCCCGCTCGGCTGAATGCCTCGCCTCTTGGCGAAGGTAGTTGAAGTCTTGCAACCGCACGGGTGCCCCATCGTCGAGGTAGATGCGGACATCCTCGGTCCCCAGGTTGATGGGCTGTCCCGATGTGTTGAACGCCGCTAGTGCGAAGAACAGCTTGTTCGTCGCGTTGTAGCGGACGGGCAAGAGCATTACGGCTCCCGACGGTCCCTGCGAGACCATCGCCGCATTTCCACGAGAGAACCGAACGCCCACGCCATGGTCGCCGGTAGGGATCATCCGGTATTCGGTCGTCGGTGTTGCGCAGCCTGCGAGGCCCGCCGCGAACGCCACGGCCATCAATGCTCTTTGGTTCATCGAGAAACCCACCTACCAAGACGAGATAGGACATCTATGTCCTAGTGAGGGTTACCGTCGCGCTAACACCATCCGGAGATGGAATGGGAGAAGATCGTGGGCGCGAACGTCCGGCGCCTGCGTAAGGCCCGAGGCTTGAGTCAGGAGACGTTGGCTGGCGAGGCCGGCATCGCCATGCGCCATATCGGCCGGATTGAACGGGGTGAGGGGAACCCGACGGTCGCCGTCCTGGCTCGTCTAGCCGAAGTGCTGGGGGTTCATCCGAAAGATTTTTACGCCCACGAGGAGAATAAGGTCCGCGACTGATGAAGTTTGGTGCGACATACGACCGCACCCCTGCGGTTTTCTGGTCAGGATTACTGACACTCTATGTCGCCAATCTTGACACCGATGCCAGTAATCATGTCACCTGCCATGACATGGGCGGCATTAACTAATTAGTTACAGCGCCTTGGCGATCGGTTGTTTTATCAGGAGCGGCGGAAGAACACGCTGTGCTCGGGAGAACACATAGTTCCACATTTCTAGAAATATGGAAATGAGAACGGTTGACCCGTGTTTCCCTCTCGACGCATACGCTTGTCGATGGTCAACCGACTGAACCATGACAAGCAGGTGGCGCTCCTTCAGGACATGATGGAGCGGATGTCGATTCGCGGCCTGCACCGGACCAAGAAGGGCAATACCGGGCCGTCGGGTAGACCGAGCCGCACGACCATTCTGAAGCTGTTGGCCGAGGCGGGCGACACCGCCATCGAGTTCCTGGGCGAAAGGATGCGGGACTTGCCCTCGACGCTGGTCGAAGCGGATGAATTGCACGCCTACGTCGCTATTCGCGGGCGGACGCTGTTCCTGCGGAAGATGCGGGCGCCGCCGGGCCAAGGGGTGTTCTGGATTTGGGTGGCGATCGACGTCACCAGCAAGCTGGTGGTGGCGTGGCACATCGGTGGTCGCGGCAACAGCGACGCCAAGGTTTTCATCGACGACCTGAAGGCTCGCTGCCCCAATCGCCTGCAACTGACCACCGACTCGCATCACCCCTACATCGAAGCGGTCGAGAAGGCCTGGGGCGGCGAGATCGACTACGCCACCGTGAAGAAGCAGGACGACCAACAGCAGGAGGTGATCGAGGAATATCTAGGCGTCGATCAACCCAGGCCGAAACGGCGCCGGTCGAAGCGTGAGATGGCTCCGCCAGAGATTAGGAGCGGAAGTCCTGACCCCTCCTTGATCACGACCAACCACATCGAGTCGTTCTTCCAGAAGTTCAGGCAGAACCTCGGCCGTTTCGCGAGAAAGACGACCCTCTTTTCGAAGACGTTGATCAACCTCAAGCGCGCGGTCGCCCTCTACGTTTTCTATCACAACTTCATCCGCGTCCACATGTCCTTGGCGACCACGCCGGCCGTGGCGGCGGGCATCGACGA
Source organism: uncultured Brevundimonas sp. (assembly GCF_937863155.1). GTDB lineage: Bacteria > Pseudomonadota > Alphaproteobacteria > Caulobacterales > Caulobacteraceae > Brevundimonas. The sequence continues at coordinate 12,538 of NZ_CALMFB010000049.1, read as the reverse complement.
CAGCGAATGGACTTGGGAGATGTTCATCGAACTGATTGATGGCAACCGGAAGAAGTGGGCGCTGGAGCGCGAAGCCGCCAAACAGCAAGACGCTACATCGGAGTCGGTGATCATCCTGCCGGCGCCGCGCTCGCAGGACATGCCCTTCACCGTGATGTTCAGCTTCCTTCAGAAATACGCGAAGATTCACCGCAGCGACTGCAAGCATCTGCGAGACACGCCGGAGCGAGGCAGCAAGCGGGGTGCCTCCCACAAGTTCCAGTGCGAAACGATCGAGGCGGCTCGTAACCTCGCCTACAACTTGGTTCCCGACGAAGTGGCAGAGTGCAAGGTGTGCCTCGGCTCGCCCAGCCGGCTCGACACCGGCCGAGGCAAGGGCGGCAACAACCTGAAGCACTGACCTTCAGTTCGATCAGGATCGCCGCCGGTGTCCAGCCGTTAACTAGATCAGTGTTCTCCTCTTGCGCTAGGGAGACGGCGCGAGGAAAGTCGCCGCACACGAGGGGCTACGTCAGTGCCGCGACGTATAAGGATCACCGTCAAGCCGTCGTCGGATCATCCCGACTTCCTGACCGTGCATGACGCCATGCTCCAAATCGCGGACGCCTTCGAACTCCTGCGTGGCGAGAGTGCGGTCGGGTATGACTGGAAGCTGGTTACGGCGTCGACCAACAGCCCCTTTACGGCGGTCGGTGAGATCGTGCCGCTGGGCGGGACGGGGCCTGCGATCTTCGCCGCTGCCGACCTTGCCACTTACGAAGCGTATCAAGGCCTCTCGGATGTCTTGGATGGCGACGAGGCCCCACAGCTAGACAGCAATGTGTTGAAGCGGTTCCTCGCTCGCAATCTTAACGGCGTCGGACTTACCTCCATCGAGCCCGAGGACGACGGATTCATTGCTCTTGATGTGACCCCTTCAAGCGCCCGGCTTGGGCTGGAGGCGTTGAAGGCACCAGCCCCGGCCGTATCGCCGAAGCGTTCGCGCGGAACGTTGGAGGGCTACCTTGTCGACGCCGGTCAGTTCCGCCGCCAGCCCGCCTTGAAGCTGAAGGAGCGGGTGCGGGGCCGGATCATCTGGTGCCGAATCCCTGAAGACCTTCAGAATCAGTTCGCCGCGCAGACGTCGCTGCGGGACGTCTGGCAGAACGCGCGCGTCCGAATTCGGGGTTGGATCGAATACACCTCTGGCGGAAAAATCTCGGGCATGACGGCCGAGAAGATCGTGCACGTCCGTCCCGGACCGGTGAACGACGGCGAACTGTTCGACCGTTCCTTTACCGGCGGGGACGACGCCATCAGCTACATTGATCGCTTCAGGGACGGTGACATTGTCTAATCCGCCCACCGTCTATTGGGATTCCTGCGTGTGGATCGGGCACATCGCCCAGGAACCCGACAAATTTCCCGCCACTCGATACGTCGTGCGCCTCGCCGGCGATGGCCAGCGCCAGATCATCACGTCGACGATCGCACTGGCCGAGGTGGTGAAGATGAAGTGCGGCGACGAGTGGGTCGCTATGGCCGCCAGTGATCAAGACCCGTTCGCGAACCTCCTCTCCCAAGAATGGGTGACGACCGTAGTTGCTGATTGGGATGTGGGGATGAAGGCACGAGACCTCTTCCGCCTCCACATGTCTGACGGCCTCAAGAAGCCGCAGGATGCGCTCCATCTGGCAGTGGCCGTCCTTGAGAACGTCAGCGAGATGCACACGTTCGACAACAAGGACCTATTGCGCCTGAACGGAAAGGTCCGCCGGGACGACGGCACTCTACTCACGATCTGCACGCCCCCGGTGCCGGACCTCACCGAGGGCGTCGATGCCGACCTGTTCGCTGATCAGGCTAGCGCCTGATGAAGAATGGATCAGCGTCGCCAGAACTTCTTCCGGCGCACTGCCTGTCGTAACGACGACCCCGTCTATCGAGCCGAAAAAGCGGTCGTTGGCCGCGCGTGGATCGGATGCAATCCGATATTCACTACAGCCGCGTTTCAGGACAATCTGCATAGTCGCCTCCATCGAGGCGGGGGCCACATGCCCCCGCGCAGGAGGGTCGCCGCAAGAACCTTGCTAGGTCAGAGGTCTTCGGCTGGAGCGTCCAAATTCAAACTGTGCCAGTGCCCAACTGAGGGTCTGCGTGACCTGAAGGGCCGATCGTGCTATGGGACTGCTTTAGTAAGCCTCCCGGAGCCCTACGCTGACCCCCCCGCCCGCGCCGCAAGCGCAAGATTCCGCCGCCGCCCCCGCCGTTTCGGGCCTGGAGGTCGAGGCCCCCCTGCCGACCGGCGGAACGCCGCTGGAACAGGCCGTTCTGGACAAGCTGGACGAAGACAAGGCGTCGGACATCGTCCTGATCGACCTGCGCGGAAAGTCGCCCATGTCGGACGCCATGATCGTGGCTTCGGGCCGGTCGCACCGCCATGTCGGCGCCCTGGCCGACCACCTGCTGCGCACGCTGAAGGACCATGGCCTGGGCAAGGCGCGGGTCGAGGGCCTGCCGCACTGCGACTGGGTGCTGATCGACGCCGGGGATCTGGTGATCCACCTGTTCCGCCCGGAAGTGCGCACCTTCTACAATATCGAGAAGATCTGGTCGGTCGACAGCGGCCACCGCATCGACAGCCGCGCCTGAGGCGACGGCCCCGTGCGGCTGGAGATCGTCGCCATCGGTCGGCCCGGCCGAGGGCCCGAGGCGGCCCTGGCCGACGACTACGCCCGGCGCGCCACCCTGGCGGGCAAGGCCCTGGGCCTGGGGCCGCTGGTCCTGACCGATCTTGAACCGAAGAAGCCGGGCAAGGCGCCGGAGGCCGATCTGATCCTGGCCGCCGCGTCCGGCGCCCATCTGGTCGCCTGCGATGAGCGGGGTCGCACCTTCTCCAGCCGCGCCTTCGCCGAGCATCTGGCGGTCCTGCGCGACCGGGGCGAACGCAGGCTGGTCTTCGCCATCGGCGGGGCCGACGGCCTGGACCCGCGCGTGCGCGAGGCGGCGAACGAAACCCTGGCCTTCGGACCCCAGACCTGGCCCCACGCCCTGGCGCGGGCCATGCTGGCCGAACAGCTGTATCGCGGCGTGACCATCCTGGCCGGTTCGCCCTATCATCGCGACTGATGCGCGCCGCCCCGATCCTGATGATCCTGGCCCTGGCGGCGGGACCGGCCATGGGGCGCCCGCCTCAAGACTCGCTGCGCCAGCTTGAGGCCGAATACCGGGACGAGGCCGTGCGCGCCGCGCGCCTGCGGGCCGAGGCCGCCGCCGCGGGGCGTGAGATCGCGGGGCTGGAGACGCGGCTGGCCACCCTGCGCGCCCAGGCCGGCGACGGGGACATGCGTATCGAGGCCCAGCGGTCGCGCCTGAACGAACTGACCACGCGCGAGGCGGCCCTGGCGGCCGAGATGGCCCGCGACCGGGGGCGTCAGGGGCGGCTGTTGTCGGCGTTGCAGACCCTGAGCCGCCGTCCGCCGCCGCCGCTGCTGGTTCCGGCCGACAAGGCGGTGGATACGGCGCGGGCGGCCCTGTTGATCCGGGCCATGACGCCGCAGATCCAGGCGCGGGTGCGGGCGCTGAAGGCGCGTCAGGACGAACTGGCCCGCATCCGCCGCCTGGCGGTCCTGTCCAGCGAAGCCCTGGTCACCGCCGAGAGCGAACAGGGCGACCGCCGGGCCGAGATCGAATCCCTGATGGCGCGCCGCACCGCCCTGGCGGCCGTGCTGAAGGCCGAGGCGGCCCAGGCCGAACGCGCCGCCCGCGTGCTGGAGGCCCGCATCCGCGCCCTGGGCGGCGACGCCACGGCGCCCGAGGTCGCGGTCGAAAGAACCACCCGCCTGCCTGCAGGCCGGTCGCGCCTGACCCGCCCGGTGACGGGCGCGCCGGTCCAGACCTTTGGCGGCGGCTCGGTCGGCTGGCGCTGGCGGGCCGATGCGCGCGCCGCCGCCGCCCCGGCCGCGGGCCAGGTCGCCTATGCCGGGCCGCTGGCGGGCTGGGGCCAGGTGGTGATCCTGGATCTTGGCCCCGGCTGGCGCGCCGTCATCGCCGGCCTGGATCAGGTGGATGTGGCCGTCGGCGCCCGGGTCCAGGACGGCGCCCCGGTGGGCCGCAGCGCCCCGGACGGTGAAATCTATTTCGAGCTGCGGCGCGACGAACGACCCATCGACCCTGCGCCCTGGCTGTCGTGACCGGCCCCGCGCGGGGGAATCCGCTTTCCTTCGCGACAGGACGCTGATTTTATTCACGGGACGACGAGGCCGCGATTCAGCCGCAACCCCGTTGTCTTCTGACCTGCCTATGGTCCCGCCGGACCCAAGAAAGAGATCGAATGCGCAAACTGCTTGTCGTCGGCGCCGCCGCCCTGGCGCTGGTAGGCGGCTCGGCCGTCGCGGTGGCCAGCCAGACGCCCCGCAACGAAACCTTCCGCATGCTGGAGCTGTTCGGCGACATCGTCGCCGCGGTCGAGCAGGCCTATGTGGTGCCGGTCGACAACAAGAAGCTGATCGAGTCGGCGCTGCGCGGCATGATGTCGTCGCTGGACCCGCATTCGGACTATCTGCCGCCGGACGGCTACGGTGACCTGCGCGAACGCACCGAGGGCCAGTATTCGGGCGTCGGCCTGGTCATCACCACCGAAGGCGGCCTGACCAAGGTGGTGTCGCCCATGGACGGCGGCCCGGCGGTCGCGGCCGGTATCCAGGCCGGGGATGTTATCTCCCAGGTCGATGGCCAGAACACCGCCGGCCTGACCAACAACGAGGTGTCGGAAAAGCTGCGCGGCGAGGCGGGCACCACGGTGCGTCTGACCATCCTGCGCGACGGCGAGGATTCGCGCGAGATCGAGCTGACGCGCCAGGTGATCCGCGTCGATTCCGTCACCGGACGGCTGGAAGGCGACCTGGCCTATGTCCGCATCTCCAGCTTCAACCAGAACACCACCCAGGAGCTGACCGACACCCTGGCGCGGCTGAAGCGCGAGAACCCGAACATCGCCGGCTATGTGCTGGATGTGCGCAACAATGGCGGGGGCCTGTTGAGCGCCGCCGTGGCGGTGGCCGACGCCTTCCTGGAGCGCGGCGAGATCGTCAGCCAGCGCGGGCGCAAGCCGGACCAGATCGACCGCTATTCCGCCACGCCCGGCGACCTGACGGGCGGCAAGCCGGTGGTGGTGCTGATCAACTACGGCTCGGCCTCGGCGTCCGAGATCGTGGCCGGCGCCCTGAAGGACCAGCAGCGGGCGACGGTGATCGGCCTGACGTCCTTCGGCAAGGGCTCGGTCCAGACCGTCTTCCCCCTGCGCGGAGGCCAGGACGGCGCCCTGTATATGACTACGGCGCGCTACTACACGCCGTCGGGCCGTTCGATCCAGAAGATCGGTATCGAGCCGGACCTGGAGGTGTCGCGGTCGGCCGCCGAGGCGCGGATCATCTCGCGGTCCAACTTCATCTATTCGGAGGCCGCCTACGCCACCGCCCTGGACGCCTCCATCGGCGCGGAACGGCGCGGCCCGCATGCGGCGCACGAGGCCCCGGGCGCGGACTATCCGACCGACAAGGACTATCAGCTGGAACGCGCTTTCCAGCTGTTGCGGGTCGGCGGCGACCTGTCGCGGCTGCCGGCGCCGGGCGCCGACATCATCATCGACGGCAAGACGCCCGAGGGCGAGGAACCGGCCCAGACCGAGACGCCGTAGGACTGTCGCAAACGTGGTGAACGGGCCGTTAGGGTTTCTTAACCGGCCCGGCGGCACACTGGCCTGGCAAGAGGTCCGTTCGCCGCCGCCATGTTCGCCAAACGCCAGTCCGCCCTCGCCGCCGCCGCCGGCGCGCCCCCCGCGCCGAAAGGCCCCTTCATGCCCGTGCAGGCGCTGAAATCCTGGCTGCGCAAGCCGCCGGTGATCGTGGGCGCGGCGGGCGCCCTGCTGGTGCTGGCGGTCGTTCTGTTCGTCGTGGTGCTGGGCGATCCGCGCGCCGGGGTTCCCTCGGCCCGTGTGGCGCTGAAACGGGACGCCGTCGCCCAGACGCCGCCCACGGGGCTGGAAGCCTTCTCCATGGGCGCGCTGGACCTGTATCAGGACCTGACGGGAACCGGCGACGAGGCTTTGGGCGAGGCCGCCTCGGGCGAAGCGCTGATCACCCTGCCGGACGGAGCCACCATCGCCGGCGGCGCGCCGGTCGCCGCCCCGCGCCAGGCCGCATCGCCCCTGCCCGCCGCCCCGATCGCGGGTCTCAGCCAGCCCGGGCCGAACGGCCCCCTGCCGACCATCGCGCCGGACGGCCGCACCCCCGCCGTCGCCTACGCCCGGCCGTTCCGCTCGAACGGCAAGCCGCGCGTGGCCCTGATCGTCGGTGGCCTGGGGCTGAACGCGGTCACCACCCGCGCGGCCATCGAACGCCTGCCGGCCGAGGTGACGCTGAGTTTCGTACCCTATGCCGACGGCCTGCAGGGCTGGATCGACCTGGCCAGGGCGCAGGGCCACGAGGTGCTGATCGAAATCCCGATGGAGCCGACCGGCTATCCCGACACGGTCGATCCGGGGCCGCAGACGCTGCTGGCCGCCTCCACGCCCGACGAGATCCAGGCCCGGATGGCCTGGCTGCTGGGCCGCGCCACCGGCTATTTCGGCGTGACCAACTATCTGGGCGACCGGTTCGCCCCGTCGGATGCGGGCATGAACGCCTTCCTGGCGGTGCTGCGCCAGCGCGGCCTGGCCTTCCTGGACGACGGCTCCATGCGCCGGCGGCCCGGCGCCTTCGCCCGCGCCAGCGCCGACCGCATCGTCGACGAGACCCAGACCCCGGCCGCCATCATGGGCCAGCTGAACGCCCTGGAGGCCGCCGCCAAGACCCGCGGCCAGGCCCTGGGGACCGGCTTCAGCTATCCGGTCACGGTGGAAGCCGCCGCCCGCTGGACCGCCGGGCTGGAGGCGCGCGGCCTGCAACTGGCTCCCGCATCGGCGATCACGGCCCGGCCGGGACGCTGATTGAGGGATTGGGGACTAGGGATTAGGGACTAGGATCGCCACTCGACCTTTATTCCCCAGTCCCTAATCCCTAGTCCCTTCATGTCAGACCTCTCCCGCCACCGTCCGAACGTCGGCGTCGTGCTGTTCAACCGCCAGGGCCAGGTCTGGTATGGCCGCCGCGCCGGCACGGACGGCCCGCACAACTGGCAGTTCCCGCAAGGCGGCGTCGATGACGGCGAGGACTATGAGGCCGCCGCCCGCCGCGAGCTGTTCGAGGAGACGGGGGTCCGCTCGGCCGAGCTTCTGGCCGCCACGCCCGGATGGATCGCCTATGATTTTCCGCCCGAACTGGCGGGGGCCAAGGCGGCGCGCGGCTGGGCCGGGCAGAAGCAGAAATGGTTCGCCTATGGCTTCACCGGCGACGACGCCGAGATCGACCTGGAGGCCCATGGCGAGATCGAATTCGACGCCTGGCGCTGGGGCCGGCTGGACGAGGCCTGCGACCTGATCGTGCCGTTCAAACGCCCGGCCTATGAACAGGTGGTGGCGGCCTTTTCGGGCCTGGCTCAGATGCTGGCAGGCCAATAGACGATCTTGACCGTCTGGGTGTCCGTCGCGGGCGACTGGACGATCCGCCACTCGACAAGGCCGTTGCCGTATCGCACCCCGCCATCGAGTTGCAGCCCGGCGGGATGCTCCATGTGCCGGGCGTCGGCCCACAGGTCGATGGCCTGGATCACCTCCTGCGCGCCCGCCTGGGCGCCCAGATAGGTCAGGGTGCCGGTCGGTCCCGGCCGGACCTCCAGCGCGCCCTCGTCGGTCTCGAACTCGGAAAAGTCGCCCCAGTACTCAAAACCGTGCTCGACCGAGACATCGCGGCCGGGCGCCGTGACGCACAGGACTTCCAGCGCCACCACGGTCGCCTGGCTCAGGGTCTCGGGCCGGGGCGGGGCGCAGCCGCAGCTGACCTGGGGCGCGGCGAAGGCGGCCAGGCCCAGGCCCAGCAGGGCGGCGACGATGGGAGCAAGGCTTCTCATGGCTCCAGACTGCCGCCGCCGCGCCGCGCCCGCCACGGTCGGAACCTGATGGCGATCAGTGACCGTCGCCGGACAGCTTCATCAGAACCAGGCCCGAGACGATCAGCACCGCCGCCGCCACCCGCATCACCGTCACCTGTTCGCCCAGCACCACGATGCCGACGACAAAGGCGCCCACGGCCCCGATGCCGGTCCAGATCGTATAGGCGGTGCCCAGCGGCAGGGTCTTCATCGCCACCGACAGCAGGCCGAAGCTGACGAACATGAAGGCGAAGGTGGCCACGGTCGGAACCAGTCGCGTGAAGCCATGCGACTGTTTCATCAGATAGGCCCAGACGACCTCAAACAGACCGGCGAGAACAAGAAGAATCCAGGCCATTGTCGGCCCTCCTTTGCAAAGGGCCGGGCCGTCCCGGTCTTGAACCCCGGCGCCGTCAGCGGCGGCCGGGCCGGGGACGTGGCCCCGTCAAGCAAAGATCACCGATGATGAGGAGATGGCGCACCCGAAGAGATTCGAACTCCTGACCCCCAGATTCGTAGTCTGGTGCTCTATCCAGCTGAGCTACGGGTGCGCACGCCTCGCGGCGAGGGCGGGTCTTTAGCCGCTGGCGCGCAGGCGCGCAAGACGCCGCTGGCGGATTCTGGGACCAGAACGGCGCGGGACGCGAAAATCGGGCGGTCGTGAATTCAGTCCCGGGCGCAAATGGTCTAGGTCGGAGGATCGCGACGCCCCCGCTGCGCAGATGTTCGAGGCCCTCCATGCCGTTTCGCCGCCTGACCAGCCTGATCCTGGCCGCCAGCCTGGTCGTCGCCGGCTGTGCGTCCGCGCCACAGGCGGGATCGGGCGGGGCGTCGGCGGTCGTCGCGGCGGCGCCTGCGCGCGGACCGTTCGTGGCGGCGGCCAATCCCCTGGCGGTCGAAGCGGGGATGCAGGTGCTGCGCCGGGGCGGATCGGCCGTGGACGCCGCCGTGGCCGTGCAGGCGGTGCTGGGCCTGGTGGAGCCGCAGTCCTCGGGCCTGGGGGGCGGGGCCTTCCTGATGCATTTCGACGCCGCGACGGGCGAGATCACCAGCTATGACGGGCGCGAGACGGCCCCGGCAGCCGCCACGCCGGAGCTGTTCTACGAAGACGGCCGCCCGCTGGGGTTCGGCGACGCCGTGCTGTCGGGCCGGTCGACCGGGGCGCCGGGCGTGGTGGCCATGCTGGGCCTGGCCCATGCCGAACATGGCCGCCTGGCCTGGAGCGGCCTGTTCGACGAGGGCGAGCGGCTGGCGCGCGAAGGGTTCGCGGTCAGTCCGCGCCTGGCGGGCATGATCGCCGCCACGCGGGGCCAGGCGCGCACCCGCTGGGCCGATACCTATTTCACCCGGCCGGACGGCGGCCGGTATCAGGCGGGCGACATGCTGAAGAACCCCGACTACGCCCGCACCCTGCGCGAACTGGCGGCGGGGGGACCGGACGCCTTCTATCACGGCCGCATCGCGCTGGAGATCGCCGCCGTGGTGGCCGAGGCGCCCCGGCCCGGCGCCCTGACGGCCGAGGACATCGCCGCCTATCGGCCCATCCAGCGCGGCGCCCTGTGCCGGCCGTATCGAGTCTATGTCGTCTGCGTGCCGCCGCCGCCGTCCAGCGGGGTGGCCCTGTTGCAGCTGCTGGCCATGGCCGAGGCGACGCCGGCGATCCACGGCGGGCCGGACGACGCCGACGCCTGGACCGCCTTTGGCCAGTTACAGCGGCTGATGTACGCCGACCGCGACCGCTACGTCGGCGATCCGGGTTTCGTCGGGGTGCCGGTTCAGGGGCTGCTGGACCCCGGCTATGTGACCGAACGCGCGGCCCTGGCTGCGGGACTGGCGGGGGCGGCCGAGGCGGGAACGCCGCCGGGCGGGGTCTTCATGGGGCCGGACGCGACCAACGAGCCGGCCGGCACCTCGCATTTCGTGGTGGTGGACGCCCAGGGCGACGCCGTCAGCATGACCACCACGGTGGAAAGCGTCTTCGGCTCGGGCCGTATGGCGGCGGGCTTCTTCCTGAACAACCAGCTGACGGATTTCAGCTTCACCCCCACTCGGCCGGACGGCGGCGCGGCGGCCAACGCCGTGGCGGCGGGCAAGCGGCCCCGGTCGTCGATGTCGCCGGTGATCATCCTGGACCAGCAGGGGCGGCTGGTCGGCGCCCTGGGGTCGCCCGGCGGCACGTCCATCCTGGCCTATAACGCCAAGGCGCTGATCGGGGTGCTGGACTGGAACCTGTCGATGCAGGCGGCCATCGCCCTGCCGAACCTGGTGGCCAAGGGCGACGGCTTCGGCGCCGATACGGCCATGTTCGGCCCGGATATGAAGGCGGCGCTGGCCGAACGCGGCATAAGCCTCAGCCCCAATACGTCCGAGAATTCGGGCCTGCACGGGGCGATCTGGCGGGACGGGCGCTGGGACGGCGGGGCCGATCCGCGACGCGAGGGCGTGGCGCGCGACCGCTGAGGGCGGAAATCAGCGCGGCAATCAGCGCTGGGGCTTGATCGACAGGTGGAAGGCCACCAGCCCCTCGGACACGTCATTGTCCAGGCCGCGCCCGCTGCGCAGGCCCTCGGCCTCGATCTCGCGATAGACCAGGCCGAACGACCCCTGCAGGTCGCCCCGGCGATAGGCGACACCCAGCGAGGCGTCGCCCAGGAAGGCCCCGGCGTCGTGGCTGTAGCCCGAGCGGGTGAAGTCGCCGTCGCGTGTGCGGGCGAAATTATAGCCGACCGCCCGCCCCGAACCGGCGGCATAGACATACCAGCGGGCGCGCTCGCCGAAATTCTGGCCGTCCCGAACCACGGCCGAGCCGATGCGCACCGTGGCCCCGGCCTCGGCCGAGCCGCCGTCCGAGCCCACACCGACCCCGGCGTGCGGCGTCAGGGTGACCTCCAGCCCGTTGTCCGTATAGGCCGTGGCCACCGGCCAGCCGCGCACATAGCGCAGATCGTAACGGCTGGCGTCCAGAACGGCACGGTCCATGGGCGTGACGGGCAGGGGGGCGCCGTCGGCGCGGCGCAGCTGTCCCTCGGACACCAGCGACAGCCGGTCGGTGAAGCCCGGCCCCTGGATCCACACGTCTCGGCGCGACGATCCGGCCATGGGGTCGGCGGCAGGGGCGAAATCGCTCTCGAACTCGACCGCCGGGCCAAAGGCGCGATCGGCGGCGATGTTGAAGGCGCTCTGGGCGTTCAGGCGAGCGACCTCGTCGCGCTCGTTCCCCTCGCCCCAGGCCTGGGGCCCCAGGTCATAGGCGGGCTGCAGCGTCGCGGTTCCGGCCAGAGCCTGGTCCAGGGTGCGGGGGGTCGTGGGGGCGTAGGGGGTCTGGGCCAGAGTCGGAAAGGCCATGCCTGCGATCATCGCGATCGCCGCCCCTCCGAAACCTGCACAGACCCAAGCACGCATCAACGGCCCCCTCAGTCCGTTAACGTCCGTGAAACCTGCACCAAAACAGGCGGCCCGCCAACAGACTCTTTCGTGACAAGAATTCTCCCTGCCAACGCCGCTTGGCAGGCGAGGGTTCCCTTGTCGGGACTTGAAGTGTCGGGGCGTGAAACGCCGGGCCGGCCTTACTGGCAGGCCAGGCATTCCTCATAGTCGGTCTTGCTGGCGGCGAAGAGATCCGGCTGGTTCGGATCGGGCTCGGCCTTATCCTCGGCGCCGGCGAAGGCGGCCCGCTGGACCGACTTGGAGCGCAGATAATACAGCGACTTGACCCCGCGCTCCCACGCCGACCAGTGCAGCATGTGCAGGTCCCACTTATCGACGTCGCCGGGCAGGAAGATGTTGATCGACTGGGCCTGGCAGATGTCGGCGGCGCGGTCGGCCGCCAGTTCGACGACCCAGCGCTGGTCCAGCTCGAAGGCGGTCTTGAACACCGACTTCTCGTCGTCGCTCAGGGCCTCCAGATGCTGGATCGAACCCTCGTGCTCCAGGATCGAGTTCCACACCGCGTCGGTGTTCAGGCCCTTCAGCTCCAGAAGCTCTTCCAGATAGGGGTTCTTGACCGCGAACGAGCCGGACAGGGTCTTGTGAGTATAGATGTTGGCCGGGATCGGCTCGATCCCCGCGCTGGTCCCGCCGCAGATGATGCTGATCGAGGCGGTCGGGGCGATGGCCAGCTTGTGGCTGAACCGCTCCATCACGCCGCGCTCCTTGGCGTCTTCGCAAGGGCCCTTCTCCTCGGCCAGCAGGCGGCTGGCCTTGTCCGCCTCGCGGCGCAGGTGCTTGAACAGACGCATGTTCCAGCTCTTGGCCATGGCCGATTCAAAGGCCACGCCCTGGGCCTGCAGGAAGGAATGGAAGCCCATCAGGCCCAGGCCGACCGAGCGTTCGCGACGCGCCGAATAGACGGCGGCCTTCATTTCCGGCGGCGCGCGGCGGATGAAATCCTCCAGCACATTGTCCAGGAAGCGCATCAGGTCTTCGATGAAGCGCGGCTCTTCGCGCCACTCCAGGAATTTCTCGGCGTTGACCGACGACAGGCAGCAGACGGCGGTGCGGTCGATGCCCAGGTGGTCGCGGCCGGTGTGCA
>NZ_CALMFB010000048.1 GCF_937863155.1 uncultured Brevundimonas sp. | reverse complement strand
CCACCAGGGCGCCGGTCAGCATGGCCAGCACGACAATCACCGCCGCCCGCTCCCACAGGGGCGGATCGGGGTCGGTCAGATCAGGGCCAGAGCGGGATTCGCGCACCTTCGCAGGGTCGGCGGACGGGGTTAACGGAGGGTTGGCGCGTGTTGCCGAGCCAAGACTGGCCTTGGAGCTGACGGGCGTTGATAATGGGCTGAACCAAAAGGATGTCCGCCATGTTTGTCCGGGCCGCAGTCTGCGCCTTGTTGATCTCTTTCGCGGGGCAGGATGTCGCCGTGGCCCAGTCGGCGCAGCCCGTCGACACGGCACAGTCTGAATACAACCAGCGCCTGACCCTTGCGCGTCGCTACATGGAGGCGATCCAGTTCGAAAAGCTGATGAACGGCGTCGCCCAGGCCAGTTACGCTCCGGTGCTGAGTGACGCCGATCTGCCGCCAGAGAAGCGGGCCCATGTCGAACAGGTGCTGAGGGAGTCCTTTGCTGCGGTTATGCCGCAGATGATGGACGCAACGGCCGCCATATACGCCGAAGCTTTCACGCTGCATGAGTTGACCGAAGTGGTGGCCTTTTATGAAAGCCCGGTCGGACGCTCCCTGACGGCCAAGTCTGTGATGATGACCCGGCGCACCGATGAACTTTACCAGGCCATCATGCCCAGTCTGGAGGCCGAGATCGTGAGGCGCCTGTGTGGAGCGAGCGGTTGCCCGGCAGAAACCCCGTCACAGACGGGTAAGGCGTACTAGGCCCGCTCCACGAACGTATCGATCACCTTCTTCTCTCCCGCCTTGTCGAAGGCGACCAGCAGCTTGTTGCCCTCGATGGCGCGGATGGCGCCGTATCCGAACTTCTGGTGGAAGACCCGTTCGCCACGGGTCCAGCCGCCGCCCGATGACGGATCGGCCGTGGCGACCAGGCGGCCTTCGCCCTCGATCACCGCATTGCGCGCCAGGCGGTCGCGCGGCGTCAGGGGGGCGGCGGCGCGGACATGCTCCTGGGCCCGTTTCCAGCCGGGGCTGGAATAGCCCGAGCCGAAGCTGGGCGCGTCGTCCCAGCGGCTCTTGGCCTCCTTCATGCCTGTCGAGGCGCCGTAATAGCCGGTGTCCGACTGGGCCTCGACATTGGCCAGGGGCAGTTCATCCACGAAGCGGCTGGGCAGCTGGCTGGTCCAGCGGCCATAGACCAGGCGGTTGGCGGCGAAGCTGATGCGGGCGTGGGCGCGGGCGCGGGTGACGCCGACGTAGGCCAGGCGGCGTTCCTCCTCCAGGCCCTTTTCGCCCTTCTCGTCGATGCTGCGCTGGGACGGGAAGACGCCTTCCTCCCACCCCGGCAGGAAGACCAGCGGGAACTCCAGCCCCTTGGCGCCGTGCAGGGTCATGATCTGCACCGAATCCGCGCCCGCTTCGCCGCGATCCAGGTCCATGACCAGGGCGACATGCTCCAGATAGGCCTGCAGCGTCTCGAACTGCTGCATCGACTGAACCAGCTCCTTCAGGTTGTCGAGCCGGGTCTGGCCGCTGGTCCGGTCGGCCTTCTGCATGTCGGTGTAACCGCTCTCCTCCAGCACCGTCTCCATCAGGGTCCAGTGCGCCGTGTCGGCCATCAGCAGGCGCCAGCGGTCCAGATCGCGCACGAAGTTGGACAGGGCCGTGCGGGTGCGGGCCTGAAGCTCGTCCGACCCCAGCAACTGCCGCACCGCCGTCATGGCCGACACGCCTTGGGCGCGGGCGATGGCCAGGATCTTCTGCACGCTGGTGTCGCCCACGCCGCGCTTGGGCACATTGACGATCCGTTCGAACGCCAGGTCGTCGTCTTCCGACTGGATCAGCCGCAAGTAAGCATGGGCGTCGCGGATTTCGGCCCGTTCGAAGAAGCGCGGGCCGCCGATGACGGTATAGGGCACGGCCAGCATCAGGAAGCGTTCCTCGAACGCCCGCATCTGAAACGATGCGCGAACAAGCACGGCCATGTCCTTGTAGTGCATGCCGGAACGTCGCGCGGTCTCGATCTCTTCACCGATCAGCCGGGCCTCGGCTTCGCCGTCCCAGACGCCGCGCACGCGCACCTTTTCGCCGCCCTTGTCCTGGGTCCACAGCGTCTTGCCCAGACGGCCGCGATTGGCGGCGATCAGGCCCGAGGCGGCGGCCAGGATGTGTTCGGTCGAACGATAGTTGCGCTCCAGCCGGATGACTTTCGCGCCGGGAAAATCGCGCTCGAACCGCAGGATGTTGTCCACCTCGGCGCCCCGCCAGCCATAGATGGACTGATCGTCGTCGCCCACGCAGCAGACATTGCCGGTCGATGAGGTCAGCAGCCGCAGCCACAGATACTGGGCCACATTGGTGTCCTGATACTCGTCGACCAGGATGTAGCGGAAGCGGCGCCGATATTCCTCGGCCAAGTCGGCGTGCTGGGACAGGATGGTCAGGTTGTGCAGCAGCAGGTCGCCGAAATCGCAGGCGTTCAGCGCCCGCAACCGCGCCTGATAGGCGGCATACAGCCCCTGGCCCTTGCCATTGGCGAAGTCCTCTCCAGGCGGCAGTTTCTCGGGCGTCCAGCCGCGGTTCTTCCAGTGGTCGACCAGATTGGCCAGGGACCGCGGCGTCCAGCGTTTGGTGTCGATGTTGGCCGCTTCCAGCAGCTGTTTCAGCAGCCGCTCCTGGTCGTCGGTGTCCAGGATAGTGAAGCTGGATTTCAGCCCGACCAGTTCGGCGTGGCGGCGCAGGATCTGCGCGGCGATCGAATGGAACGTCCCCAGCCAGCGCAGCCCCTCGGCCGACGGCCCGATCAGATGGGTGATCCGCTCGCGCATCTCGCGCGCGGCCTTGTTGGTGAAGGTGACGGCCAGCAGCTCCCACGGCCTGGCGCGGCCCGTGGCCAGGATGTGCGCCAGGCGGGTGGTCAGCACGCGCGTCTTGCCCGTGCCCGCGCCCGCCAGCACCAGCACCGGCCCCTCGGTCGTCTCGACGGCCTGGCGCTGTTCGGGATTCAGCCCGGCCATATAGTCGCCCACCGGCGCGGCGGCGCGGGCGAGATCGGAAATGCGCGGGGCGGGCAGGTCGGTCACGGCGTCTTTGTTCTCCAGACGTTCATATGCGTCGCTTCGGTCCAGGGCGCCACTACGGCTTTGTGATATCTGCGTTCTTTACAACCCCTGCGCGTCCCGCCAGCCTGACCGTTCGGGCGACTGGCCCACAACGCCAAAGGGAGGGCGACCATGACCATGGAAAACACCAACGGAGGAGCCGGCGGCAGCAACGGTTTCCAACGATTGATCCAGCGTTTCTGGGGCTTCGATCAGATGATCGGCAGCGCGCTGATCAAGATCATCTACTACATCGGCCTGTTCGGCATCGGGCTCAGCACCCTGGCGATGATGTTCGGGGGTGGTCTGGTGGGGGCCATGTCGGGGATGGATGGCGGGGCCATGTTCATCCTGGCGCCGATCATGGGCATCATCTGGCTGGTGTTCTGGCGGTTCATCTGCGAGCTGTGGCTGCTGATGTTCCTGATGTACGCCCGCATGGGCGAGATCCGCGACCGTCTGCCGCCGCGCTGAGGCTGGCGGAACCGTGTCATGACAAACCCCGTTTCTCCTTCTGGTCGGGCTGATCGGAAGGAGAAACGGAATGGCCAGACAGGAACCGGCGCCTGAGGCGGGCAATATGGCCCTGGGGTTCATCATGGGGGCCATCATCATCGGACTGGCGGTCGTGGCCTATGTCGTGGTCGCGCGCAGCGATGTGCAGCCCGATCCGGTCGATATGGAGCTGACCCTGCCCACCGTTCCGGCGCCCGAACTTCCGCCCCTGCCGCCGGTCGAGCCGCCGACGCTCCCCACGCCGACCCCGCCCGTCACCTAAGCCGATAAGTGATGGTGGCGACCACGCGCACCTTCTTGTCGATGGCGGCCGCTTCGCCCCCGTCGCCGTCACGCGGCAGGATTTCGAACGACCCTTGCGTCGCCTGACGGATCGGCCCCAGCGGATTGCCCGAATCCTTGGCGAACTGCTCGGCGCCGCTGCGGGCGGCGGCCGTCGCCTCGGCGATCATGGCCGGGCGCACGTCGTTCAGCTTGGTGAAGATGTAGGACGGCCCCTGGAAGTCCTGAAGCACCACGCCCTGGCGCACCAGATCGTTCAGCGCGCGCGTCGTCGCCTGAACCCGAGCCACGTCATTGGTTCGCACCACCACCGTCTGGGCCAGGATGAAGCGCGGTCCCTGCTGATTGCCGTATTCACGGCTGCGGGTGTCGGCGACCTCCAGCCGGCCCAGATCGACGGCGGCGGCCGGATAGCCTTGGGCCGTCAGAAACGCCCGCACGGTCGCCAGATCGGCGTCGATCCTCGCCTGGACGTCCGACAGCACTTCGCCGGACGCCGTGAACCGCAGGGGCAGCACCGCCAGATCGGCCTTCACCTCCCGCTCCGACAGGCCGCGCACGGTCACGGTGCGGTCGCCGGCGCGCAGGTTGACGATCCCCTGGCCCACCAGGGCGCCGCCGCCGATCAGGCCGACGGCCAGAAGCCCGCCGAACACCAGGGCGGGGACCAGACGATTGTCGCTCATGACGCGCGCTCCGAAGCTGTGAACATCAGCAAGCGCCCGCATCGGACGCCTGTCAATCGCGCGCCGTGCGAACCCAGTCCAGCGCCAGAAGTCGACAGGCCGAGGCCAGCGGCCGCCGCCCGCGCCCGGCGTCGATATCGGCCAGCAGGGCGGCCTTGCTAAGGCCCCTCTGGTCGGCGATGCGGTCCAGTACGGCCCAGAATTCCGGCTCCAGCGCCACCGAGGTGGCGTGACCGGCCAGCAGGACAGAACGCTTCTTCAGCATCGCCGCAAACTAGCGCCCGAAAACCGCCTGTCCACGCCTTACGCCATCGGGGTTTGGGTGTAGGGTCGCCGCCGCGTCGCCTCTCCCCTTGCTGAGTCCCTTTCCATGCCCCTGCCGCGTCTTTCGGTCGGCGCCCTGGCTCTGCTGGGGGTTGCTGCCTGCGCCCTGATCTGGGGCACCACCTGGTACGCCATCACCCTGCAGCTGGGCGTGGTCGATCCGATCGCCTCGATCACCTGGCGGTTCGGTCTGGCGGCGGTGGTGCTGCTGGTCGGGTGCCTGGCAACGGGCCGGTCGCTGAAGATGCCGCGCGCCGGCCATGTCGCCGCGATGGGGCAGGGGCTGTTCACCTTCGCCATCGACTACGCCTTCGTCTATTGGGCCGAAGAGCGGGCGCCGTCCGCCGTGGTGGCGGTGATCTTCGCGGGCCTGGCCTTCGTCAATCTGATCGTCTTCCGCCTGGTGCTGGGTCAGAAGGCGTCGCGTGCGGCCTGGGGCGGCGCGGTGCTGGGCATGACCGGCGTGGGGGTTCTGTTCGGTTCCGAACTGATGCGGACCCAGATGGACCCGCGCGCCCTGACCGGCCTGGTCTTCGCCCTGATCGGGGTCGCCGGGGCCGCGATCGGCAATCTGTTCGCCTGGCGCGGGCAACAGGCGAAGGTGGCGGTCGTGCCCCTGACGGCCTGGGCCATGGCCTATGGCACGGGCTTTCTGGTGCTGTACGGCCTGGCCACCGGCGTGGAATGGCGCATCGAGACGACGCCGGCCTATCTGCTGTCGCTGGCCTATCTGTCGATCCTGGGATCGGTCGTGGCCTTCGTTCTGTATTTCACCGTGGCGCGGATGAAGGGCTACGCCCTGGCCAGCTACATCTCGGCCATGACCCCGCCCATCGCCATGCTGACCTCGGTGGTGTTCGAGGATGCGCGCTTCGGCCTGGCGGCCCTGGCGGGACTGGCGCTGGTGCTGGGCGGACAGGCGATGTTGATCCGCGCGCCCAAGCGCTCGGACGTTTAGCGAAACCAGCCCGAACGTTTGGTCTTGGTCTTCGCCTCGGCCGCGGCCTGGGCCTCCTGCGGCGTGTCAGCCTGGGCCGCCTTCTGACGGCGCAGCTTCTCGGCCTTGATGCGGCGCGCGGCCAGAAGGGCGATCAGCCCATGCCGGGCCTGGGGGGAGAAGCCGGCCATTTGCTCAGTCCTCGTCGGTTTCGCGCCGGGGGTCTTCCAGCCTGTGCCCTTCCAGAAGGGTTGCGGCGCGATCCCGTTCCCGATCCGCCGTCTGGCGCTCCGACTTGCTGCGGCCGTGGGCGGCGCGATTGGCGGCCGCCTGGGCCTTTTTGGCGGCCTTGTCGCGATCCTTGCGGGCCCGGTTCAGATTGACGATCTCGCCCATGGCGCTTCTCCGTGGAACCGTCGCGTCATGACGGTTCGTCAGACTGAAGAAGAATCTCTAGCATGACCTCGCGGCGGTTCAGGAAGTTGCGCGTGACCTGATAATGGTCGGTGTCTTCGTATTCGATGCGATCCAGACCATTCTCGGACGCCTGATAGATCCAGGCGTTGGGATAGGCCAGGAGAATGGGCGAGTGGGTGGCGATGATGAGCTGAGATCGCGCCAGCACCAACTCATGCATCAGGGCGAGGAAAGACAACTGCCGTGACGGCGACAGCGCCGCCTCTGGTTCATCCAGTATGTAGAGGCCCTGGCCGTCAAAGCGGTTTTCAAACAGGGCGAAGAAGCTTTCGCCATGCGACATCTCATGCAGCGGGCGGTCGCCATAGCGGTTCGCGCCAGAGGTCTCCAGATAACTGGCCACCGTGAAAAAGCTCTCAGCCCGCAGGAAGAACCCATCCTTCGCCCGAACTGACCCGCGCACGGGGCGCACAAACTCATGCAGGCGGGAATGGCTTTCGCGGGTGGCGAAACGGTGATCCCGGCCGCCGCCTTCGGGATTGAATCCCCAGGCCAGGGCGAGGGCTTCGATCAGGGTCGATTTGCCCGCACCGTTCTCCCCCACCAGGAAGGTCACGTTCGGGTGGAATGCGAGACTGTGTAAGGATCGTACCGCCGGAAGGTTGAAGGGGAATACGCCAGAATCCCATCCATCGCGGCGCTCGAAGCGCGCCTCGATCCAGTAGGGGCGTTCCAGAGCGGCCATGTCAGCCCGGCGAGATCATCTTCTCGGGCCGCACCGCTTCGTCGAACTCGGCGTCGGTCAGATAGCCGCCGCCCACCGCTTCCTCGCGCAGGGTGGTGCCGTTCTTGTGCGCCGTCTTGGCGATCTTGGCGCAGGCGTCATAGCCCAGCCTGCCGTTCAGGGCGGTGACCAGCATCAGGGAGTTGTCCAGCCCGCGCTTGATGTTGTCCTCGCGCGGCTCGATGCCCACCACGCAGTTGTCGGTGAAGCTGATCGCCGCATCGGCCATCAGGCGCACCGACTGCAGGAAGTTGTAGGCCATCACCGGGTTGAAGACGTTCAGCTCGAAATGCCCCTGCGATCCGCCGAAGGTCACGGCGGCGTGGTTGCCGAACACCTGGACGCACACCTGGGTCAGGGCCTCGCACTGGGTCGGATTGACCTTGCCCGGCATGATGCTGCTGCCCGGCTCGTTCTCGGGCAGGGCCAGTTCGCCCAGGCCCGAGCGCGGCCCGGACCCCAGGAAGCGGATGTCGTTGGCGATCTTGAACAGCGACGCGGCCACCGTGTTGATCGCCCCGTGGCTGAACACCATGGCGTCATGGGCGGCCAGGGCCTCGAACTTGTTCGGCGCCGTGGTGAAGGGCAGGCCGGTGATGGCGGCGATGCGCTGGGCCACCTGTTCGGCGAACCCGATGGGGGCGTTTAGCCCGGTGCCGACCGCCGTGCCGCCCTGGGCCAGCTCCATCAGTTTCGGCAGGGTCTGTTCGATCCGCTCGATGCCGTTGGCGACCTGTTGCGCATAGCCGCCGAACTCCTGACCCAAGGTCAGGGGCGTGGCGTCCTGGGTGTGGGTGCGGCCGATCTTGATGATGTGGCCCCAGGCCTGGGCCTTGGCGTCCAGGGCGGCGTGCAGATGCTTCAGCGCCGGGATCAGGTCGCGCACCACCTGTTCGGCGCAGGCGACGTGCATGGCCGTAGGATAGGTGTCGTTGGACGACTGGCTCATGTTGACGTGGTCATTGGGGTGGACCGGCTTTTTCGACCCCATTTCGCCGCCCAGCATTTCGATGGCGCGGTTCGAGATGACCTCATTGGCGTTCATGTTCGACTGGGTGCCCGATCCGGTCTGCCAGACCACCAGCGGGAAGTGGTCGTTCAGCTTGCCTTCGATCACCTCGTCGGCCGCCTTGACGATGGCGTCGGCCAGGGCGGGGTCCAGCTTGCCCAGGTCGCGGTTCGTCTCGGCCGCCGCGCGCTTGACGATCCCCAGCGCCCGCACGATCGGCAGGGGCTGTTTCTCCCAGCCGATCTTGAAATTGCCCAGCGAGCGCTGGGCCTGAGCGCCCCAGTAACGGTCGGCTTCGACCTCGATGGGGCCGAAGGTGTCGGTTTCGGTGCGGGGCGCGGTCATGGGCGGACTCCTCGGTGGCGAAGCTTCGGCGGGGGGTTTAGCATGGGCGCGTCCGCTCACAAGGAGTCGCGAATGCGCATGACGTTCGGCGTGGCCGTCCTGAGCCTTCTGGCGACGTCCGGGTGCGCCTCGATGGACGGTGGGGACGGGACCAGGGTCACCCTGGATACGGGCGCCGGCCGGATCGTCGTGTCGATCACCCCGGGCGGAGCGCCGGCAAGCGCCTGTCAGTTCCTGAGGCACGTGGCCGACGGCGCCTATGACGGCGGCGAATTCTTCCGATCGACCACGCCGGCAAGCGGCGACAACGGCCTGGGCTCCATGGGCCTGGTGCAGGCCATGGGACCGACACCGGACGTTGAGGCGACCCAGGCGCCGGTGACGGATCCCTTGCCGCCGCCCGTCAGCCTGACGGATCGGCCTGCGGTCCTGTCGCGCGGTCAGCTGGCCCTGGCCCAGATCGACGGCGGGTCTCCGACCGAAAGCTTCATCATCGTCACCCAGGCCGCGCCCGCGGGTGGGCTGACGACGCCTCGACTGGTGCGCATCGGCCGGGTCTCCCACGGCATGAAGACGGTGGACAGGATCGCCGCCTCGGCCATGACGAACGGCCTGTTCGATACGCCGCCGCCCATTCGCCGCGCGCGCCTTCTGGGCGCCATGCCTGCCGCCTGCCGGCGTTGATTGCTGAAGGATATCCGATGCGTCGTCTCATCGTGGGTCTCGCCGCCGCAAGCGCCGCCTGCGGCACCCTGCCGGAACCGGCGCCGTCGCCGGTGGTGATGATCCAGACCGACGCGGGGACGATCAGTGTGGCCCTGGCGCTGGATCACGCGCCGGTCACGGTGTGCAACTTCCTGAGCTATGTCGAAGCCAAGGACTATGACGGCGGCGCCTTCTTCCGCACCGTGGTGCGCCAGACCAATACGGCGAATCCCAACCCCATCGACGTGATCCAGGCGGCGTCCAAGCGCGGGGTTGAAGACGGGGCCCGGCCGCCGATCGCGCTGGAGCGGACGCGCGACACGGGGCTGAATCACCGCGCTGGCGCCATCTCCATGGCCCGCGACGGGCCGGACACGGCGACGTCCAGCTTCTTCATCGTCACCCAGGACACGCCCAGCCTGGACTTCGGCGGCGCGCGCAATCCGGACGGTCAGGGCTTTGCGGCCTTCGGTCGGGTCATCAGCGGCCTGGACGTAGCGCGGCGCATCCAGATGTCGCCGGCGGACAGCGAGGAGAAGCTGACCCCGCCGGTCGCCATCCGCTCTATCCGGCTGGTCGGCGTCACGCCGGCGCATTGCCGCCCGTGACGAACGGCTGGATCGGGACCGGCAAGGTCCGCGCGCGCGAGGCCGGACAGGCGGTCGAGATCACCATCGACGGCCTGACCACCCAGGCCAAATACTACAAGCCCCTGGTCTATGAATTCATGCGCAAGGAATGGGTCTCGCGCCCGTCCTGGGGCGACTTCACGGTCGAGATCGTGATGGAGCATGTCGGCGATCCACCGTGGATGGACTTGGACAATCTGGCCAAGGCCCTGCTGGACGCGATCAAGGGCTATCTGTTCCACGACGACAGCCAGGTGGCCCGCCTGCTGGTCGAGCGCCGGGAAGGGGAGCGCGAACGCATCACGATCCGCGCTTCTCCGCGCCAAAGCGCCTAATCCTCGGGCATGCCCGGATAGCGCGCGAACGACGGCAGGCGGTGCAGATCCTCCATCCAGCCGATCCGCTCGGCCGTCTGGATCTGGCCTTGCAGGGGGATGGCGTCCGGCTGATCCAGCGTCGCGCTCTGCACGTCGATCTGGTCAGGGAAGATGACGTCGTTGGTGTAGAACAGACCCGTGCCGCATCGGCCGCAGAAGCCGCGCCGCCCATGTTCGGACGAGGCGTACCAGACCGGTTCGCCCGTGATCGTCACCTGATCCGCCGGCGCCAGGGCCCAGGCCACCGCTGGCGCGCCCGAACATTTGCGACAGTCGGTGCAATGGCACAGGGCGTGGTGCACCGCCTCATCCGCCGTTTCATAACGGATCGCCCCGCAGTAACAGCCGCCGCTCAGCATCGGATCGCCCCCTCGATGTTCTTTTTATGTTCTCGCCCGATCCGGCGACGGCGTCAACCCGCCGGGCGGCTGAACCGCAGCGTCGGCAGGCGCAGCTGCATCTCCGATCCGACAAACAGCTGCGGCTCGGACGCCGGGGTCAGGCCCTCTTCGGTCTCGCGCCGGTTGACGCAGGCGCGGGTCGCCGCCGCCAGCGCCAGGAAGTCGGCGGCGCCCGGCAGGCTCTCCAGAATGCAGGCGTCGAAATAGGGATAGGTCTCTTCCGGCCCGCATCCGAACGACGACCGGTCGCGCCGCGCGGCGGTCAGGATCATCCGGTTCGGCGCCGCCAGACCATCGACGAAGATGCCCGAAAAACAGGCCGACAGGATCACCACCGTCGGCCGAGCGCCGCACCAGCTGCGCAGGGAATTGGCCAGCATGGTCGGGTTCACCGTCACATCCGGCCCGAACACGATGCCGGCGGGCGAGCCGTGCGAGGTGATGTAGACGAAACAGCCGCGGCTGGTGCGGGCGAACACCTCGGCCATGCCTTCGGACGCCGCCTGGGCCGTCACCAGCGCCGCCACATCGGGCCGCAGGGAATAGTCGACCATGTCCGCGCGCGCGAAACCGGCGGTCTGAAAGGCGCGGGTCAGGTCGCGCCGCGCATTGTCGAAGGCCTGGATCGGCCGATCATAGGGGTCGCGCCAGTCGCCCGCGACGATGGCCGCGCCCCAGCCGTCGAACCGGCTTTGCGACGCAACCGGTCCCGCCGCCAGCAGCGCCAGCGCCATCGATACCCAGACGAAAAGACGCGCCCGCATGCCGCACCCCCGTTCAGCCGAAGATCAGCTTAGCCGCAGGTTTGCGGCCCGGTAAGACCCTACTTCTTGCGGAACTGGTCCAACGAGACGACCTTGGGGCCGTCGTCGCCGGCCGGCGGGGGCGGGGCCTTGGCCTCCGGTGCGGGGGTTTCGGGCTCGGCGTCCACGATCTCGGGCGCCTCGAACTGCAGCAGGAACTGCACGCTGGGATCATAGAAGCGGGTCACGGCGCTGTAGGGCACGGTCAGAACCTTGGGCAGGCCGCCGAACTTCAGCATCACCGAGAACAGGTCCGGCTCGACCGCCAGATCCCAGAACTGGTGCTCCAGAACCACCGTCATCTCGTCCGGGTATTTGGCCAGGATGTCCGGCGGCACCGACACGCCCGCCGCACGGGTCTTGAAGGTGATGTAGAAATGGTGGGCGCCGGGAATGCCCGACGGGCTGGCCGCGCGTTCCAGCGCCGCGCGGATCACGCCGCGCAGGGCGTCCTGGGCGAGCTGCTCATAGTGCATCTCGTCGACGGGGGGCTTTTCCTGGGCCATGGGCGATCCTGCTGCTCGTGGCGTTGATAGACGCGCAATGGCCGCGACGGAAGACGGCGTCGCGTTTCAGGGTGTCGCATTTGGGGCAAAGCGCCGGGATTCTGTTGCCAGGCTCCCGACAGGCCCCGCCTGAGGATCTGAACCCCCAGGAGTTTAGGTTGGAATTACCGGAACCGCATTACGCGGCGACAGCGTATTCCTCAGCGAAGTTATCGTTCGCAGTTAGTTAAAGGCCCGATACGGTGGGCCAGGACGGGCGAAAGCAATCCTCTTTACACGTCCGTCGATGCTAGTCGGCCCCGCACAGTCCCGCCGATAACGCGGAAGAGATTGGTGGAGCCGCCGGGAATCGCACCCGGGTCCGGTCCGCTTATTACAGGCGCCTTTATCGCCATAGTCCGGGCGAACCCGGACAGGTCCAATATAGGGGTTCCAGCGCCGGATTTGAAGGGGTTAGGCGCAGCCCGGATGACGCGCCCAGTCGGGCGTCTGGTTCCTGAACCAGGTCAACTGACGCTTGGCGTAGTTGCGGGTGGCCTGTTTCATCGCCGTGATCGCGTCATCCCGCGTCATCTCTCCGCCCAGATAGGCCGCCAGTTCGCGCACCCCGACCGCCTTCATGGCCGGAAGGCCGGGGTCCAGGCGCCGGGCCATCAGGGCGCGCACCTCGTCCAAGGCGCCGGTTTCGATCATGACGTCCACCCGCGCGTCACAGTTGGCGTAAAGGCGCTCCCGCTCAGGCTCCATCACCAGGCCGGTCCAGCGGTCGGGTGCGATCAGCGGCCGGGTGTCGGCCTTGAAGGCACTGAGCGGTCGCCCCGTCTGGGCGTGGACGCTGAAGGCCCTCACCAGTCGCTGGCGATCGCCGGGCGCGATGGCGGCTTCAGCCTCAGGGTCGATGGCGGCCAGGCGGCGGCGGAACACGGCTTCGCCGTCTGCGTCATGGGCCGCCTGGGCCTGGTCGCGGATTTCGGGCTGAACTTCGGGAATGTCTGCCAACCCACGGGTCAGAGACAGAAAATAAAGGCCCGTTCCCCCGACCAACAGCGCCGGGCGGCCCGCCGCCTCCAACTGGGCCAATTCGTCCAGCACAGCCCGCGTCCAGCGGCCGACCGACCAGGCGTCGGCGGCGTCGGCGACGCCGTACAGACGATGTTCGGCCACGGCCATATCCTCGACCGACGGCCGCGCCGACAGGACGTTCAGGTCGGCGTACAGCTGCTGGCTGTCGGCGTTCAGGATCACCGCGCCGGTCGCCTGGGCCATCTCCAGCGCCAGGCGCGACTTGCCCGAGGCGGTCGGCCCGGCGATCAGGGTGATGGCGGCTTGCGTCAACTTCGCTCACGGTGGTTGGTTCGGGCGCGCGGCTTCCGATATGTGACGCCCAAGCCCTTTCCCGCAAGCGCAGGAGTCACCGTGCCCGACCGCGACGCCGTTCTTCAGGCCCTGGATCAGATCATCGACCCGGCCTCGGGCCAGGGGCTGGTGACGGCCGGGCTGACGCGCGGCGTGGTGGCGGCCGACGACCGGGCCGGTTGCGCCCTGGACGTGCCGCGCGGGCGCAAGGGCGACTATGAGACCGTCCGCGACCAGGCCGAGGCGGCGCTGAAGGCCCTGCCGGGTGTCCAGAGGGTTCTGGTGGTGCTCAGTGACGATGGCCCGCCGCCCCCATCGCCGGCCCAACCGCCGCGCCCGCGCACCGCCGGCCTGTCTAAGGCGGCGATGGATCAGGGGCGGCCCAAGGCGCCGGTCCCGACCGACCGCCCGGCCCATGTGCGCCGCGTCCTGGCGGTGGCCAGCGGCAAGGGCGGGGTGGGCAAGTCCACGGTGGCCGTCAATCTGGCGGCGGCCCTGGCGGCTCGCGGCCTGTCGGTCGGGGTGCTGGACGCCGACGTCTATGGCCCGTCGCTGCCGACCATGCTGGGCCTGTCGGGCAAGCCGGAATACGTCGACGGGGCGATGCAGCCGCATGTCGCCCACGGGCTGAAGGCCATGTCGGTGGGCCTGCTGACCGGCGCCTCCGACGCCATGATCTGGCGCGGGCCGATGGCCAGCCAGGCGATCACCCAGATGCTGACCCAGACCCGCTGGGGAACCGAGGCGGCGCCGCTGGACCTGCTGGTGGTCGATCTGCCGCCGGGCACGGGCGACGTGCAACTGACCCTGATCCAGAAGACGCCGCTGGACGGCGCCGTGATCGTCTCGACGCCGCAGGAGGTGGCCCTGGCCGACGCCCGTCGCGGCCATGCGCTGTTCCAGCAGGTCGGCGTGCCCACCCTGGGCCTGATCGAGAACATGAGCGGCCCGGTCTTCGGCCAGGGTGGCGCCGCGGCCGAGGCGGACCGTCTGGGCGTGACCTATCTGGGCGACCTACCGCTGGACGCCGCCGTGCGTCAGGCGGGCGATGCGGGAACGCCCGTGGTCGTGACCGACCCCGACGGCGACATGGCCCAACGGTTCGGCGCCATCGCCGAACAACTGGCGGCGTCTCTGGGCCTTTAGCGCCGTTCCAGCACGCGGAAGATCATCGCATGGTCGTCCTTCTCGCCCGCCGGAACCGCCACTGATGCGGTCTCCACGAAGGCGTCCGCGTCAAAGGCCGGAAACCAGGTGTCGCCCCCGTCCACCTCGGTCTGGACCTCGGTGACATACAGCCGTCTGGCGCGGGGCAGGGCGGCGGCGTAAAGCGCCGCACCGCCGATGACGCAGATCTCGGTGACGCCATCCTCCATCGCCTGTTCGCGCGCGATCTCCAGCGCCTCGTCCAGGCTGGTGACCACCAGCGCCCCCTTGGTCTTTCCGGCGTCGGCATAGCCTTCGTCGCGGGTCAGAACCAGGTTCAGCCGGCCGGGCAGGGGACGTAAGGGAAGGCTCTCCCAGGTGTTGCGCCCCATGAGGCAGGGCTTGCCGATGGTGATGGCCTTGAACCGCTGCAGGTCGCTGCGCAGCCGCCAGGGCAGGTCGCCGTCCCGCCCGATGACGCCGTTGCGGTCGCGCGCGACGACCAGGACCAGATCAGGCAGGGACAAGGCGCGCCTCATGCAGAAGGGAACGACCCCACGGCGGGGCCGCTCCCTTCTGACCAGATCAGGCGTCGGGTTCCAGCGTTTTCAGGCGGAACAGCAGGGCGCCGATCACCGCGCCCACGGCCGGGGCCACGAAGAACAGCCACACCTGCGACAACGCCTGGCCCCCCGCCAGCACGGCCGGGCCGAAGCTGCGGGCCGGGTTGACCGACACGCCCGTCACCTGGATGCCGACGATGTGGATGACCGCCAGGGTGATGCCGATGGCCACGCCGGCGAAGGCGCCGTGGCCGCGCGCGCCGGTGACGCCCAGGATGACGATGACGAAGATGGCGGTCATCACCACTTCGAACAGGGCGGCCGCCTGAAGCGAATATTCGCCCAGGTATCCCGGCCCCCAGCCGTTCTGGCCCAGGCTGGCCATGCCGGTCTTGGCGATCATGGCCAGGATGCCGGCGCCGATCACCGCCCCGATGAACTGGGCGATCCAGTAGACGACCATGTCCTTGGCCGACATGCGCCCGGCGACGAAGGCGGCCAGGCTGACCGCCGGATTGACGTGACAGCCGGAAATCGGCCCGATGCCATAGGCCATTGCGACGATGGCGAAGCCGAACGCCAGGGCGATGCCCAGCTGGCCCACCTCCGGCCCGGCCAGAACCGCCGCGCCGCATCCGAAAAGAACCAGAACCAGAGTGCCGATCAGTTCGGCGGAAAACTTCTTGATCATGACGCCCTCCCTCGTATCGGCCCGCCATGCGCGGGTCGGGAGCAAGCGTGGACCGAGTCTGTCGCCCAAGGCCAGTTTTGGCGAACGGTGTCGGCCCAAGGGGCGGCTCAGGCGTCGTCAGCCAGCCATTTCAGCCATTTGTCGCGCATGGCCTGCTCGATATCGACGCCCGCCCGGTCGCAATAGATCAGCAGCATGCCCAGCACGTCCGCCGCCTCGTCGGCCAGGGCCTTCGGGTCCGCCGCGCCGCGCGCCCGGCCCGACAACCGCAGATGCTCGGCCGTCAGCTCGCCCAACTCCTCCTGCAGCTTCAGCAAAGCCCAGTCGCGGTCACGCTCGATCCCATGTTCGGCGGCGTAGATGTCGGAGATGCGCAGCACCGAGGCGGTGAGGTCCGCCAGCGTCATAGGCTTCATCAGACCGCGACCGCCGCCTTGATGTGCGGATGGGCGGTGTAGTCCTCCAGCCGGATATCCTCCAGCGTGAACCCGAACAGGTCGTAGCAATCGCCCACCGTCATCGTCGGCAGCGGCATCGGCTGGCGGGTCAGTTGCAACTGCGCCTGCTCCAGATGGTTCAGATACAGGTGTGCGTCGCCCAGCGTGTGGATGAACTCGCCGGGCTTCAGCCCCGTCACCTGGGCGATCATCAGGGTCAGCAGCGCATAGCTGGCGATGTTGAACGGCACGCCCAGGAAGACGTCGGCGCTGCGCTGATACAGCTGGCAGCTCAGTTTTCCGTCCGCGACAAAGAACTGGAACAGGCAGTGGCAGGGCGGCAGAGCCATGTCGTCGACGTCGGCCGGGTTCCAGGCGCTGACGATGTGGCGGCGGCTGTTGGGGTTGGTCTTCAG
>NZ_CALMFB010000047.1 GCF_937863155.1 uncultured Brevundimonas sp. | reverse complement strand
GGTCAGCCCTCAGCCAGTTTCCGCAGGCGTTCGGAAATCTCGCCATAGGCGGCCCTGATCGTCTTGCGATGGCGGTCGTGGAACATCTCGCCGCGCAGACCCGAGAAGATGATCCCGTTCGAGACGATGCAGCTGCCGGGCGCCAGCTCCTCGATCTCGAAATAGCGCACCACATTGAACAGCCAGCCGCGCTTTTCGGTCCAGATCAGCTGGGCCATGGGCTGCCAGTCGCCCACGCGACCGGTCACCGCGCGCTCGGGCAGGTCGGGCAGGCGTTCGGTCAGGCGGATCTCGCCGCCATAGCCGATGGCGCCCGCCACATCGGTCTCATGCGGATTCCAGCGGTCCCAGCCGGGCAGGTCGGCGATCAGGTTCCAGATCGTCTCGGCGTCGGCGCGAACCCCGATACGGCTTTCGATGCGGCTGTCCATGGGTTCTGCCTCTGGCACGGCCCGCGCGGCGGGTCCAGCCTCACAGCCAGGGCGCGCGCGGTTCGCGGGCCAGCATGTCGTCATAGGTCGGGCGCGGCCGCACCACGGCCCAGCGGTCGCCGTCCACCAGCACTTCGGGGACCAGAAGCCGGCTGTTGTACTCGCCCGCCATCACCGCCCCATAGGCCCCCGCCCCGGAGAAGGCCACCAGGTCGCCGGCCGCCAGCGGCGCCAGCAGCCGGTCGCGCGCAAAGGTGTCGCCCGTCTCGCACACCGGCCCGACCACGTCGTGGGGCATGGCCTCGCCCGGCCGTGGCCGCACCGGGATCAGGTCGTGAAAGGCGTCGTACAGCGCCGGGCGCATCAGGTCGTTCATGGCCGCGTCCAGCACCAGGAACCGCCGCCCGTCCGAGCGGGCGTTGACCTGAATGACCCGGCTGAGCAGCACCCCGGCGTTGGCGGCCAGAAGGCGGCCCGGCTCGAACGCCGCCTCGACCTCCAGCCCGTCCAGAACCTGGGCCGCCATGTCGACATAGGCGGCCACGGCGGGCGTTTCGTCCGTCTCTGCGTAGGGGGCGGCCAGGCCGCCGCCCAGATCCAGCCGTTCGACCGTCATCCCCTGGGCGCGCAGGGCCTGCGTCATGTCGCGCAAGACCTGAAACGCGGCGCGCAGGGGGGCCAGATCCTTGATCTGGCTGCCGATATGGCAGGCCAGGCCGACGGGGTTCAGATGGGGCGAGGCGGCGGCGCGGGCGTAAAGGGCCATAGCCTCGTCCACCGGCACGCCGAATTTGTCGCCCGCGCCGCCGGTGGTGATCTTGGCGTGGCCGCCGGCGCCGACGTCGGGATTGACCCGGATCGCCAGGGTGGCGCGAGCGCCGCTGGCCGCCGCCACGGCCGCCAGCCGGTCCACCTCGACGCCGCTCTCGACATTGATCTGACGCACCCCCGCGTCCAGGGCGAAGGCCAGTTCGGCGTCGGTCTTGCCCACGCCGGAAAAGATGATGCGGTCGGCCGGCACGCCCGCCGCCAGGGCGCGGCGGATTTCGCCCTCCGACACCGTATCGGCGCCGCAGCCTTCGGCCGCCAAGGTCGCCAGGACGGACAGGTTTGAGTTGGCCTTGACCGCAAAAGCGATCAGGGCGTCACCCAGGGCGCCGCGCCGGGCGTCGCAGGCCTCGCGCAGCACCCGATAATGCCGCCGCAGGGTTGCGGACGAATAGACATAGGCCGGCGTGCCCACCTGGGCCGCCAGGGCGTCCAGCGCCACGTCCTCGGCGAACAGGACGCCGTTACGAAAGGCGAAATGGTGCAAGGCCGCCCCTTATTGGGGGCTGCGGCCCGCCGCCGTGCCGCCGATCGGATTGGCCGGGCCGCCATCGATGGGCATCTGGCTGGACGGCCGGTTCAGCGTCGCCGCCTCGGGCAGAGGGCGGGCGTTGGCGTCACGCGGGGCGCGTTCGGTTTCGCGGGCGCGCGGCGCCTCCAGATCGGCCATCCGGCCACAGGCAGCGGCGGCGAGGGCCAGAATGCCGACGAGGAAAAGGGTCTGAATCTTCACAGGCGCTGTCTCCATTCCGCGATTCGCGCCCGGACCTGGTCCGGGGCCGTGCCGCCGAAACTGATCCGGCTGGCGCAGGAAGCCTCAGGGCTGAGCACCTTGTAAACCGCCTCGGTGACGCCCGGCTCCAATGCCTGCAATTCCGTCAGCGGCAGTTGCATCAGGTCCACGCCCAGCGCCTCGGCCCGCTTGACCGCCGCGCCGGTCACATGGTGCGCCCGGCGGAACGGCAGGTTCAGCTCGCGCACCAGCCAGTCGGCCAGGTCCGTCGCGGTCGAAAAGCCCGACCCGGCCGCCGCCCGCATGCGCTCGGTATTGGGCCGCAGGGCCGAAACCATGGCCGTCATGGCCGTCAGCGCCAGGTCCAGGGCGTCGAACGCCTCGAACACCGGCGGCTTGTCCTCCTGCATGTCCTTGGAATAGGCCAGCGGCAGGCCCTTCATCACCGTGGTCAGGGCGATCAGCGAACCGGTGATCCGCCCGGTCTTGGCCCGCACCAGTTCGGCGGCGTCGGGGTTGCGCTTCTGCGGCATGATCGAAGACCCGGTGGTCAGGTCGTCGGGCAGGGTGACGAAACTGAACTGGGGCGTCATCCACACCACGATCTCTTCGGCCAGACGCGACAGATGCCCGGCGCAGATCGAGGCGGCCGACAGGCTTTCCAGGGCGAAGTCGCGGTCCGACACGGCGTCCAGACTGTTGCCCATGGGCCGGTCGAAACCCAGGGCGTTCGCCGTCGCATGACGGTCGATGGGGAAGGGCGATCCAGCCAGGGCGGCGGCGCCCAGCGGGCATTCGTTCATGCGGGCGCGGGCGTCGGCGAACCGCCCGGCGTCGCGGCCGAACATCTCGACATAGGCCATCAGATGATGGCCCAGGGTCACCGGCTGGGCCGGTTGCAGATGGGTGAAGCCGGGCATCAGGTCGCCCGCGTGCTGGTCGGCCCGATCCAGCAGCGCCCGTTGCAGCGCCTTCAGCTGTTCGCCCGTCTGGTCGCAGGCGTCGCGCACCCACAGGCGGAAATCGGTCGCCACCTGATCGTTGCGGCTGCGGGCCGTGTGCAGCCGCCCCGACGGCTCGCCGATCAGCTCGGAAAGCCGCGCCTCCACATTCATGTGGATGTCTTCGTATTGGTCGCGGAAGGGGAAGGTTCCGGCCGTGATCTCGGCCTCGATGGCGTCCAGGCCCTTCAGGATCGCCTCGCCGTCCTCAGGCGTGATGATCGCCTGGGCCATCAGCATGCGGCAATGCGCCCGCGATCCGGCCAGATCCTGCGCCCACAGGCGTTTGTCGACGCCGATGGAGAC
>NZ_CALMFB010000046.1 GCF_937863155.1 uncultured Brevundimonas sp. | reverse complement strand
TGGGAGCGGGCGGCGGTGATTGTCGTGCTGGCCATGCTGACCGGCGCCCTGGTGGGGCCGGTGTTCGCGCCGACCCAGGAAGAGACGCCGATGCTGCGTCTGGTCTGGTTGCCCGTCTATGGGGTGATCGCCGGGCTGATCGTCATGCGGTTCCGCGACGTGGCCCGCGCCTGGCCGGCGTGGATCGTGCTGATGCTGCTGGTGCTGCTGGCCTATGCGTCCAAATACTGGTCCATCGATCCGGCGACGACCAGCCGGCGGGTGATCGCCATGGCCATCACCGGAAGCTTCGCCGTCTATCTGGGGTCCGTGTTCCGGGGCGCCGCCCTGCCCCGCGTGTTGATGCAGGCGGCGCTGGTCATGGCCATCGGCAGTCTGGTTATGGTGTTCGCCTTCCCCGCCATCGGCGTACACCAGGACGTCAACGCCGGCCTGTGGCGCGGTCTGTGGTACGAAAAAAACCAGATGGGCCTGGTCATGGTGGCGGGCGCCACGGCGGCGGCGGCGGTCATGGCCTCGGGTGATCCGCGCCGGTTGATCCCGATGGCGACCCTGGCCTTGAGCATCGGCCTGGTGCTGGCGACCCAGTCCAAGACCTCGCTGCTGTGCCTGATGGTCGCCCTGGGCGGGGTCGGCGGCCTGTGGGCGTTGCGCCAGGGCGGCGCGGCCTTCGCCGTGGTCATGGTCTGGCTGGGCGTGGTGGCGGCGGGCCTGGGGGTGTGGATCTGGTCCACCCATTCGGTCGAGATCCTGGAGGCCCTGGGCAAGGACCCGTCGCTGACCGGCCGCACCGACATCTGGGAAAGCCTGATGCGCCGCGTCGCCGAACGGCCGTGGACCGGCTATGGCTACAGCGCCTTCTGGGGCCGGGACTCTGTGCCCGCCGACATGGTGCGCGCCGAAACCGACTGGCCCGTGCCGTCGGCGCACAACGGCTGGATCGACGTGCTGGTGCAGCTGGGCTGGACCGGGGCGATCCTGGTCGGAACGATCATGGCGGCGACCTTCATCCTGACGGTGGCGCGCCTGGGCCGGGCGGGCGTGCGCGAAGGCTATTGGGCGCTGGGTTATTTCGCGGCCTTCTTCCTGCTGAGCCTGTCGGAGAGCATTCTGATGAGCCACCAGGACCTGCCGTGGGTTCTGTTCCTGGCCATGATGACGCGGGCGCTGACGCCCGAGCCGGCGATGGTGCGCGCGCCGCTTGCCCGGCGGTCCACAGGGGCTTACCTGACGCGCTCCCGAATCGCCGCACAGTCCGCCCATGCCGCCCGCCGACGACCTGTTCTCCTTCGCTGACGAGCAACCGGAGCCTGAAAAGGCCCCTGCGCCCCAGCCTGCGCCCGCTCCGGCCATCGTCGCGGCGCCGGAAGCTGCTGCGCCCACTGTCGCACCTTCTGGCGGTTATTCGGCGTCCTCGATCGAGGTGCTGGAAGGGCTGGAGCCGGTTCGCAAACGCCCCGGCATGTATATCGGCGGCACCGACGAGCGGGCCCTGCACCATCTGTTCGCCGAGGTGCTGGACAACGCCATGGACGAGGCGGTGGCCCGTCACGCCAAGCTGATCACCGTCGATCTGGACGCCGAGGGCTTCCTGTCGGTGCGCGACGACGGACGCGGCATCCCCGTCGATCCCCACCCCAAGCATCCGGGCAAGTCGGCGCTGGAAGTCGTGATGACGGTGCTGCACTCGGGCGGCAAGTTTTCGGGCAAGGCCTATGAGACCTCCGGCGGCCTGCATGGCGTCGGCGTGTCGGTGGTCAACGCCCTGTCGGAACAGCTGGACGTCACCGTCTGGCGCGACGGCCATGAATGGCGCCAGTCGTTCAGCCGGGGCCATGTGCTGGGGCCGATCCAGCAGGTCGGGCCGTCCAAAAAGCGCGGCACCCTGATCCGCTTCAAGCCGGACGACGAGATCTTCGGCCACGGCGCGGCGTTCAAGCCCGCACGCCTGTTCCGCATGGCGCGGTCCAAGGCCTATCTGTTCCGCGGCGTCGAGATCAAATGGACCTGCGCGGCCGAGCGGATCACGGATTCGACGCCGACCGAGGCGGTGTTCCACTTCCCCAACGGCCTGGCCGACGCCCTGGCCGAGCGCATCGGCGCCATAGAGACCGTCACCCCCACCTTCGCCGGGCGGGTCGAGCGCAAGGGCGAGGCCGGGGCCGTGGAATGGGCCGTCACCTGGTCGCCCGCCGGGTTCGGAGAGGCCGACGGCTTCGTGCAATCCTATTGCAACACCGTGTCCACGCCTGACGGCGGCACGCACGAGGCCGGGTTCCGCGCCGCCCTGGTCAAGGGGCTGAGGGCCTATGGCGAACTGGCGAACGAGAAGCGCGCCGGCGTCATCACGGCCGAAGACGTCATCGCCAACGCCGGCGCCCTGATTTCAGTCTTCATCCGCAACCCGGAATTCCAGGGTCAGACCAAGGACCGCCTGTCCTCGCCCGAGGGCGCGCGCCTGGTCGAACAGCTGCTGCGCGACCCGCTGGATCACTGGCTGACCGAAAGCCCGAAACAGGCTAATGCGCTGCTGGGCTTCGTCATCGACCGGGCCGAGGACCGGCTGCGCCGCCGCAAGGACAAGGAGGTCCAGCGCGCCGCCGCCACCCGCAAGCTGCGCCTGCCCGGCAAGCTGTCGGACTGTTCGCGTCAGGCGGCCGAGGGCACCGAACTGTTCATCGTCGAGGGCGACTCGGCCGGCGGATCGGCCAAACAGGCGCGTGACCGCGTGACCCAGGCCATCCTGCCCCTGCGCGGCAAGATCCTGAACGTCGCCTCGGCCTCGA
>NZ_CALMFB010000045.1 GCF_937863155.1 uncultured Brevundimonas sp. | reverse complement strand
CGTCGACATCATCAAATTCCTGATGCGTCAGGGCCTGATGATGAAGATCAACGACATCATCGATTCCGACACCGCCGAACTGGTGGCCGAGGAATACGGCATGAGCGTCAAGCGCGTGTCGGAATCCGACGTCGAGGAAGGCTTCCTGTCCGAGGCCGACGACGCCGAGGCCACCGAGCTGCGCGCGCCGGTCGTGGCCATCATGGGCCACGTCGACCACGGCAAGACCTCGCTGCTGGACGCCCTGCGCACCACCGATGTGGCGGCGGGCGAGGCCGGCGGCATCACCCAGCACATCGGCGCCTATCAGGTTCGCCTGAAGGACGGCCAGCGCATCACCTTCCTGGACACGCCGGGCCACGCGGCCTTCAGCGCCATGCGCGCGCGCGGCGCCAATGTCACCGACATCGTGGTGCTGGTGGTGGCCGCCGACGACGGCGTCATGCCCCAGACGGTCGAGGCCATCCAGCACGCCAAGGCTGCCGGATCGCCGATCATCGTGGCCGTCAACAAGGTCGACAAGCCGGACGCCAATCCGCAGAAGGTCGTCAACGAACTGCTGCAGTACGAGGTCATCTCGGAATCCCTGGGCGGCGACGTCCAGATCATCGAGGTCTCGGCCAAGAACCGCACCAATCTGGACGGCCTGACCGACGCCATCCTGCTGCAGGCCGAGGTCATGGACCTGCGGGCCGATCCTG
Organism: uncultured Brevundimonas sp.; assembly: GCF_937863155.1. Classification (GTDB taxonomy): domain Bacteria; phylum Pseudomonadota; class Alphaproteobacteria; order Caulobacterales; family Caulobacteraceae; genus Brevundimonas. The sequence continues at coordinate 6,457 of NZ_CALMFB010000045.1, read as the reverse complement.
ATCGCTCGGCCGAAGGCGTGGTCATCGAGGCCAAGCTGGACAAGGGCCGCGGCCCTGTCGCCACCGTGCTGGTCAAGCGCGGCACGCTGAACCGCGGCGACATCGTCGTGGCCGGTTCGTCGTGGGGCAAGGTTCGCGCCCTGCTGAACGAGCGCAACGAGCAACTGACCGAAGCCGGCCCCTCGACCCCGGTCGAGATCCTGGGTCTGGACGAGGCGCCGTCGCCCGGCGACGTCTTCGCCACCGTCGAGAACGAGGCCCGCGCCCGCGAGCTGACCGAATTCCGCGCCCGTCAGAAGCGCGAGAAGGCGACCGGCGGCATCAACCAGGTGTCTCTGGCCGACATGATGGCCAAGCTGGGCTCCAAGAAGATCTCGGAGATGCCGGTCGTCATCAAGTCGGACGTCCAGGGCTCGGGCGAGGCCATCCAGGGCTCGCTGGAGAAGATGGGCAACGACGAAGTGCGCGCCCGCGTGGTCTATTCCGGCGCCGGCGGCATCACCGAAAGCGACGTCAACCTGGCCAAGTCGGCCGGGGCGCCGATCCTGGGCTTCAACGTCCGGGCGTCGAAACAGGCGCGCGACCTGGCCGACCGCGAGGGTGTGGAGATCCGCTACTATTCGATCATCTACGACCTGTTGGACGACATGAAGGGCGTGCTGTCCGGCATGCTGGCGCCGCTGCAGCGCGAAACCTTCCTGGGCAACGCCCAGGTGCTGCAGGTGTTCGACATCTCCAAGATCGGCAAGATCGCCGGCTGCCGCGTCACCGAAGGCGTGGTGCGCAAGGGCGCCCGCGTCCGCATCATCCGCGACGACATTGTGGTTCTGGAGCTGGGCGTTCTCAACACGCTCAAACGCTTCAAGGACGAGGTCAACGAAGTGCCCTCGGGCCAGGAATGCGGCATGCAGTTCCAAGGCTTCCAAGACATCAAGGAAGGCGACTACATCGAGTGCTTCACGGTCGAAGAGATCAAGCGCACCCTGGACTAGGGCCGGGCGCGACCGTCAGCGACACGGCAAGACCCCGGCGGCGACGCCGGGGTCTTCGTCTATGGGGGCTTCGTGTTTTCGCCGCAAACCGCGCTATGGTCGTGCGCATGAAGACCGCAGCCGCCGCCCTCGCCGTCGTGACCGTGTTCGCCGCCGCTCCGGCCCAGGCGGACACGCGGTTTCTGGCCTTTGACGCGGCCGACCGGGTGACCCAGGCCCTGACGCGCGGCGTGACGCTGGAGGTCCGGCGCGGGCTTCTGGGCGGGGTGTCGGTGCGGCGCATCATCTCGACCAGCGCGCGCGGCTCGGCCCGTATCGACTATGGCGGCCCGGACGCGGTGCGCCGCGCCCTGCCCGAAGGGTCCAGCGAGGCCAGCATCTACACCATACCGGCCGAGGGGGATGGGCGCGGTCTGTCACGCGCCCTGTGCCCCGGATCGGACCAGGCCTTTCTGGTGCTGGGCCGGGTGCGGGCGGGGCGGCCGCTGACGGTGCATGCGGTCGGACGGTGGCCGGACGGCGCCTATCGCCATTGTGTCCAGCTGGAATACAGCTATCGCGGCGAATGGGCCCTGCCGCCCGCCAACATGCTGAACAGCGCGCCTGAGACGCGATAGGTGTGACGATCGTCGCGTTCAGGCGTTAGGGTCTGGACGATGACCGCCTCCGCCCGCCCTCGCCATGGCCTGAAACTGCTGGCCGCCGTGCTGTTTCCGCTGGCGCTGATCCTGGCCCTGCTGGCGCTGGACGAGCCTGCGGCCGTGTCGGCCTGGACGCGGGCCAGCCAGGCGATCCAGACGGCGGCGACCGGCGCCTGGACCGCCGCCCGGGGCCAGTGGACACGCTCGGTTTCACCTTCGGCGCCGGCAAGCGTGTCGGGCGACGCCGTCTTGCAGGGCGGCTTTTCGGCTGCTGACGACCGGACGCGAAACCTGACCGGCGATGTGGACTTCGTCCGCGCCGAACTGCGGTTCGCCCAGGTCGGGGTTCTGAAGACCCGGCCGCATCGCATCGCCTTCGGGCGTCAGGCGGCCGACCGCGATGGCGCGACCTTCGCCGACCGTTTCGCCGCCGGCGCCGAAGACCAGATCGAGTTGCGCCAGGTTCTGGCCGGATCATCGGCGCGCCTGTGCGGCGATGCGGCGCCCGGCTGGATCGGCTTGCGGCAGACGGATCGGGGCGTCACCCTGATGGCCTTCCGCGCCGGCCCCGCGCCCGGCCCCACCGCATCGCCCGAGGCTCCGTGCGCCGTTCTGAACTACGTCCGACCCTAGGCCTGATCGCGGCGGCCCTGCTGGGCCTGTTCGTCGCCCTGATGAGCTGGACCCGCGAGGGCCAGGCCCCCTATCCGGCCGCGCCGGGTGACGACGGGGTGACGATCCATCTGCTGGACAATGGCTTTCACAGTGACCTGGCCATATCCCGGCGCGACCTGGCGCGCGGCGGCGGGCGGCTGAAGGCGGCGCTGGACCGGACGGGGCCGGGGGACTGGGTCCTGGTCGGCTGGGGCGACGCGCGCTTCTATGTGGACCAAAGCCCGATCCATCACCGACTGCCGGATGGGGCGCGGGCCTTTTTCGCGTCCGGCAATCCGTCGGTGGTGATGCTGGACCCCTATCAGGGCGACCCCGCGCGCCTGGGGCCGGACGAGAAGCGCCGCACCCTGACCCTGTCGGCCGAAGGCTTCGCGGCTCTTCGCGCGCGGCTGGAAGCGTCGCTGGCCGAGCGCGACGGGGCGCCCATCCTGGCGGCCGAACGGCCCGGCGACGACGCCCGCTTCTTCGCCTCGACCGAGACCTTCTGGGTCGGCCATCTGTGCAACCACTGGACGGCGCAACTGTTGAACGCGGGCGGCCTGACGGTGAAGCCGTTCCGGTCGATCGCCTCGGCCGAACTGCGCGCGGCGGTGGACAGAGCGATGGACAGGGCGGCGCAGGAGGACTAGACCGCGCGGCTTCGTTTCATGAGCCGGGTCCGATCCCCGGCGGCGAAGGACAAGGAGCCTCCCCATGGGCCGCAAACAGCACACCCGCAACGCATCGGGGCCGCAAGGCCCGTCCCAGCGCCAGCTGCGCGCCGGCGAGCTGATCCGTCATGCCCTGGTCGATGTGCTGCGCGAGGAGGAGATCCACGACGCGGCCCTGGACGGCGTCTCGATCACCGTCACCGAGGTGCGGATGAGCCCGGACCTGCGCCACGCCACCTGTTTCGTCGAGCCGCTGGGCGCCGGCGTCGAGGCGGCCGCGACCACCGGCCACGAGAGCGAGATCATCAAGGCGCTGAACGAACATGCCCGGTTCCTACGCGGCCGGCTGGGGCCCAAGCTGGACATGAAATTCACGCCGGACCTGAAATTCCGCCACGACGAGAGCTTCGACAACGCCAGCCACATCGACCGGCTGTTCAACGACCCGCGCGTGCGCGCCGACCTGGACGCTCACGACGACGAGGACGAATAGTGGGCCGGCCTCAAGTAGCGCTCAGCGCGATAGGCCAAGCCTAATGGGCCGGCGCAAGTCGGGTCAGGCCATCCACGGCTGGGTCTGCCTGGACAAGCCCGTCGGCATGGGATCGACCGAGGCGGTCACCCGCGTGCGGCGCCTGTTCGACGCCAACAAGGCCGGCCACGCCGGGACGCTGGACCCTCTGGCCGACGGCATATTGCCCATCGCCCTGGGCGAGGCGACCAAGACGGTGCCCTTCATGATGGAGGCGCGGAAGGCCTATCGCTTCACCCTCAACTGGGGCGTCTCGACCGACAGCGTGGATCGGGAGGGGCGCGAGATCGCCCGTTCGGACGTGCGGCCGACGCCGGAGGCCGTGCGTGCGGCCCTGCCGGCCTTCGTCGGCGAGATTCAGCAGGTTCCGCCCGCCTTTTCCGCCATCAAGGTGGACGGCCAGCGCGCCTATGACCTGGCGCGCGAGGGGGCGGCGGTGGAGCTGTCGGCCCGCGCCGTGACCATTCACTCGGCCGAGGTGACGGCGGCGCCCGACGCTGATCACGTCGAAATCCGCATCGAGACGGGCAAGGGCGTCTATGTCCGGTCCCTGGCCCGCGATCTGGCGGCCGCGCTGGGCGCCGAGGGCCATGTCAGCGCCCTGCGTCGCGAGCAGGTGGGGCCGTTCAGCACGCAAAACGCGGTGACGCTGGATTTCCTGACCGATCTGGTGCATAGGGACGCCGCCTTAGAGGGTCTACTGCCCGTTTCGACCGCCCTGGACGACATCCCGGAGCTGGCCGTGACGGACCAGGACGCCTTCGCGCTTCGGCAGGGACGGCCGATCGTACTGCTCCCCCGACAGGTCGAGACGTTGAAGAGCCGCCTTCGGGACGGCTCGCGCACCGTTTCCGCCTTTCAGGGCCAGACGCTCGTCGCTCTCGGTTCGTTGCGGGCCGGCCGGCTAGAACCCGACCGCGTTTTTAACCTCCAGCCCTCAAGCAGCGAGACCCCGCGGGTCGAGCGCTAGGGCTTCAAAGATGGAGAACCACGATGTCGATCACTGCTGAACGCAAGCAGGAAGTCATCAACGACAACGCCCGCAGCGCGGGCGACACCGGCTCGGCCGAGGTTCAGGTCGCGATCCTGTCGGAACGCATCGCCAACCTGACCGAGCATTTCAAGACCCACAAGAAGGACAACCACTCGCGCCGCGGCCTGCTCAAGATGGTCTCGCAGCGTCGTCGCCTTCTGGACCACCTGGTGAAGGTCGATAAGGAGCGTTACACCGCCCTGATCACCAAGCTGGGCCTGCGCCGCTAAGCGCGGAAACAACGAGATTCGAGGCGCGGGCCATGTCCGCGCCTCTTTCCGTATCTAACGACCGCCGCGCGCCGCGGTGATTTGTATCGGCGCACGAGACTGCGCGAGGGCCAAGCCGGTCCTCAACTTCCCGGGTTCGCCGCGATGGCGCGGCCGCCCTTGGACCGAAGGACTGAACGCCCGACGCTCCGCTCCCGCTGATGGGATTCCGGCCGGAATACGCCGCCCGGACTACGAAAGACGAGACATGTTCGACATCAAACGCAAGACGATCGAATGGGCCGGTCGCCCGCTGACGCTGGAAACGGGCCGCATCGCCCGCCAGGCCGACGGGGCCGTTCTGGCCACCTATGGCGAGACTGTGGTTCTGGCCACCGTCGTCTATGGCCGCGCGCCCAAGCCGGGCCTGGATTTCTTCCCCCTGACCGTCAACTATCAGGAAAAGACCTTCGCCGCGGGCCGCATCCCCGGCGGCTATTTCAAGCGTGAAGGCCGTCCGACCGAGAAGGAAACCCTGGTCAGCCGCCTGATCGACCGTCCGATCCGCCCGCTGTTCGTCAAGGGCTTCAAGAACGAGACCCAGGTCGTCGTCACCGTGCTGCAGCACGACATGGAGAACGACCCCGACATCGTCGGCATGGTCGCCGCCTCGGCCGCCCTGACCATCTCGGGCGTGCCCTTCATGGGCCCGATCGGCGCCGCGCGCGTGGGCGTCATCGACGGTGAAATGGTTCTGAACCCGGCCGTGGACCAGATGGGCGAAAGCCAGCTGGACCTGGTCGTGGCCGGCACCGCCGACGCCCTGATGATGGTCGAATCCGAGGCCAAGGAGCTGTCGGAAGAAACCATGCTGAAGGCGCTGATGTTCGCGCACTCGGGCATGCAGCCGGTGATCGACGCCATCATCGAACTGGCCGAACACGCCGCCAAGGAGCCGTTCGACTTCGCCGCCGAGGATCACTCGGACGTCGTCGCCTCGATCAAGAAGCTGGTCGGCGAAGACATCAAGACCGCCTACACCCACGCCGGCAAATACGAGCGCCGTTCGGGCGTCGATGCGGCCAAGAAGACCGCCGCCGCCGCCCTGGTGAAGACCGACGAGAACCCCGACGGCGTCGACGGTTCGAAGTTCTCGGCCGCCTTCAAGGAGTGCGAAGCCGAGGTCCTGCGTCGCGACATCATCGAGAACAGCCACCGCGTCGACGGCCGCGCCCTGGACAAGGTCCGCGCCATCGTCTCGGAAGTCGGCGTCCTGCCGCGCACCCACGGTTCGGCCCTGTTCACCCGTGGCGAGACCCAGGCCCTGGTCGTCGCCACCCTGGGCACCGGCGAGGACGAGCAGTACATCGACAGCCTGACCGGCACCTACAAAGAGAAATTCCTGCTGCACTACAACTTCCCCCCCTATTCGGTGGGTGAAGCGGGCCGCATGGGTTCGCCGGGCCGCCGCGAAATCGGCCACGGCAAGCTGGCCTGGCGCGCCATCCGTCCGATGCTGCCGACGACCGAAGACTTCCCCTACACCATCCGCCTGGTCAGCGAGATCACCGAGTCCAACGGCTCGTCCTCGATGGCCACGGTCTGCGGCTCGTCGCTGGCGCTGATGGATGCGGGCGTGCCGCTGGTGCGCCCGGTGTCGGGCATCGCCATGGGCCTGATCCTGGAGCCGTCGGGCGAGTTCGCCATCCTGTCGGACATCCTGGG
>NZ_CALMFB010000044.1 GCF_937863155.1 uncultured Brevundimonas sp. | reverse complement strand
GGACGACCGGCTGAACCGGGTGCGCCAGGGGGGATCGTCGCTGATCGCGGCCTTCACCTATGACGACTTGGGGCGTCGCACGGGTGTGACGCGGGGCAATGGGGTGGCGACGGGTGTTGTCAGCCCAAACTGATTGCGGGCTAAGGGAGGCGGCCGTAGCGTCTCCGGATGGCCAAATCGACCAACCCCTTTCGCTGGTTTGACAGCTCGCCGGAGGTGATCCGGCTCGTGGTCATGATGTACGTCCGATATCCGCTGTCCCTGCGAAACGTCGAGGACCTGCTGGCCGAGCGCGGCATCGACATCTGCCACGAGACGGTGCGGCTCTGGTGGAACCGGTTCGGCCCGATGTTCGCCGCCGAGATCCGCCGCAAGCGCGTGCATCACATGCGCGCCTACACCCACTGGCGCTGGCTTCTGGACGAGGTCTATGTCCGGATCAACGGTGAGATGCGGTACCTATGGAGAGCCGTCGATCATGAAGGCGAGGTTCTGGAATCCTTCGTCACCAAGACCCGCGACAAGGCCGCAGCGCTGAAGTTCATCAAGAAAGCCATGAAGCGACACGGCCGACCGAAGGCCATCGTGACGGACGGGTTGCGCTCGTACAAAGCCGCCCTCAACGACCTCGGAAACGCCGATCGTCAGGAGGTCGGCCGTTGGGCCAACAACAGGGTGGAAAACTCCCATCTGCCGTTCCGACGACGAGAGCGAGCGATGCTTCGCTTCCGCCGGATGAAGACCCTGCAGAAGTTCAGCTCCGTCCACGCCGCCTTCCACAACCACTTCAACCAGGACCGCCATCTGATCAGCCGAGACGACTACAAGGCCCGACGCTCAGCCGCCCTGGCTGAGTGGCAGTCGCTCGCCGGCTGAGGTTCGACCACCTTGCCCAAGGTGCGTTCAGTGGAGACAAGTTCGCGTTGGACTGACAGCACCCCGCCACGTGCTTGTGGATGAACGGCAGCGAGGCCACGTTCTTCAGCTGCTTGAGCGCCGCATCCTCGATGGGCACCCCCCGGGTCCAAGCCTTGATCGGCGCATGTCCCGGTTCGTCGATTACGTCATAGCCACGCATGGCCGACGTCTCCTATTCTGTCTGGTCCTCTCGAACCGGCCAGCAGGATGTCTCGCAGAAACAAGAAACCCCTCCAGCCGGAGCGGGAGGGGTTTCTGGAAAGCCGAACCGGTCTGGCCCGAATTCTCCTACACACCCTCCACGCGCATGGCCTTGCCCTCGACCGGCTGACGGTCGAGCGACATGGGCAGGCTCGGGTTGGTGACGGAGGCGAACATGGGTCTTCTCGGTTTCGGGAGGCGGGCTGATAGCCGAAAGCGGTCAACCGCGCCAGTCCAAAACGAAAAGCGGTGCCGGCAGTAGTGCGCCAGGAGCGGACGTTGGCACGCCTACGGATTCGAGCCATTCAGCCAAGCCGGCCGAGGTCAGATGGAGAACGCCTCGCAGGCATGGAGCCGAGGCCGCAGAGCAGCCAGCACAACTTGATGGGGGTTGGCCGCTCAGCGGTGTTGGGAAACCGCTCGCCACTGGAGCGCGACATGCTACAGGGGCTCTAAGCAGCCTTACCTCTCGCGCATCCCAAATCTGGCTAATCGGCTCCCGCATTTAGAAGACGACAGCCGGGCGGCCACGATCCCCGCTTAGTTCCGGATCTCACCGCTTTGGTCGGTTAGTTTGTACGCGAGAACCTGTGCGTCCTCGATTTTCGGCAGCCCGTCGAGCAATTCCGGGGTTCTGGCGACGAGCGCATGCCCAACCTTCCCCGCGAGATGGGCGAGCCGTCCCGCATCACTCGGGAAGGTGTCGAAAATGGCGAAGTCGTCGTGGCCGAAGCGAACAGCATACCACGTGGTCGTGTCCCGCTCCTCCATAACGGCCGCCAGGCCGTCTCGCAGGAAGGCCTCGACATCGGCCTCCTTGCCGGGCTTCGCGCGCAATCGCACGAACAGCGCCTTGTTCACAGGTGAGCGGGTTTCAGCATCGGCCATCACGGTCTCCTTTCGAGTTCTTGGGCGTCATGGCAACGCTCCGCGGCGGTATTGGCTGCGTCCATACCGAACCGAGGTCCGCGTCGCACCGGCGGTAGATGACTATCCGCCCGACTTTTTTTCGCGTTCCGCTGGTCCCCCGGGGTGGAGCAAGGCCTCGGCCCCTCCGCTGCGGTTCGGTTGCATGGCGCCAACTCTCCGGGTTCGAGCTCGGTTTGAAGGATCGGGAATTGTGGCTTGAGGCGGCGCGACGGCGGCCGGTACATCACCAAAGACAGGCCAGCGTCGTTAGGACCTGCCGGCTCGGCAGCAGACGTCGCCGATGGCCGGCTTGAGTCAGAAGCGGTCGATCCATCTCTGGCTGAGCTTAAGGTCGGCTCCTGACTCTTTGGCGACTCCGGGAGCGTCCGCTTTCCGGTGTGAGCCAAAGTTTGTTCTGGGGCATTGCAGCCTCGACCTTAGCGCGCTCGACCGATGGTCGTCGGCGGTTGGGCGGAGAGTTCCTGCCGAAATCGTAGAAGTGTCGCTTAGGTTGGTGAACGCTGCTGATTGTGGTTCACGGCCTCTGACGAAGGCCTCGCAGGCGCGCTGTCAGGTGCCAGTGAATGAGCGGGAGCCGAAGACGAATCATTCTGCATCTCGTCGCAGCACGTCATAGCCGCGTCCGCAGCCATGTCCTTGCAACAATCGCAGCCTTCGGCCGCCAGAGCCGCGCCCGCGCTCAGGGTCAGGATCGCGCCGGCGGCGGCCAGCAGGTTGGAAACCCTCATCGTCGTTCTCCTAGTGAACCATGAAGCTGACGGAGCCGGACATCTTGTGGCCGTCCGGGCCTTCGGCGGTCCAGGCGGCCGTGTAGTTGCCCGGCGCGAGGCGCGGAAGAGCCACGCCGACGGTGGCGGCGGCCGGCGCGGCGGGGACAGTGACGTCGACCGGAGCCTGCCCCTCGGCGGAGAGGGCGACGGTCTTGAGGACCATGGCGTGGGGGAAGGTGACGCTGAACCGCTCGGGCGAACCCTGGGTCATCGCGCCATTCGCAGGAACGGTCGTGATGCCGGATTGGGGCGCTGCGGCCTGGGCCGGCATAGCGTGACCCGCATGCGGGTCCTGGGCGGCGGCGGTGCCGGCGAACGCGAGGGCGGCGGTGACAACGAGAGTGCGGATCATCATGGGGTGGTCTCCTTCGGTTAGAACCAGGCCTTGAGGCCGACGACGAAGCGGGTGTCGTCGGTCTCGCCGCCTCGGGCCTCGATGTAATCGGCGGTATCGCCGAACGCGCGGCTCCACTCGATGCCGACATAGGGGGCGAACTCCTTGCGGAATTCGTAGCGCAGTCGCAGGCCCGCCTCGATCGAGGACAGGCCCGAACCGATCTCCAGTTCCGGAATGTCGCTGGCTGAAGCGTCGATTTCGAGGCGGGGCTGAAGGATCAGGCGCTGGGTGATGCGCTGGTCGTATTCGGCCTCGACGCGGGCGGTCAGGTCGCCGTCGGTCGACAGGAAGGCGGCGGCGTCGACTTCCCACCAATGGGGCGCCAGGCCCTGCAGGCCGAGGACCAGATGCGTGGTGTCCTCGCCGTCGGGCCGGAAGTCCTGACGCACGCCGGCCTGAACGTCCCAGAAGGGCGTGACCGCGCGGCTGTAGAGCGCCTGGACTTCAGCCTCCTCGAGCTCGCCGCCGAAGTCGCCTTCGCCCTCGGACTTCCACCAGAAGCGATTGATGTCGCCGCCCGTCCAGCCCTGGACGTCCCAGAGGTAGGTCTCGCCGTCGTCGCCGAAGCCGGCTTCGAGGCGATCGAGAATGACGGCCGTGGTGCGGACGTCGCCGTTTTCGTGAATCAGGGTCCGGCGAGAGGCGGCCATGGCCTCGGCGCCGAAGACGAGATCGGCGGCGTGGGCAGGGCCGGCCAGGGCGGCGGCCGGGAGCGGGTCCTCCGGAGGACGGCCGGGATTGTCGGAGCTGGTCGCCACATCGGGCGGCCCCATGCTCATGGTCGACATGTCATGCCCGGCGTGAGGGTCGGTCTGCGCGGGCGACATGGCCGACATGTCGTGGCCCGCGTGCGGATCAGCCTGGCCGGGCGTCGCCGCCGGCATCTGGTGTCCCGCGTGCGGGTCTACGGGCGCGGGCTGCGCCGGCATCTGGTGGCCTGCATGCGGATCCGCGGCGGGCGGCGTCTGCGCGGGCGGCATGACGTGACCGGCGTGCAGATCCTGCGCCGGTCGGGCCGGCGCCTGTGGCGTGGGCCGCGGTGCTGGCGCGGGGCGCGTCGGCGCCGCGGTCGCCGGCATCGTGTGGCCCGCGTGAGGGTCCTGGGCCTGGGCGCTGAAGGCGCTGGCGGCGAGCACCAGCGGGGCGAGGGCGACGGCGAGGCGGTTCATGACGCAGCTCCGTCCATGGGCCGCACCGTCACAACATTGAACATGCCGGCGTGCATGTGCATCAGCATGTGGCAGTGGAAGGCCCAATCACCGGGCGCGTCGGCGGTCAGATCGAAGGTCACCTTGCCGCCGGGCGCGACGTTGACCGTGTGCTTGAGGGGCTGGTGCCCGGCCGGTCCGCCGGTCACCAGTTCAAAGAAATGACCATGCAGATGGATCGGGTGGGCCATCATGGTGTCGTTGACCAGGGTCACCCGCACCCGCTCGTTGCGCTCGAAGCGGATCGGTTCGACCAGTTCGCTGAACTTTCGGCCGTCGAAGCCCCACATGAACCGCTCCATGTTGCCGGTCAGGTGGATCTCCATCGTCCGAGACGGGGGGCGCGGGTCCTTGTTCGGCTGGAGCGACACCAGGTCGGTGTAGACGAGGACGCGATGATCGACGGTCGTGAGACCGATCGGACGCTCACCCAGACGGTTGGCGGGGTCCATGGCGATCGCATCGACGCCGACGCCCACCGCCATGTCGGGCGGAGCGTTCTCGGGATCGCGCATGTTCATGCCCGACATGGACATCCCGGCCATCTCGCCGGCTGCGGGCGCGTTCTGGGTCGGAGCGGCGTGGTCCATGCCGGACATCGCGTCATGGTCCATACCGGACATGTCGCCCATCGCGCCGTGATCCATTCCCCCCATCCCCATGTCGCGCATGGTCAGGTTGGGAACCTCGCGCAGCGGCGGAACCTCGGCCGTCATGCCCAGGCGCGGCGCCAAGGTCGCCCGCCCCATGCCGGAGCGGTCAATGGCCTCGGAGACGATGGTGTAGGCGCGGTCCTCGGTCGGCCGGACGATGACGTCATAGGTCTCGGCGACCGAAATCTGGAACTCGTCGGTCTCGACCGGCCGCACGTTCTCCCCGTCGGCCTGAACCACCGTCATGGGCAGGCCGGGGATACGGACGTTGAAGATCGACATGGCCGAAGCGTTGATGATGCGCAGACGCACACGTTCGCCAGGCCGGAACAGGCCGGTCCAGTTTTCCTGCGGCCCGTGGCCGTTGACCAGATAGGTGTAGGTCGAGCCGTTGACGTCGAGGATATCGCGCGGGTCCATGCGCATCTCGCCCCACATGCGCCGCTCCTCCAGGCTCATCCGGTCCTCGCCCGAGATCAAGCCGGACAGGGTGGTGCGCTGCTGGTTGAAGTAGCCGGGGCTCTTCTTGAGTTTGTCGAGGATTTCGTGCGGATGCATGAAACTCCAGTCCGACAGGACCAGCACATGCTCGCGGTCGTAGCCGACCGGATCGGCGCCCGCCGGGTCGATGACGATCGGCCCGTAGTGGCCCATCGCCTCCTGAAGGTTGGAATGGCTGTGATACCAGAAGGTGCCCGACTGCCTGATCGGGAACTCGTAGACGAAGGTCTCGCGGGGTTTGATGCCGGGGAAGCTGATGCCGGGAACGCCGTCCATCTGGAACGGGACCAGCAGGCCGTGCCAGTGGATCGAGGTGTCCTCGTCCAGGCTGTTGCTCACCGACAGGCGGACGTTCTGGCCCTCGCTCAGACGCAGGAGCGGCGCCGGCAAAACGCCGTTGATGGTCACCGCATGGCCGGTGCGTCCGCCGACCGTGAAGGGCGAATGACCGATCGCCAGGTCGATGTTCGGTCCCGTCAGCGTCGGCATGTCCGCCCGCAAGCCCACCGACCCTGTCTGCGCCCAGGCAGGCATCAGGCCTTGTAGGCCCAGCAGCCCGCCGCCGGCGGCGGCGCCCCGGAGAAGCATTCGGCGATCGAGGCGGGGGGTCGACATCGGCGAGGAGTTCCTTGGTCGGCTATCAGCCGTTCGTTCAGATACGCATCCCGGTGGCGAAACCCTTGCGACAGGTCGCCACAGGGCGGGATCGCCGCCTTGTGCACCTTCCCTCCATGGCAAGGTCAAGCGCCTTCGCGGGGAGACCAGGCCAAGACCTCCGCCAGCTTCTTGCGGGCGCGGGCGATGCGGGTTTCCACCGCCTTCGGCGTGATGTGAAGAATCGAGGCGATCTCGGCGTGGGACCGCTCTTCAAGCGTGGCGAGCAGGAGCGGCGCCTTCAGGGTGTCCGGAAGGTCGGACAAGGCGCGTTGCAAGGCTTCCGCCTTGTGCTGGTGATCCAGCCGCGCTTCAGGCGAGGGTGCGTCGTCGCCCACCGCCGTCGCCTCCGGCGCATCGAGGCCCATGATCCCGCGCACGACGTGGCGAACGGCTCGCCGGCGACTCCAGTCGCGGCATTTGTTCAGAGCAATCGAGCGCAGCCAGACATCGAACGGCCGCGCCGGATCATACCGCCGCATGGCGAGCCAGGCGGACGCATAGGCTTCCTGAAGCACGTCATGCGCCTCGGCCTCGTCGCCGACGTAGCGGCGCACAAACCTGTAGAGGTCTGCCTTGGTGGCGGTCATCAGGGCGGTGAAAGCGGCCCGATCTCCACCCGCCGCGCGAACCTCGATGCTCTGCTCGGCCCCCACGCGCCGCGCTTAGCCGGCGTCGTCGCGCAGGGCGTCGACGACCGCTTCGTCAAACACCTCGGCCTGCGCCGGAGTCAGCACGGACCGCATCTCGAAGACATGGGTGATGGTCGCCTTCTGGAGATCGCCCATGGCCGCGTGAAAATGATCGACCGCCGCCTGGACGTGGGGCGTGTCTCCGTCGCTGGCGGCGATGGCGGCGGCCAGTTCGCGGTTGGCGGCGCGGACCTCGGCCTCCAGCGCCGGACGACGGGCGGCGAAGCGGGCTTCGATGACGTCGAGCCGGCGATCCTGTTCGGCGCTCAGATCGAGTTTTTCATGAACGATGCTGTGCAGGCTGGGAGGTTGTCGCTCCCGCATGACCCAGGTCGCGCTCGCCCAGGTCGCCGCGCCGCTCGCGAACGCCGCCATGATCGCCGTGACAGCGATGGACTTCCAGTTCGCCCTCATCCCCGGACATCCAGGCTGACGAGCGGCGACAGGCCGGCCGACACCGTGAAAATCCGCATCTCGGAAGGCTCCGGCCGAGGCGCCGAGAGCATCAGGCCGCCGTTTGCGACGCCGATTGCAAGGGCGAGCGCCACGGCGGCGATCCGGACCTGGCGCACGCGGACGCGCTCGCTGACTCGCGACCAGACCGCGTCCTCCACCCCGGCCAGTCCTGCCGCGTCGCCCGGCGCGGCCGTTCGGATGAGTCTTCCAATGTCGTCAGTCATTGCGCACCTGCATCACGCCCCACCTGCCATACGCGCCTGCTTCCTGTTCCCCTTGCGAGGGGATCAGCCGCCACACGCGTAAATACCAGAGAACGACCGGGACAGCCTGTCGTCCGAAGGGGGAAGCGGTGTGAGCGACAGGTCAGGCCCGGCGCGGGTTCCCTTTCCCGATGTGCTCGATCCCCTCACGAGCGTGAGGTTCTTCCTCGCGCTCGGCGTCGTGCTGTTCCATTACCAACTCTACTGGACGCTGCCGGCGGAGAGCGCGGGCTTGTTGAACCGCACCCGCCTGGGGGTGGACGTCTTCTTCATTCTGTCGGGCTTCATCCTGACGCACGTCTATCTGCAAGGGGACCGGCCGCTGGACTACCGGCGGTTCCTGGCAGCGCGGTTCGCGCGGATTTATCCGGCCCATCTGTCCATCCTTCTGGCCATGCTCGGCCTCGTGCTGGCCGCGCCCCTGTTCGGGGTCGGCCTGGAGCAGGGCCGCTTCAACCCGATCGACTTCGCCGGCACCCTGCTTCTTGTTCAAGCCTGGTTTCCGCGTGAAACCCTGGTCCTTTGGAATGGACCGGCCTGGTCGCTGTCTGCGGAGTGGTTCGCCTATCTGGCGTTCCCGGTCTACGCCGCCTTGGCCTTGCGACTACGGGCCAGGCCGTGGGTTCTGATCGCGCTCGCCGCGATACTGTTCGTCGCGCTGGATGCGATCTATCGCGTCCAGTTCGGGCGAGTGCTGCCTCGGGCGGAAGACAGCATGGGCATCCTCCGGATCATTCCCGAATTCCTCTATGGCATAGGCCTCTACTACCTCGGTAAGCGCTGGACGCCTTCAGCGCGCATGTCGGTCATGGGCGCTCTAGCGGCCACGGCCGCGCTGCTCATCCCGATGCAGATCGGGGTCGACGATCGCATTATCGTGGCGGCGGCTGGGCCCTTCATCCTGACGCTCGCGTTGTTGGCCAAGGCGGACGTTCGGACCTTCCTGTCCCACCCAGTCGCCCTATTTGCGGGTGAAGCCTCGTTTGCGCTCTACCTCGTTCACATCCCCGTCCTGATGGTGTGGCGCAACGCGGCGCAGGCGTTCGCTGGCTGGTCCGGAGACTACAGGATGGCCTTGGGTGAACTGGCTGCCATGCTGCTGTTGACGCTCGCCGCCGCCGCCGCCATCCATATCTTTGTCGAGCAGCCCGGCCGCCGCTGGCTCCGGGGGCGGATGGCGCCGCAGCGCGCCGATCCCATCGAAGCCAGACGATCCGTTCACAGCGATCAGGGAGAACCCTTTTGAACCCCGTCACCCTGAACCGTCGCCTGTTCCTGGGCATGGGCCTGGTCGTCGGCTTGAGCGGAACGGCCTGTGCCCAGACGCACCCGTCGAGAAACCTGGCGGTCTTCAAGACGCCGACCTGCGCTTGCTGCGATGCCTGGATCGCGCATATGCGCGAGGCAGGCTTCATCACCACCATCACGGTTCTTCCGAGCCTCCAGTCGGTCCGGAGCAGTCGAGGAATGCCGGACGCTGTAGCCTCCTGTCATACCGGGCTGATCGACGGCTATCTGGTCGAGGGTCATGTGCCCGCGCAGGATGTCGTCCGTCTACTGGCGGAACGTCCGACGGCGGTCGGCCTCGCCGTGCCGGCCATGCCGCTGGGTTCTCCCGGCATGGAAACGCCGCAGGGACATAAGGACGCCTACGACACCCTGCTGGTGCTCCCGTCGGGCGCTACCCGTGTGTTCGCTCGCCACAACCAACCAGCCTGATGCCCAGCGCGTTCAGATCACCCGCAATCGGAGCCTCCATGTCCCGCACATTCATCCCCCTCGTCTTGGCGATCGCCGTGCTTTCGACGACGCCCGCCTTCGCCCAGGACCACGCCCACGGCCCTGACCACACCACAGGTTCGGTCGCTGCGGAAGCAATCGACGCGGCCACCGCCGTCGACGCCTTTCACGCCGCGCTTAAGGCCGGCGATACAGCCGGCGCGCTGACGTTTCTGGCGCGGGATGTGATGATCTTCGAAGGCGGGGGCGCGGAACGATCGCGCGAGGAGTATGCGTCCCACCATCTGGCTTCCGACGCCGCTTTCTCGGCGGCGACCGAAGCATCAGTCACGCGTCGCTCCGGCTGGGCCTCCGGCGATGTCGCCTGGATCGTCACAGAGGGACGCACGACCGGCCAGTTCAACGGCCGCGCGGTGAACTTGGTGACCACCGAGACAATGGTGCTGAAGCGCGGCCCCGAAGGCTGGCGCATTCAGCACATCCATTGGTCCTCGCGCACACCGCGCTAGTCATGCGAGCGGCGACCGATGGGTCGCCCGCCTCGTGTCACTGCACGGTTTGGACGGCCGCATTGCAAGCCTCTTCGCACCGCCGGCAGGCCTCGGCGCAGATGCGACAGTGCTCGTGCATGTCCCCGTGACGCTCGCACTCCTCGGCGCAGAGGCGGCAAGCCTCGGCGCACGCTTGCAAGGTGAGCCGAATGACGCCCTCGTTCGAACCCGTCCGGCGGGAAGCGATGGCGCCAGCCGCCGCGCAGAGGTCAGCGCAGTCCTGGTTCAGTCGAATGCACTGGAGCAACTCCTGCACCATGTCCTCGCCAAGGCAGGCGTCGGCGCAGATCACGCAGGATTGGGCGCAGTCGTAACATTCGTCGATGCACCGAGCGAGCGCGGTATTGACCGAACCCCGGACGTGCGGGTGGGTGCTTATTATCTCTTGGGCGTGCATGACGCTCTCCATGGCTGGGGGGATGCGCAGCCAACCCGCCTTCGCTCAAGGCGGTTCCGGAACATTAAGGTGAGGAGGGCAATTCGAGGGAAGTCGAGCGTTCCTGCGTAGGGACGCTACAGCGCGGCCGGCGGCGGCACCGTTCCCATGACGGCGACGAGGCCGAGGACAGCGACGCCCAGCGCGGTCTCCGCCGCAATGCTGCGTCTAAGCCGATGGAGGGCCGCGACTGGATCTTCCGCTCCCTTTAAAGTGACGCCGAGCGAAGGCGTGAGGCGGAAGCGATTGTCCCCCGCCAACCCCAGCATGAGGACGAACAGCACGAGCTTGGCGATCAGCAACTGCCCGTAGAGGCTGGTTCCCAAGCTTCCGAGACGTTCGGGGCTGACCAGAAACCAGCTGTTGACCAAGCCCGTCACCACCAACAGAGCGACGGCGAGCGTCCCGAGCCCGGCGAACCCGTGCAAGGCGTGGTGGATCGCCGGATCGTCGGTGTCGGTCCGACGTGACAGGAGGATCGTCAACGCCGCCAAGGCGCCTAGCCACAGGGCCGCCGCGACAGCGTGAATAATGTCGGCCACGAGATGGACGACGCCGCCGGGTCCCTCCGTCGCCGCGCCGTGGCCGGTCCAGGCGAAGCTGGCGGCGACAAGGAGTCCGAGGACCGCCGTCAGACTCCAGACCGCCCTGCCAGGTTTCCAAGCAACGACCAAAACAAGACCAAGCAGGGCGATAGCGGCCCGCGCCACCATGGCCATGCCCAGGCCTGTGCCGGTGATCATGAAGGACAAGGAGGCGGGTTTGAGCGCTTCGGTCAGCGAGCCCGCCATGACGGCGGTCTGGGCGACCAGGGCGGAGAGAGAGCCAAACGCGACGACGACCGCCGCCAGCGCCAACGTCTGCCGCGCCCAGCTCAGGTTCGGACCGTCGTCCCGGCTGAAACTGTAGAGCAGGAACAGCGGCGCGCCGAGAAGGACGACGGCGCCGCTGTATTGAAGCCAGCGAAGCGCGATGACCGCGACTTCGAGCACGAGATCAGCGCACCGAGAAGGTGTAGGAGCCCGTCATGCGGTGGCCGTCGCTCGACGCGATACGCCAATCGACGCGGTAGGCGCCGGCGACCAGCGGGCGGGCCAGAGTTCCCGTCAGGGTCTTGCCGTCCTCCGCGACCGAGGTGCGGACCGCGACCTTGTCGCCGGCCGCATTGACGACATCGAAGCCGGAAAAGGCCGGCACCGTGCGCTCGCTAAACGTCAGGCTCAGCGTCCGGGTCGCCGCCACGGTGGAGTTGGGCGCCGGCGTCGCGCTGACCAGGCGAGCGTGGGCCGCCGCCGGTCCGGCGGCGAAGGCCACGACCGCCGCGACGGCGATGAAGGGTGCGGGGTTGAAGTAACGCATACTCAGTCTCCAGACGTTTGGCCGGTCCCGGCCTTCTGCTTCTCTACGCGCCACACGACCGCGTCCCTCATGAAGAGGAAGCGGGGGGCGGCTGAGGCCTTCCCCCGCACGCCGGGGTCAGCGGCGACGCTTCTCGAGGAGCGCCTGCATCTGGGCGATCTCCTCCTGTTGACCACGCACGATGCCGTCGCACAGGGCGATGATCTCCGGATCGGTCAGGGAGGCTTGCTCGCACATCAACACAGCCCCGGAATGGTGCGGGATCATCGATCGCAGGAATTCGTCGTCGCCAACGAACGCCTGGGTGCGCATGCCGACGAAGCTGCCGACGAAGATCACGACGGCGACCGCTCCAATGACCAGGTTCGTTTTGCGCGACGGGTACATGGACCGCATGAAGACGAGCATGAGGACCGCCATCGGCGCGACCATCATCAGGGTCATGTAGACGTTGTTCAAATTGAGATAGAAGTGACCGAGCGTGGCGATCATCGTGTACATGACCAGGTACATGATGACGAAATCGAGCGCCAACTCGAGGTACAGGCTCCGATAAGGGCCGAGTCCACGAGCGTTGCCTTGCCCGCCGTGGTCCATCTGTTGATGAGACATCGTCCGTATCCTCTTCAGAAATTTCAGTTCGTCTTCGCCTGCCGCTGCGAAAGCCTGGAGACTGCGGTCAGCGTCTGAATCAATCCGGCCCGTCACAGCCGGTTCCTCCCTTGGGTGGGTGGGCGGACTGTTGATTGCCTATCCTGGCTAAAGCCTCACCGCGCGCAGTCTCAGCGCATTGCCGATGACGCTGACCGAGGAGAGCGCCATTGCGAGCGCCGCAAGGGCAGGCGAGAGAAGCCAGCCGAAGACGGGATAAAGCAGGCCAGCCGCCACGGGGATGCCAAGGGCGTTGTAGCCGAAGGCGAAAACGAGGTTTTGGCGGATGTTGCCCATCACCGCGCGGGACAGACGCCGTGCGCGCACGATGCCTTGCAGATCTCCGCCCAGCAGGGTGACGCCGGCGCTTTCGATGGCGACGTCCGAACCCGCCCCCATGGCGACGCCGACATCGGCTGCGGCGAGGGCAGGGGCATCGTTGACGCCATCCCCCGCCATGGCGACGATCCGACCCTGCGAACGAAGCTGTTGAACCACAGACGCCTTATCCTGCGGCAAAACCTCCGCCTGGACTTCGTCGATGCCGAGGCGCCGCGCGACCGCTTCGGCCGTCGTCCGGTTGTCCCCGGTCATCATCACCAGCCGCAGACCGGCCGCTTTCAGCGCGAGGATCGCAGCCGGCGTGGTGGCCTTGATGGGATCGGCGATGCCGATGACCCCGGCCGCCTTTCCGTCGATCGCCACGAATATGGCGGTGGCGCCGTCGTGGCGAAGGGCCTCCGCCTTCGGCT
Source organism: uncultured Brevundimonas sp. (assembly GCF_937863155.1). GTDB lineage: Bacteria > Pseudomonadota > Alphaproteobacteria > Caulobacterales > Caulobacteraceae > Brevundimonas. The sequence continues at coordinate 14,430 of NZ_CALMFB010000044.1, read as the reverse complement.
CCAGCGCGGAGACGTCGATCGAAAGCTCGCCGAGAAAACGGGTGTTGCCCAGGGCGACCTGGCGGCCCTCAATCGTCCCGCGAACGCCGCGACCGACCGGGCTGTCGAAGTCCGCGGCCTCGGTAAGGGGGATGTCCCGGTCCTTGGCTGCCCGGACGATTGCGTCGGCCAACGGATGTTCGCTGCCCCGCTCGAGGCTGGCCGAAAGACGCAGGATGTCCGTTTCCACGAAGCCGAGGGCGGGCAGGATCGCCGTCACCGACGGACGGCCCTCCGTCAGGGTGCCGGTCTTGTCCAGAACGAGAGTGTCGACCTTCTCGAAGCGTTCGAGCGCCTCGGCGTTCTTGATCAGGACGCCGGCGTGGGCGCCACGTCCCACCCCGACCATGATCGAGATCGGCGTCGCCAGACCCAACGCACAGGGACAGGCGATGATGAGCACCGAAACGGCGGCGACCAGGGCGTAGGACAAACGGGGCTCGGGACCGACCAGGCCCCAGACGACGGCGGCGAGCAGGGCGATCGCGATCACCGTGGGAACGAACCATCCGGAGACCGTATCGGCCAGCCGCTGGATCGGGGCGCGACTGCGCTGGGCTTGGGCCACCATCTGGACGATCTGCGCCAGCAGGGTGTCGGCGCCCACCTTGTCGGCGCGCATGATGAAGGATCCGGTCTTGTTGAGCGCGCCGGCCACGACGCGGTCGCCGACATCCTTGGTCACCGGCATGGACTCGCCGGTCACCATGGATTCGTCGACAGCGACCCGACCCTCCAGGAGTTCGCCATCGACCGGGATCTTCTCTCCGGGCCTTACCCGCAGGCGGTCGCTGACGGCGATCTGGTCAAGCGAGACATCTTCATCGATGCCGTCCGCCCGGATTCGGCGCGCGGTCTTGGGCGTGAGGTCCAGCAGGGCGCGGATCGCGCCCGACGTCTGTTCGCGGGCGCGCAGTTCCAGAATCTGCCCGACGAGGACCAGCACGGTGATGACCGCCGCCGCCTCGAAATACACCGGCGCACTGCCGTCGGCCTTCAGGAAGGCGGGCGGGAACAGGGTTGGCGCGACGACGGCCACGACGCTGTAAAGCCATGCCACGCCGACCCCCATGGCGATCAGGGTGAACATATTCAGCCGCCGGGTGCGCAGCGATGTCCAGCCGCGCTCGAAGAAGGGCCAGCCGCACCAGAGAACCACGGGGGTCGCCAAAGCGAACTGGATCCAGTTCGACATCTGGCCCGGGATGAACATGTGGAGATTGGCCAGGTGTCCGCCCATTTCCAGGGCGAAGACCGGCAGGGTCAGGACCAGACCGACCCAGAAGCGTCTGGTGAAGTCGATCAGCTCGTGGTTGGGCGGGGCCTCCGCCGTGACCGTCTCCGGCTCAAGCGCCATGCCGCAGATCGGGCAGGAGCCTGGGCCTTCCTGCCGGATCTCGGGGTGCATCGGGCAGGTGTAGATGGCGCCGGGAACGGCCGGCTCGGCCTCCACGGGAGGGTTCAGGTAACGCATCGGATCGCCGATGAATTTGGTCCGGCACCCCGCCGAGCAGAAGAAATAGTCCTGACCGTCATGACTGGCTCGGTGAGCGGTGGCCGTCGGATCGACCGACATGCCGCAGACGGGATCCTTGACCGTTGCCGCGCCATCCGAGGCCTTCGCCCCGCAGCAGGCGTGACCCGAGGCATGATCGTGAGGATGCGTGGACATGTCGCTCTCTCCGGCTGACCGAAGAGCTAACATATACCCATGCGGGGTATATCGCAAGATACCCGTCTGGGGTATATGGGGGTGCTCAGGAGAACAGGCCCCATGCAAACCGACACGAAACCCAAAGTCCTCAACAGGCTCAGCCGGATCGAAGGCCAGGTGCGGGGAATCTCCCGCATGGTTGAAGATGACCGGTATTGCGTCGACTTGCTGACCCAACTTCAGGCCGTTCGAGCCGCGCTCCATCGCGTGGAGACCGAAGTGCTACGGGATCACCTCGACCACTGCGTCATGGGCGCTATGACCGGCGACGATCCCGAGGAGCGCAAGGCAAAGGCCGGCGAGCTGATCGAGCTCTTGGCGCGGGCCGGACGGTAGAGTTGGCGGAACGAATGGGCCCTCCTGGTCGCTAACGTCGGGATCCCAAGGAGCCGTCATGAAACGCATCAGCCTCGTCCTCGCCGCCTGCGCCGTGGCTACGGCCTGTTCCCCGCAAGCCGAAGAGCCCGCCGTAGCCGCGCCTGAGGCCCCCGCAGCGGCGGACGCCCATGGCGGAATGGAGGGCGGCATGGCTGCGCCTGCGCCCGGCGACTCCGTCGCCACCCAAGGCTACAACGCCTCGATGAACACGATGATGGAGGCGATGCCCGCCTTCACCGAGGACGCGGACATCGACTTCATGAAGCAGATGCGAGGTCACCACGTCGCCGCCGTCTCGATGGCCCGTGTGGAGCTCGCGCAAGGCAAGGACGCCCAAGCGCGGAACCTAGCCCAGGAGGTGATCACGGCGCAGGAGCGCGAAATCACCCTGATCGACGCCTGGCTCGCCCAGAAGGGAGCGTCGGCGGCTCCCGCCGCCTGATCGCGAGATCAGCGCACCGCGTCCGGACCGACAGACGTGCGAAATCGGCCAACTGTCGACCTCGTGGCCAAAGTCCATGGTCTCGACGGAGAGTATAGCCCAGCGACCCTTAAACTCGGCTGTCGCTACTCTGCGATCTTTTAGGCGGCAGTCGTCAAAGATCAGGTCGTCACCGATGCCTGAACTGCCGCACCCGCAGACGAGCGGGCTTGAACATTTCCATATTTCGACTAATTTGGAAATATGGAAACCGAAGTTTCGATTCTCGCTCTCGCCGCCTTGGCGCAATCGACGCGGCTGGAGGCGTTTCGCCTCCTCGTGCGTCACGAACCCGATGGTCTGCCGGCCGGTGACATCTCCAACCATCTGGTGATCCCGGCCAACACCCTGTCGTCCCATCTCGGCGTCCTGACGCGCGCGGGGTTGATCAGGTCGGAGCGGCGCAGCCGGTCGATCATCTACCGGGCCGACCTGGATCGGCTTCGCGACCTGGTCCTCTTCCTGCTCAAGGACTGCTGCGGGGGCAGGGCGGACCTGTGCGAACCCCTGCTGGCTGAACTCGCGCCCTGTTGCCCCTAAGGATCCCGTGGACATCGTCATCTATCACAACCCCGCCTGCGGGACGTCGCGCAACGCGCTCGAGCTGATCCGCCACGTCGGCATCGAGCCGCATGTCGTGCAGTATCTGAAGACCCCGCCGTCGCGGTGCTGTCAGGTTAAGTAGCCCGAGCTCAGAAACCCCCTACCCCGCTCGGCTCATGCCGTAGCCGCCGCCCAAGCGGCATCCGCCTCCGCGCGGAAGCGGCGAAGCGTGGATCGGCTGATCAGATGCCGCTGGAGATTGAAGGTGTTGTAGATCGCGGCGTGGGTGGTGAGGAATTTCTGGGCTGACACTTGGGATTTGAAGCCCTGCTGTTGCCGTTCTCGTCGTCGGATCGGCAAATGAGAATTCTCGACCCGATTGTTCTCCCGGAGCGGGCCGGGTCGATGCACTCGCTCCAACCCGAGCTCCCGAAGCGCCGATCCATATGACGCCAGGCCATCGGTCACGATGGATTCCGGCTCCACAGAATGATTTCGCAGGAGCCGACCGAGCAATTTAAGCGCAGCCTCATTGTCTCGCCGACGCTGCACCAAGAGATCCAGAACCTCGCCTTCATCGTCGACCGCGCGCCACAGATACATCCGCCTGCCGCCGATCCAGCACACCATTTCGTCGAGATGCCAGCGCGGCGACGGCGCTGGCCGGCGCTTCTTCAGTCGCCTGGCGATGAGCGGTCCGAACTTGATGGTCCAGCATCGGATCGTCTCGTAGCTGACCTCGATGCCGCGCCGGGCCAGCATCTCTTCCACGTCGCGAAGGCTCAGACTGAAGCGGAAATACAGCCACACCGCGTGACGGATCACCTCCGCAGGGAAGCGGTGGCGCTTGAACGATAGCGGTTTCATAATCCTCATCTCCATCAGCGGCTTACGCTGGCCCTAAGTGGAGACAAGTTAGCGTTAGACTGACAGCACCTGGGCCGCGGCTGTCCCTGCCATGCCCGCCAACAGCAGGCTCGATACTGTGCGACGCAATCCGTGAACCACGCCAAAGCCGAAGGCTGCAGCGATCAGTGCGCCACCCAGGGTCAGTGTGAGCGCAGTCGGCGCGCTGAGCTGGCTCGGTTGCAAGGCCCCTATGGCGATTTGCCCCATCGGTGCCGCGAGGCGCACACCACCGTGGAACGACGACAGTCGCATAACCACCACATTATTCGTCGGCTGCCACGCTCTTTCGGGAATGCTGAAAGCGACCTCGTAGCGGCCGGGCTGTTCGGTGCCTGGGCCAAAGCCGGGCGTGCCGTTTGACCCAAGACGAACGTCGTTCAGCCATGCCTCCGACGAGGCGACGCCGACCACGCGCAGAACAGCGCCGCCGGGAGACGGCGGGTCCGCCACAACGGTTCTGATCCATATCTGGCGGCCTTGGGGGTCGACTGGACCATCGAGATGCCGACAGTCGGACAAGACGGGGCCATGTGCTGCCAATTGTCCTGCACACATCTCCCACGCCGGAGCCTCCGCGCGAGCGGATTGGGGAAGGAGGAAAATCCAGAGAATGAACAGGACAAAGCGAAGCATGCGGGGACTTTAGAGCGCAAATCCGCAGCGCGGGATCACGTTCGCCGATGTCCGGACCGATTTCACCGAAACAGCGGTGACGTGGCAGCCGGGGGCCTCCACTGCAGCGGTCATGAACATCTCAGCCCTCCACCGCCGCACATTCATCACCGGAGCTGGCCTTGCCGTGGCCGCCTGCGGTCCATCTGGCCGCTCGTCTGGCCTTCTGAACCTTGAGAAGACCTTCACATTCGAGGGGCCGCAGGGACAACAAGTCCAGGCCGAGCGCAGCTTTTTCGAGGTCCCTGAGGACCGCCGCGATCCTCGATCACGCAAGATCCGTCTTGGCTATGTGCGCTTTCGCTCGACCTCCAGCAATCCCGGGGCGCCGATTGTCTATCTGGCAGGCGGACCCGGTGGGTCCGCGACTGCGGCAGCGGCGGGACCCAGATTTCCGATCTTCATGGCATTGCGAGACGTCGCCGACGTCATCGCGTTCGACCAGCGTGGCACGGGGCTTTCGCGACATCTGCCAGAGCTCTCACGGTCCCCTGCTCCGTTTCCTCCGCTGACCCGCGAAGGGATGACCGCTTACATGCGCGAGGAGATTCAGAGGGCATGGTCCGAGTGGAATGATCAAGGCGTCCTTCTGGCTGGATACGATACGGAACAGAGTGCCGACGATGTCGACGCGTTGCGCCGGCATCTGGGGGCTGAGAAGATCGACGTCTGGGGCATCAGCTATGGCACGCATCTGGCCCTTTCCGTGCTCAAGCGCCACGGCCGTCACGTGGGTCGTGTCGCGCTTGCGAGCCTCGAAGGCCAGGATCAAACGGTAAAGCTGCCGTCGCGACTTGACGCCTATTTCGAGCGCGTCGACGCCCTCGTGGCTTCTGATCCCGAGCTTCGTTCAACCGTCCCCAGCTTGCCTGCATTGATGCGTCGTGTGCATGCCCGTCTGGAGGAAAACCCGGTCGACCTCACCTTGCCTGTGGGTGGGTCCCCGGCGCCCGTTCGTGTCGGGGGTTTCGTGGTGCAGCTCCTGGCCGGCGGACTCGTCGCCAATCCAGACACCTTGAGTCTTCTCCCGGCACTCTACGCCGCGTTGGACAGTGGACAGCCAGAGGTACTCACCTACTTCATGCGCGATGCCGGAGCTTGGCTCAGGGTTTCCGGCATGACGGAAGCCATGGACCTTGCGTCCGGGATATCCGCCGCACGTCTCCGACAGGTCGAGCAAGAGGCCCCCACGAGCGTCCTCGGCGATGCACTGAACTTCCCCATGCCCCACATCGCCGGGGCAGTGCTCGGTGTCGATCTGGGCGACTCGTTCCGAGCTCCAATCTCCATTGAGCACCCCGCCCTGCTGATTTCAGGTAACCTCGACGGCCGGACTCCCCTTGAGGAGCAGGAAGACGTGGCGAGCCAGTTCACCCGGGCGCGGCGCTTGCGTGTCGAGAACGCCGGTCACAATGTGCTTGAAGCGCATCCCGGGGTGCAATCGCGCCTCTTGTCCTTCTTCAACGGGGAAGACGGGTTGGATGAGACTCTCACTCTCCCGCCACCGGCTTTCCGCCGCTTTTGATGTTCTGATCGAGCTGAGGAGCAGGTCCTGTGCTGAACGGCAGCCTTGGTGAGCATCGACCATGAGACACCGGTTGTTCTTCACGCTGGTGAGCTGCCTCGTCATTGCGGGCTGTATCCCCTCGGAGCTGATTCAGCGACCAACCCCGCTGTCCGACGACGCGATGTCAGCGGCGATGAAGGACCTCTGCTCGCGGGATGTTGTGCTTATCGGGGAGGGCGCCAACCACGGGGACGGGCGATCGCTCGCGTTTAAGTCAGAGCTGGTCCAACGCCTGGTCGAGCATTGTCGGTTTGACGCCGTCGTTTTCGAGGCGAGTAGCTACGACTTTCTCGAGATCGACCGACGACTGACCAAGGGTCAGCCGGTCACGCGCGCCATGGTGTCTTCGGCGGTCGGAGGGCTGTGGAACCGCAATGACGAAATGCAATCGCTGACGACGTTTCTGCACCAGGCGGTGGTCGCCGGTCGCATCAGGCTCGGCGGCATCGACGACCAACTAGGGAGTGCCGGGGCGTTTTATTCGATCGGTGACATGCCCGCTGAGCTGGCTGCACTACTGCCGTCGGATCGAGCCGCCGAATGCTCAGATGTTCTGCGTCGCCTGATTTATGGGCAGCTGACGTCCCCGTCGCCCGAGAAGACGACACTTTTCGCATGTCTCGCGGAGATGCGCAGAGCCGTGGACGCTGCGCCGGAGGGCATCGACCGCCGAACTCGTGAGCGGCTTCTGATCAATATCGGCAGCTACCTTGCGAGGCAGGGAGCCGACAGGTCGCAGTACCTGGATGGCCGGAGCCAAGCGATGTGGTCGAATTTTCGCTGGTTGGTCGCCAACCGATTTGGCCCTGATGCCAAGGTGATCGTCTGGGGGGCGTCGCTACATTTGTCTCGTGACGCCAGAGCATATCCGACGTTCGCAACGATCAAAAACTTCGGATCTTACGTCGACGACGCCTACGGGGATTCCGCCTTCTTTCTTGGCTTCACCGCGGCTGCTGGCAGCTACATGGAGGGCACTCAGATTCGCGAGCGACCAAAGGCAACGGTAGGCTCACTGGAAGCTGCTGCACTGGCGACGTCGACTGCCGACAGCATCTATCTCGGCAGGTCCGATCTCGAGAGCCTCGACGAGGCGCCGGCCAGCATGTTCGGCCCATCCGCTGCCCCGGTGACCGCAGCATGGTCCGAGGTGCTCGACGGCGTCGTGGTGTTCCGAGTGGAGCGGCCGCCTACGCGGATCTCAGCGAACTAGTCCGTGCGATGCCGCCTTCAGATCGCGTTGCGTGGCAGACCGTCTATGTCGGTCAGGCGGCCCGACTCAGGGGGTGATCCGGCTTCAGGGCCACGATGTATGGCCGCTTCATTTTCCCTCGTGTCGAGTGGTCCTCTACCAGAAGGACGTCGAACATTGCGGACTCAAGTCCTTGGACCAAGTCGACTTGCTTCAGCACGTTGACGTGCGGCGCCTTGCCGATCGCCCGCATGGCCGGCAACAGCACCTTGCCAAGTAAGGGGGTCATATCGCCGAGGCACGGCGTCTTTGACATGAACAGGCCGCCCGGCTTGAGGAGGCGGTGCACGCGGCTCAGAGTGCCCGGCAGGTCCCTCACCAGATGCAGGTAGTTGAAACCGAGAACCGCATCATACTGGCTGGCATCAAGCGACACATCTTCGGCCGACGAAACGCGGAAGCTCAACGACCCAACGGGAGATGTTGCCAGCTTCTCACGCGCGATTTCGATCATCCCCGGTGAGATGTCGGTCGCCAGGTAGCTCTGCACGCTGTTTGCGAGCAGGAGGGCGGAGCTGCCGGTCCCGCATCCCAGTTCGAGCACTCGGTTCGATGGTCTGAGGAGTTCCAGAGTGCGTCTCATACTGCGCTCATAGCCCGCCATGTCGGCGATGGGTTCTCGAGCGTATTTGCGGGAGCTCCTGTCCCAGAATTGCGCATCGCCGTTCGTTGTCATGGTGGGCTCTTATCGGGCTTTGGGAAGGAGGCAAAAGTCATCGTTGCGCGAGGCGTCTTCCCTCGACACCGGCATTGAGGGCGGTTCGCCGTTCAGCTCAATAGTAAAAGACCTGGACAATGACCCGCTCGGCGCCACCCTCAAGAGTCAGGCGGACCGGCGTGCCTTCCGGAACATTCGTGACGGGTTCCGGGGACGTAGAATCTGACCCCGTGGGTCTGCCGTCGATGGCGATTATGCGATCGCCGAGCTTCAGGCCCGCCCGTTCCGCCGGTCCGCCGGGGACGACCATCACGACCTCTCGATGGTCACCCCGCGACGCTGCCATGAACCCGGTTTGGTCGCGCCAGAAGGGTTCCGTCACAGAGCGCCGACGAAGCCAGAGCCTGCCCCTGGTGAAATCGGTTGTGACGCGAAACTGCCGAATGAGCTCTATGCCCAGATTGGCCTGCGGCTCATTCGGCCGCCTTCTAATCCAGCTGTGCGGCACATCGGCGGGGAAGTCCTGGAACGTCTCGCCAGCCAGGTTCACGTCTCCGACAGTGAGCATGCGGGTGGTCGACCAGCCTTCGACACCCAAGAACTGCGCTGTCGCCGTCTGACGGCGACGCAGACTACGGTGACCGGAAACGAAGTCGGCGGAAAGCGACAAGGCGTCGTCAGACCCGAGGTCGAACCCAGCGAGGATGTGCCGGCTGCCGTCGACACGGAGCGGGATGTTGGGAAGGCTGTCTGATCGACTGATCCGAAGACCTCGCATGTCTGACGGCGACGGCACCCGACGCGGATCGTGAAAGGTGATCTGTTCGTGGTCGAAGTCGAGGTCCACCATGAGCTGGTCGAACAGGTCACGCCCCAGGATCATGCGCACGGGTCTCCCCATCGGCCCGGCGAAGGGTGAGAGGTCCAGTATGGCGATCCAGTTGGTGGTCAGGACCAGGCCGTCGAGATCGATCACCGCATTGCGGAATGACATGCCGTGCCCGGCGGCCGTTCCACTCAGGCCTTCAACGTTCAGCGCCCCGTCCACGCTCAAGCCGACTTCTGCCGCGAGCGAGCTGTCGACGATACTATGTTCCGCCCCGCTGTCGAGCAGCATTTCGACGGAGTGACCGTTGAAGGATCCCGTCAGAAAAATCTGGCTCCTTCGCCAGAACTCGAAGGGGTGGCTGAGCGTGCCCCCGGTCCCGTCGGCAAATGCGTAAGTTCGTTTAAGGACCGGGCGGGCGAGCGCTGGACCAAGCGCGAGAGCGCCCAAAGACCCCAGAATGAATGCGCGCCGGCTGGATACCGTGCACTCTTCAACGCCTTCGGTCACCGGGGCCAGATCCCGTTCCGGTCGAACACGACCAACCGGAAGCAGGGCCGCGGATAGGTTGGGGCGTCGTACTCCGGGCACGTTTCGACGCGGCCCGAGTCGCGGCGCACGAAATGGTCAGTCCAGCGTCGCGGGTCACCGGCGAACTGGGACATCTGGTAGCGACCGTCCTCCGTGTCCCGCTGATAGACCACGAAATAGGGATGATCGATGATCTGGGGGTGACACGACGCGCTCGGCTCAGGAAAGAGCGCGCGCTCCATGCACAGCGCCGTGGCCGTCGCGGCGGCTTCCTGGGGCGTTGCGTGACCCACCGTCAGCACCATGTCGTGGACCGGATTGTCGCCGTTCTCATCCTGGGAGACGACGAAACTCATGAAGCCGCCATAGGTTGGCCGCCAGCCGCGAGGCGGCTCTGGGAGCCGGCCTTCGAGGTAGACGCCCCCTAAGGGGTCGAAGCCGCCTGCACTGCTATCCGAGCCTCCCTCCGCCGATCCTGTTCGTGCCGCGGGACGGCTCACGCAGAGGGGCACTGTGACGGGCCCCTGCATGGTCACGCCCACCTGCTGTTCGTTCGGTCCGCCGGAACATTGAAACGTGCCCTGTGCATGAGCGGGACCTGACGGCCAAAGCATCACGGCGGCGACGAGCCCCAAAGCCAGCTGGAGCACTCGGGCGTAGAAGACCTGCGGGAACCGTTTCGCGGCCGCCGCGCCAGAAGCCAGACTTTCAGAGCTCACGACTGTCCTCCCTCGAGAGCGGAAAACCCGGTGCAATCACCACCGAGCGTCTGCCTGAAAGGACCGGCGGAATAGCCGAGCTCGGCGTGGTCATCTTTCGCGATCAGGTAGGTCGTCGTCCGGCCGCTCCCGTCACCGGCCTCCAGAACCCAGGCGTCGACCGGGCCGTTGGGGGTCTCGATCGCACGGTCGCCAACGACTGCGACAGAGAACTGGCCAAAGCCCTTGTCGTAGTGCCAGAACGACAGGGAATGATGCGCGCCGTCGTAGAGTTCGAGCCCGCTGAATGTGAGGCCCCAGAGGTTTCCGTCGAGTACGGGATCACCGAGCTGCGCCTCGATCGGCGTGAGCACATCGCCCTCCACTTTCGAGCCCTCGAGCCGGTCTGGGCCGTAAGAGATGCGTATGCTCTGGGCGGGCGCATGGGCGCTGGCCGCGCGGTCGCTCTCGTAGCGGATCGCGCTGAGGTCCCGGCGATCGACAACGAAGGTGTCTCGCACATCAAATTGCATGGCCGGCAGACGCTGGTGGATCTCGATGCGCCAGGCGGGCCGACCTTCATGCTCGACCTCCCGCACGACCTGACGGGTAGCCCCCATGACCTCGCCATTCAGTTCGATGGCGTAACAGGAATCGCCGACGATAAGGCGAGAGCCATCCGGGACTGTTTGCGGATCGCTTCCGCCAATGAGACCCGACAGGAGAGCGAGATAAGCACCGAGCACGATGATAATTTTCCAGAAGCCGAACCGAAGGGAGAGCACCACCCCCGTTCAGGAGGTGTGACATCGCTATCAGAGCGGTCTGGCGAACGATGATCACATGCCATTCGGCCAATGGCATCCCGGCTCGGCGAACGGCGTCGCGCCCAACTCACCGGCGCGCTAGCTTGGTGAGATGAGACTCTCCATCCTCATTGTCCTTCTGGTGCTTGGGCTGCTGTCGGCACCGGCCGTCGCTCAGACGTATGACTGGAAAGTCTGCGAGGGACGCTTAGGCCCATCGGGTCCGGAGCTCTCCAACTGCCAATCAATGAAGGGACGGATTGATCCTCAGGGGCGCGAGATCTGGGTCACGGCGCGCGTTCCAGCGTCTTCAATCGATCAGGGTGATGCACTCCGTATTGCTGGGACGGCATCGTCCGAAGCGTGGTTGGGCGGCGTGTTTCTGGGCGCTAACGGTCGCCCCGGAGACAGCGCCAGGTCCGAGATACCGGGTCGCTACGAAGTTGAATATCCGTTGCCGCGACAAGCCGCGGGCCGCGAAGGCATTGAGATCACCGTCAGGCTCTCGTCCTTCCACGGTGGGGCCCGTCTTGCCCAACCCATGAGCGCCATCAAAATCGTGCCGGCTCGGGACGCCCTGATGAGAAGTCAGATCGCCGTCAATCTGTCTCTGTTCGGGATTCTGCTGGCATCGACGTTCGGGTTCGGTGTGATTCACCGTCTGAGGAGAACGCGGTCGAGCCTTTTACTGACGGGGATGGCCGCATCCTCGGCCATGCTCGCCGCGCTGGAGGTCCTGCCGTTTCTGGTCCACTACGCTTATCCATTTCATCTCTGGCGGCTGGTCGGGCTCTGGTTGCTCACGGCGACGTTCAGCGTCCTCCTGGTCATCTATTGCACCCTCGGGCTGAGACCCCCGATCCGGCACCGACTAATGTGGGGCGCAGCGATCGCCGCAGCGTTGGTGGCTGGTTTCACGAGTTTCGATCTCAAGATCCTGGGAACCCTGGGAGTGGCCGTGGTCGTTGCAATCGCAGCCTGGGCACTTGGACCGCGGCGGCAACCATCGGCCGGTATTTGGCTTTACCTCGGCTCCGCGCTCACTCTCGCCGTCGTTTCGCTGGCCTTTTTCGCTGAGCTCTTTCATCTGCTGTTGATCGCGTCCCTGCTGGTTCCAATGCTCATGCTGCAGGTCACCCGTGTTGCGCGAGACGATCTGTCTCGTGAGCAGGCCTTCGCCAGAGCCGCCTCCCCGCCGGATCGTCTGGCGGTGACAGCGGGGCGGCGCGTGACGATCGTTGCGGTTCCGGACATTGTCGTCATCCGGGGTGCGGATGATTACGTGGAGGTGGTCTTACTTGACGGCCGTCGCCTGCTTCATTCGGGGCGACTGGACCATCTTGAGGCTGAACTGCCCTCCACATTCATGAGAGTTCATCGGTCGGCTATCGCCAATCTTCAGCACGCCGAGGGCCTGAATCGCGAAGGCGGAAACTGGCGATTGATGATGCGTGCATGCGGCCCCGTGCGGGTTAGTCGGTCCAGGATTGCGGAAATCAGATCGGCACTCCTGCCGGCCACGTCATAGTGCGGCAGGCAGTTGCGAGAACGGCTGTCCCATAGACCCGACATGCGTGAGGCCTCGCACGGCCAACGGCGTGACTCGGCGTTGGCGAGAATGGCGCGACCTCTGCTAATCGCGGCGGCGGGATTCACCCTCGCGGTGTCAGGTCTGCTGGCCACGACCGACCTGCGCGGTTGGCCGTCGTCGGCAGTCGGCGTGCCTGCGCCTATACTTAGCGCTACGGCCGAAGGATCGGGCGACTTCCGGTTGGCCGACTGCGTGCCGGGAACCGTAAACCCGTATGTCATGCCCAAAGGCAAGGAAGCCAACGGCACAGCGAGCCTCCGCGTAACTGCCTGCCGCTCGTGGTCGTCGGTTCTGGTCGCCTCCGGTTTGTATTGGGCGGCCGCCGCCGGAGTGCTGTCGATCCTGGTGCTGCGTGCTCTGGCTCGCTCGCGGCGTCGTCGTTCACTTGGAGACAGTCCCCTATGATCAACCCTACCCACCTTCCCCCCTTGCCCGCTGCCGCCCTCGTCGCGGTCTGCGCGGTTCTGGCCGTTGGCTGCACGGACCCTGACGCAGCAGCGAGCGACGCGAGCGGTGCGACTACCGCGGCCGCCGAGACCTCGACCGAGTCGATCTCCAGAGGAGTGAGGCAGGGACAGACAGATGGTTCGTACGCGGTCAGCCCGAGCGATGACCCTTTGGCCCTCGATCGCGCGGCCGCCGCCTGCCGAGCTGGCGATTTCAAGAGCTTCTTCGATTTCTTCGTGCGAGCGGACACCGTCAGGCAGGTCTTCACCGCACCAACCGTCGTGGTGACACGCTACTGGACAGACGGTCGTCCGCCTGAGCGTAGCGAGACGCCGGGGGACGCCTTCCGCAGCTTCCCAATCCGCGTTGAGGACGTCTATTGGAGACCTGCCGCCTCTGTCACTGAGGCAAGCGAGGACGAGTATCTTCTGCTCGAATTCGACGAGAGTCAGGGAGAGGTCTTCGCCGTCAGCTGGACCCGTGTGCGCTACGATGGAGGAACTGAGGGCGGGGATGATCTGGGCAATGCGCTGCTTCCTGACGGCACTCCCCATCAGATTGTGAGTCTTCCCGACGGCAAGCTGGTGTTCCGCCCATTTGAAGACTGCTGGCAATTGGTAGCTGATGAGCGCTTCGATCGCCAACCGGACAATCGATAGCAAAGGCTGCTGTGGTCCACCGACGCTGACTTGGGCGGGTGACAGGCACCACCTCGAAGTCGGTCGCGTTTATATCAACCCTGGATGACGAGACATTGGGAGGCTGGTAGTCGCCCAAGTGCTTTGAACGAGGCCATCTGCAAGTTTGGCCGACGACATCGAAATCTCGCCGGTTAGCCACATCCTCAGTACAGCGAGATGCGCGCTGACGTGACCCCCTGAAACTCCTCCAGGAATAGCTAGAGTCCGCCCCTCGAAAGGACGGACAGAATGAAGCGATCACGGTTTACGGAAGAGCAGATCATCGGGATCCTGCGCGAGCAGGAGGCCGGTGTTCCGGTGACGGATCTGTGCAGGAAGCACGGACTGAGCTCGCCGACCTTCTACAAGTGGAAGGCCAAGTTCGGCGGCATGGATGTGTCTGAGGCCCGGCGGCTGAAGGCGCTGGAAGACGAGAACGCCAAGGCAAACCGACAAGGCGCTCACATCTGACGCGATGATCTGATCACGGCCCGTCCCTCGTGCTACCAGCATCGCGCGGCAGATCGCTTACGACCTCATGGTTCGTCCGTGTCGTCTGATCTCTTTGGCTGAAAGGCCAGCCAAATCAGCCCGCTCAAGCCCAAGATCTTCAGAGCCGTGCCCGTGTGAATGTCCCT
>NZ_CALMFB010000043.1 GCF_937863155.1 uncultured Brevundimonas sp. | reverse complement strand
GGAGACGCTACGGCCGCCTCCCTTAGCCCGCAATCAGTTTGGGCTGACAACACCCTGCTGGACAATCAAGTTCGGCCCGTTGGTCGCCCGACGGCTGAAGAAGCGGCGACCGGCGCCGTCGCCGCAATGGCATCTGGACGAGATGGTCTGCTGGATCGGCGGTCGGCGGATGTATCTGTGGCGAGCCGTCGACGACGAGGGCGAGGTTCTCGACCTGGTCGTGCAGCGTCGGCGGGACAACGAGGCGGCGCTGAAGTTGCTCGGTCGCCTCCTGCGAAATCAGCCGGTTGAGCCAGAACGGATCACCACAGATGGCTTGGCTTCGTACGGATCGGCGATGCGGGAGTTGGGGTTGAAACACCTTCATCGACCAGGTCGGCTCCGCGAGAACAATCGGATCGAGAATTCCCACCTGCCGATCCGACGACGAGAGCGACAGCAGCAGGGCTTCAAATCCCAAGCCTCCGCCCAGAAATTCCTCACCACCCACGCCGCGATCTACAACACCTTCAATCTCCAGCGGCATCTGATCAGCCGATCCACGCTTCGCCGCTTCCGCGCGGAGGCGGATGCCGCTTGGGCGGCGGCTACGGCATGAGCCGAGCGGGGTAGGGGGTTTCTGAGCTCGGGCTACTTAACCTGACAGCACCGTGCCGTCCGCTCGGTGACGGGCGACATCGTCAAGATGCTCTAGGGAGACGCTATCCCCGTCCGGCGCGGAAAACAGGTGGTGGCAGGCGCGCAGCTGCTGAAGCGAGAAGCCGAGGTATTGGCCCGGCGCGGCGGATTTCGCCGGTGGTTCGAGTTCAGCAAGGCTCATGCATAGGACCAGACCGCTGGCGGAATCGTTCCACCGATTGCGAGTTTACCGTGTATCGGCCCGTCCAGCGAGACCATTGCTTTTTCAGATTAGACACGGCGTTTCTTCTAGCCTTGAAGGAGGGATCCGGCGCGACTGGCCCCTGTCCGATCCTGGACCTGCGTGGGAGCAATCGTGAAGACCATAGAGTGCGGAGACTTGGATGCGCTAAAGGCCGCTCTGGCCGATCTTCCGCCTGGCGTTCTTCTGCGCGGCCAGACGCGTGAGTATTTCCGAGCGGATGGCGGCCCCGATCTCCGTAGCAGTATTGATCGCCAAGGCTGCCAGCCCGACCGGATGCTGAAATGGTGGCACTACTCACGGACGATCCTCGCGACCTACGTAAAAAGCTTCGATGGCCAAACCGATATGGCGGTGGATCAGGCGATCCTTCAGCACTACGGGTGGAGATCCTTTTTTCTCGACGCGACCGCTGATCCCGCGGTTGCGGCTTGGTTCGCGGGACAGGCGTACAAGACCGAGCCGTGCGGAGAACTGATCGAGGATTGCTGGGAAGATCCGGCATTCGTCCGTCGCTTGCGCGCGAGCTACACGCCAGCCGACGGTCACGGGTGCATCTACGCGATCAGCCGCAAGGCGCTTCGGGCAGGCAACATCAACGCCGTCGATTTGGTTGAGATCGCGACCGAACAAGGACGGCACCGCTGCTCCGCGCAGTCGGCGTTCATGGTGGGGCCCCTCGCTGGAAACCTGCCGGACGATTGTGTCATCGCGATTATCCGCGCGCCAAACGTCGTTTTCGCTGCCTATGCCGACGAGGCGCGGCTGACGACAGACCGCCTCTTCCCAGGCCCTGCTGTCGATCCCGTCATGGCGTCGTTGTTGTCGATCCCTTGGACCAAGATCGAGATCGAGATCGAGATCGACGATCCGATCGACATCGACTTTTTCCAGCGGGGGCTCCCCCTGCCGGAGTATGAGGTTCAGACGCTTCGAAGACTGCCGCCATCCGCCGCCCTCTATCGGCGGTTCTGGCTGGCGGACAGCGTCAAACCAGGGATGCGCTTCGGCGACACGACCTTCTATCTGACCCACGAGATCCTGTTTCACGGTACGTCAGCAGGCTCGATGAGCTTCCCGCTGCTGACGGCCTTAGTCAGGGAGAAACGTTCGATCGCCGTCGAGATCGACGGCCTCATCCGCCATCCCTACGGTCGGCAGGGATCTGCCTATGGCAAAGGAATCTACCTCGAAGCCCAGCAGGATGGCGCTATCCTTCTGACTGAGCTTGAGGTCGAACATCCCGGCGCTCGTCCTGCAGGCTTCGGCATCAACCGCGGAACATATTTCTCTGTCGGCGCGGACGGCTGCTGGTCGAGGGTCGATCACCCGGAAGAATGCAAATGTGGAAATGCGCTTCACCATGCTCACCATCTGGTTGTCGCGGAGCATTTTGAGCACGTGCTGGCGGACACAGACCCCTTCTTGGTTCGTGACCGAGTCTTTCACCTAAAGGGCGTCAACCCCGTATCAGACCCGCAAACACTACAGTGGATGGAACTGGACGATGGCGACTTTGGGATGCTGGGCAGCTAAGTCCCGAAGGCTCACTTCTTCCGTGGCCGTGTAGGCGGCCGATGATCGACCCGGCTCAGGGCTGGATTGCGAGCAGACCGCTGACGCGTTCAACCTTGTCCATCCAGTTGGCCGCCTCGGGCCTGCGCCATGCGATAAGCCGGCGGACCACGGCGAGATCGTCGGCCAACCGCCGCACGAAGATCGGTTCATGGTGCGCGATCCGGTTGCGAAGCTTGCGGACATGATGGAGGTCCGCATGAACCTGGGCCCTTGCCTGGGCGACGGTCATGCCGCCCGCGATACCGGGGCATCCCGGCAGTACGGCCCAGAGCTGTTGGTCCCAGATTTTGAAGTCCTGGCTTGTGGTGAAGACCTTTTCCCAGAAGACGAAGTTGAGCTCTGAGACGACCTTCCCGACCGTGGGCTGGACTTGGGCCACGGCCTGCAGATTGGTCCCAGCGTCGTAGCTGCGGCCGTGCGCCCGAGGCAGGCCCCGAATGAAGCCGTTGACCCAAGGCCAGTTCGCGCCGTGGACCGCCTGGATGGCTTCCGCTGCGGCGTTGCGGATGGCGACTTCGGCCAGATGGAGAGGCACCATGAAGGCCGCCGACACCTCGGCATTCCAGGCGTAGAGTTCCAGAGCATCGGCGACATGGCCGCCCTTGGCCTGCAGATAGGTCGCAAATCGAGGCGCGGAGATTATATCCGGTAGATCGCGAAGCTCTTCGGCGCTGAACGGCATGGCTTTCTGGCTGTCGCAAACCCCGCGCTGTTTGTCGATGAGCCATACAATGCCAACGCGGGTTGACACCCTCTCAACCGTTGCCCATCTATACACCATCGACTTTGAGACTCGCGGGCTTCGGCCTCCCCTCATCGTCTATGGAATAAGGGAAGCCCGTCAGCGATGACGGGCTTTTCCAATTCGGTTCCCGCGCGTCTTGCAGCGGCCGCGCGCCCACAGAGGGTACTCGTCATCTCAAATCGTTCAGGTCTTCGGTGGGGGCGGCCGAGATCGAACCGGCATGGGCAATGCCCGACGGATTTTCATACCTTCGACTTTCGCCGCCGTCCGAAGACGTTCGTGGTCTGGACTATTCCTTCGTCAAAGACCTGCCCTGATCTATGGCGTCAGAACCGGACGCTGCGGACGCACTGGATTAGGTTCCAGCGTAGGGTCCCGGAGCAGACCTTCCAAGATCAGCGATGAGTCAGGCCCAGACGCTAACGAGCCAAGCCGAATTCTGCTCGACAACGGACATTCCGAACTTCGCCTTCGGGTCAGGAGCCGACGTTCGTTCGGCAGCGCGCGCCGAAGTCCGCTTCTGACTCGAAGCGGCTGTTAGGGAGGTCCGCTTGTCGCGGCCTAAGGCGTCTTTTCGACCACCATCACAGCGTTTCGATCGGAGGCCGCGCCGCTGCTGGAAGCGGGCAGTCTGCGGGAGACGCCTCGTCCGAATCGTTCGAATAACGATGGGATGAGAACGAAGCGGGGGGCGGGAGTGGAAGATTATAGACCGCTGACGGTGGGGGGATACGCAGCAGCCGCGGCACGAACGGACCGCGGTGTCGAAGGCCAATCGCTCGCCTTTCCCCTTCTCGGTCTAGTAGGCGAGGTGGGAAGCCTCCTAAGCGAACTGAAGAAAAAGCAACGCGATCCTGCCTCCTACCGCAGTCATTCAGACGCCGTGACCGAGGAGCTGGGCGACGTTCTTTGGTATCTCGCGGCGGTAGCGCGACGAGGCGGAGTGGCCCTTAGCGCTGTCGCCGCCCATCTTTATAGGCGAGACGCGCAGTGGAGAGGCGTCGACGATCCGACGCTGACCTTTGAGGCGCTCCAGCCTCACCCGATCGCGCCGGGGGGCGCGCCAACCGCCAACTTCGAAGAGACGTTGCTCGACCTCGCTTCGGACGTCGGCCTGCTGATCGGGGATTTCCAGGCCGGCCGACTCGAGCTCGATCAGGGTCTTCTGCCTATGCGTCTGTCGGCGATCCTGACCCGGCTGTTGCGGGCGTCGCGTGAGGCTCACCTGACCTTGGAGGTGGCGGCTATCAAGAACACCTACAAAATCTTTGATCGATGGCCGGAGAAGCGGGAGTATCCGGAGGCCTTCGACGCCGATGCGGATCCGGACGAGCAACTGCCGCGTCGGCTGGAGGTCGAGGTCTACGAAAAGCGTGTCGGAGACAAGGACTATGTTTTCCAACGCTGCAACGCTCTGTTCATCGGCGATCGCCTCACCGACAATTCTCTAGAGCCGGATGACTACCGGTTCCACGACGTCTTCCACTATGCCTTCGTCGCCGTGCTCGGCTGGTCGCCGGTGACGAGGGCCTTGATGCGGCTGAAGCGCAAGAGCCAGCCGCAGATCGACGACGCCGAGGACGGAGCCCGGGCGATCCTGATCGAGGAGGGCGTCTCGACTTGGGTGTTCGGCCAAGCGCAGCGGCTGAATTATTTCGAGGGGGTGGAGATCGGAAAACTGCCCTTAGATTTGCTCAAGCAGATCAAGCAGTTCGTGGCCGGCTACGAGGCGGACCGCCTCCCTCTGTGGCTTTGGGAGGAGGCGATCCTCCAGGGATACGAAGTCTTCCGATATCTGCGTCAGCACCGCCGCGGCCGGGTGATCCTGGATTTCGAGACTCGGTCGCTGCGTGTAGAGCCCCTCGCATCATGACACCCACCGCCTTTGTCGATGCGCTCCAGAGCGCCTCCCTTCCCAATGTGTTCAATCCCTGGCGCGACCAGTGCGCTGTCTGCGACCGGTCAGACGCCCCCTCGCTGCGCCGGGAAAACCTGCGCCTTTTTCTGGAGCGGGCCGTCGAGGTGGACGCTGCCACCATGTGGATTGGGCGAGACCTCGGCTATCGGGGCGGCCGCCGGACCGGAGTGCCCCTGACCGACGAGGTTCATCTCGCCTCGGCTTCGGCCTTGATGGGCGACATCACCCTCGTCAGGGCCACCGAGGGACCGGTTGTGGCGGAACGGACGGCGGCGGTCGTATGGAGCGTTCTGCGGCGGGTGCAGCGCCCGACCATGCTGTGGAACGTCTTCCCCTTCCATCCGCACCTTGCGGAAGACCCGATGTCGAACCGACCGCATACCCGTGTGGAGCGGGATGCGACATGGCCCTTGCTGGAAGCCCTAATCGAGATGGTGCAGCCGGCTAGGATCGTTGCAATCGGTCGGGACGCCAGCCAAGCCCTGGCGGATCTCGGCGTCGCATGCGATGCGGTGCGGCACCCCAGCTATGGCGGCCAAGCCGAGTTCGTGGCGGGCATGCACGCGCTTTACGATGTCGTCGACGCCCAGCTCAGCTTTGGGGGGCTGGAGCCGCCCTCAATGCTCAACTAGAGCGTCGCAGGCAGCCAGCATGGCGTTGATGGCGGCGCGCGACGCCGTTTGCTTGGCGTCATTGCGGGGCTGGTCGATGATCGCGTGCGACGACAGAACGGTCAGGGTGCCGACCTGAAGCTTCGCCTCTTGGGCCACGAAGGCCATCAGCCGCCCCAGGCCGATGAGGTTCCCGAGAAGCTTCTCGATATAATAGTGATTGCGGTACATCACGGTCAGATGCAGCCGATCACCCGCTGCTGTCCGTTCAGGCTTGAAGCTGGCGTGGCTCAGACACTGACCGCCATAGGGGGAACGGTCGACGTCGCGCAAAGGGTCGAAGACCGAGAGCTCGTACTTGTTGAGGGCCTTGACCGAGGGATCCTTCAGACGGTCGACGATGTCGGCCAGCTGATTGAACGCGACGCCTCCATCAGGACGCGGCAGATTGATCATCCGCTCGAAATAGTAGCCGGACCAACGGTCTCCGCCGCGTGCGGCGGCGGGCAAGATATGGTCACGGAACCGGGCATAGAAAGCCGGTGATCCGTGCCGGCGATGCAGGGCGGCGGGGAACAGGGTGTTGGCTACCGTCTCGATCGGCTTGGCGTCCCACTGTCTGAGGAAGTCGTCCACGAGCGCTACCGCCGGATCGGCGAGAGTAGCGCGCGAAAGGGGATCCGCGACGTCGATGATGACGTTCTGGGCCTCGTGGCCCGGACGATCGTCGACCGCCTGGACCGCGGCGCGCCAGGCGCTGAAGCTATCAGGCTGCGGCGGAATGGGGAGATACATAATCGTCCTCTTCGAGAAGGGCGAACCCGTAGAGTCGGGGCTCGACATAGTTCTGCGTCAGCCAAGCGTGACCGGCGACACCCCAACCGGTGCCCCAGCTATTCCGGACCAGGATCGCAGGGGCCCCGCCGATCTCGCCGTGCCCGACCGCCAGCACGGCATGGCCCAGCGCCGGATCTCCGACCTCGCCGGGCGCTGGGTGGACAACGCCCGCGGCGTCCGGTCTGTAGAAGCTGGCGGAGAGTCTCAGCAGGATCAGCGCCGGCCGCTCGGACTGGAGAGCGTCGACGATCTCCGCCCAGCCGAAGGGCAGGGCCTGTCCCTTGCGGGTGAACCGTTCGCCGTCCACCGGCGGCGTACTCCAAGCGTCGTTTGCCGGTGGCGTCGGGACATAGGGCCAATGCTCTTCGGCGGGCTGGCCGTCCTCGCGCAGGGCGTCCAGCATGAACCCCAGACCTGCGCCGGAAGAGGGGGAACGACCCGCGCGCATCTGGGCATGGTGGAAGGCCGCCTCGCAGGAAAGCGGCGTCCAGCCAGGACGCACCGCAGCGTGGAGATCGCTGGCGGCGAAGGCCAGGCAGGTCGGACGCGGACCTTGGTCGCGGGCCGGTCCCAAGCGATGGCGCAGATCCGTCTTGATATCCAAGACCGCCATTCTAGGCCGCCGCCAGCCAGCGGCGTCGTTCAGCGCGGGAGAGGCCGGAGGCCTCGGGGCCGGACAGGTCGAAGGCCATGACTAGGGCGGCGATTGGCGGTTCCTCGAGCCAGGGGCGGCTCTGGCGCAGATCCAGTGCCCCCTCAACGTCCTCGCCGTTGGGACCCGCCAGGACCTCGCGCTCGATTGGATCGCCAATGCTGTCCGGTGGGGTGGCAAGCCGGGTGTCGCGAAGGACGACCAGGCCGCTGGCCTGAAGAGTATCGAAATCCCAGAGATATCCGGCCGAGCCCAGTTCCGGGACACGGATAACGAACAGGTCCCCGCGGCTTCCGTCGATCCGTCCACCCTGATCCTTCTGTGTCAGAAGCCAGACGTCGCCGTGATAGGACGGTGGGGTGAAGTCGCCGAGGAGCTCAACCTTCAAGGCTCGAGGCTTGGTCGCCAGGACGGTCTGGCGCCGAGCGGCGTCGAGCAGGTCGTAGCGCTCCAAGGTACGCGTCATCGCCTCAAAGCTCACACCGAGGCGAAGCGCCAACTGATAGACGACCTGCGGGCGTTCGAGATCGGCAGCCCGCCAACCCTGCCGGGCGCAATGGGCGGTGATCAGCCAGCGGGGCATCAGCAAGGCGGCGGCGAAGGCGTCGGCCTCTGTCTCCTGGAAGCCCGGGCTGAGATCGCGGCCGGGCGCGCGTCGCAGGACCTGGGCCTCGTCATCGAAGCTGGGCTGGTGCCCGAGGGTCGAATGGCCGAGCTCATGCGCGGCGGTGAAGCGCTGGATGCTGAGCGAGCGTTGAGAGGTGATCATGATCCCCGGAATGGGGACGTTGACGAAGGCGCCCAGCAGCCCGTCCAGGGGCCGAACCATCAGGGGAGTGTCGAGTGCCGCGATCAGGTCAAATACATCCACGGCGCCGGGCTCGGCTTCCAGCCGGGCGCGGAGATCGAACTGGCGATGCAGCCGACCGGCGGCCGCCACCCCGTTCCGGACGGCCTCCTGATAGGTCCGCGCCATCCGTCAGTCCGTCTTCCGGGCGCGCGCCAGTAGAAACTCGGTGAAGCGGCCCAGTTCCTCCCGGTCTCTTTGCGACAAGTCGGCCGCCTGGCGTGCCAGATGAGCCACATCGGGTGGCAGATCGGGCGGCCCCTCAATTCCGGTGAGATATCCCACAGACTGTCGATAGAGGCGTGCAAGACGGGTGAGTTCGATCGCCTCCACGCGCCGCTGCCCGCTTTCGATCCCGGTCAGGGCCGTGCGGGGTAGCTTGAGATGCGCGGCCACCTCTTCCTGCTTCAGACCGAGATACTCACGCGCCTCGCGAAGCCGTTCTCCCAGACTGCGCCGGGCCTGTTCGTCGTCGTCCATCATGCGCCGGCCGAATAGGTTTTCTTCCAGGCCGCCTCAAGCCGGGGCATCATATGGTCCAAGGCGGCCTGGATGGAATCGTAGCCGCCGGTCTTGACGATATTCTTGGGCTCGAACCCCAGAATGTCCTCCAGCGCCAAGGTCACATCGACGACCGTCAGGGAATCCAGTCGGATTTTGGTGGTGAGCAGAGCGCCCGGGGCGGCGGGAGGCTTCACCCCCTGCAGGGCAAGCTCGCTTTCCGCCAGTGAGGTCAGCTCCGCCAGCAAGCAGGCGCTCACCTCTTTGACAGGAAACGGCTTAATCTCCGGCTTTTCCTCGACCTGAGTCATGGCTGATTCTCCGACATTCGATCAATGTAATGTCAGAATATCGGACATTCAAGCTGCGCATTGGCCAAGAGCGAAACACACCAGCGAATTAGCCTGAGGCCTCCCATCGAGCGGCGCAGTCGACTCTCCGATCATCTGCCGTGCTTGGCGGGGGGGACTCCGGTAGGTCGTCCAACTTCGGTTGTCAGGCCGAGGGCCAATGTCCGCTCATGGCGCGAAGCCGAAATCGGTGGCGTATACGCCAACAGACTCTCAGGCTTGACCTTCAGCGCCTTCGCCATCCGCTCGAGCACCGTCACGGTTGGATTTCGGATGCCGCGCTCCACGCCCGAGACATAGGTGCGATGCATGTCGGCCTCGAAGGCGAATTGCTCCTGAGACAGGCCGGCCTCGACCCTGAGCCGCCTCACGTTCTCGCCAACCCGCTTGCGGATATCCATGACGCGAGAGGGCCGTGGCGTCGCTCATCGGTCGACAGATTATGAGTCACAAACAACTTGACCCACGCCGCTGTTCGATGTGTCAGTCCAACTGCTGAGGGAGACTCATATGATACAAATGATGGGCTTGATGGATTGGATCGCGCTCGCCCTGCTGCTGGGTTTGATCCCGGCCACCGTGGCGGCCAACAAAGGGCACAACTTCATCGTCTGGTGGGTCTACGGCTCCCTGATGTTCGTCGGCGCCCTGCCTCATGCGGTGTTGACGCCGAGAGACGTGGAGGCCCTGGATTTGCGTATGGCGCGGGAGGGGTATGGCCGTTGCCCAGCCTGCGCGGAAATGGTGCGTAAGCGAGCCCATCGCTGCCGATATTGCCACGAGTCCTTGGTGGAGCCCGGCTGATGGAAAACGGCGGCCGCTCAAGGATCATCGACATCACGCCGAAGCGTCGAGCATCGGATCGTCAAGACTTGGTGCTGGGAGTGATCGCCGGCGGTCTGGCGATCACCGCCACGGTCGGATGGATCGCCTATGAATTATGGCAGGAAGAAAAGACTGCCGCCCAGTGCCGGACGGGGGAGGCCGCCTTTCATGCGGTGCAAGCCGCCTTCGCCCGGGAGAATACTTTCACGGTCAGAACCACGCTACCGCCGTATGGTCATCCTGGGATGCGTGTCACACCGGTCAAGGGTCGGAGCTGTACCTTTGAGATCTATACTTATGTGATCGTGGATGACGGCGGTTCCCAAAGGTCCACGCATCCCTTCACCGGGAGAGCAGGCCTTGAGCGTTCGGAGCGAACATGGCTTGTGGATCCCATCTCGATCTACCCCTGATCATCCCTAGGACCAGCGTCCGCCGATGATCTCGTTCATCAGGTCGGGCTCTTTTTGCAGGCCGGCCAGCATTTCGGGATCCAACCTTGGCGGACGGCCGGCCTCGGTATGGATCAGCAACTGAACCAGGGCGTCCACCTGGTCATCGTGACGGGCCGATGGGAATCCAAGCAGTTCGCCAACGAAAGCTTCGCGCCAGGGCGCTCGGTCAGGCAACAACAGGGCGCCGCTCTCCACCCTGGCGGCGGCCCGGTCAGCGCGGCTGTATTTGTCCTTGTCCGTCTTGATGGGGATGGGTAGCGGCACCCCTCGCGGTTGATCAGCCTGCAAAGTCTGGATCATCTGCGTTCCTGCGGCGGCGTCCTCGATCAACAGCTTCTCGGGGCTGTATTCCAGGGCCAGGGCGATCACCTTCTTCTTCAGAGGCGGAAACGCCAGGCGGTCGCGGAATACGTCGATCACGATGACCTCGGATCGCCTGACGGCGGCGGTGACACAGACCGACCAGTCGTTGCCGTGGCCCGTCTTGTTGGCCATGTCCCAGCTCTGAATGATGCGGTCGCCGCGCTGATGGATGTATGGCGCAGGGTAATCGCGCAGCCACTTCCGCTTGAACACCGAGCCGTCGGGCGGGGTGGGCTCCTGCTGGTACTGGGCCTCGAAGTTGCGGGACCCCGAAGCGCGCCGCGTTTCCTCGACGGTCGCGGGCGTGTCGCGAACGGCATGCAGCAGTTCGCCCGCCCGGCGGTGGTAGGTACGGCCGCGTCCCAGGTCGTAGGTCTGGTCTTGCGGCGCGATCAGGGGGATCGACAGGACTTCCCAATCGCCGGACTCCTGCAGCATGCCGACGACGTCGTCCTGGTGCAAACGCTGCACCACGACCAGCATCTGACCGGTGCGACGATCGTTGAACCGCGACATCAGCGTCGAGCGGATCCAGCTGTTGGCGCCTTTCCGAACGGTCTCGGAGTTGGCGTCGTCGGCCTTGACGGGGTCGTCCAAGATGATGTGGTCGGCCCCGAAGCCGGTCACGGCTCCGCCGACCGAGGTCGACATCCGATGGCCACCCGCCGTGGTGCGCAGGTTCGCCAAAGCGGCGCTCTCCAGGCGGGTGTCGGGGAACAGGCGTCGATACCAATCCGCCTGCATGATGCGGCGTGTCTTGACCGCGAATTGTTCGGCCACGTCCTGGCTATAGCTGACGCAAATGATCTTGGCTGCCGGGTTTCTGCCCAGCAGGTAGGCGGGCAGGATCTCCGAGAGGATGACCGACTTCAGCCCGCGGGGCGGCACATTGACGATACCGCGCATCAGCTCGCCCTCGGCGATACGACTGCCGACATTACAGAGCGCGCTGACGTGCCAGTTGTCGATGAACTCCGGCAAAACGTCCGCCAACGCCCGACGGGCGAAGAACTCGAACTCGGTGCGGCAAGCGTGACGAACCGCGGCCGCCATTTCCTCGGCGGTGGGTTCTTTGGGACGAGGCAGTCCCGGCAAAGGGGCGGACATCGTGCTACTTCCGCTCGGACATCAGGCGGTCGAACAGCTCTTGATCGATGGACCTCAGGTCCTGGTCGCTGGCGTCCATCCCCACCCCGTGGCGTTCCATCTGCTCCAGGACGACCTTGGCGATCCCTGAGCCCTTGCCCTTGGCGCTCTGTTGCAACCCGCCCAGCAGCGCAGCGTGGATCAGGGGAATGGAGCTCACCCCGTCGGCTCGCTCGACGCGCACCGGATGATAGGCGACCTCACTCAAGATGGACGCCAGGCTCGGCTTCTTAGGCGGCCGCCCCGAGGGGTTGCCAGACTGCCCCTTCTTGAACCGCGTCCCTTCCGGCGGTTTGCTATATCCCACGTCATAGTCCCTTTCATCCGGACCCTTGGGGCCACGCGGCGGTTTGCGGTGCTTGCCCATCACGCCGCCTCTCCGATGGCGGTCAGCCGTTCGGCCGCGACCACGTCGAACGCCTCGCTGCCCTCCAGCACGGCCGTTCCGCCGGCGGCGATGAAGCGGCGGCAGATGACGTCGCAGTACAGCGGATCCAGTTCGATCAGCCGGGCGCGGCGCCCGGTGCGGTCTGCGGCCATCAGGGTCGAGCCGGAGCCTCCGAAGGGATCCAGAACGATGTCGTCGCGGTGACTGACGTCCTGAATCGCGTCGGCGACCATGGCCACGGGCTTGGCGGTCGGGTGCAGAGCCAGGTCGGCGTCGCGTTCGCCATGGAAGCCCGAGGCGCCGTCGTATTTCCAGACGTTGGTGCGATAGCGATGCTCGCCCAGGCCGAAATTGTTGACGTGCGGGACACGGCCTTTCTTGAACACGAAGGCCAGCTCATGCTGGCTGCGGTAGAAGGCGCCCATGCCCGCGTTGGGCTTGGCCCAGACGCAGACGTTCTTCAGCTCGCCAATGGCGGACTGACCGGCGGCCAGCATCTCGGCCATGTGCCGCCAATCCATGAAGACGTAGTGGATCGACCCGTCCATCGACACGCCAGCCGCCGCGCCCAAGGTCTGGCTCAGGAATTCGGTGAACTGGGCGGGCGTCATCTCGCCGCTGGCCATCGGGAATTCCCGTCGGCCGCTGTCGCGCTTCATAACGTGGCCCACGATCCGAACATTGTAGGGCGGGTCGGTGAATACCATCCTCGCGGCTTCGCCCTGCATCACCGCGGTGTGCACAGCCGGATCCCGGGCGTCTCCGCACACCAGCCGGTGCGGACCCAGGCGCCAGATGTCGCCCAGCCGGGTGACGGCGACCTCGGCCAACTCGGGCACGGCATCCTGGGCGGCCCCGTCGTCGGTCTCCGGCGACGCCAGCAACAGATCCAGTTCGGCGGTCTCGAAGCCCAGGTCCTGCAGGCTGAAGCTGAGGTCCAGGCTGGACAGCTCCGCCAGTTCCAGCTTCAGGATGTCGTCGTCCCAGGACGCCATCTCGGCCAGCTTGTTGTCGGCCAGCAGATAGGCGCGTTGGTCCGCCTCGGGCAGATGCGCCAGGGAGACGGTCGGGACTTCGACCATGCCCAGGGCCCGAGCCGCCTCCAGCCGGGCCGCGCCGGCCAGGACCTGATCGTCCGTGCCGATGACCAGGGGGACGGTGAAGCCCACGCGCAGGATGGACTTCCTGATCAGCTCGATCTGCTTAGGAGGATGGTCCCGAACCTGGCGTTTAGGAACCTTGAGGCCGGCGACGGGGCGCGGCGTAACGGGCAGCCGCTGGGGGGCGGTAATCGGGCGGGTGAACAAAATGGCCTTCCTTGGTGATCAACACTATCGTTCTCCAAGGAGCCCGCCGTCGGCGCGTGTCGGACGATCCGAACGCGCTGGCGAGACAAATCATCCATGATTCGTGGCGGTGGTCCAAGAGTTCGCTCGACTTCGCGCGCACCGGAAGCATTCCTACCCGACATGAATGCTCAAGCTGTACACGGCGACCAAGACTCTCTGTTCGAGCTCCTGCTGGAAGTTCTGGAATCCACGGCCGAGCTGTGCGCCATGGCCGGCCGGTCCGACCGATTGGCCGAGATCGACGCACGCTGCCGCCGCGCCGCCGAGCTGTCCGGCCAAATGTTGGACATTCGCGACTGAAGCCGCTCGACTTCTGCCCGAAAGGAAGCGTTCTGACGCCCATGCCCGCCAAGCGGGCTTGTCTCGGTAGGGGCGGCTGATCGCCCCGGAACGGAGACAAACCCCATGGCCGATATCGTGCAACTGCCCGACGCCAAGAGCCGCCCCAAGCGGCGCATGAAGCCTACCCCCATCCCCCGCCGGTATGCCCGCAAGATGAAGGCCGAGGTGGTCGCCGCCCTGCACCGGACGAACGCGGATTTCGAGGCCGTTTTCCCGCCGGCTGGCGAGAAGATCGTTCTCTCTCGCCAGAAGATCAGCAAGATCGACACGGTGATCGCGTTGCTGCGCCAACCCGACGGCGCGAGCCTGGATGAGATCGTCGCCGCTACTGGCTGGCAACGGCATTCGGTCCGGGGCGCGCTGGCGGGGGCCGTGAAGAAGAAACTGGGCGCGCCCGTGGCCTCGCAGCTGGTCGATGGCGTCCTGCGCTATCGCGCGGCGGAGGCGCGGCCGTGAGACAGGCCGTAATCCTGGCCGAGGCCGAGGTGAAGGCGCTGGAGGCGGCGAGCCTCCAGGACCTGAGAGTGGCGTGGGTGGATCGGTTCGGTCCGCCCGCGCCGCGCCACCGATCGGCCGATCTGCTGCGCCGGATCCTGACCTGGAACATCCAGGTCGAGGCGGCGGGCGGCCTGAGCAAGGCGACGCTGAAGACGGTGCGTGGGACCGGGCAGTTGAAACCGCCCGGTCCCGTCCTGACCCCCGGCGTCCGGCTGACCCGGGAGTGGAAGGGCCGACGCTGCGATGTCGAGGTGATCGAAGGCGGTTTCCTATTCGAGGACAGGCGCTACGACAGTCTGTCGGTGATCGCGCGCGAGATCACCGGCACGCGCTGGAACGGCCCTCGCTTCTTCGGCCAGCGGGAGGGCGCGGCGAAATGACAGCGAGCCGCTGCGCCATCTACACCCGCAAGAGCTCGGAGGAGGGGCTGGATCAGGCCTTCAACAGCCTGCATGCGCAACGCGAGGCCTGCGAGGCCTATGTCCTATCCCAGGCTGGCGAGGGGTGGAAAGCGCTGGCCACCATCTATGACGACGGCGGGCTATCGGGGGGAACCCTGCAGCGGCCGGCCCTCCAGCGGCTCATGCAGGACGTCGATCGCGGCATGATTGACGTCGTGGTGGTCTACAAGGTCGACCGCCTGACCCGGTCCCTCGCCGACTTCGCCAAGATCGTCGAGCGGTTCGACGCCCGGTCGGTCTCCTTCGTGTCGGTGACCCAGGCGTTCAACACCACCAACTCCATGGGCCGGCTGACCCTGAACGTCCTCTTGTCCTTCGCCCAGTTCGAGCGCGAGGTCACGGGGGAGCGCATCCGCGACAAGATCGCCGCTTCCAAGAAGAAGGGGATGTGGATGGGCGGCAACCTGCCGTTCGGCTACGACCTGCCTACTGACCCCGCTACCCGGGCTCTGGTGGTGAACGCGGGCGCGGCCGAGCAGGTGAGGGGGCTGTTCGCCCGCTATCTGACCCTCGGTTCGGTCCATCGGCTGAAGGCCGAGCTGGACGCCGAGGGCGTGGTGACAGCGGTCAAGACCAGCCGATCGGGCTCCACCCGGGGCGGCGTGGCCTGGAGTCGCGGCGCACTGTTCCATCTGCTGCGCAACCGCGTCTATCTCGGCGAGGTGACGCATAAGGGCGCCTCCTACCCGGGCGCCCACCCCGGCATCGTCGATCCCCATCTGTTTGCCGAGGTGCAGGCTTCGCTGGACGCCAACACCTCGCATCGACGGAAGCGCCCGCTGCAGCTTCAGGGCTCGCCCCTGGCCGGCAAGATCGTGGATGCGGATGGCCTGCCAATGACCCCGGCCATCGCCTACGGAAAGTCCCGAAGGCGCTATCGCTACTACGTCTCCCAGCCTCTGCAGGTCGGGCAGGGGGCCAAGCTGGACCGCGAAATTGTCCGTCGCGTTCCAGCCGGCGTCATTGAAGGGGTGGTCATGGAGCGGCTTGCGGCTTGCGGCCTGACCGAGCCGGCCGACGGATGGGCGGCTATCTGCGAGAAGATAGACCGGGTTACGATCGGGACGGATCGGATCGTGGTTCGCTTGCCGCGCGGCGAGTTGAGCGCGGCTGGCTTGGCTAAGGCCCAAGCCGGTTTGCTCGGCGGTCAGAAGCTTGTCGAGGTTGGCGAGCGCGTCAACAAGCTGGATCTTATCATCCCCGGCCGCCCGGTGTTTCGCGGGGGCCGCACCTGGATCGCCACGGCCGACGGCTCGGCGGTGGCCCGTAACCCGGCGCCGGACGCCAAGCTGGTTCAGGGGCTGCGGCGCGCGCACGCCATCGTCGCCGGCGGCGCCGAGAAAGCGCTCGCTCACAACTACCTGCGCCAGCTGGTCAGGCTGGCCTTTTTGGCCCCTGACATTCAGTCCGCGATCATCGAAGGCCGCCAGCCGGTGGGCCTGACCCTGGAGCATCTCGTGAAGACCGAGATGCCGCTGGCCTGGAGCGAGCAGCGCCACGTGTTCGGGTTCGCGGCCATTCATTGACCGAAGACCGGGTCGGATCTTCGCGGCGCCCTGCTGGTCGCGGCCCGAAAATGAAATTCCCTGATAAATTCCCTGATAGCAGGGAAAACCGTCGTCGGAATTCGCGGCGTGGAGACTGCGGGCCGGAAACGCGTGAAATCGGCCCGGTGACGCCTGTTTAGGCCGGGCAGTTTCGACGCGATGACTGTAGGAATTTGCGCTTTATCAGCGACTTATCGCCGGCAAGGGCCGGTGGAGATATGTCGGTGGGGGCCGGTGGCGGAGAGGGGGGGATTCGAACCCCCGGTACGCTTTCACGCACGCCGCATTTCGAGTGCGGTACATTCAACCACTCTGCCACCTCTCCGCGAGGCCTTCAGTAGGCTTGGTTGAAGGACGGCTTCTCTACGGGCGTCCGGGCCGCCCTGCAAGCGGGCGACGAAAAATTATCGCAAGGTCGGCAGGGGCAGTCCCCCCGCCGGCGCCCCCTGGGGGTCGGGAATGGCGAAACGGAACAGTTCGGCGGGCCGCCCGCCGGTGGCCGACATCACGCCGGTCGGCGCCGCCAGGCCCGAGCGCTCGACGCCCCGGCGGAAATTCTGCTTGTGCAGCAGCAGGCCCGACACCGCCTCGGCCGCGGCCTGAAGCTCGAACAGGGTGAAGGTCTCCGGCGCCAGGTCGAACAGCACCGGCCGGTATTTCAGCTTGCTGCGCAGGCGGCCCAGGCCGGTGGCCAGGATGCGGCGGTGGTCGGACGCCATGGCGCGGCCCAAGGCAGCGGGCGGGGGTTCGTCGCGGTCGCGGGCGGCCTCGGTCACCAGGCCGGCCTCGTACAACAGCTCATAGCGGTCCAGCACCCGCTCCTCGTTCCAGCGCAGGCCGGGCCGCAGGGCGAACAGGGTCTGGACCCGCGCCTGCCGTCGCGGCTCGGCTCCGGCCCAGGCGGTCAGGTCCGCGGCGATGCGATCCATCAGCGCGGCGTCGGGGGATCGGCGATCCTCCCACGGGAAGATGTCGAAGATGGGGGTCCAGCGGGCGGCCGGCGTCTCGGTCGCGGCGCGCGTCAGCGCCAGATAGCCGACCGACACCTCGCGCATCCGTTCCGGCCCCGGCGTGGCGCGCGGCGAGGCGCGGCCCAGGTCGCCGAAGGTGTAGAGCTGCTCGACAAAGCCCAGGCGAAAGCCGGTCTGGGCCGTCACGAAGGCGCGCAGGGCCAGCTCGAAGGTGCGGTCGGCCGCCGGATCGAAGGGGCCGAAGGGCAGGGCGGCCTCGGCCTCGGTTTCGCCGATGGTCAGGACGACGGCCTGGCGGTCATGCAGGGCCATGACCACGGCCGACAGGCCGATGCGGACGCCGGTGCTGTCGCCGCCCCCGCCCATGCCTATTCCGTGTGCCAGGCGTCGGCGGCGGGGATCAGGCCGACCGCTTCGGCCAGTACGCGGTAGCGGTCCAGATAACGTTCCTGGGCCAGCGACGCCGGCAGGGGGTCGATGACCAGATCATAGCCGGCCGGCGGTGCGCCGAAGAAGCCCAGCGCCTCCTTGTGCGAAAAGCCGGCCAGTTGCGTCGCCTCGAAATAGGCGCAGGCCTTGTCGGCCTTCTTGATCAGGGCCTTGATCGCGGGCGGGGTCTTGGGCGGCAGGCCGAAGCGCACATGGATGGCGCCTTCCAACCGCGCCTCGAACGCCTTGTAGTTGACGCCCAGCGCCGACTTGAACGGCGAGATCATGTCGCCGATCACATATTCCGACGCGTCGTGCAGCAGGGCCGCCAGACGCCATTTCGGATCGATGCCGGGTTTCAGGTGGGCCGTGATCTCCTCGACCACCACGCTGTGCTGGGCCACGGAAAAGGCGTGCTCGCCAATGGTCTGGCCGTTCCAGCGGGCGACGCGGGCCAGGCCGTGGGCGATGTCCTCGACCTCGATATCGAACGGCGAGGGGTCCAGCAGGTCCAGGCGACGGCCCGACAGCATGCGCTGCCACGCGCGGGGCGGCTTGGATCGGGCGGCGGTCTTGGAGGGGGCGTCGGCCAAAGAAGTCTCGGATCCTGCGGTTGGGCAGGTCAGGTGACGCATCCGGCCGGTCGGATCAAGCTCTGCACGACGATGGCCTGGGGACCATCGGGCCGGATCAACGCCCGACGTTCAGCGTCACCAGCGCCTTGGCCGCATCCAGCACCGTGTCGTGATCGTTCTCCTTGGTGCGGACGGTCGCCACCACCAGGGGGCCGCCGGCCGGTCCGCGCGCCTCATAGCCGACCATGCGCCAGCCCTGGGCGGCCTCGTCGCCATTGGTCAGGATCCAGGTCGAACGGGTGGCGTCGCCCCCGCTGCGGGTGCGGATTTCGGCGCCGCGGTCGGTGGCGTTGATGCTGACGGCCTCGTCGTCGGTGCGGATATCGACCGTGCCGCCGGCGTCGTCGGCGTTGATGCTGAGGCCGCCGATGCGCACGCGCGCCTTGTCGCCGTGGGCGTCGATGCTGACGCCGGGCAGGCGAACGCGGGCGGAATCGGCCTGGGCGGCCTCGGCGTCGGCCTGGGCGGCGCGACGGTCGGCCTGGGCGGCGCGGCGATCCGCTTCGGCCGCGCGACGGTCGGCGGCATGGGCGGCCAGGTCGGCGTGGGTCTGGGGCAGGGCGGCGGCCAGTTCGGTCTCAAAGGTCTTCAGCGCCTCGGACGCCGGCCGGCCGTCCAGCCGCACCAGATGCAGATTGACCTCGGCGCCCTTGGGTCCGGCGTAGATGCAGACCAGACCCCCGGCCTCGGCCGAGCCCTTGCGGGTCAGAACCCCCTGGGTTTCCGGGCATTGCAGAGCATCGACCACCTTCAGCACGCCCTCTGACCGGGTTTCTGAACCGGTGCTGGTGGTCGTGATGCGAACATTGGGCTGGTCGCAGGCGGTCAGGGCCGTGGCGGCCGCCAGAACGGCGGCCAGCGGCAGGATCGAACGGGGCAGGGCGTACCGTTTCATGACCCCATCCTGCGCCTTCCGACGCGCGTATCCAGTGAAATCGCAGTAATCGGCATGTCGGCTCCGCGTCCGCGATGTGGCGTCAGGCGCCGGGCCGGCCGCCGTCGCGACGGCCCAGGAAGGCCAGCCGCTCGAACAGATGCACATCCTGCTCGTTCTTCAGCAGGGCGCCGTGCAAGGGCGGGATCAGCTTTCCGGCCGCCTGCTCGCGCAGGGTCGCGGGGTCGATGTCGTCGACCATCAGCAGCTTCAGCCAGTCCAGCAGTTCCGACGTCGAGGGCTTCTTCTTCAGTCCCGGCGTGTCGCGCAGCGCATAGAAGGTCTTCAGCGCCTCGCCCACCAGGCGCGGCTTGATGCCGGGATAGTGCACCTCGACGATGGCCTTCATCGTCTCTTCGTCGGGGAAGCGGATGTAGTGGAAGAAACACCGCCGCAGGAAGGCGTCGGGCAGTTCTTTCTCGTTGTTCGAGGTGATGATGACGATGGGGCGCACGGCCGCGCGGATCGTCTCGTCCGTCTCGTGGACATAGAACTCCATCCGGTCCAGTTCCTGAAGCAGGTCGTTCGGGAACTCGATGTCGGCTTTGTCGATCTCGTCGATCAGAAGCACAGGCCGCACCGGGGCGGTGAAGGCCTCCCACAGCTTGCCGGGGCGCAGATAGTTGCGCACGTCATGCACCCGCTCGTCGCCCAGCTGGCTGTCGCGCAGGCGGCTGACGGCGTCATATTCATAAAGGCCGTTGTGGGCCTTGGTGGTCGATTTGACGTGCCAGGTGATCAGTGGCGCATCCAGGGCGGCGGCGATCTCATAGGCCAGCACCGTCTTGCCGGTGCCCGGCTCGCCCTTGATCAGCAGGGGCCGTTCCAGCGTCACGGCGGCGTTGACCGCGATCTTCAGATCGTGGGTCGCGATATAGCTGGCGGTGCCTTCGAACCGCGCGCCCTGATCCTGCATTCCCCGTATCCCCGGACTGTGACTGTCTACAGCCCTAGCCCAGGAGACGGCGGGTTAACAACGATCAGGTGATGCGTTTGACCGAAACCGGGTCGCTGGCGGGGAAGCTTTCCTCGACGCCCTCGTCGATCAGGGCCTCCTGGCGGTCTTCGGCCAGGCCGGATTTGTCACGCAGTTGATCCGGCTTGCCGTCCTGACGCTCGGCGCGGCGGGCGTGGGGCGTGTCGGGGCCGCGGGTGTCTATTTCGGGTCGGGGGGTGGTCATCGGGTCGTCTCCTCGTCGGGGCCATAGCCCAGGTCGGCGATGTCGTCGTCGGACAGGCGTTTGGCCTCCCAATGGGCGGCGCTGGCCTGGGCGCCGCGCTGGTTCCGCATCAGGCCGGCATAGACCAGCTCGACCTCGTCGGGGGCCGAACCGGGGTCGCCGTCGGCGTCGATTTCGGAAACCTGGGGGCTGTCCAGGCCCAGCAGGGCGTCGGCCTTGGCCTCGATGCCGTCCATGGCCAGGACGTCGCCCAGATCCTGGTCGTCCTCGTCGAAATCGTCTTCGTCGGCGTCGCCGTCGGCCTGGGTGACGTCGAACACGTCGTCCGCCTCGTCCAGCAGCAGGTCGCCGTCGCCTTCGTCGTCCAGATGCGTCTCGTCGAAGACCTCGGACTGGTCCTGCTCGTCGCGGTCGCTTTCGATGGCCGGCATGGCGTCGCTCCTGTTCAGGAAGGCAACGCCCGGATGTCAGCCGTCGTTCCAGCCGCCGGCCACGGCCTGGTCCAGCGCATCGCGCACCGCCTGGATGGCGCGGGGCCAGCCGTCGAAGCCGCCCGTCGCGAACGTCCGCACATGCGGATAGAAGACGTAGCGGTCCGTGCCCATCAGATGCCAGTCGTCCGGCGCATGGATCAGCCAGGTGCGCGCGCCCGTCGTCGCCGCTAGATTGGTGCCCGCAATGCCCGGCCCCACCACCAGATCACAGGCGACGGACAGGGCCGCCACATCCTCCAGATCGTTCCTCAGGTCGATCGGCGGGGTCCAGATCTCGACCCCGGCCGCCTGGGCCGCCGCCAGGTCGTCGGACACGTCGCCGCACTGAAGATTGATCATCCGGCAGCCGGGCGTGGTCAGCACCGGCTTCCACCGCTCGAAGCTGGAGAAATAACGCGAGCGCACGCCGGTCAGCACCAGGCTCTTCCAGTGCAGGCCGATCTTCAGTTCCGGGCCCAGCGCCTCCAGCTGGGACTTCCAATGCGCCACCCGCGCCGGATCGGCTTTCAGATAGCCGCGCGTGTCGGGGAAATCCGCCAGGCTGCGGCGGTATTGCGCCAGAAGACTGGCCATCGGAACCCAGGCGTCGGCCTTGATCCCTTCGGCCTCGGCCAGGTCTTCCATGAAGGGGCAGAAGCGGGTCAGCCGGCCTTCCAGCCGCACCGCCCGGTGGGCGCCGACAACGGCGCGGGGAAAGCTGCGCTGGTACATGTCGACCAGCCGCGCCTCGACGGCCAGATAGACCTGTCCGTCCGGTCCGACGGCGTCGATGGCGTCGGGAATGCAGCCGCCGAAGATCATTTCGTCGGCGATGCCCTGTTCGCCCACGATCAGCAGCCGCTTGCCGGCGATGTCGGTCGTCGCCGGATCCCAGCGCGGGGCGTCAACCACCACGCGCATCGCCTCGGGCATCGACGGGTCCAGCCGCGCCTCATAGGCCTCGAACCCTTCGGGTATGCGGCCCATCCCCATCAGCAGCATGGCGCGCGCCATGGTCATCATCGCCTGCTCATAGCCCGGCTCGGCGCCCTCATAGGCGGCGATCAGATCGGCCAGCGCCCCCTCTTCGTCGCCCAGCGGTTGGCGCACATTGGCGCGGTTGTAGCGGGCCTTGGCGAAGTCGGGGTCCAGCCGCAGCGCCTCTTCCAGGAAGATCAGGGCGTTGTGCATGTCGCCCTGGTCGCTCATCACCGTGCCCAGGGTGTTCCACAACAGCGCGCTGCCGGGTTCGATGGCGATCAGGTCGCGCAGGGTGGCGACGGCCTCGTCATAACGGCCCGCGTCGCGCTGCACGCAGGCCAGATTGTTGGTGGCGTCCACATGGCCCGGATTGGCCGCCAGATATTTCACCAGCAGCTTTTCCGCGATCTCCAGATAGCCCAGCCGCTGGGCCAGACGCCCCAGGTCGTGCGCCACCTCCGTCTCGTGCGGCAGCAGTTTCAGCGCGGCCTCATAGGCGTTCAGCGCCTG
The DNA here is from genome assembly GCF_937863155.1 of uncultured Brevundimonas sp. GTDB lineage: Bacteria > Pseudomonadota > Alphaproteobacteria > Caulobacterales > Caulobacteraceae > Brevundimonas. The sequence goes on along the minus strand of NZ_CALMFB010000043.1, from coordinate 26,622 downwards.
GCCCACCTCGCCGGCCTTTTCCTGACAGATGGCCAGGATGTGCCACGCCAGACCATTGCGTTCGTCCAGATCCAGGGCTTCCAGGCAGCGTTTGGCCCCCAGGTGATAGTCATGCGCCTGGACCGCCGCCAGGGCGGCCCTCAGCTTCTCGACGGCCTTTTTCTGGACGGCCAGGCCGCTGCGCAGACGGCCGCTGGCCAGATCCCGCGCCAGGCGGCGCAGGGCCTCGGGCGAGGCCGCATCGCCCGCCGTTCCCTGAGCGGCCGGCTGAAGCGCATGGGCGAGGTCGGTAAGATCGATCATGAAGCGGCTCGTACAGGCGGACGCCCCTGATTGCCTGCCCACATCACAAGACATGGTTAACCACGTCTGTTTAGCCTTTGCTCAATGCGCCGTCCCTAGGTTGGGCCGGGCAAAGGGGGGAGTCCTGCCGGATGCCGCTGAAGCTGTCGCTGAAGCCGGGTGAGAAGTTCGTTCTGAACGGCGCCGTCGTCCAGAACGGCGACCGTCGCGGCGTTCTGATTCTGCAGAACAAGGCCAATGTCCTGCGCGAAAAGGACATCATGCAGGTCGACGAGGTGACCACCCCGGCGCGGCGCATCTATTTCCCCGTCATGATGATGTACATCGACGAGAACCAGGCGCCCAAGCTGTACGACGAATTCGCCACCCGCGTGACCGAGTTCATGACCGCCACCCGCAATCCCGAGGCCATGGCCGACTGCGTCGCCGCCTCCAAGCACGTGCTGGCGCGCGAATACTACAAGGCCCTGCTGGCCGCCCGGAAACTGGTGGAATACGAGGACAAGGTCGCGAATGTCGCTTCAGGCCTATAAGACCGCCGCCGCCCGCGCGGAGTCCCCGCGCGAGATGGAATACCGGCTGTTCGGACAGGTGACGCGGGCGCTGGTGCATGCGTCAACGGTTGATCGCAACGACGTCCAGACCCGCATCGACGCCCTGGACTGGAACCGGCGTCTATGGTCGGCGCTGGCGACCGATTGCAGCGACCCGGACAACGCCCTGAACAAGCCCCTGCGGGCCCAGATCATCTCGATCAGCCTGTTCGTGAACCGCCACTCCTCGGCCATCATGCAGGAGGGCGAGGATTTCGAACCTCTGATCGACATCAACAAGATGGTGATGCAGGGCCTGGCCGGCGCCCAGGAAGCCGCCTGACGCCCACTAGGCAATCTGTGACGCCGTCGCCGGGTCGATCCTGCCGGGCGAGTGTCGCCTAGCATGTAAGATACTGAAATCCAGAGATTAAAGGCGGGCATTTTCAGGTCCGCTTCTTGCGTGTGCGCGTGCGAACCAGAACCGGTTCCGCGGCCAGAAGGCCGTTTCAACCGACCAGAATGGAAGGATGCCGCATGCTCTCGAGCTCGGTGAACACGAACGTGGGCGCGATGATCGCGCTCCAGAACCTGAACGCCACCAACGCCGACCTGGCCACGGTCCAAAACCGGATCAACACCGGCAAGAAGATCGCATCGGCCAAGGACAACGGCGCCATCTGGGCCATCGCCCAGGGGCAACGCGCCGAAATCGGCGCCCTGGGGGCGGTCAAACAGTCGCTCGACCGGGGCATCGCTGCGGTCGATGTGGCCATGGCGGCGGGCGAGACGGTCTCCGACCTCTTGCTGCAGATGAAGGAGAAGGCTCTGGCGGCGACCGATGCGTCGCTGAAAACCGCGTCGCGCAATGCGCTGAACGAAGATTTCCGGGCGCTGCGTGATCAGATCACCAGCGTCACCAACAACGCCGAATTCAACGGGGTCAACCTGCTGAAGACCGGCGCCACCGGGTTCCAGGCTCTGGCCAACGCCGCCGGCACGAATTCCATGACCGTCGGCGCCGAGGTGCTGGCTCTGGGCGGAACGATCGTCACCGTGGGCGCGACGCAGTCGATCACCACCCTGTCGCGGGCGACGGCGTCCCTGGCCGCCGTCAATGCGTCGCTGGACAATGTCTCGGGCGCCCTGGCGCGTCTGGGCACCAAGTCCAAGGCGCTGGAGACCCACCGGACGTTCGTCGGCAAGCTGACGGACTCTCTGGAAAGCGGGGTGGGCAATCTGGTCGACGCCGACCTGGCGAAGGAAAGCGCCCGGCTCCAGGCGCTGCAGACGAAGCAGCAACTGGGCGTCCAGGCCCTGTCCATCGCCAACCAGACCCCTCAGCTGGTCCTGTCGCTGTTCCGCGGCTGATCGGCCTTCAGGTTCAAGGACGACGCCGGAGGGGTTCGCCCCCTCCGGCGTTTTCTGTTGGGCGCTGTGCGCCGCGCTAACGCTCGCGCCGCGGGCGCTCGCTGCTTGAGCGCGAGGGCTGTTTATTGCGCTATCGCTCGGGACGCGGTCCCTCGCTGCTTGAGCGCAGGCTTTCCCCGCGCGTCATCACGAAAGGGCGAGCCGGCTTGGCGAAGCCGGCGAACTGCTCTTACCTCTGACTCGTGCGCTCGATTGGGGGCGCGTCGTGAAAGGAGGTGATCCAGTGTCTCATTGTCATCAATCGCGTGCGGTGGCCGCGACCCTGGTCTCGGTGGAGGCCTGGGCCTGACCTTTCAGGCTTTCGGTTTCGGCTGACCGTTTCGCGGTCAGACAATGTCGGGGCCGTCGCGGCGACGCGGCGGCCCTTTCATTCATCCGAACACCTGCGACCACCAGCCCATGGTCGCCAGGAAGATGCGGCTGATGATCTCCCACGCCAGCCAGACGAAGGCGGCGAAGCCCGCCGTTCCCACCCAGGCCAGGGCCACGGCCACGCCATCCCGCTGCATCATGCCGAAGCCGAACAGGGCCACGAACAGCGACGGAAACAGATTGCCGCCGAAGATGGGCAGCATGACGATCACGGTCAGCAGACTGGTCGCCAGACCGATCAGCACCTCTGAAACCTCGTTGGTCATGAACAGCCAGCGCGGGCAGGACAGGCGCTCGATCGTCTTCAGGGGTTTGCTGATGCGGGCCGTGACCTTGCGGAACTCCTCGCGCGGCAGGCTGCTTTTCAGCGCCCAGCGCGGCAGCCACAGCTGGTCGCGCAGAAACAGCCCTTGCAAACAGATCAACAGCAGCGGCGCCCCCAGCACCGTGGTCGATCCGGGAATGGGCGAGGCCAGGGCGTTCAACAGCCCCAGGAACACCATCATCGCCCCAAAGCCGCGCTCGCCGAAGGCGTTGACCAGTTCGCCCAGGTACAGCTTGGGCTCATCGCGCGCGCCGATGTCCTCCAGCACCTGCGAAAAGGTGCGCGCGTCGCTCTGATAATCGTAATCGGGCATGACGCGCTCGGCGGGGAAGGGAGGCTGGTCCAGCATTTAGGGACGGCCTGCTCCCAACGCCACTTAACAATCCGCAAGATGCGATCAGTGGTCGCCGACGTGCTCGGGCTTGCCTTTGCGCGGTGTGGCGGCCAGGTCTTCCAACTGCGTCTCCGTCATGGTTTCGACCATCGACCGTGACGCCCCCTTCAGCTTGGACTTGGGCATATCGCCGCGCTTGGCCGACAGGGCGGCGCCGGCGGCCTTCTGCTGGGCGGCGGATCTGGCAGGCATGGCGTAAGGCTCCTTCCGCAGAAGGAAACCCTCACGACCCCAGCAGTTCCCGACCGATCAGGAAGCGGCGGATCTCGTTGGTGCCGGCGCCGATGTCGTACAGCTTGGCGTCGCGCACCAGGCGTTCGACCGGCCATTCCTTGGTGTAGCCGGCGCCGCCGAGGGCCTGGACGGCCTCCAGCGTGACCTTCACCGCATTCTCGCTGGCCAGCAGGATGGCGCCCGCCGCGTCATAGCGGGTGGTCAGGCCCTGGTCGCAGGCGCGCGCCACCGAATAGACATAGGCGCGGGCGCTGTTCAGGGCCACGTACATGTCGGCCACCTTGCCCTGCATCAGCTGGAAGCTGCCGATCGCCTTGCCGAACTGTTTGCGGTCGCGGACGTAAGGCAGAACCACGTCCAGCGCCGCCTGCATGATGCCCAGAGGCCCGGCCGACAGCACCGCCCGCTCATAGTCCAGGCCGCTCATCAGCACGGCCGCGCCGCGCCCTTCGCCGCCCATGATGTTCTCGGCCGGGATCTCGCAATCCTCGAACACCAGTTCGGCGGTGTCCGAGCCGCGCATGCCCATCTTGTCCAGCTTCTTGGAGACGCTGAACCCCTTCATGCCCTTTTCGACCAGGAAGGCGGTGACGCCGCCGTTGCCGTCGCCGGTCCGGGCATAGACCACCAGGGTCTCGGCGTGGGGGGCGTTGGTGATCCAGAATTTCGTGCCGTTCAGGACATAGCGGTCGCCCTTCCTGTCGGCGCGCGTGCGCATGGACATGACGTCCGAACCCGATCCGGCCTCCGACATGGCCAGCGAGCCGACGTGTTCGCCGCTGATCAGCTTGGGCAGGTATTTTTGCTTCTGCTCGTCGGTGCCCCAGCGGCGGATCTGGTTGACGCACAGGTTCGAGTGGGCGCCGTAGCTCAGGCCGATCGAGGCCGAGGCGCGCGACACCTCCTCCATGGCCACGACGTGTTCCAGATAGCCCAGGCCCAGGCCGCCGAACTCTTCTTCCACCGTGACGCCGTGCAGGCCCAGCTCGCCCATCTCGGGCCACAGGTCGCGGGTGAATTCGTTCCTTTCGTCGATCTCGGCCGCGCGCGGCGCCAGACGGTCGGCGGCCCAGCGGGCGGTGGTGTCACGAATGGCGTCGGCGGTTTCACCCAGGCCGAATTCCATGGGTTGGGGCGCGAAGGGAATGCTCATGACGGCGGGGTTAGCACCCCCGGCGCGAGCGCGCAAAGCGCCCTTATTCGACCTCGGCCCGGCCCCAGCGCTGGTACAGGTTGAAGGCCGACACCCCGACGCAGATCAGGGCGATCACCAGCAGCACCCACCCCATCAGCGCCGTCTGGTCGCCGGCGGAGCCTTCCATCGCCGCGCGGCGGAAGGCGGCCATGGCGGCGCCGAACGACACCAGGCCGATGCCGCCCATCAGCATGAAGGCCCCGGCTTCGGCCAGGTTCACGCCCCGCTCGGGCGTCTCTTCCGCCTCGTGCCGCACGATAGGGCCCAGGGCGGCCTCGCCGTCTTCAAACAGGGCCTCGGCCGTTTCGTTCGTGGTTCCGGCGGCGGCCTCGCCGAACGTGCGCTGTTCCGGCGTCCACAGAGGACGAGCCTCGGTCGCCGCCTCGGCTTCGGTCAGCGGAGTCAGGACCAGGGGTTCGGGCGCGGCCGGTTCGATGACCAGCGGCGTCACCGGTTCGTCTGCGACGGCCGGCGCGGTGTCGATCTGAACCTCGGCCTGAGTTTCGACCTGGGCCTCATTCTGGGCCTCGGCCTGGGCGGCGCTGGCGGGGAACACCGGCTCGGTCGGCGGCTCGATATGGGTCGGCGCAGGCGTCGGCGTCTGGTCGACGTCATTGGCGGCTTCGACCGCCAGAGGCGAGGCCGGGCTGATCGCCAGGGGCGCCAGGCTGACGGCCGCTACGCTCTGTTGCGGCTCCAGCGACGGCAGCGGGCCGATCACGGCGGCCTGATAGGGCGAATAACGCTGGAACTGCGGATCCTGCGTCGTGGTCGCGGGCGTGGGGGGCGGCGGCGTCGGTTCTGCCAGAGGCGCAGGCTCCGCTTCGCCCAGCAGATGCGCCAGGGCGGCCGCGCGGGCGTCTTCCGATGCGCTCAGGGGCTGCGGTTCGGGCTGCGGCTCCGGCTCCGGCTGGGCCGACGACGCGGGCAGGGGAAGGGGCGCGGCCAGCAGGTCGGCCAGGGTCACCGGCGTCTCGGGCGCCGCGACGAACAGGGCGCGCTCGGCCGCGCGACGACGCAGGGCGGTTTCCGCGCCGGCCGGCTCGGGCCATCCGAACAGGGCGTCCGCGGCGTCATGGGGGGCGCCGGCGTTGATCCGCTCCAGCACGTCGGACGCCAGGAAGCGCTCGACCCCCAGGGAAAAGGCGAAACTGGCCAGGGCGTCGAACTGGTGCTGGTTCAGCGGCGTCTGAACCCGCTCATGCAGGGCCTTCACCACCGGCATCAGGTCGTATTGCAGCAGCAGTTCGGCGTCCGCCTCGCCGACGGTCAGCCCCTCACGCGCCGAGGCGGTGTGACCATAGCCGATCACCCAGCCGCCCTCGGGCCGCGCCACGGCCTGGGGCCGGAAGCCCTCGAAGCTCTTGATGAGCACGATCCCCTCGCGGGAGACCTTCATGCGGCTGGACGTGACGTCGGACACCTGGATTGACCCAAATCGAGACGGAATCGTTCGCCTCACAGGGGATGGAGCAAGCGCCGGGCCGCAACGACTACAGCAGAACCGCCGTCGCCAGGCCCAGGAAGATCAGGAAACCGAAAAAGTCTGTCGTGGCCGTGACAAACACCGCCGAAGACACCGCCGGGTCCTGTTTCAGCTTGGACAGGGTCAGGGGCGTCAGCACCCCGACCGTGGCCGCCACCAGCAGGTTCAGCACCATGGCCACGGCGATCACCGCCCCCATGCGCCAGTCCCAGGCCCACAGCCCCGCCGCCACCCCGATCAGGGGCGCCAGAACCAGGCCGTTGGCCAGACCCACCATCAGTTCGCGCACGAAGGTGCGTCGGGCGTTCGAGCTGTTCAGCTCGCGCGTGGCCAGGGCGCGCACCGTGACCGTCAGCGACTGCGTCCCCGCATTGCCGCCCAGGGCCGAGACGATGGGCATCAGCGCCGCCAGGGCCACGATCTGTTCGATGGTGGCGCCGAACCAGGCGATGACGCTGGCCCCCAGGGCGGCGGTGGCCAGGTTGATCACCAGCCAGGGCGCGCGGCCACGCACGATTTCCGGCACGGACGAGCCGCGGTCCTCGTCGCGCACGCCGGCCAGGCGCAGGATGTCCTCGCGGTTCTCTTCCTGGATGATGTTGACGATGTCGTCGACGGTGATCTGGCCCACCAGGCGACCGCCGTCGTCGATGACCGGCGCCGAGATCAGGTGGTATTTCTCGAAGACATAGGCGACCTCTTCCTGATCCTGATCGACGGCGATCTCGTTCACCGGCTCCATGATCTCGGTCAGGGCGGTCGTGCGCGGCGCGCGCAGCAGGCGGCTGATCGGCACGCCGCCGACCGGCCGGTTCATCGGATCGACCACATAGATGTCGAAGAACAGCTCGGGCAGGTCCTCGCCCTGGGCCCGGACGTGGTCGATGGTGTCGCCGACGTTCCAGAACTGGGGCGCGGCCATCACCTCGCGCTGCATCAGGCGGCCGGCGGTTTCTTCCGCATAGGCCAGGGCGTGTTCGATGGCGGCCCGTTCGACGTCGGGCATGGCGGCCAGCACCCGCTCGCGCTGGTCGTCCTCCATTTCCTCGACCACGGCGACGGCGTCGTCGGAATCCAGCTCCTGCAGAGCCTCGGCCAGGGTGCCGTGCGGCGCGCGCTCCAGCACCTCCTCACGGATGCCGTCGTCCAGTTCCGGCAAGGTCTCGGCCAGCAGGTCCGGCGGCAGCCACAGCACCGTCACCGCCCGATGTTCGGCCGTCAGAAAGCCCATCAGATCGGCCACGTCGGCCGGGTGCAGGTCTTCCAGCAGGCCGCGCAGCCGCAGCCCGTCGCCATCGTCGGCGGCGTCGACGACCTTTTCCACGAAGGCGGGCGTCAGGACATAGTCCTCGTCCAGCGCCTCATGCTCTTCGATCTCGATATCGGATTCGGGCAGGGGTGCGGTTGCGGTGTTGCTCACGCGGGGCCTCCCTGTCCTGTCGATCAGCTGTTCAGCCGATGAATCCGTCCTTCAAAGTCGATGGTGCGGTCGAGAAGACTCGAACTTCCACTCCGGTTAAGGAACAGCGACCTCAACGCTGCGCGTCTACCAATTCCGCCACGACCGCTCGCATCGGAGGCGCGGAGATAGCGGAGGCGGAACTGAAAGGGAAGTGGCCAGTGGCCGGCGGCCCTACGCCGCCCCCGCCATGAAATCATAAACGTCGGCCGGGCGCGTCACCGTGATGGCGATGCGGTCGTCGCGGATCTCGATCTGGCCGCGCGCCACGGGGTGGTTGTTGGCCAGAATCCACACTTCGTCGCTTTCCGAGGCGTTCAGCGGAATGACCGCGCCCCGGCCCATCTTCAGCAGTTGCGACATCGGCAGCACCGAACGGCCCAGCACGACGGACAGTTCGACATCGACGGCTTCGATCTGACTCATGCGCAACCCGACTGCAGAGATGATGACCGGGCAGGGACTTGCACGGCGCACTCTCCGACCACATTGAAGCGTCATGCTTTCCCAGCCGTTAAGCCCGCCCGTCGAATGGGCCGTTTCCACCGCCCCCGTCGGCTATGACGACGCGGTGGCGTTCATGGAGGCGCGCGTGGCCGCCATCGCCGAGGGCCAGGCGGCCGAGATGGTCTGGCTGCTGGAGCATCCGCCCCTGTACACCGCCGGGGTGTCCAGCAAGGACGCCGACCTTCTGATGCCCGACCGGTTTCCGGTGCATCGCACGGGGCGGGGGGGGCAGTTCACCTATCACGGGCCGGGGCAGCGGGTGGCCTATGTCATGCTGGACCTGAACCGGCGCGGGCGTGACGTGCGGGCCTTCGTGCGCGGGCTGGAGGGGTGGATCATCGGCGCGCTGGATCGTCTGGGCGTGCTCGCAGGGGTGCGCGACGGCCGTGTTGGCGTCTGGGTCGAGCGCAAGGGGGCGGGCTGGAGCCGCGAAGACAAGATCGCCGCCATCGGGGTCAAGGTGCGCCGCTGGGTCAGTTTCCACGGCGTCAGCCTGAACGTGGACCCCGACCTGGACCATTTCGCCGGCATCGTGCCGTGCGGCATCGCCGAACATGGGGTCACCAGCCTGCTGGACCTGGGCCTGACCGCCTCGATGGACGACGCCGACGCGGCCCTGAAGGCGGCGTTTCAGTCGGTGTTCGGCGAGGTGACCGAGGCCGCGCCGCCGGTCTGAGGCCTCAGTCGATGCGCGGGGCCTGATAATCGTGGCGTCCCGACCCTTTGGGCGAAGGGCCGTATCGGTTCGCCCCCTTCTTGCCCGGCAGTAATCCCAGCGAGATCACCAGCCAGATCGCCAGAGGGATGAAAGCTATTCCTACCAGTCCCAGCAAAAGCTGAGGCGTTGTCGGCGTGGCCGCCGGATCGATCTCGAACATTTGCGGCTGAAAGACCTGGATCGCCAGGAAGGTCAGATTGGCCACCATATAGACGAAGGGCAGAAGGCCGGGGCCGCTGCGGTCATGGGCGCGTTTCACAGACGCCGCCAGAATGGGCCAGAACAGCAGAGCCGCCAACGCCAACTGGATTTGGTGAAAGACCGGATGCTCTCTCAAGGCCGGGCCGAAATGCTCGGCGCCGATCAGAACAGTGGCCGCCGCGAAAGCCGCAACCGACTGCAAGATCGAAAAGCCGAAGCCGATCAGCCACCATTCACCGCGTCCGATGCGCCCCTTGAAGCTCAGCATCTCGGAAAAGGCGTTCGTCTTGGCCATGTCATCGTCCTCCCCCCATCACTGTGAAAGACGAGACTGGAAGCGGTCAAGCCGGCGGCGCGCCATAGCGGTTGAACGTCACCTGGCCCGGCCGCAGGGCCAGATCGGCCAGGGGCGCCAGCAGCAGGACGCCTAACGCCCAGCCGAACGGCGTCTCGCGCCAAATCCAGGCCGCAACCACGGCGCCCAATAGCGGCCAGATCCACCATCCGGCCCGGCCCCGGTCATGCAGCCGCTGCGCCGTCACGCAGGCCGCCAGATACAGCAGGATCGCCGCGACCAGTCGCCCGGCCCAAGACGGCGCATCCGGCGTCAGCAACATCAGGGCCGCCCAGCCCGCCGCCAAGGGCGCGAGGCCCAGCACGAACGCCCGCCGCCCGATCCGGCCGGACGCGGTCAGGTAAAGGTCGCCCAGCCGTTCGGCCGCGCTCACTCGAACTCCACCAGCACGTCGTCGGCGGCGACCGGGTCGCCCGCCTGGGCGCCGATGGTCTTGATGACGCCGTCGCGTTCGGCCTTCAGGATGTTCTGCATCTTCATGGCCTCGATGATGGCCACGGTCTCGCCAGTCTTGACCTCCTGGCCCACGGCGACGGGGATGGAGACGACCAGGCCCGGCATGGGCGACAGCACCTGTTTCGAGGTGTCGGCGGCCTGTTTCTCGGGCAGGCGGGCGTAAAGCTCGGCATGGCGGGGGCTCAGCACCCGCACGCGTGCGCGGGCGGCGCGGTGGCGGATGTCCCAGCCGTCGGCGGTCTTCTTCACCTCGGCGGTGAAGGGCTGATCGTCCAGCACGGCGCGGAACTGAGCCAGACCGGGACGCCAGTCGATGGCTTCCAGTCGCAGCGACCGATCCTGACCCGTCAGGTCCAGGATCAACGCCTCGTCGTCGTCATAGGACAGGCTGACGCCGTGCGGTTCGCGGTCGATCATCACGATCCAGTCGGTGCGGTCCGACGGATCGCCGGCCTGTTCGGCCGCGATCTCGTTCATGGCGCAGGCGGCGGCGATCATCTGGTCCGCCTGAGCCCGCGACGGCGTCAGGCCGTGGAAGCCGTCGGGGAATTCGTCCTGGATATATCGGGTGGTCAGGGCGCCGGATCGGAACCGGTCCTGGTCCATCACCGCCGACAGGAAGGGGATGTTGTGGCCGACCCCGGCCAGATGCGTGTCTTCCAGCGCCCGCGCCATGCCGTCGATGGCGCCGTCGCGCGTCGGCGCCCAGGCGCACAGTTTGGCGATCATGGGGTCATAGAACATCGACACCTCGTCGCCCTCGCGCACGCCGGAATCGTTGCGGACCGTGTAGTCGCCCTGATCGCCTTCCTCGGGCTGCTCATAGCGGACCAGTCGGCCGATGGACGGCAGGAAGCCGCGATAGGGGTCTTCGGCGTAGATGCGGCTTTCGATGGCCCAGCCGTCGATCTTCAGATCGTCCTGCTTGAACGCCAGGTGTTCGCCCCAGGCCGAGCGGATCATCTGTTCGACCAGATCGACGCCGGTGATCAGCTCGGTCACCGGATGCTCGACCTGAAGACGGGTGTTCATCTCCAGGAAATAGAAGGATTTGTCCTGGCCGGCGACGAATTCGACCGTGCCGGCGCTGTCATAGTTCACCGCCTTGGCCAGAGCGACGGCCTGGGCGCCCATCTCGGCGCGGGTCTTTTCGTCCAGCAGGGGAGAGGGAGCCTCTTCGATGACCTTCTGGTTGCGACGTTGGATCGAGCATTCACGCTCGAACAGGTGGACGACATTGCCGTGCTTGTCGCCCAGCACCTGAATCTCGATGTGGCGCGGATCGACGATGAATTTCTCAAGAAAGACCCGGTCGTCGCCAAAGGCGTTCAACGCCTCGGCCTTCACGACGGCGAAGCCCTCGGCCATGTCGGCGTCGCTCTCGGCCACGCGGATGCCCTTGCCCCCGCCGCCGGCCGAGGCCTTGATCATCACCGGATAGCCGATCTCACGCGCGATCCGCACGGCTTCCTCGGGTGTTTCGATCAGGCCCATGTGGCCCGGCACGGTCGAGACGCCCGCCTCGGCGGCGAATTTCTTGGACGTGATCTTGTCGCCCATGGCCTCGATGGCCTCGGGGTTCGGGCCGATAAAAGCGATTCCCTCGTCGCGCAGGCGTCGGGCGAAGCCGGCGTTTTCCGACAGGAAGCCGAAGCCGGGGTGGATCGCCTCCGCGCCCGTTTGCCGCACCGCCTCGATGATCCTGTCCGCCAGCAGATAGGACTGGGCCGCCGGGGCCGGGCCGATCAGCACCGCCTCGTCCGCCATCTCGACGGCCAGGGAGCCGGCGTCGGCCTCGGAATAGACCTGCACCGTCGCAATGCCCATTTTCCGGCATGTCTTGATGATGCGGACGGCGATCTCGCCGCGGTTGGCGATGAGGATTTTCTTGAACATGCGACAGCGGGCCCGACCGCCCCGCCGGTCGTGGCCGGGCCGCCCCGGATTAGGACGCGCATGGGAACGAGTAAACCCGGACGAACACGTCGCAGGCGTGCGGGCTTTGCAAGCGTGTCGTGGATGGGGTTTAACGCATGCCTGCAAGTAAGACCCCTCCCTGGAGCGATCCATCCTATGCTTCGACTGATTTCCGCCGCTTCCACCCTGGCCCTGACCGTCGTCGCCGGTGCGGCGCAGGCTCAGGACTTCCGCACCCTGGCCCGCCAGGATCTGCAGGCCGCCCATGATCAACTGCGCGACAACCACCCCGCCGCCGTGATTCCGGGCGCCGCCGGCGACCGTTTCCGCAGCTGGCTGGACGCCGGCCTGGCCGAGGCCCAGGGCAAGGCCGGTCAGGTCCAGAGTGGCGACACCCACGCCTATCTGATGCGTTATTACGCCAACGGCTTCCGCGACGGGAACATCGCCATCCGTCCGACCTACGAAGGTCTGGGGCCGTTCTTCGCCATCGCCTGGCCGGGCTTCACCACCCGCTGGTCGGGCAATCAGTATGAAGTCGCCTATGTGCGCCAGGGCCTGCGTGGCGCCCCGCCGATCGGTTCTGTCCTGGTGTCGTGCAACGGCGTTTCGGCCGAAGATCTGGCGCGGTCCAAGCTGGACCTGTGGGAAGGCGATCTGAACACTGAATCCGGCCGGGTGCGCACGGCGCCCTATCTGCTGTGGAACCGCAACAACACCTTCGCCACCGGCATGCCGCAGTTCTGCACCTTCCGTCAGGGCCGCCGCGAGCGCGAATATGAGCTGAAGATCCAGCCCATCGACGCGGCCCAGATCGAGGCCGCCTATCGTGGCGCCGTCTATACGCCCGGCGCCACCCCCCTGGCGATCGAGACGATCAACGGCCGCCCGTGGATCAATGTGCATTCGCTGGCGGACAACGCCGACTGGGCCGGCTTCTTCGGCCAGGTCGAAAGCCAGGTGCAGACCCTGCGCGGGCCCCAGGGCTTCGTGATCGATCTGCGCGGCGCCGAAGGCTCGTCGATGAATGCGACGGCGCGCGGCTATGGCCTGGCCAACCGCATCTGGACGCCTGAGTTCACCGCCCCGCGCCAGCCCGAGGCCGGAACCATCACCTATCGCGCCACCCCGGCCAACCGTCAGTGGTTCGTCGACACCCTGGCCCGCATGCAGGCCGATCCGCGCTTCGTGCAGGAATCGGCGTCGGTGATCGAACAGACGGCCGCCATCGTGGCCGCCTTCGACGCCGCCCTGGCCGCCGGCCAGCAGACCTTCGCCATGCCGGGCCGCCCCCTGGCCGAAGACACCGGCGCGGCCAACCCCGTTCAGGGGCCGGTGGTGGTGCTGGTCGACGGGGGTTGCACCGGCGGCTGCCTGGATGTGCTGGACATGCTGACGCGCCTGCCGAACGTGCGTCTGGCGGGTTCGACCACCGGCGTGGACTCGATCTTCATCGAGCCGACCGTGGTGCGCCTGCCGTCGAACTATGCGGACCTGAGCTATGGCCACAAGGCCTGGACCACCCGCCAGCGCGGCGACAACCAGCCCTATCAACCCGCGCAGGGCCTGGCCTACACCGGCAACCCGGCGGACGAGACCGCGGTGCGGACCTGGGTCGGCACGCTGTTCCAGTAAGATCGTCGTTCGCGACGACTGCGGGGCCGGGCAGGGTGGAACCCTTGCCCGGCCCTTCCTATTTCAGACGCATGACCCGATCCGCCGCCGGCTATGACCTGACCCCGCCGACCGAGGCCGAGCGCGATGCGCTGGAGGCCGCTCTGTCGCCCGAGGAAAAGCGCGTCCTGCTGGCGCACGGCACCGAGGCGCCGTTCTGCGGGACCTTGCTGGGCGAGAAACGCGCCGGCGTGTTCTGCTGCCGTCAGTGCGGCCTGCCCCTGTTCCGCAGCGCGACCAAGTTCGAGAGCGGCACCGGCTGGCCCAGCTTTACCCAGCCTGTCGATCCGGCCCATGTCCGCCCGGTGCGGGACGCCAGCTATGGCATGATCCGTATCGAGACCCGCTGCGCCCGCTGTGACAGCCATCAGGGCCATGTCTTCCCCGACGGCCCGCCGCCCACCGGCGACCGCTACTGCATCAACTCGGTCGCCTTGAGCTTCGTGCCAGAGGGGGAAGCCCTGCCGGACCCGCTGGGGCGCGGCGACGGCGCGGCCTGACACTCGGAAACCCTCGTTCTTGCCTGTGGGGCGTTCAGCGGCTAACCGTTGGGAAATTGCGATTTCGCAATTGATCGCCTTTCGGGAAGCGCTGCTGAGGGCGGCGCCGTGAAGAAATGGGGGGTGGGTGTGCGTGTTTTTCTGAGCTGTCTGGCCGCCGTGTGGGTGGCGCTGGTCGCTGCGCCTGCATCGGCGCAGGTGACCTATACGTACGTAACAGCGGCCAGCACGCCCGCCAATATCGAGACTCAGGTCACCTGCGTCGCGCCTGCCGTATGCGCGGCCTATACTCCGGGGGACGTGATCACCGTCAGTTTCACCACGGCGGCGCCGCTGGCGACCAATCTGGCGAACGCAGACATTTCGTTGTTGGTCACCGGCTACACCGTATCGGATGGTGTGCAGACCATCGTGCACACCGATCCGCAGGCGCGCCTGCATGATTTCCGCGTCACGACGAATGGCGCAGGTGCGATCACCTCGTCGAATATCGATATCTATCGTTGGCGTGGCGTCGTTGCCGCTGGTGCGTTCATCGACAACATCTTTCTGAGCAACAATGCGCCGGAAGCCTATATCAACGGTGTGTGCGCTGTGGTCGTGAACGGGCTTGCCGCGGCTAGTCCAGCCGATAGCTGTTCGGCTGGGGGCTATGATTCCAATCGGCTGCGGCTCGTCGGCATGGCTCCGGGGCCCTGGGTCATGTCCGTGGGACTTCCGACCGTCACGTCTCTGGCGCCGGCCAGCGGCAGCCTGGCGGGGGCGACCAGCGTCGTCATCACCGGCACCAATTTCGTCGGCGTGACGGGCGTGACCTTCGGCGGCGTGGCGGCGGCCAGCTATATCGTGAACAGCCCGACCCAGATCACCGCCGTGTCGCCGCCGGGCGCCGCGCTGGGCGCCGTCGATATTGTGGTGACCACCGGTTCCGGCTCCAACGTCAATACGCCCTCCGACGACTATAGCTACACGCCGGCCGTGGTGCCCACGCTGTCGGAGTGGGCCATGATCCTGCTGGCGCTGATCCTGGGCGCGGCGGCGGTCGTCACCTTGCAAAGACGTCGTCTCGCTGTCTGAGTTTTGACCAACCTCTCGCCGCAATCTGGTTTAGACTGGGCGGCGAGAGGAGCGCCTGCATGCTCATCAGCCTGATGATCCTGGCCGTGACGGTCATGGATGAACCGCAGTCGGTCATCGCGACGGCCCGCGCCGCCGTCGCGCCGCCCGTGGCCGTGGAAGCCCCGGTCGATGTCGCGCCTTCGGTGTTGCAGACCACCCTGGACACGGCCACACCGCACAATCTGACCACGGACCAGCAGATCGCCCGCTGGATCGACCAGCGCCAGCCCGGAGAGCCGGCCTTCGACAAGCCGGTCGGCCCCGTCGACGACCGCCGCCTGCACGGCGAGGTCTCGGCCGGCATCGGCACCGGCGGCTATCGTGATGTGGGCATGTGGGTTTCGATCCCGCTGGGCGACAGCGGGCGTCTGGACCTGTCGTTCGACCATACGGAAAACGGGCTGTTCCCCTATTCGCATGATCCGCGCGGGATGGACCGTTTTTATCGCGACCCGGACAGTCCTTTCCGCGTTCGCGACGCCGCCACGCGTTCGGACGCCTGGGACGAACGGATTCGCCGTCACCGCGCCCCGGCCCATCCGCCCACGGCGCTGGAACAGGACTGAAAAACAAAAGGCCCGGTCTGATCGACCGGGCCTTCGTCTTAGGTGGTGCCGCCGGGCAGGATTGAACTGCCGACCTCAGCCTTACCAAGGATGCGCTCTACCACTGAGCTACGGCGGCGAAATCTGAGGAAGCGGCCGTATAGCCAAAGGTCCGCCGGGGGGAAAGCCCCAAATCGCCTGCTTGCGCAAAAGTTTTGATCGGGCGACATGGCGGCATGACCGCGCCGCCCGAAAAGCCGGACCGTCCCGAGGGCAAGGCCCAGGATAAAGCCAAGGCCGAACGCGCCGCCCGCCTGGCCGCCGCACTTCGCGACAATCTGAAGCGCCGCAAGGCCGCCCGGCCGCCGGCGGACAGGAAGAGCAACTGAAAGTCATCGCCGACCGCTCTTTCGCATCGCCACGTGCGCTTGCTAGATAGCCGATCCGCCGAAGCACGCCGCTTCGTCGGCGCGTTTTAAGGATCACATGGACCGCATCGCCATCCAGGGCGGCGCCCAGCTGTTCGGCGAAATCCCGATCAGCGGCGCCAAGAATTCCGCCATCAAGCTGATGGCCGCCTCGATCCTGACGGATCAGCCCCTGCGGCTGACCAATATGCCGCGCCTGGCGGACACCAAATTCCTGGGCCAGTTGCTGCGCCAGTTCGGCATCACGGTCACCGAATCGGACGGGCCGGACGGCCAGCAGACCCTGTTCGACGCCAAGGCGATCACCTCCACCTTCGCCCCGTATGAGCTGGTGCGTCAGATGCGGGCCTCGTTCAATGTGCTGGGGCCGCTTTTGGCGCGCACCGGCCATGCGCGGGTGTCGCTGCCGGGCGGCTGCACCATCGGGGCGCGGCCGGTCGATCTGCATATCGACGCCTTGAGCCGTCTGGGCGCCTCGATCGAACTGGATGAGGGCTATGTCTCGGCCACGGCCCCGAAGGGCCTGCGCGGCGCCGAGATCGTCTTTCCCTTCGTCTCGGTCGGCGCCACCGAGCATGCGCTGCTGGCCGCGGTGCTGGCGAACGGGACCACGGTTCTGCGCAATGCGGCGCGCGAGCCCGAGATCGGCGACCTGGCCCGCTGTCTGATCGCCATGGGCGCGCGGATCCAGGGGCTGGACACCGATGTCCTGACCATCGACGGCGTCACCTCGCTGAACGGGACCGACTGGTCGGTCATTCCCGACCGGATCGAGATGGGCAGCTATGCCGTCGCCGCCGCCATGGCGGGGGGCGAGGTGCGACTGACCCACGCGCGCGCCGATCTGATCCAGGCCCTGACCGACAAGATGATCCAGGCGGGGGTCGAGATCACCCCCACCGACGACGGCGTCATCGTGCGGCGCGATCCGGCCCGGCGGCTGAAGGCGGTGGATGTGACCACCGAAATCTATCCCGGCTTCGCCACCGACCTGCAGGCCCAGTTCATGGCCCTGATGACCACGGCCGAAGGGACCAGCGTCATCCATGAGACCATCTTCGAGAATCGCTTCATGCACGCGCCCGAGCTGGCGCGGCTGGGCGCCGACATCGCGGTTCATGCGGGCGAGGCGCGCGTGAACGGGGTCGAGGTTCTGCATGGCGCCCCGGTGATGGCCACCGACCTGCGCGCCTCGGTCAGCCTGGTGATCGCGGGGCTGGTCGCCCAGGGCGAAACGACGGTGGGCCGCGTCTATCACCTGGATCGCGGGTTCGAGCGTCTGGAAGAGAAGCTGGGGGCCTGCGGCGCCCAGATCCGCCGCATCCACGGCGAGGACGATTCCGATGGCCACTGAAGAGGCCCCCGCCAAGACGCCTCCGACGCCGCTGCGTATGCTGGCGGCCGACGCCGACGATCTGCAGATCATGTCGGCCGCGCTTCAGGACTCCATCCTGCGGCCGGTCGATATCGTGTGGGAGAAGTCGGCCCGGCGGGTGACCATCGCCCTGTCGCGCTTCTGCTGGGAATGCGGCGGCACGCGGGTGATGGCGGCCATGCAGTTCGGCGACGTCCAGGCGGTCAAGAGCCGGCGCCTGCCGCGCGGCCCCGAATCGGCGCTGGAGCTTCTGGCCATCGACTTCGAGCCGGTCGAGGCGCCGGGCGGCCGTGTGATCCTGATGTTCGCCGGCGGCGGGGATCTGCGCATCGACGTGGAATGCCTGGACGCCGTGGTCACCGACCTGTCGGAGCGCTGGCCCGCGCGGGTGGCGCCGGCCCATCCTGAACAGGCGCCGCAAGAGACGGTGGCCGAATGAACGGGGGCGAGCACCGCCTGGCCTCGGTGACGCTGGACGCCGCCAGCCTGCCGGCCGCCTCGGCCGAGGTGGAGCATGAGCGCCGCGTGGCGGTGTTCGACCTGGTCGAGACAAACAGCTTCGAGCCGGTCGGCGCCGAAGGCGGCCCCTACGCCCTGACCCTGTCGCTGCAGGACAGTCGGCTGGTGTTCGATGTCGCCGGACCCGGATACGCCCGCGCGCACGGCCTGTCGCTGACGCCTCTGAAGACGGTGCTGAAGGACTATGGCCTGATCTGCGACAGCTATTACCAGGCCCTGCGCGGGTCTTCGCCCAGCCAGATCGAGTCGGTCGACATGGGCCGGCGCGGCATGCACAACGAAGGCGCCGAACTGCTGCGGAACCGGCTGGACGGCAAGATCGCCATCGACCACGAAACGGCCCGGCGCCTGTTCACCCTGGTCTTCGCCCTGACCCGGCGTTGAGACCATTGACGCCGCGCCTCGACTTTTGCGCGGTTTTCCGGCATTAGCGCGCCTCTTCGCCCCCGGCGCCCGCCCGGCCGGGGTCGTTGTCGTATCCCAAGGGCGTGAGAGGCCGCATGGCTAAGGAAGAACTGCTGGAGTTTCCGGGCGTGGTCAGCGAACTGCTGCCGAACGCCACCTTCCGCGTGACGCTGGAAAACGACCACGAGATCATCGCCCACACCGCCGGCAAGATGCGCAAGAACCGCATCCGCGTGCTGGCCGGTGACAAGGTGCTGGTCGAGATGACGCCCTATGATCTGACCAAGGGCCGCATCACCTATCGCTTCAAGTAAGGGCGCAGACGCCATGACGCGTCCGCCCCTGGTGCTGGCTTCGGCCAGCCCGCGCCGGATCGAACTTCTGGCGCAGATCGGGATCGTTCCCGACCGCATCGACCCCGCCGACATCGACGAGACGCCGCTGAAGGCCGAGACGCCGCCGCGTCTGGCCGAACGTCTGGCGCGGACCAAGGCCCAGGCCGTGGCCGCCCGGTCGCCCGGCGCGGTCGTGCTGGCCGCCGACACCGTGGTCGCCGTGGGCCGCCGGTTCCTGGAAAAGGCCGCTGACGAGGCCGAGGCCGCGCGCTTCCTGCGCCTGCTGTCGGGGCGCAATCACCGGGTCTTCACCGGCGTGGCCGTGGTCGCCGACGGCCGCACCACCACCCGCGTCAACGAAACCCGCGTGACGTTCAAGGTTCTGTCCGAAGCCGAGATCGCCGCCTATGTCGCCACCGGCGACTGGCGTGGCAAGGCGGGCGGATATGGCATCCAGGGCCCGGCCGGGGCCTTTGTGCGCCGTATCGTCGGCAGCCACCCCTCGGTCATGGGACTGCCGTTGTACGAGGCCGCGCATCTGCTTGAAGGCGCGGGCTGGCGCCGGTGAGCGGCGAGATCGAAGCCTTCCTGGACGACACGCCGGGCGAGGTGCGGGGCATGGTCGCCCGCGACGGCCGGTTCGAGCGCCTGATCATCCAGCGCGAGGACGACCCGCCCCAGCATCGCCTGGGCGCGCGCTGCGTCGGGCGGGTGATGGAGGTCGAGGCGGGCTATCGCGCCGCCTTCGTCGATCTGGGCGTCGAGAATGCGCCGGGCTTCCTGCCGCTGACCAAGGCCGCGACCGTCAGGGAAGGCGACCGGATCGAGGTTCAGGTCACGGCCGAGCCGCGCGAGCGCAAGGGGCCGACCTTACGCCTGACCGGGCCGGGGCAGGGAGCGCCGCGCCTGCTGGCGCCCGGGCCGGAGGTGTCGGCGCTGTTGGCCCAATGGGCGCCGGGCGTGGAGGTCCAGACCGGCCTCGCCGCCATCCAGGCGTCCTGGGACGCCGAGGAGGAGGCCCTGGGCCAGGGGGACTTCTTCGCCGAACAGGGCATCGATCTGGCGGTCCAGCGCACCCGCGCCCTGATCGCGGTCGATATCGACTATGCCCACCTGCCGGGCCGCGACGCGCGCAAGGGACGCGAGCGGGCGAATCGCGAGGGGCTGAAACACGCCGCCCGCCTGATCCGCCTGGCCCACTGGGGCGGACTGGTCGCCATCGATCTGGTGGGGGCGAACCTGAACCCCGACGCGGTCATGACTGCCGCGCGTTCGGCCTTTGACGGCGACGGGCCCGTGTTCGGGCCGCTGAGCCGGTTCGGCCTGCTGCAACTGGCCCTGCCTTGGGGGCGTACCCCGATCGAGGATCGGCTGAACGACCGCGACCGGCGGCCCAGCGAGATGACCCGCGCCATAGACCTGACCCGCCACCTGCGGCACGCGCTGCTGTCCGACACCACCGTGGCCCGGTTCACCGCCGTCTGTTCACCGCAGGAGGCGGCGACCGCGGCGCCGTTGATCGCGCGGCTGGGCCTGCGCGCGGCGTTGCGGGCCGATCCGTCTGTCGCGCCGGGCCGGTCGGACATCGTGGAGGGCTGAAGATGGCGAACTGTCCGATCTGCAAGAAGGCGCCGCCGGACCCGGCCTATCGCCCCTTCTGCTCGCGCCGCTGCGCCGATGTGGACCTGCAGCGCTGGCTGTCGGGCGTCTATGCGGTTCCGGGCGAGCCGGTCGAGGATTCGCCCTCGGATCACGAAGAGTGAAACGGGCGCTGGACAAGGCTGGGGCCGCTCGCCTATAGACCCCGCTCCCGCGAGCAGATGCGGCGCGCCTGGGTAGCTCAGTTGGTAGAGCAGCGGATTGAAAATCCGCGTGTCGGTGGTTCGAATCCGCCCCCAGGCACCATCTTTTCCGGCCTCATGTCCCATTCAGACGAGGCCGTTTTTCCTCAAACCTGGTTCGACGACGACGTATCTTTCCGCGTCTGGCGTCTGGCGCACGGCTTGTGCGTCGCGCTTGCGCGATTGATGGAATGGTTTTCATCATAATGTCGCGTTTGGCGGCGATTTATTGCCGCATCGCCAGTGTTTCTACTGGTGGGCGAAAAGGCGCATTGCGCACTTGACGCTCTGGTATGCGTTCTTCAAAGGAAGCTCGACCGCTTCCCAAAGGGCGAACGGGCGATGGCGTATGGAATCACGGTTCCGGGCGTTCATCGACCGGTCCGGGCGCTTCAACGCAACCGGACGCACGAGGTAGGCGTTTCTCTGGGCCTGGTCTTCGGGCCGGTCCAGTGAACGATTTTTCATTCACGGGCGGTCGTCCATTCGGGCGGACGTTCATGGGTCCACTGAGTCAGACCAAAGCAAGCAGGAACTGGCGGAAAATGCTCACGAAGAAGACCAACATCATTCTCGCCCTGGCCGGCGCTGCCGTCCTGATGGCGGGCTCGCCGGTTCTGGCTCAGGCCCCGGCCGCTCCGGCCCCGGCCGCCGCGACCACGGCCGCCCCGGCCGCTGAAACCTCGGCCCCGGCTGCTCCGGCCGCCGACGCCGACCCGCAAACCGTTGCCGAAGCCACCGGCGGCGGCAGCGGCGAAAGCATCACCCCGATCTCGATGTTCGTGCACGCGACCCTGGTCGTGAAGGTCGTCATGATCGGCCTGCTGCTGGCCTCGGTCTTCACCTGGACCCTGCTGCTGATCAAGATGTTCGAGTTCGGTTCGCTGAACCGCTCGACCGACCGCTTCCTGGAAGCCTTCCGCGGCGCCCGCACCATCGCTGACATGCGTCGTGTCGCCACTTCGGACGAGTTCGACGGCAACCCGCTGGCCGACATGGCCGCCGCGGCCACCGAAGAAGTCGAACTGTCGCGTCAGTCGGGCCTGTCGGTCACCGGCGAACACCGCGACTCGACCATCGGTCGCGCTCAAGCCGCCGTCGCCGCGGTTCAGTCGGGTCTGGCCAAGCGCCTGTCGGGCGGCCAGCAGTTCCAAGCCTCGGTCGGTTCGTCGGGTCCGTTCATCGGTCTGTTCGGCACCGTGTACGGCATCATGAACTCGTTCATCGGCATCGCCGAATCGAACACCACCAACCTGGCCGTCGTGGCTCCGGGTATCGCCGAGGCCCTGCTGGCCACCGGCATCGGCCTGTTCGCGGCCATTCCGGCGGTTATCATCTACAACTACTTCAACACCCGCATCTCGGCGTACGGTTCGCGCTCTGACGGCTTCAGCGCCGAACTGCTGAACGCTGTCTCGCGTCAGCTCGACAAGGGGGCGTAAGCAGCATGGCCGCCAAACTCAGCGGTGGCGGCGGCGGGAAGTATCACGTCGAACAGAACAGCGAGATCAACGTCACGCCGTTCGTCGATGTGATGCTGGTGCTCCTGATCATCTTCATGGTGGCGGCTCCGCTCGCCACCGTGTCGGTGGAGGTGAAACTTCCCCGGGCCGTGGCCCCCCCGCAAACCAACCCGCCCAAGCCGATCTACATTTCGATCCAGGATGATGGCGATGTTTACATCGGCGACTTCCGGACCGACGTGAATTCGATGGGCACGGAGCTGACTTCGCAGATCGGCCGGCGCAATCCGGCGGACGAGCGGATCTATATCCGCGCTGACCAGCAGACCCGCTATGGCGACTTCATGCAGGTCATGAACGCCTTGCAGGACAACGGCTTCTATTCCGTCGCCCTGGTCGGCGAAGACACGTCGCTTCAGTAGAGGGTGAGCAATGACAGACGTTGAATATCATCGCTCTCGCTACGACGCGCCGCGCGGAAAAGGGTTCATGGGCGTCAAGCCCTCGACCTGGGTGCTGAGCTTCTTCCTGGTCTGCGTGCTGTTCGCTGTCCTGCTGTTCTATCTCCAGCAGGCGAAGTTCAAGCTGCAGGTGTTCGAGTACTCGGACGACAGCGTCGACGTGGAGCTGGTGGAACCCATCCCGCCGCCTCCGCCGCCGCCGCCGCCTCCGCCGCCGCCGACCGACACGCCCCCGCCGCCCAAGCTGCAGGTGCGTGAGCCGGTGGTGACGCCGAACGCGCCGCCGCCGCCGGTCACGGTGAACGTCGAGCCGACCAAGAAAGACGATCGCGTCGAGTATACCGGTCCGCCGGCCAACATCCCCGGTCCGCCGCCGCCGCCGGCCCCGCCGGCTCCGCCGCGCCCGTCGGTCATCACCAACCCCTCCTGGTCGCGCCGCCCTGCCGCGGACTTCCCGGAACGGGCCCAGAGCCGCGGCATCGAGTCGGGCTATGCGGTGGTGAACTGTCAGGTGAACGCCAACGGTTCGGCCTCGGATTGCCGCATCGTGGAGGAAAGCCCCAGCGGCGCCGGTTTCGGTGCGGAAGCCCTGCGTGCCATGCGCTCGGCCCGCCTCAACCCGCAACAGGTCGACGGCGCCGCCGTTGGCGCTCGGGTGCAGTACCGGATGAGCTTCCGTCTCGACTAAGAGCCGGATCGCTCAAATGCCTTCCAGAACGCCCCGGGTTTCGGCCCGGGGCGTTTTCTTTTGGGCCCGTGTCGCGCTAGCCTTGCGATAAACCCTAGCTTCGAGGAGCCCCATCATGCGCCGGCGTCTTGCATCGCCCCTTATCCTGGCTGTCCTGAGCGCCACGACTGCGCTGGGGGGCTGCGCCTATAACGAAGCCCTGGGGCGCAACCAGCTGATGATCGTCGATGAATCCTCGATGCTTCAGTCCTCGAACGCCGCCTGGCGCGAGGCCATGACGACCCAGAAAATATCGCGCGACGCCACCCAGAATGCGCGGGTCCGGCGTGTCGGCGACCGGATCGTCCAGGCGGCGGGCCTGGGCGGAGTGGCCTGGGAGTATGCGGTCTTCGAGGAAGGGGCGGCCAACGCCTTCGTCCTGCCGTCGCGCCAGATCGGTGTGACCCAGAGCCTGCTGCGACTGGTTCAGAACGACGACCAACTGGCGGCGGTGATCGGCCACGAGGTCGGCCACGTCGTCGCCCGTCATGCGGCGGAACGCTATTCCAGCAGCGCCCTGGCCAGTGTCGGCGTCGAAGTGGCGCGCGGCGTGGCCGGCGATTACGGCAGTCAGGCCGGCACGGCGGCGGGAGTCTTCGCCCAGTACGGCGCGCTGCTGCCCTTCTCGCGCCGCGACGAGTTGGAGGCGGATCGCCTGGGCGTCGACTATCTTCAGGCCGCCGGCTATCGCCCGTCCGAAGCCGTCGCGCTGTGGCGTCTGATGTCGCAGGATCGTCAGGCGGGCCTGCCCGAGTTCGCCTCGACCCACCCATCCGACGCCACGCGGATCCAGGCGCTGGAGCGCTATATCGGCGAACGCGGCTGGCGCTGAACCTTTATTGTACGCGCCCGCTTGATCGACGCCGCCAAGATCGTTAGACAGCGCCTCTCGCGCGGATAGCGCCGCCTTAGCTCAGCTGGTTAGAGCGCCGGTTTGTGGAGCCGGAGGTCCTCAGTTCAAGCCTGAGAGGCGGTACCATCCTTCCCACGGTCCCAGGTCCATGGTTTCTGGCCCACGGTCCCTGGCTTCGAGCGGTTCCGTGGCCTCGTCGCGATCCTCGACCCGACTTAAGAGGCTTGCGGCCCAACGACCGCCTGGGTCTGTTCGCGCGCGCGGCGCAGCAGGGTCGCCGGGCCGTTCAGCGTCGACAGGGCCGCCACCGCCGCCGCATAGCCGGCCTGGACCGGCGCGTCGTAGGTCTTCCAGTCGCGGATATCCATGCCTTCGGGAGTCGGCTGGATCAGCAGGTCGGTGATGCTGCGGGACGCCTCGATCTCGGCGTCGGTGGTCAGGGTGGCCGAGCGCATCAGCACCGCCACGATCGGCGGCCCCTTCTTCCACGCCCCCGACACCAGCCAGCGCAGCCACGACGGATTGTGCAGCGAGGCCGGATCGACGCCGCGCGTCTGGGACACGTCCGAGCCGATGATCGGGCCGCTGTTGATCTGGCGCATGATCTCGGCGGGGAAATTCTTCAGCACGGCGCCGTCGACCAGAACCTGATCGTTCATCACCACCGGCGGCATGACGCCGGGGATGGAGATCGAGGCCCGCATGGCCTGGCGCAGCAGACTTCGGCGGTGAATCTGCACCTGGCCGCTGGTCAGATTGGACGAGGTGCAGAAGAAGGGCAGGGGCATGTCTTCGATCAGCAACTCGCCATAGGCCTCCTGCAACAACCGCTCGACCTTGCGCGCCCGGGTCATGGCCACGATCGGAAAGGCGATGTCGGACAGGGGATCGGATCGGACGAAGGCGTGGCGGATGCGGGCGTCCAGTTCGTCGTCGGTCCAGCCCAGGGCCGGGCCGGCGCCGATCACTGCGCCCATCGAGGCCCCGCCGACGAAGTCGAACGGCACGCGCGCGTCATGCAGCGCCTGCACCACCCCGATGTGGGCATAGGCCCGCGCCCCGCCGCCCGAGAAGACCACCCCCACCGATGTGCCGGTGACGACACGGGCGATGCGGGCCGCATCGGGGGCCGAATCCTCGGCCGCATGGAACCAGCGGGCGGGGTCCAGCCCATCCAGCCAGATCCGGGTGTTGGCCGGCCGCTCCATCCGCGCATCGCGCAGCAGGATCAGGTCGGGCCGGCGATGCGCCTCGTCCGGCCCGGTACGGCGGGGCGTCGCGGCGGGCGGGGCCAGCAGGGGGTCGCCGATCACGAAAACCCGATCCACCTGACGCTCGCACAGGGCGGCCCAGGCCGGTTCGTCCGCCTCGGCGACGTACAGCACATAGTCGTGGGCGTCCTCGACCCGCGAAAACCACTCGGCCGCCGAACTCAGCGCCGAATGGTCGATGATGCGACAGGTGAAGCCCATGGCCTGAATGGCGGCCCCCACGCGTTCGACAAAAGCGCGCACCGGGCGGTGGCGCGCGCCGATGAAGCCGAACACGCTGGGTTCCGCCGCACCCGAGCGCCGGTCGCGCGCCCGCTGGATCATCAGGCGCGACAGCTCGACCATCAGGTCCGGCTCGGTGCGGGCGGCCTCGAAGAAGGCGTCGCGCGGCAGGGCCAGGATCTCGCTGTCCCTCAGGGCCACCACGCTGGCGGTATGGGGCGCATCGGCCAGCATGGCCATTTCGCCCACCGGCTCTCCGGGGCGCACCACGCCGATGAACTGGCTGGGCTGGCCCGGCTCGTGCCGGAACACGCCCAGGCGCCCGCTGCGCACCAGATAAAGGGTGTCGGCCGGATCGCCTTCATGAAACAGCGCCTCGCCTCCGGTCAGGGCGAACCAGCTGGCGCGGTCGATCATCCGGCCCTCGAACACCCGGGACAGGGCGGCTTCCAGGGTGTCGGTGCGGGGCGGGGTCATCGGTCCCTGTATCGCCCTTCCGCGCGGGCGGGGGAAGGGTTAGGGAAGGGCCATGCCCAAGCTGACCTCCGCCATCGACCGAAACAGCGAACGCTTCGCCGCCCTTGACGCCCACAACCGCGCCCTGGCCGACGACCTGCGCGCCCGCGTGGCCAAGGCGGCGCTGGGCGGGCCGGAAAAGTCACGCGAACGCCATGTGGCGCGCGGCAAGCTGTTGCCTCGCGACCGGGTCGAACGGCTGCTGGACCCCGGCTCGCCGTTTCTGGAGGTGGGCCAGCTGGCCGCCAACGGCATGTATGGGGACGAGGCGCCGGGCGCGGGCATGATCTGTGGCGTCGGCCGGGTCTCGGGCCGCGAGGTGATGATCGTCGCCAACGATCCGACGGTGAAGGGCGGCGCCTACTTCCCGCTGACGGTCAAGAAACACCTGCGCGCCCAGGAGATCGCCGAGCAGAACCGCCTGCCCTGCGTCTATCTGGTCGATTCGGGCGGGGCCAATCTGCCGCACCAGGCCGAGGTGT
>NZ_CALMFB010000042.1 GCF_937863155.1 uncultured Brevundimonas sp. | reverse complement strand
TTCGACTGGAGCGGGCGAGGCGATTCGAAC
Source organism: uncultured Brevundimonas sp. (assembly GCF_937863155.1). Taxonomy (GTDB): domain Bacteria; phylum Pseudomonadota; class Alphaproteobacteria; order Caulobacterales; family Caulobacteraceae; genus Brevundimonas. Next base: position 12,042 of record NZ_CALMFB010000042.1, on the reverse strand, counting down.
GCCCGACCCTCACCTTGGCAAGGTGATGCTCTACCCCTGAGCTACGCCCGCGCTCTCAGTCGAGGGCGGGCCTATACCGGACCCGCGCGGACCCCTGCAAGCCCCTACGCAAGAAATTGTGCGCATCGCGCTCAAGTCGTGAGCGACCGCGTCGCGAACATAGCGCCAAACCTTGCGCTCAAGCAGCGAGCGACCGCGTCGCGAGCGTTAGCGCCCGCCTCGCGTCAGCGCGGCGCAAGCCGGATGGCGCCGTCCAGGCGGATGCATTCGCCGTTGATATAGGTGTTCTCGGCCAGGTGCAGGGCCAGGGCGGCGTAGTCGGCGGGCGTGCCCAGGCGTTTGGGGAAGGGGATCATGGCGGCCAGGGCGTCCTGAACCTTCTGGTCCATGCCGGCCATCATCGGCGTCCACATGATGCCGGGCAGGATGGTGTTGACCCGCACCCCCTCACTCATCAGGTCGCGCGCCATCGGCAGGGTCATGGCGTAAACCCCGCCCTTGGACGCCGAATAGGCCGCCTGGCCGATCTGGCCGTCCTGGGCCGCCACGCTGGCGGTGTTGACGATCAGGCCGCGCTCGCCGTCGTCCATGGGGTCCAGGGTGACCATGCCCGCGGCCGACTGGCTGGCCACGCGGAAGGTGCCGAACAGATTGACCCGCACGGTGCGTTCGAACTGGGCCATGTCGTGGGCCTTGATCTCGCCGGTGTCCTTCTTGCGCGACACCGTCTTCTGGCCGGTGGCGATGCCGGCGCAGTTGATGGTCAGCCGCTCCTGGCCATGGGCGGCGCGGGCCTTTTCGAAGGCGGCGGCCACCGAGGCGTCGTCGGTCACATCCACGGCGCAGAAGACGCCGCCGATCTCGGCCGCCACGGCCTCGCCCCGCTCGGCGTTCAGATCGAACAGGGCCACCTTGACGCCCCGCGCCGCCAGCGCCCGCGCCATGCCTTCGCCCAGGCCAGAGGCCCCGCCCGTCACCACCGCCGCAATCGACCCGTCGAGTTTCATGGCCGAAGCCCCTATATCTGAGTGAACCTATCGTCAGTCGCGGGATTTAGCGGCCATGTCCGCCAAAGCCAAACCCTACTCGGCCCAAGAGGCCCTCGATCCCAAGACCGCCCTGATTCCGGCGGTCCAGCGGGTCAACGAACGCCGCGTCTCGCGTGGCTTCTGGCCCAAGATCACCCGCACGGCGGCGCGGATTCCGTTCGCGGACCAGCTGCTGTCGGTCTGGTATGCCGCGCGCGACCCGGAAACCCCGACGGCGGCCAAGGGGATCATGCTGGGCGCCCTGGCCTATTTCGTCCTGCCGATCGACGCGATCCCGGATGTCTTCGCCGGCATCGGCTTCACCGACGACGCAGCGGTGATCGCCGCCCTGATCGCCACCCTGGGCGCCAATATCCGCAAGCGGCACCGCGACCAGGCGTCCGAGGCGCTGGAGCGGCTGAAAGCGCGCTAACCCGCCTCTGGCGGATTGGTCCGCCACCATCCGGTGATCGAATAGCGCGCCGCTCCGGCGAAGGGGGCGACCATGCTGACCGTGTGCCAGGCGGGCACGCGGAAGACGTTCAGGGTGTCGAACTGGGGCGCGAAGGTCTCGGCCACCTGGCCGTCGGGTTCGGTGAACATCAAAAGGCCGCCCCAGTCCGCGCGCCACACCGGCGAGACGTTCAGCACATAGGCATAGAGGCGCCCCGCCCCCTCATGCTCGTCGGTATGGCCGTTCAGGAAATGGCCGGGCAGGTATCGGGTCGCCTGGGCGTCGACATAGGCGATGGCGTCGTCGCCGGTCAGGCGCCGGGCGAAATCCAGCCACGGCGGCGCGTTGAAGGCGGCGTGCAGGTCATACAGGGTCTGGGGGATGGCCAGTCCCATGCCGCGCGCCTGGCCCAGGCGCAGCCGGTCGAACACGAACTGGAACCCCTCGGTCGCCTCTTCATGGGCCATGGCGATCAGCCGGGCCTGTTCCTCCAGCGGCTCGGTCTCGAACACCGCGACGGGCACATCGGCGTTGTAGGGATTGCGGATGGCCCGGTTCCAGACCATGGCCGGGTCGGTCATGGCGGCGTGGACGGCGGCCGAGCCGTCGCCGAAGATCCCATGCAGCCGCGTGCGCCCCGTCTGCGCCAGCCTGCGGGCCGCCGCCGTCACATCCAGGGCGGGGTCGGGAACGAAGCTCATGTGGGGCCTCATGCCGGGTCGTCGATGGTGACGACGATCTTGCCCATCGCCTGGCGGTCGCCCAGGGCCTGGATCGCCTCGGCCGCCCGTTCCAGCGGGAAGGTGCGGCTGACGCGCGGTCGGATCTTGCCGTCGGCGTACAGCCCCATCAGCTCGGCCATGTTCAGGGCGTGGGCGGCCGGATCGCGCATCACCGCCGCGCCCCAGAAGACGCCGATCACCGACACAGACTTCAACAGGGTCAGGTTCAGCGGCAGCGACGGAATGCCCGCCGGGAAGCCGACCACCAGATAGCGGCCGTTCCAGTCCATGGCCCTGAGCGCCGGCTCGCAATAGTCGCCGCCGACCGCGTCATAGACCACGTCGGGGCCGTCGCGGCCGGCAGCCAGCTTCAGCTCGCCCGACAGCTCCTTCTGGGCCGCCTTGTCCATAGGGCCGGTCGGATAGATCAGGCCGTTGTCGGCCCCCAGATCCAGGGCGAACTGGACCTTTTCATTGGTCGAGGCGGCGGCCACGACGCGCGCGCCCATGGCCTTGCCCAGCTCGACCGCCGCGGCGCCGACGCCGCCCGCCGCGCCCAGAACCAGCAGCGTCTCGCCCGGCTTCAGCTGGGCCCGGTCCTTCAGGGCGTACCAGCTGGTGCCATAGGTCATGACCAGGGCCGCGCCTTCTTCGAACGACATGGCGTCGGGCATCTTGATGACCGTCTCGGCCGGAACGGCGATGCGCTCCACCAGTCCGCCCCAGCCGGGCACGGCGATGACCCGGTCGCCGCGATGCAGGCCCTTGACCCCCTCGCCCACGGCGTCGACCACGCCGGCCACCTCGCCGCCGGGCGAAAAAGGCCGCTCGGGCTTGAACTGGTATCTGTCCTCGATGATCAGGGTGTCGGGAAAGTTGATCCCCACGGCCTTGACCTCGATCACCACCTGGCCGGGCTGGGGCGTGGGGTCCAGCACCTCGTCCAGCACCAGGGTTTCGGGGCCGCCGGGGGCCTTGGACAGAAGGGCGCGCATGGATGGGGGCTCGTTCGCGAAAGAGGGCGTGGCGCCCCGGGTCGGGGAACGCTAATCAGGCCCCGGCCCGTTTGCAAAGAGGCCGAACACCAAGACGTCAGGAGACGACCCATGGCCCCAATCAGCGGCCGACCCGCCCTGATCCTGCACGGCGGCGCCGGCGCGCGGCGCGGCGTCAACTATGACGCCGAGATCGCCCACATGCGCCAGGTGGTCGAAACGATGAGGCCGCGCCTGCTGGACGGCCTTTCGGCGGCCGAGGCGGTGGTTCAGGCGGTGACGATGCTGGAGGATTCGGGCCTCTATGTCGCCGGGCGCGGCGCCTCGCCGAACGCCGCCGGGGCCTATGAGCTGGACGCCAGCCTGATGGTGGGGCCGGATGGCCGCGCCGGGGCCGTGGCGGCCCTGCAGGGGTTCCGCAATCCGATCCTGGCCGCCCGCGCGGTGATGGAGAAGACGCCGCACGTCCTGCTGGCCGGCGAAGGCGCGGCCCTGTTCGCCGCCGAACAGGGGCTGGACGCCATCGGCGACGAAGCCGCCTGGTTCACCCATGCGGGCCAGGGCGACGACAACCATCCGCCCGGAACCCTGGCCCACGGCACGGTCGGCTGCTGCGTGCTGGACGTGCAGGGCCGTCTGGCGGCCGGAACCTCGACCGCCGGGGTGTTCGGCAAGATGGCCGGACGGGTGGGCGACAGCCCCCTGCCGGGCGCCGGGGTCTGGGCCGACGACCGGGTCGCGGCCTCTGCCACGGGCCAGGGCGAATATTTCATCCGCGTGGCCGCCTGCGCCCAGACGGCCTGGCGCGTGGCGGACGGCGCGTCCCTGACCGACGCGGCGCGAGCGGTCATCGACCGGATCGGCGCCCTGGGCGGGGACGGCGGCCTGATCGCCCTGGACGCCCAGGGGACCATCGCCGACCCCTACAACAGTCAGGGCATGAAGCGCGCCTGGCTGACGGTCGAGGGCGAGGTCGGGGTCGATGTCTTCGGCGACTGAGTCCGGGGAGAGGGCTTGCGACCTTCGACCCGGTTCAAACTGTCGCCGAACGGGTCTAGAGACCGCGCCATGCTGATCGTCCTGTCTCCGGCCAAGCGGCTGGACTTCGCCGAACCGCCCGCCGGCCTGCCCGCGACCCAGCCGCGTCTGGCGGACGACACCGCGACCCTGCTGAAGACCGCGCGGCGCCAGACCCAGGCCGATCTGCGCCGACTGATGGGCATTTCCGACGATCTGGCGCGACTGAACCAGGCGCGGTTCCGCGCCTTCGATCCTGAGGCGACGGGCATCGGCGTCCAGGCGGCCCTGGCCTTCGCCGGCGACGTCTATCAGGGGCTGGACGCCCGCAGCCTGCCGGCCGACGACCTGATGTGGGCGCAGGACCGATTGCGTATCCTGTCGGGCCTGTATGGCCTGCTGCGGCCGCTGGATCGCATCCAGCCCTATCGGCTGGAGATGGGAACCCGGCTGAAGACCCGGCGCGGGGCCAGCCTGTATGATTTCTGGGGCGACCGCCTGTCGAAACAGCTGAACGCCGACGCCGAGGGTCAGGCCGAGCCGGTGCTGATCAATCTGGCCAGCCAGGAGTATTTCGGCGCCGTGGACGCCCGCGCGCTGAAGCTGCCGGTGATCCACTGCCAGTTCCGTGAGACCAAGGACGGCGAGACGCGCATCGTCTCCTTCTTCGCCAAGCGGGCGCGCGGCGCCATGGCGCGCTGGATCATCCAGAATCGCATCGAACAGTCTCAGGACCTGAAGCGGTTCGACGCCGACGGCTATGGCTTCCAGCCCGCGCTTTCCAGCGACAGCGAGTGGGTATTCACCAGGGGATGAAATTCTGTCCGCCGCCTGTCGCCATCATCGGTTTCAGTCGCTAGGCTGGACTTTGCAGACGACTTCTAGAGACGGACGATCCATGTTCCAGTGGCCCAAGCGCGGCGGCGACGCCGACGACCAGACCCTGCCTTTTCGTGATTACGGCGACCTGAAGGGTCAGGTGGCGGTCATTTCCGGCTCGACCTCGGGCATCGGCCTGGCCCTGGCGCGGGCGGCGGCGGCGCATGGGGCGGACGTGGTGCTGAACGGCCTGGGCGATCCGGCCGAGATCGAGCGAACCCGCGCCGAGCTGGAAGCGTCATGCGGCGTTCGTGTCCGCTATCACGCCGCCGACATGACCCGCGGCGACGAGGTGGCCGACATGGTCGCCTATGCCAAGCACCAGCTGGGCCGGGTCGACATCCTGGTCAACAACGCCGGCGTCCAGCACGTCGAGGCGGTCGAGAAATTCCCCTCGGACCAGTGGGAACGGATCATCGCCATCAATCTGTCGTCGGTCTTCTACGCCAGCCGCGCGGCCATTCCGATCATGAAGGCGCAGGGGCGCGGGCGGATCATCAACGTCGCCTCGGCCCACGGCCTGGTCGCCAGCCCGTTCAAGTCGGCCTATGTCGCGGCCAAGCACGGCGTCATCGGCTTCACCAAGACCACGGCCCTGGAACTGGCCCAGGACAACATCACCTGCAACGCGATCTGCCCCGGCTATGTCGAGACGCCGATCGTCGCAAAGCAGATCGCCGATCAGGCCCGCACCCGCGGCCTGTCAAAGGAACAGGTGATGCGCGACGTCATCCTGGGCTCGCAGCCGACCAAGAAATTCGTCACCACCGAACAGCTGGCGGGCCTGTTCCTGTATCTGGCCAGCGACCTGGGCGGATCGGCCAACGGCGCCAGCTTCTCGATCGACGGCGGCTGGACGGCGCAATAGACGGCGCATCGGCTCAGCCTCTCTTGAAGATATAAGCATATCTTTATATGTCTGGCGCCCTTCCCGCCTCAGGAGCTGCATCCGTGTCCCGCACCTCGTTCCATTTCACCTCGGAAAGCGTGTCCGAGGGGCACCCCGACAAGGTCGCCGACCAGATTTCCGACGCCGTGGTCGACTTCTTCCTGTCGCGCGATCCCGAGGCGCGGGTGGCGTGCGAAACCCTGACCACCACCAACCGCGTGGTCCTGGCCGGTGAAATTCGCGGCAAGGGCGTGTGGAACAGCGAAGCCAACGACTGGGAGCCGGGCGTGGCCGACCAGATCGAGGCCCTGGCCCGCCGCGTGGTGCGCGACATCGGCTATCAGCAGGACGGCTTCCACTGGGAAACGTTCGACTTCGCCAACCATCTGCATGGCCAGTCGGCCGACATCGCCGTCGGCGTCGACGCCACCGCGACCAAGGACGAGGGCGCGGGCGATCAGGGCATCATGTTCGGCTATGCCAGCAACGAGACGCCCGAGCTGATGCCGGCCACCCTGGCCTACAGCCACGAGATCCTGAAGCGTCTGGCGGCCCTGCGTCACGACGGCGGCACGATCCTGGAGCCGGACGCCAAGAGCCAGGTCACCCTGCTGTACCAGGACGGCAAGCCAGTGCGCGCCACCTCGATCGTCGTCTCGACCCAGCACGCCGTGGGCAAGACCCAGGGCGAGGTCGCCACCGTGGTCAAGCCGGTGGTCGAAAGCATCCTGCCCGCCGGCTTCATCACCAATGAGACGGTCTGGCACATCAATCCGACCGGCGTGTTCGAGATCGGCGGACCGGACGGCGACACCGGCCTGACCGGGCGCAAGATCATCGTCGACACCTATGGCGGCGCGGCCCCGCACGGCGGCGGCGCCTTCAGCGGCAAGGACCCGACCAAGGTGGACCGTTCAGCCGCCTACGCCGCGCGCTACCTGGCCAAGAATGTGGTCGCCGCCGGCCTGGCCGACCGCTGCACAATCCAGCTTTCCTACGCCATTGGCGTGGCCCAGCCCCAGTCGGTTCACGTCGATCTGCACGGCACAGGCAAGATCGACGAGGCGGTGCTGGAGCGCGAACTGCCCGCCCTGATCGGCGGCGCCACGCCGCGCGCCATCCGCGAGCACCTGGGCCTGAACAAGCCGATCTACGAGCGCACCGCCGCCTATGGCCATTTCGGCCGTACGCCCGAGGCGGACGGCGGCTTCTCGTGGGAGAAGACCGATCTGGTCGATCGGCTGAAGGCCCTGGCCTGATCCGACGCCCTTCTCGCGCGAGGGCGGAAGGGTTAAGGACGCCCGCCATGACTTCCGATCCTGCCGACCACCGCCCCTTGCGCACCTTCGGGCGCATCAAGTCGCGGCCGATCAAGCCGCGCCAGGCGGCCCTGTTCGACACCCTGCTGCCCGCCGTGGCCGTGCCCGACCCCAAGGCCGGGCCGGTCGATCCGCGCGCGCTGATGCCCGAGGCGACCGAGGCCTGGCTGGAGATCGGCTTTGGCGGCGGCGAGCATCTGGCGGCCCAGGCCCAGCAAAACCCCCAGGCGGTGATCATCGGCTGCGAGCCGTTCCTGAACGGCGTCGGCTCTCTGCTGCGGCACATCGACGAGCGGGGGCTGAAGAACGTCCGCGTCCATGCCGACGATGCGCGGGCGGTGGTGGACGCCCTGCCGGACGCTTCGCTAGACCGCGTGCTGATCCTGTTCCCCGACCCCTGGCACAAGGCGCGGCACAACAAGCGCCGTCTGGTGCAGGACGAATTCGCCGCCGAACTGGTGCGGGTTCTGAAGCCGGGCGGGACGCTGCGTTTCGCCACCGACTGGGCCGATTACGCCGACTGGGCGCTGGAGCGGTTCGCCCGCACGCCGGGGTTGGAGCGGATCGGCGACGTAGACGACTGGCATGCGGCGCCCGCCGACCATGTCGTCACCCGCTACGAGGAAAAGAAGCTGGGCGACGTGGCGCCGATCTTCCTGGATTTCAAACGCGCCTGAACCGGTCGCGCGCCGCCAGCACGCCGACCACCAGCGCCGACTTGACCACGGCCCCGATCAGGAAGGGCGCCGCCCCGTCGCGCACCGCTGCCTCGATACCTGTGAACCGCGCCAGCCAGGCCGCGCCCAGGGCCAGGATCAGCAGGTGCAGAAGACTGAACACGCCAACACCGCGCAGCCACGGCCGCGTCAGCCACCCCTTCCGTCCCGCCCAGCCGGCCAGGGCCGCCGCGATGGGGAAGCTGATCAGATAGCCCGCCGTCGGTCCCCACAGAGCCTGGACGCCCCGGCCCCCGTCCGAAAACACCGGCAGGCCCAGGGCGCCCGCCGCCAGATAGACCAGCACCGCCGCCGCGCCCCAGACCGGTCCCAGCCAGGCCCCGGCCAGCAGGACGACGAAGGTCTGCATCGTCATGGGCACGGGAACCATGGGAACCGAGACCTGGGCGCACGCGGCGATCAGCAGGGCGAAGGCGGCGATCTGGATCAGACGGATCATGCCTGCGCTTGTGCGGCCGACGAAGGGGGCTGACAAGCCGCCTGGAAGGGCCTATATCGCGCCTCACATCGTTAGACCGGCGTCCTAACGGCGCCGTTTGAAGCGGCGGCCCGGATGGCCCGCCGCTTTTGTTTTGGATTACCTCCGGCGCCTGCGTGGCGGCCGGCCATCGAGAAAGACCTTGCGCGCAAAGACCGCTGAAGATCGCGCCCTGCTGGAGCTGCTGGACCCTGTCGCGGAGTCTGTCGGCCTGGACATCGTGCGCATCCGCCTGATGGGCGGAACCCTGCGCCGGCGGTTGCAGATCATGGCCGAGCGCCCCGCCGACCACGACATCTCGGTCGAGGAATGCGCCCGTCTGAGCCGCGCCGTGTCCGAGGTGATGGACGCCGCCGACCCCATCGCCGGCGAATATCTGCTTGAGGTGTCGTCGCCCGGCATCGACCGGCCCCTGACCCGCCCCGTCGACTTCGAACTGTTCGAAGGCTTCGAGGCGCGGCTGGAGACCGACCGCATGGTCGAGGGGCGCAAACGCTTCAAGGGCGTTCTGGCCGGGGTCGAGGACGGAAACGTCGCCATCGACCTGGACGGCGAGGACGACACCGCCCTGATCCCCTTCGACTGGCTGGCCGACGCCAAGCTGGTCATGACCGATGCCCTGCTGAAGCGCGGGGCCGAAATCCGCGCCGCGCGCGGCGAACCTGAAGACGACGGCCTGCCTTCCGACGGGCCGTCACCCCTGAACACCAACACGACCACGACACCCGAGGACAACGCCTGATGGCCGCCACCGGTATTTCCGCCAATCGCCTGGAACTGCTGCAGATCGCCGACGCGGTCGCGCGCGAGAAGATGATCGACCGCGAGATCGTCATCGAGGCCATCGAGGAGGCGATCCAGAAGGGCGCCAAGTCGCGCTATGGCGCCCATCACGACATCCGCGCCAAGATCGACCACAAGACCGGCGAACTGTCGCTGACCCGCCACGTCACCATCGTCGAGGACGACTGGCAGCCGGAAGACGAGCTGGAAGAGTTCAACGACAGCGCCATGGTCCGCCTGCGCGACGCCGCCAAGCGCGACCCCGAAGCCGTGGTCGGCAAGGAATATGTCGAGGAGCTGCCGCCGTTCGAGTTCGGCCGCGTCCAGACCCAGATGGCCCGCCAGGTCGTGACCGGAAAGGTCCGTGAGGCCGAGCGCGCCAACCAGTACGAAGAGTTCAAGGATCGCGTCGGCGAGATCGTCAACGGCACGGTCAAGCGCGTCGAATACGGCAACACCATCGTCGATCTGGGCCGGGGCGAGGGCGTGATGCGCCGCGACCAGTCGATCCCGCGCGAGGTGTTCAACATCGGCGACCGCGTGCGCACCTACATCTATGACGTCCGGCCCGAGGCCAAGGGCCCGCAGGTGATGCTGAGCCGCGCCCACCCCGGCTTCATGGCCAAGCTGTTCGCCCAGGAAGTGCCCGAGGTCTATGACGGCGTGATCGAGATCCGCGCCGCCGCCCGCGACTCGGGCTCGCGCGCCAAGATGGCCGTGCTGTCGAACGACAGCTCGATCGATCCGGTCGGCGCCTGCGTCGGCATGCGCGGTTCGCGCGTGCAGGCGGTCGTGGCCGAACTGCAGGGCGAGAAGATCGACATCATCCAGTGGAACGACGACGAGCCGACCTTCATCGTCAACGCCCTGGCCCCCGCCGAAGTGTCCAAGGTGGTGATGGACGAAGAAGCCGGCCGCGTCGAAGTGGTGGTGCCGGACGAGCAGCTGTCGCTGGCCATCGGCCGTCGCGGCCAGAACGTGCGTCTGGCCTCGCAGCTGACCGGCTGGCAGATCGACATCATCACTGAGGCCCAGGACAGCGAACGCCGCCAGAAGGAGTTCACCGAACGCACCGCCCTGTTCCAGGAAGCCCTGGACGTGGACGAGGTGATCGCCCAGCTGCTGGTCACCGAAGGCTTCGCCACGGTCGAAGACCTGGCCTATGTCGAGCCCTACGAAATCTCGGACATCGAGGGCTTCGACGAGGAGACGGCCGAGGAGCTTCAGGCCCGCGCCCGCGACTTCCTGGACCGCCAGGCGGCCGAGCAGGACGCCAAGCGCAAGGCCCTGGGCGTCGAGGACGGCGTGCTGGAAGTGCCCGGCGTGACCCTGGCCATGGCCGTGGCCCTGGGCGAAGGCGGCGTGAAGACGGTCGAGGATCTGGCCGACCTGGCCACCGACGAAGTGCGCGGCGGCTATGAGGTCCAGAACGGCGAGCGCGTGAAGGTCGCCGGGGTGCTGGAGAGCTTCAACCTGTCCCAGGAAGACGCCGAACTGCTGATCCTGCAGGCCCGCGTGGCTGCCGGCTGGATCGACGCCTCCGAACTGCCCCAGCCCGAGCCGGAATACGAAGAAGACTACGCCGAGGGCGAATACGACCCCGAAGCCGTCTTCGCCGCGCCCGAAGCCGACGACGTCGCCGCCGAACCGGCCGACGACGAACCCCAAGACGCGTGATGGAGGCCCGGACCGTCCATGACGCCTCGCGAAGGAGCGATCGATAGGGAGCGCCGCGACCTGGTCACCCGCCAGGTCATGGATGAATCTCGCCTGATCCGCTTCGTCGCCGGGCCGGACGGTTCGGTCGTTCCCGATCTGGCGCGCAAGCTGCCGGGGCGTGGCCTGTGGGTCGCGGCCGACGCCGCCTCGGTCGAGACTGCGGCAAGCAAGGGCCTGTTCGCGCGGGCCGCCAAGGCGCCGCTGAAGGCCGATCGCGACCTGGCCGGCCTGGTCGAACGGCTGCTGGTCCGGCGCTGCCTGGACCAGCTGGGTCTTGCCCGGCGCGAAGGCGTGCTTATCTCGGGCTTCGAAAAGGCCGCCGCCGCGATCCGATCGGGTCGCGCCGCCTGGCTGGTCGAGGCCGCCGACGGGGCCGCCGACGGGCGCGGCAAATTGCTGAACCTGGCGCGCCACCAGACGACGCGCGTGTGCGGCGCCTTCAGCGCCGAAGATTTGAGTTTGGCCCTCGGGCTGGAAAATGCGATACACGCCGTCCTGCTTTCAGGCGGGCGGGCCGATCGCTGGACCTTCGAGGTCGAACGACTGGCGGGATTTCGACCGCTTCTGCCCCTTTTCTGGGGTCAGGATGCGACAGAAGCCCCGAATACGGACTTGGACGGGCGGGGTTCTGCTCCTTGAGGGGGCGGGGCGACGCGCGGCTTTTTGTGTTTGAGGATATGGGGCGGTCCGCCGCCCGTTATGAAGCGACCGGATGACTGACGAGAACGACAAGACCAACGACGGCAAGACGAACCCGACGCCTTCGGCCACGGGTCCGCGCGCGCCGCTGAGCCTGAAACCCCGTTCGGCGGGGGCGGTCGCGGCCGGCACCGTCAAACAGAGCTTCAGCCACGGCCGCTCCAAGACCGTGGTGGTCGAGACCAAGCGCCGCGTCGGCGCGCCGGGCGGGGCCGTGCAGCGCCCGACCGGTTTCGACGTCGCGCGTCCACGCACCGAGGCGCCGGCCCCCGCCGCGCCCCGTCCGGCCGCGCCCGCCGCCTCGACCGGCGGACTGTCGAACG
>NZ_CALMFB010000041.1 GCF_937863155.1 uncultured Brevundimonas sp. | reverse complement strand
CCTATTCCGGCGTCATGGTGCGCCTGCTGGGCCCCATCGGCGCGGCGGTGTTCGGCGGCTTCGGCGCCCTGGCGGCCACGGGCGTCTGGGCGGCGATCTTCCCGGCGCTACGGAAGGCGGACCGGCTGAGTTAGGCGTAACGCCTTCGGTATGTTTGATCGATCAGCTCAAATTCGGGCCGCAATATTCGATAACCACTTCGCCGGTTCGGACATCATGACGCCCATGGGCGAACAGGTAGTCGCGGCTGTCATACTCGAACAGTCTTTGATCTGGGGATCGAACGCGTCGGCCCGCTTTGAAGCCAAAGACCCCGGCCTGCTTCAGATCGAACATGACGACAGACTTGTCGGCGCCGAGCCATTTCGATCCAACAAGCCCGCGGCTCCCCCACCAATTCAGTCGCCAAGCGTAGCTTCGCTGCCATTTATCAAGGGAGCCGACGCACTGGTCCTGCGCCAGTTGCTGTTCAATTCGGTCCAACAGCACGGGGTCAGGCACGGTTTCAATCGCCCTGACAGAAGCCTGGCAGCCCGCCAAGGCCATGCAGCCCGCCAAGGTGGCCGTTAGCCTTACTCCCCTCGGACGGCGCTTTTTCAACGCGGCCTCACCACGGCTTGAAGTGTTTCGACAGCTTCAGCCCCTGTTTCTGATAGTGGCTGCCGCCTTCGCCATAGAGGCGCGTCGGCTTTTCGGTCAGGGGCTCATAGACCAGCCGGGCCACGATCTGGTCGTGTTCCAAGAGGAAGGGCGTGTCGTGGGTCCGCACCTCCAGCACGCCGCGCGATCCGGCGCCGTGCGCCTCGTCCGTGCCGAAGCCGGGGTCGAAGAAGCCGGCGTAATGGACCCGGAACTCGCCCACCGACGGGTCGATGGGCGTCATCTCGGCGGCCTGATCGACCGGGATCTCGACCGCGCCCGACGAGGCCAGGATGTAGAATTCGCCCGGGTCCAGCAGCAGCTCGCCCCGGCGCAGGATCTGCGGCTCCCAGAAGTCGCGCGGATCGTGGCCGTCGATATTGTCCAGGTCGATGACCCCGGCGTGGCGCCGCCCGCGGAAGCCGACGATCTCGCCGCCCTGCAGATCGACGCCGACGCTGCGCGTCTCAAGCTTGGGCGGTTCGCCGGCCTTCAGACGCAGCTGGTTCAGCCGCGTGCCCGGCCGCACCAGGATGGAGAAGGTCTGGGGCGCGATCTCCAGATACAGTGGCCCCTCATAGCCTTCGGCCACATCGTCGAACGACGCGCCCTGGTCGGTCAGCAGGCGCACGAAGACATCGACGCGCCCGGTCGAGCTTTTCGGATTGGCCCGCGCGATCAGCCCCTTGGGCAGGTTCAGCCGCTCCTGCAGCCGGGCGATGTAGACGCAGCCTTTTTCCAGCACCACGCCGTCCGAAAGGTCGATCGTGTGCATGGCCACATCGGCGATGCGGTCCTCCACCTTGCGGCGGCCGGGCAGGAAGCTGGCCCGCACCCGCCAGGCGACGTCGGACAGGCGCAGGTCCAGGCTGGCGGGCTGGACCTGATCGGCGTCGAACGGGGTGTCGGACGTGATGGCCCCGCCCGCGATCAGGGTTTCGATGGACTGGCAGGGCAGGATGCCCGGACGAACGGAATGAAAGACGTGCATGGCGCCCGTTTACACGGTTTTCGCGACTTTCACGCCCCGACGTTTCGCCTCAGGCGCGGCGCCGCTTGACCTGTGGCCGGCATGGGCGACCATGCCGCCATGAACGACGATCCCGCCTATGAGACCGAGACCGACGGCGTGCGCGTGCGCGTGCGGCCCAGCTATCTGGCCGGACAGTCCGATCCCGACGCCGGGCGCTGGGTCTGGGCCTATCAGGTCGAGATCGAGAACCGCCGCGACGGCCCGGTCCAGCTGATCGCCCGCCACTGGGTCATCACCGACGCGCGTGGCCATGTGGAGGAGGTGCGTGGATCCGGCGTCGTGGGCGAACAGCCGGTGATCCAGCCGGGCGACCGCTACGCCTATGCCTCGGGCTGTCCGCTGACCACGCCGTCCGGGTCGATGGTCGGCAGCTACGCCCTGACCGACGACCGGGGCCAGGCGTTCCAGGCGGCCATCCCGGCCTTCAGCCTGGACGTGCCGGGCGGGCGGCGGGTTCTGAACTGATCGGCCCTTGCGTCTGGCGGTGCGGGCGCGCATCTGGCCTGACATGACCGACGCCGCACCCCAGACCGAGACCCTGGCCCAGCCCCGCCGCTATGACGGCATCAATTGGATCGGGGTTCAGACCCTGTATCTGAAAGAGGTACGCCGCTTCTGGAAGGTTGGGGCCCAGACGGTCGCCGCCCCGGTGGTGACGACCCTGCTCTATATGCTGGTGTTCGTGGTGGCGCTGAAGGGCGGGCGGCCGCCCCTGCACGGCACGCCCTTCGCCGAGTTCGTGGCGCCGGGCCTGATCATGATGGCCATGCTGAACAACGCCTTCGCCAACGCCTCCTCCAGCCTGATCCAGGCCAAGATCATGGGCACGGCGACCGACTTTCTGACCCCGCCGCTCAGCCCGCTGGAGCTGACCATCGGCTTTTCCCTGGGCGCGGCGACGCGCGGTCTGCTGGTCGGCCTGGTCACGGCCCTGTGCGTCCTGCCCTTCGCCAAGCTGGGCGTGGCCAATATCGCGCTGATCGTCTGGTTCGCGGTCATCGCCTGTCTGATGATGGGGGTGCTGGGGGTCTTCGCCGGTCTGTGGAGCGAGAAGTTCGACCATCTGGCGGCGGTGCAGAATTTCGTGGTCATGCCGATGACCTTCCTGTCGGGCGCCTTCTATCTGGTCGACAACCTGCCCCAGCCGTTCGCGGCCATCAGCCATTTCAACCCCTTCTTCTATCTGATCGACGGCTTCCGCGCCGGCTTCATCGGCCAGGCCGAGGGCGACGTCATGATCGGCGTGGTCATGAGCGCGGGGCTGACGGTCCTGCTGGCCGTCGCCTGCTGGGCCGTGTTCCGCTCGGGCTGGCGGCTGAAGAGCTGAGCCTTCCGGGCCGGTGTTGACTAGGCCCCGTTAGAGTCCGACAAGGCCAGACCCCTTGAAACGCGGTCCCGACGCCCCGGCGCCGGGGCCGTCTCGCTTTTGGAGACCGACATGTCCGACCATCTGATGGGTGTCTACAACCGCGCGCCGCTGGAGGTGGAGCGTGGCCAGGGCGCCCGGCTGTGGGGGCGTGACGGGACCGAATATCTGGACTGCGTCATGGGCATTTCGACCAACGCCCTGGGGCACGCCAATCCGGTGCTGGTCCAGGCGGTCAAGGACCAGGCCGAAAAGCTGTGGCACGTCTCCAACATCTTCCGCATCCCGGGCCAGGAAGCCTTGGCCGATGCGCTGTGCGACAAGTCGTTCGCCGATGTGGTCTTCTTCACCAACTCGGGGACCGAGGCCGTCGAATGCGCCCTGAAGACGGCGCGCAAGCATCACGTCGCCAACGGCCAGCCTGAACGGATCGACATCTACGGCTTTGACGGCAGCTTCCACGGCCGCACCTATGGCGCGATCAATGCGGCGGCCAACCCCAGCTACACCGAAGGCTTCGGCCCGCCGATGCAGGGCTTCCACCAGCTGACCTGGGGCGACCAGGCGGCGCTGGAGGCGGCGTTCGACAATCCGACCACGGCGGCCATCATCCTGGAGCCGGTCCAGGGCGAGGGCGGGTGCCGCGAAACCCCGGTCGAGACCCTGCGCTGGATGCGCCAGAAGGCCGACGAGACCGGCGTGCTGCTGATTTTTGACGAGGTCCAGTGCGGCATGGGCCGCACCGGCAAGCTTTGGGCCCACGAATGGGCCGGCATGGCGCCGGATATCATGGCCGTGGCCAAGGCGCTGGGCGGCGGCTTCCCCATCGGCGCCTGCCTGGCCACGGCGGATGCGGCCAAGGGCATGACGGTGGGCGTCCACGGCTCGACCTTCGGCGGTAACCCCCTGGCCATGGCGGTGGGGCTGGCGGCCTTCACCGAAATCTCCAGGCCCGAGACCCTGGCCCACGTCAATGAAGTGGCCGGTTATCTGAAGCAGCAGTTGGTCGGCCTGGCCGAACGCTTTCCCGACGTGATCGTGGACGTGCGCGGCAAGGGACTTCTGGTGGGGGTCAAGCTGGTCCCCAACAACCGCGAATTCATGGCCCTGGCCCGCGACACGCAACAGCTGTTGGTGGCCGGCGGCGGCGACAATTGCGTCAGGATACTGCCGCCGCTGAACCTGACGCTGGACGAGGCCCGGCTGGCCATCAGCAAGTTCGAGGGCGCGCTGGAAGCGGCGCGGGCCAAGGCGGCGGCCTGATGCGCCAATCGGTCGCCCGGGCTGGTTTTGGCTTTGTAGCGATCAGCCTGGCGGGTTGCGTGTCGATCCCCCTGCCATCCGCGCCGGACAGCGCCGCAGTGGTCGAGGGGTACATCATCAGCGGCTCTGGGTTCGCAAGACTGTATCCGACGCTCGGCGCGGCCCGACGCTCCAATCAGGATTGCATCCAGCTTCTGCGGCCGGCATCGTTTTCGCCTGCGGAGTTTCCGCCCGGACGGGTGCGGGTCTCCGGCCGGTTTGACGTGTTTGATAATCCCTTTGAGCTTGCAGGCCTTCAGGTCGGCGGCGACCATGCCACGCACGAACTCTGCCAGGCGAGATACTTGATTGTGGACGGCGTTTCGCCGGCTGTTGGGAACCGACCATGACCCGCCACTTCCTCGACATCCACCGGCTGGACGCGGCCGATCTGCGCGCCATTCTGGACGACGCCCATGCGCGAAAAGCGGCCCGTAAGGGCTGGCCCCAGGGGCGGCCCGACGCCGACGCGCCGGCGAAGGATCGCGTCCTGGCCATGGTGTTCGAAAAGAATTCGACCCGCACGCGCTTCAGCTTCGACGCCGCCATCCGCCAGCTGGGCGGCGCCGCCATCATCGCCAACGCCGGGGACATGCAGCTGGGCCGCGGCGAGCCTGTCGAGGACACGGCGCGGGTTCTGTCGCGCATGGTCGATGCGGTGATGATCCGCGCCAATGATCACGAAGAGGTCGAACGCTTCGCCCGCGTCTCGACCGTGCCGGTCATCAACGGCCTGACCGACCGGTCGCATCCGTGCCAGATCCTGGCCGACATCCTGACCATCGAGGAGCATCGCGGCCCGGTGGCGGGCAAGACCATCGCCTGGGTCGGCGACGGCAACAACGTCTGCCACAGCTTCATCCACGCGGCGCCGAAACTGGGCTTCCGCCTGACCATCGCCTGTCCGGCCGAATATCATCCCGACCTGATGGACCTGGCCAAGGGCGGCGATCATGTCGTCCTGACCTCCGACCCTCGCGAAGCGGTCGCCGGCGCCGATGTGGTGGTCACCGACACCTGGGTGTCCATGGGCGATCAGGACTATGATGAGCGTCTGGCCGCCTTCGACGCCTATCAGGTCGACGAGGCCCTGATGCAGGCGGCGGCGCCCGATGCGGTCTTCTTGCACTGCCTGCCCGCCCACCGGGGCGAAGAGGTGACCGACGACGTCATCGACGGCCCCCGCTCCCTGGTCTGGGACGAGGCGGAGAACCGCATCCACGCCCAGAAGGCGGTGCTGGCCTGGTGTTTCG
>NZ_CALMFB010000040.1 GCF_937863155.1 uncultured Brevundimonas sp. | reverse complement strand
TCGCTCTGCTCAGGAGGCGTCTTTGACTGGGATGTCGCCGTACGAAAACTGGATGAGCTGAACGCCCGGGTCGAGGACCCCACCTTGTGGGACAATCCCGAACAGGCCCAGGCCGTCAGCCGCGAACGCTCGCGCCTGGAAGCCCAGATCAGCGCCGTCAAGGAGATGGAGCGCGGTCTGGAAGACGGCGTCATGTTGGCCGACATGGCCGACGAAGAGGGCGACGAGGCGACGCTGAACGACGCGCGCGAGAGCCTGAAGGCCATCAAAGAACGCGCCGCCCGCGCCGAGCTGGAGGCCCTGCTGTCCGGCGAGGCCGACGGCAACGACGCCTATCTGGAGGTCAACTCCGGCGCCGGCGGCACCGAGTCCAACGACTGGGCCGGCATGCTGCTGCGCATGTATTCGCGCTGGGCCCGCGCCCATGGCTATGAGGTCGAGGTCGAGGCCGAGGAAGCCGGCGAACAGGCCGGGATCAAGTCCGCCACGCTCTTGATCACCGGGCCGAACGCCTATGGCTGGCTGAAGTCGGAATCGGGCGTGCACCGGCTGGTGCGCATCAGCCCCTATGACGCGGCGGCCAAGCGGCACACCAGCTTCGCCTCGGTCGGGGTGTCGCCGGTGGTGGACGACACCATCGAGATCGACATCAATCCGGCCGACGTGCGCACCGACACCTATCGCGCCTCGGGCTCGGGCGGCCAGCACGTCAACAAGACGGATTCGGCGGTGCGTCTGACGCACATTCCGACCAACACGGTCGTCGCCTGTCAGGCCGGCCGGTCCCAGCACCAGAACCGCGATCAGGCGTGGAAGATGCTGCGCGCGCGCCTGTACGAACTGGAGTTGCAGAAGCGCGAGGCGGCGGCCCAGGCCCTGGCCGACGCCAAGACCGACATCGGCTGGGGTCACCAGATCCGATCCTATGTCCTTCAGCCGTATCAGATGGTGAAGGACCTGCGCACCGAGGTGGAAACCAGCGACACCCAGGGGGTGCTGGACGGCGATCTGGACGCCTTCATGGGCGCCGCCCTGGCCGCCCGCGTTGGCGACAAGCGCGGCGAGACGGTGGAATAGACCGACCAAGAAAAAGGCCCCGGATCGCTCCGGGGCCTTTGTTCATCGTGGCCCTTGCGTGTCAGGCGCCGGCCTTCATGTCCGGGATGTGCGGCACAGGCTCGGCCGGCGCGGGCGCCGGGGCCGGCTGAGGCGCGGGCTGGGCGGTCGGGGCCGGCTGACGCGAGCCTTGCAGAACGCGGCCCTGGAAATAGGCGCCGATGTCGATCGACAGCTGTTCGGCCGTGATGTCGCCATCGACGTAGGCGGTGGAGATCAGCTTGACCTGCTTGCCCGAGACGCCGCCGACGATCCGGCCACGCACCTCGACATAGTCGGCCGCGACATTGCCTTCGACCGCGCCGGTTTCACCGACGATCAGGCGGCCGACACGGACGTCGCCCTTGACCTGGCTGTCGATCTGCAGGTCGCCGGAACCGGTCACATTGCCCGTGAACTGCAGGTCGGCGGACAGGACAGACAGGCCCCGTCCGGGCGCGGCGGCGGGCGCCGGGGCGGCGGCAGGCGCGGCGGCGGCCGGGCGCGGCTGGCTGGGCGACGGCAGGTCGGGCAGCGGCGGGATCGGCTGGGCGGCGGGCTTGGCCGGGGCGGGGGATTTAGTCTTGTTGAACAAGTTGATCTCCGGCTTTCATGAAGCGGGCTGGATTGAGCGGGCGGCCATCCATCCACACTTCATAGTGCAGGTGGACGCCCGTGGAGCGACCGGTCGAACCCATGGCGCCGACACGCTGGCCCAGCGCGACACGCTGGCCAGGCGTCACCGCCGTGGCGTTCAGATGGGCATAGCGCGTCTTGAAACCGCGGCCATGGTCTATCTCAACAGTCTTTCCATACCCTGAACGCACTCCGGCGAACGAAACCACGCCCGGCGCCGTGGCGTGGATGGGGGTGTTCAGGGGGGCGGCGAAGTCCTGGCCCTGATGCACGGCGGGGCGGCCGTTGAACGGATCGAACCGCACGCCGAAGCCCGAGGTGGTGCGCGCCTGGGTCGGGCGATTGAACGGCAGGCCCTGGGCGGCGTCGGCCAGGCCGCGCATGTCGTTCAGATTGTCGGCCGCGCTGCGGATGCGCAGGGCGAAGGCCTCGTCCACGTCCAGAACGGCGGCCAGGGCCTTGGGATCGCGCGCCTCGACCAGCGGCCCGCCCAGGGCCGTCCCTTGCGGCGCATAGGCGGCCGGGTTCAGCCCCGCCAGGCGGAAGGCCAGGCGCAGACGCTCGGCCCGCGTCTGGGCCTCGGTCTCGGCGCGGGCGATCAAGCGTTCCTGATCCATGCGCACCCGCAGCATGCGCCGCACGGGATTGCCGTCATTCGTGCGCGGGGCGGCGGGTTTCAGGGCCTCTTCGGCGCCCTGGACGCCGTGGAACAGGGTCATGACCTGGGCCAGGGCGGCGTGGCGGCGCTCGACCATGGTGGCCATGTCGTCCAGAGAGCCAGTGGTGGCGGTCATCCGCACCACGGCGCTGTCCAGGCGGGCCTGAAGATCGGCGTTGCGGCGTTCGGATTCGGCGCGGGCGCGGCGCACGGCCTGATCCGCCGTGCTTTCCGACACCATCTCGAACAGCACCCCGCCGGATGCGATCAGGGTCCAGCCGACCAGCAGGGCGCCGGCGGCCGCCGCCATCATCTGACGGCCGCTGGACAGGACATAGCCGCGGGTTTCACCGTGAGATCGCAGATACAGATGCCGTTCGGGGAACCAGCGTTCGATTACTGAACGCCTTCCGCTCTGGTGATCCTGAACCATACGCCACACCCCCCGGTACGCAGCTTTATCCGAGAGCCGTGACGTTTGTGCAATACTGTTCACCCATTGTTAACCATCATTTCGTCCGCTGACGGTTAAGGCGTAACTGCTCTGGCGAGTTTTTCCCCTGTGGGTTGCGCCCGCGAATCTGCCGGTGATCTTGGGTCAAGGGTTCACAGGGCTCTGGCGGCCTCCAGAACCTCGGACGCATGGCCCGTGACCCTGACATTGCGCCAGGCGCGGCGCACGACGCCGGCGCCGTCGATCAGGAAGGTCGCCCGCTCGATCCCCATATATTTGCGGCCATACAGCTGTTTCTCGACCCAGACGCCCCAGGCCTCGGTGACCCCGCCGTCTTCGTCGGACGCCAGAACGACCTTCAGATCATGCTTGGTCTTGAACCGGTCGTGCTTCTTCACCGTGTCGCGCGACACGCCGATCACCGCGACGCCCAGGGCGGCGAAGTCGTCGATCAGAGCCGAGAAGTCCTTGCCCTCATTGGTGCAGCCGGGCGTGTCGTCCTTGGGATAGAAATAGACCACGGCGGGGCCGGTCAGATCGACATGACCGCCGCCATCGGTGGGCAGCGACAGGGGAGGGGCTATATCTCCAACATCAGGCATTTTCTTCTCCGCTCATCCCCGCGGAAGCGGGGATCCAGTCCTTGGCGTCCAGCAGACCGCCCAGCCGTGTTTCCTCAAACAGATCACGCCAGCCGGGATTCGACGTCTCGATCATTTCCAGCTTCCAGACGCGCAGCCATTTCTTGATCTGGCGTTCGCGCCTGAACGCGCCCTCGCGACTGTCATGGACTTCGAACCAGACCAGTTGGTCGATGCCGTGTTTGGCGGTGAAACCTCTGAAGGTCTTGTCCTTGTGCTCGGCGACGCGCTTCAGGAGATCGTCCGTCGAGCCGACATAGAGGGTGCCGTTTCGTCCGCTGGCTAGGATGTAGGTGAAGAAGGCCATGGCGGTGCTCGCGGCTCTCACTGGTTCCCCGCTTTCGCGGGGATGAGCGGAAGAATTAGGTAGGCCGTACCAGCACGATCTTCTTCTTGCCGGCGGCCAGTTTCAGCACGCCGTCGGCGTTCAGATCGGCCTCGCCGATCGCCTGGGCGCCGTCGGCAACCGCCGCGTCGTTCAGGCGCAGGCCGCCGCCCTGGGCCAGGCGCCGGGCCTCGCCGTTCGAGGCGGTCAGGCCGGCCTTGGTCGCCACGGCGGCGATCATGGCCCCGATCACCTCGTCACGCGGCAGTTCGACGGTCGGCAGGTCGGCCGACAGCCGGCCGTGTTCGAACGCCGCCTCCGAGGCCGCGCGCGCCTTGGCCGCCTCGTCGGCGCCGTGCAGCAGGGTGGTCGCGGCGTCGGCCAGGGCCTTCTTGGCGTCGTTGATGCCGGCGCCTTCCAGCGCCTCCAGCGCCGCGATCTGATCCAGCGGCAGATCGGTGAACAGCCGCAGGAACCGGCCCACGTCGGCGTCGTCCGCATTGCGCCAGAACTGCCAGTAGTCGTAAGGCGACAGCTGGTCGGCGTTCAGCCAGATGGCCCCTTGCGCCGTCTTGCCCATCTTGCCGCCCGAGGCGGTGGTCAAAAGCGGGGTGGTCAGGCCGAAGGCGGTGCGGCCTTCGTTGCGGCGCACCAGATCGACGCCCGAGACGATATTGCCCCACTGGTCCGAACCGCCCATCTGCAGGGTGACGTTCCGGCTGCGGTTCAGCTCCAGGAAATCCACCGACTGCATCAGCATGTAGTTGAATTCCAGGAAGGTCATCGGCTGTTCGCGTTCCAGCCTCAGCTTGACGGAATCGAACGCCAGCATGCGGTTGACCGTGAACTGCGTCCCGAATTCGCGCAGGAACTGGACGTAGCCGAATTTCGACAGCCACTCGTCATTGTCGACCATGACCGCATCGGTCGGCCCGTCGCCGAAGGTCAGGAATTTGGCGAACACCGTCTGGATCGAGGCGATGTTGGCCTGGATCATCGCGTCGGTCAGTTGCGGGCGCGAGGCGTCCTTGCCGGTGGGGTCGCCCACCTTGGTCGTGCCGCCGCCCATCAGGACGACCGGCTTGTGCCCTGCCTGTTGCAGCCGGCGCAGCATCATGATCTGGATCAGGCTGCCGACGTGCAGGCTGGGCGCCGTGGCGTCAAAACCGATGTAGGCGGCGATCACGCCCTTGCTGGCCGCCGCATCCAGCTCGGCCGGATGGGTGATCTGGTGGATGTAGCCCCGGTCCTGGAGCGTCTTCAGAAAGTCGGAGGTGAAGGCGGTGTCGGTCATGGTCGGCTCCGTTAGCAGGGAAGCCGGCGGCCGTCTTCATGGGAGTGCGCGCCGGCTTGAAGCGGCGCAGGGGATCGCGGCCGCTCGCTGAATCAGCGGCGGTAGTACAGGCGGGCGGCGGTGACGCAGCAGGCGATCATATCCGCTGGATAAGGGCGGGCGTTGACCGGCGTCAAGCGGGCGGTCATCGATGGATTATGCGTGTTGCCCTGACGCCCCATGCCGCGACGCCCGGCCCCGATGTGACGATCACCGTCCAGGCGGCGCGCCATGAACAGGGCCTATGGCTGCGCTACGTTGTCGAAGGCGCGGTGGAAGGGCTGGCCTGGCCCGCGCCGGCCGAAGGGCGCGCTGACGGTCTGTGGCGCACCACCTGCATGGAAGTCTTCGTGCAGACCGACGACGGCTATCGCGAGTTCAACCTGTCGCCTTCGGGCCAATGGGCGGCCTATCGTTTCGACGGCTATCGCACCGGCATGGCCGAGGCGGACGGGGTGATCCAGGCGCCCTTGCTGGACGCAGGTTCGGACTATGTCGCGCTGGAGGCGGTGATCGACCTGCCGCCGGGCGCCCGGGCGCTGGGCCTGTCCGCCGTGATCGAAGAACGGGACGGCCGCATTTCCTATTGGGCGCTGGCCCATGCGTCGGATAAGCCGGACTTTCATCATCCCTCGTCCTTCGTGCTGGAGATCCCATGAAATTCGGCGTCGACCGCCTGTTGTCCGATCCCGCGCTGCGGGCGCCGCTGAAGGGTCGGCGGGTGGCTGTGCTGGCCCATCCGGCCTCGGTGACCGCGGACCTGACGCACACGATGGACGCCCTGGCGGCCTGCCCGGAGATCACGCTCAGCGCCGCCTTCGGGCCCCAGCACGGCATGAAGGGCGATCTGCAGGACAATATGATGGAAAGCCCGGATTACCGCGATCCGGTGCATGGCGTCCCGGTCTTTAGCCTGTATGGCCAGGTGCGGCGCCCGCGCGATGAATGGATGCAGACCTTCGACGTCATCCTGATCGATCTTCAGGACCTGGGCTGCCGCATCTACACCTTCGTCACGACCCTGCTTTACGTGCTGGAGGCGGCGGCCGCGCATGGGAAGGAGGTCTGGGTTCTGGACCGGCCCAATCCCGCCGGACGCCCGGTCGAGGGCACGACGCTGAAGCCGGGCTGGGAAAGCTTCGTCGGGGCCGGGCCGATGCCGATGCGGCATGGCCTGACCCAGGGCGAGATGGGGCATTGGTTCATCCATCACTTCAAGATCGACGTGCAATATCGCGTCATCGAAATGGAAAACTACGATCCAGGCGCCGCGCCTGGATATGGCTGGCCGCTGGGCCAGCGCGCCTGGATCAACCCCAGCCCCAATGCCCCGAACCTGTCGATGGCCCGCGCCTATGCCGGCACAGTGATGATCGAGGGGGCGACCCTGTCCGAAGGCCGCGGCACGACCCGGCCGCTGGAGCTGTTCGGCGCCCCCGACATCGACGCGCGGGCGGTGATCGCCGAGATGCGCCGCATCGCGCCAGGCTGGCTGGAAGGCTGTGTGCTGCGGGACATGTGGTTCGAACCGACCTTCCACAAACATGTCGGCAAGCTGTGTTCAGGGGTCCAGATCCATTGCGAAGACCCGGTCTATGACCACGCCGCCTTCCGGCCCTGGCGGGTGCAGGCGGCGGGGTTCAAGGCGATCCGCAACCTGTATCCCGACTACGATCTGTGGCGGGATTTTCCCTATGAGTACGCCTTCGGCAAGCTGCCGATCGACACCATCAACGGCGGGACCGCCCTGCGCGAATGGGTCGACGACCGCGCCGCCCAGGCGGGCGATCTGGACGTGGTCGCCGGGCCGGACGAGGCGGCCTGGGTGGAAGAGCGCAGGCCGTTCCTGATCTACTGATCCCTCTCCCATTGGGAGAGGGCTTGAGCGCACGACGGCGCAGCCGTCGTTCTGGCGCGAAAGGGTGAGGGTCGGCTGTCAGCCGCGCAATGTGGCTGCGTGTCTTCGAATAGCGTCCAGGATCTGGTCGGGTTGAGACAGCGCCTGATCGTTCGTGAAGCGCATCACGGTCCAACCCAGTCCTTCGAGAACGTGCTGACGTTCGGCGTCATTCAGGGCGACGTCTTCTCGTGCGTGAACGCCACCATCGATTTCGACAACCAGTTTCAGGCGGTCGCAGGCGAAGTCGACGCAGGACTGGGCGATGGGGTGTTGGCGGCGGAATTTGTGGCCGTCGATCCGGCCGGCGCGGAGCAGGGACCAGACGCGGCCCTCGGCGAGGCCTGAGGATTGGCGAAGGGAACGCGCAAGGCGGGTGCGAGGGGTGGCCATGTCGGGAGGCTAGCATCGTGCGAAACAGGACGCAGCCGACCCTCACCCTTTCGGCTACCGCATCGCTTCGCTCTGCGAGCCTCAAGCCCTCTCCCAATGGGAGAGGGAGGAATTACGCCGGATTCTCTTCCAGCCGCTTGTCCAGATACAACCCCACGCGGCGGTCAACCGCGTCGATATGGTCTTGCCAGAAGTGGGTCGCGCCCTCTTCCAGCTCATAGTCGATGACGATGCCCTTTTGCGTGCGCAGCTTGTTGACCACGCGCTCGACCTCGATGGGCGGCACGATGCTGTCGGCCGTGCCGTGCAGGAACAGGCCCGAGGCCGGGCAGGGGGCCAGGAAGCTGAAATCGTAGATGTTCGACGGCGGCGACACCGAGATGAAGCCGTCCGTTTCCGGCCGCCGCATCAGCAGCTGCATGCCGATGTAGGCCCCGAACTGATAGCCGGCGACCCAGGTCTGGCTGGCGGCGGGATTGTTGGCCTGCAACCAGTCCAGCGCCGTGGCCGCGTCGGCCAGCTCGCCGATGCCGCTGTCGAACTCGCCCTGCGACTTTCCGACGCCCCGGCTGTTGTAGCGCAGGGTGGCGAAGCCGCGTTTGACGAACAGCTGGTGCAGCGTCACCGCCACCGGATTGTTCATGTGCCCGCCCGCCTTGGGGTGCGGATGCAGGATCAGGGCGATGGGGGCGTTCGGGCGCTTGCCCGGCGAATAGCGGCCTTCGATGCGGCCCGAGGCGCCGGGCAGAATGACTTCAGGCATGGATATCCCGTCTCAACTATCGTTTCGCAGGCGCGTAATACTTGACCATGAGGGTAGGACTTTCTAAGTCCCGCCCGCACGCCGATTTCGCCCGTGAGGGCGCGGGTTCTAGCACAGCAGCCCGACAAAGCGCGCAAATTGTGAGGAACGCCGCAATGCGCCTGTCGACGAAGGGACGATACGCCGTCATGGCCATGGCCGATCTGGCCCGCAACGGCCGCGAGCGTGCGGTGTCTCTGGCCGAAATCGCCACGCGGCAGGAGATTTCGCTCAGCTATCTGGAACAGTTGTTCGCGCGCCTGCGCAAAAGCGGCCTGGTGCGCTCGGTGCGTGGGCCGGGCGGCGGCTATCTGCTGGCCAGGCGCGCGGACCAGACTTCGGTGGCCGAGATCGTGCTGGCGGTCGATGAACCGATCCGCGCGACGCGGTGCCAGCATCGATCGTCGCCGCAGGGCTGCATGATGCGGGGCGAACGCTGCATCGCCCATGACCTGTGGGAAGACCTGGGCGCCGAGATTCACGCCTTCCTGGCCGGGGTGTCGCTGGAAGACGTGGTGATGAAACGCACCGGGCGGCGGCGTCTGGAGCGCCAGCAGCAAACCGAAGTGGAAGCAGCGGCATGAGCGTCTATCTGGATCACAACGCCACCGCCCTGGTCCGGCCCGAAGTGCAGGCGGCCGTCGCCGACGTCATGGCCCATGGCGGCAACCCCAATGCGGTCCACGCCTGGGGCCGCCGCACCCGCGCGCGGGTCGAGAACGCGCGCGCCCAGGTCGCTGATCTGGCCGGAGCCGACCCCACGGCGGTGGTCTTTTCCTCGGGCGGCACCGAATCGAACGCCCAGGCGATCGCCAGCGCCCTGGCGGCGGGGTGCGAGCGCCTGATCGTCTCGGCGACCGAACACCCCTGCGTGGCCGAGGCGGCCGCCGTCTCGGGCGTGGCGGTCGAGGTTCTGCCGGTCGATGCGGACGGCGTGATCGATCTGGCGTGGTTGACTGATGCGCTGAGCCGGCCGAGCCGGGCGGTGGTGGCCATCCACCATGCCAACAACGAAAGCGGCGTGATCCAGCCCATCGTTCAGGCGGCGGTTCTGGTGCGGGCGGCGGGCGGCTGGCTGCATGTCGACGCCATCCAGTCGGCGGGCAAGATCGCGGTGAACATGGCGGCGCTGGACGCCGACAGCCTGACTTTGTCGGGGCACAAGCTGGGCGGGCTTCAAGGCGTGGGCGCCCTGGTGATGAAGGCGGGCCGCGAGGCGGTGCGCATCCTGCATGGCGCGGGCCAGGAGCGCGGCTTGCGCGCCGGCACCGAGAACACCCCCGGCATCGTCGCCTTCGGCGTGGCCGCCGACTGCGCCGCGCGCGAGCTGGCGGACGGCCATTCGGACCGGATGCGGGCCTGGCGCGATGCGGCCCAGGCGCGGGTTGTGGCCGCCGGCGCCGTGGTCGTGGGCGACGCTTCGCCGCGCCTGCCCAACACCCTGTTCATGGCCGCCCCTGGCTGGGACAGCCCGCAACAGCTGATCACCCTGGACCTGTCGGGCGTCATGGTCTCGGCCGGCAGCGCCTGCTCCTCGGGCAAGACCAAGCCGTCCAAGACCATGGTCGCCATGGGCATGGACGACCTGGCCACCCAGGCCATCCGCATCTCGGGCGGCTGGAACACCATCGCCGCCGACTGGGACGCCTTCGCCGACGCCTGGATCGCGGCCTGGGACAAGCGCCAGGCGCGGGCCGACCGCCCCGCGACCGAGGTGGCCTGATGGGAGCCGTCAGGGAAACCATCGACGCCGTCGCGGCGCTGGAGGCCTATGAGCACGGCTTCGTCTCGGACATCGAGACCGAGTTCGCGCCCAAGGGGCTGAACGCCGACATCGTGCGCTTCATCAGCCACAAGAAGGGCGAGCCCCAGTGGATGCTGGACTGGCGCCTGGCCGCCTTCGAGCGCTGGCAGGCGATGGAGGAACCGACCTGGGCGGCGGTGAAATACACGCCCGTCGACTATCAGGACCTGCACTATTACGCCGCGCCCAAGCAGAAGGAGGGGCCCAAGTCGCTGGACGAGGTCGATCCCGAACTCTTGGCCGTCTATGCGAAACTGGGCATCCCGCTGAAGGAGCAGGAGGTGCTGGCCGGCGTCCAGGGCGCGCCCAAGGTGGCGGTGGACGCCGTGTTCGACAGCGTCAGCGTGGTCACCACCTTCAAGGCCGAACTGGCCAAGGCGGGTGTGATCTTCATGCCTATTTCCGAGGCCTTGCGCGAATATCCTGATCTGGTGCGGCAATATCTGGGCACGGTCGTGCCGGTGTCCGACAACTATTTCGCCGCCCTGAACAGCGCGGTGTTTTCGGATGGATCGTTCGTCTATGTGCCGCCGGGCGTGCGCTGCCCGATGGAGCTGTCGACCTATTTCCGCATCAATGCGTCCAACACCGGCCAGTTCGAGCGGACGCTGATCATCGCCGACCGGGGCGCCTATGTGTCCTATCTGGAAGGCTGCACCGCGCCGATGCGCGACGAGAACCAGCTGCACGCCGCCGTGGTCGAGCTGGTGGCGCTGGACGACGCCGAGATCAAATATTCGACGGTCCAGAACTGGTATCCGGGCGACGCGGAGGGGAAGGGCGGCATCTACAATTTCGTCACCAAGCGCGCCGACTGTCGCGGCGACCGCTCCAAGGTGTCGTGGACCCAGGTCGAGACGGGGTCGGCCGTCACCTGGAAATACCCGTCCTGCATCCTGAAGGGCGAGGAATCGTCGGGCGAATTCTATTCCATCGCCATCACCAACGGCCGCCAGCAGGCCGACACCGGCACCAAGATGGTGCATCTGGGCAAGAATTCGAAATCGCGCATCATCGCCAAGGCGGTGTCGGCGGGCCGGTCGGATTCGACCTATCGCGGCCTGGTGTCGGTGCACCCCAAGGCGACCGGCGTGCGCAACTTCACCCAGTGCGACTCCTTGCTCATCGGCAAGGAGTGCGGCTCGCACACCATCCCCTATATCGAGGCCCGCAACGGCTTCGCCCAGCTGGAGCATGAGGCGACGACAACGCGCCTGAGCGAGGACCAGCTGTTCTACGCCCAGCAACGCGGCCTGTCGGAAGAAGAGGCGGTGGCCCTTCTGGTCAACGGCTTCGTGCGCGACGTGCTGCAGGAACTGCCGATGGAATTCGCCGTCGAGGCCCAGAAGCTGGTGGCGATCAGTCTCGAAGGTTCGGTCGGATAAAAAGAAGAACAATGCTGAACATCTCCAACCTCCATGTCTCCGTCGGCGAAAAGCCGATCCTGAAGGGCCTGACGCTCGACGTTCCGGCGGGCGAGGTGCACGCCGTCATGGGGCCGAACGGGGCGGGCAAGTCGACGCTGGGTTACGCCCTGTCGGGTCGTCCCGGCTATGAGGCCAGCGAAGGCGTCGTGCGCTGGCGCGGCGAGAATCTGCTGCCGCTGGACCCGGCCGAACGGGCGGCCATGGGCGTCTATCTGTCGTTCCAGTATCCGATCGAGATTCCGGGCGTGCCGGCCCTGACCTTCATCCGCACGGCGGTGAACGCCCAGCGGCGTCGGCGCGGCGAGGACGAGATTTCGGCCCCCGACTTCCTGAAGCGCGCGCGGGCGGCGGCCACGGCGCTGCGCATGGATTTCGACATGCTGAAGCGGCCCCTGAACGTCGGCTTCTCGGGCGGCGAGAAGAAGCGGATGGAGATTCTTCAGGCCGTGCTGCTGGAGCCGTCGCTGCTGATCCTGGACGAGACGGATTCGGGGCTGGACATCGACGCCCTTCGCATCGTCGCCGACGGGGTCAACGCCCTGCGTGGGCCGGACCGGTCGATGCTGGTCATCACCCACTATCAGCGCCTGCTGGACTACATCAAACCGGACCGGGTGCATGTGCTGGCCGCCGGCCGCATCGTCGCCTCGGGCGGGCCGGAACTGGCGCTGGAGCTGGAGAAGGACGGCTACGACAAATATCTGCCCGCCGATCTGGAGAGCGCGGCGTGAGCCTGGTCGACCTGCGCGACCCGTCCAGTTTTCCGACACGGCGGGTCGAGGCGTGGAAATACACCGACCTGCGCCGGTTCCTGCGTGAGACGCCCCCGCCGTCAGCGCCGGACGATGTGGCGCCGGGCGGCCCCTTCGCGGCCCTGGGCGGCGCCGAGACGGCGATCGTCAACGGCCGGGGCGACGCCGCCATCAGGGTGGTCGAGGGCGAACAGGTCGCGCGCCTGCGCTTCGTCTCGACCCAGGCGGGGGCCGGGCATCAGGCGACGGTGACGGTGGATGTGGCGCGCGGGGCCAGCCTGGTTATTCTGGAAAGCCACGAAGGTTCAGGCGGTTATGTCTCAAGCATCGCGCTGAACATCAAGGTGGCCGAGGGCGGGCAACTGACCCGCATTGTGCTGGCTGACGACGCGGCCGACGCCATCGCCTTGTCGCGCGCGGACGTCCGCCTGGGTCAAGGAGCGGCGTTCAGCCAGACCCTGCTGACCACCGGCGCCCGGCTGCAGCGGCTGGAAACCCATGTCGCCCACCCCGGCGAAGGGGCGACGGTGTGGATGGACGGCCTCTATCTGCTGTCGGGCGACCGTCACGCCGACCTGACCAGCGTGGTCACCCATGACGGCCGCGACGGCGTGACCAGCCAGCTGGCCAAGGGCGTGGTGCGCGATGCGGCGCGCGGCGTCTTTCAGGGCAAGATCGTGGTCGAGCGCGGCGCCGACGGCACCGACGCCCGCATGGGTCACCACGCCCTGATCCTGTCCGAACGCGGCGAGGTGGACGCCAAGCCCGAGCTGGTCATCTATGCCGACGAGGTGTCGTGCGCGCATGGCAATACGGTCGGGGCGCTGGACGAAAGCGCCCTGTTCTACATGCAGCAGCGCGGCATTCCGGCGGATGAGGCGCGGGCGCTGCTGACCCACGCCTTCCTGGGCCAGGTGATCGACCGCATCGAGCACGAGGGCGCCCGCGACGTGGCGCGCGACTGGCTGGAGGCGCGGCTGTGATTATTCCTCCCCCATCGGGGGAGGGGGACCATGCGCAGCATGGTGGAGG
>NZ_CALMFB010000039.1 GCF_937863155.1 uncultured Brevundimonas sp. | reverse complement strand
CGGCCGGGTTCCAGGCGCTGACGATGTGGCGGCGGCTGTTGGGGTTGGTCTTCAGCCCCTCGACCAGTTTGGCGATCTGGTCGATGACGCGGCCGTCCGGCGCGGTCCAGCTGCGCCATTGCTTGCCATAGACGGGCCCCAGTTCGCCCTCGGCGTCGGCCCATTCGTCCCAGATGCTGACGCCGTTTTCCTTCAGCCAGCGAATGTTGGTCTCGCCGCGCAGGAACCACAGCAGTTCGACGATGATCGAGCGCGTGTGCAGCTTCTTGGTGGTCAGAAGCGGAAAGCCCTTGCCCAGGTCGAACCGCATCTGGCGCCCGAACACGCCCAGGGTGCCCGTGCCGGTCCGGTCGTCGCGCCGCACCCCGTTGTTCAGGATATCGCGCAGCAGATTCAGATACTGCCATTCCGGGTGGTCCGCCGGGGAGGCGTCCATGCGGTCATGCAGATCGGCGAAGGCGGCCTGGGCGTTCATGGACCCGAGCATGCCCCTGATTCGGCGTCCGGGTCAGAGGCCGCCGCACGAACGTCCACAACCACGGCTGCAGGGCAGTGGATAGTCGTTCAGCCGCGAAAGCCGTCTTCTTCCAGAAAGGCGGCCTCGTCCGGCGCGGTGTCGCGCCCCAGGGCGGCGTTGCGGTGCGGAAACCGGCCGAAGCGGGCGATGACGCCATGGTGATGCTCGGCCCAGCGATCGTCGGCGGGCCGGTCCATCGCCTGGAACAGGGCCACCTGGCGCTCCTGAAGCGCCAGATCCTCGGCATGCTGCAGCGGCAGATAGAAGAACCGCCGCAGATCGTTCTCGACCTCTTGGTCCCGTCCGGCATCCAGCGCGCTCAGCGCCAGATGGCGGGCCAGCGGATCGGTGGCGAAGGCGTGGCCGGTGTTGCGCCACACATTGCGCGGAAACTGGTCCAGCAGGATCATCAGCGCCAGCGCCCCCTCGGCCGTGTCCATCCAGCCGTCCAGCTCGCGCCGGGCGGCGGCGATGTGGGCGTCCATGAAGCGGTCGCGAAACTGGGCGTCGAAGGCTTCGTCCTTGGCAAACCATTTGTCGGGGCCGGCCGCTTTCCAGAAGCCGACGACGGTTTTGGGGTCTATCTGTGTGCTCATGACCCAACAGATAAGCGCCCCCTTGCCCGTCTTCCATGACCGCGACTGCGACCTATCGCTGATCCGGTCGCGCCGCGTGGCCGTGATCGGCTATGGCAGCCAGGGGCGCACCCATGCGCTGAACCTGCGCGACAGCGGCGTGGCCGACATCGTCGTGGGCCTGAAGGCCGAATCTGCGACGCGCGACAAGGCCCGGGCCGACGGCTTTGCGGTCATGACGGCGGGTGAAGCGGCGTCGGGCGCCGATGTCGTGGCGGTGATGGTGTCCGACGAGGGCCACCGCGACCTGTGGCGCGACGATCTGGCCCCGGCGATGAAGCCCGGCGCGGCCCTGGTCTTCGCCCACGGCCTGTCGGTGCGGTTCGGCCTGGTCGAGCCGCGGCCCGACATCGACGTGATCCTGGCCTCGCCCAAGGGAATCGGGCCGCGCATCCGCGACCTGTATGAGGAGGGGCAGGGGGTCTTCTGCCTGTTCGGCGTGCATCAGGACGTGACGGGCGGCGCCCACGCGCTGGGCCTGTCCTATGCGGCCGCGCTGGGCTGCGGGCGACGGGGTATTCTTCAGACCACCTTCGCCGCCGAGTGCGAAAGCGACCTGTTCGGCGAACAGGTGGTGCTGTGCGGCGGGGTGTCCGAACTGGTCGACCGGGCCTTCATGACGCTGGTCAAGGCCGGATACCCGGCCGAGGTGGCCTGGTTCGAGTGTTTCTACGAGTTGAAGCTGGTCACCGACCTGATGTTCGAGCGGGGAATCGCCGGGGCCTTCGGGCGAATCTCGAACACGGCGGAATACGGCGCCTATCTGACCGGGCCGCGCGTGATCGGCGAACCGGCCCAGGCGGCGATGGATCAGGTGCTGGCCGATGTGCGCGACGGATCGTTCGTGCGCCGCCTGATGGCCGACTATGACGCCGGATCGCCCGACCTGCTGGCGCATCGCCGCGCCCTGGGCGAACGGCTGATCGAGAGCGCCGGCGCCCGCCTGAAGGCGGCGGCCGAAAAGGCCGGCTGATCTTCATTTGATGGGCGGGAATAGATGGTCGGAGTGGCAGGATTCGAACCTGCGACCCCTGCGTCCCGAACGCAGTGCTCTACCAGACTGAGCCACACTCCGACTTGAGGTCGCGGCTTATAGCGAGGGGTCCGGGGGGCCGCAAGCGCCGTTTTCGGTGAAGCGAAAATAGTCTGCAAAGCGGGTGTTGCATCCCCCGCGCCCTTGGCGTATTCGACCGCCCTCCCGCCGCCCGCCGGCGCGGATCACCGGACCTGCTGGGGAATGGTGTAATGGTAACACTACGGTTTTTGGTACCGTCATTCTAGGTTCGAGTCCTAGTTCCCCAGCCACCGCTTTCCGGTCTCCCTGACAATCAGACGCCCGCTCACCCCGCCCGGATCTGGCGCAGGGCGTCGGTCAGGCCGGCGTTGTAGCCGCGCGCGGCGTCCAGCGCGATCGGGGTCCAGCGGGCCGGGTCGGCGATGATGCGGGCGTGGCTCATATTGACGTTCATCAGGGCCTGAAGGCCGCTGGGGTCCGTCACGCTGCTGACGTCCAGGGCATAGGGCTGGCTGGAATAGACGTCGTCGGCGACCGACAGGGTGGCCATGACCAGCCGCCCGCGCGGATCGGCGGCCGAGACGATGAAGCCGGACGGCGCGGCGCGCACCCCCACCACGACTTCGCCTTCCACGCCCACGCCGCGCCGGGCGCGCATGCGGGCGTAATCCAGCCACATCACCGGCGTCAGGATGATGGCGTCCAGCGCGGCCGAGGCGGCGGCCAGGCGATTGCGGGTTCCGATGCCCGCCAGCATGCTGTTGGCCTCGCCGGAATAGCCGGTGACCATGGGCGCGGTCTGCGACCCGACCGTCAGCCAGCGCTGGGCCACCGTCACGCCGTCGAAGGTGCCCTGGCCCTGGAACTGGTTGCCGTCGCGCAAGGGGGTGTTGGCGGCGGCCAGGGCGGCGCGGGTCTCGTCCACGCCCACCACGGTTTCGCCGGCGGCCGAAAGGCGGGCGCGCAGGTCCAGACAGGCCGCCTCGGCCACCTGGGCCATCATCTGGGGCGTGACGCCGTAAAGGGCGGTGTCGATCCGCGCCCCGCCGTCGTGGGAAAGGGTGCGGGTCTTGCCGGTGTAGAAGAAGCTGACGCCATAGCTGGCGACCGCCACATTAGGCCGGTGTTTCACATAGCGGGCGTTGGCCACATTGGTGCGGACCTGGAACTCGCGGCTCGGCTCCTGCCGCATCATGCGCGCCAGCGCGGGCGCCGCCGGGCTGAGGGCCAGGGCCAGTCCGCCCGCGAACAGGGTCCGCCGATCCAGGAATGTCATCGTATCGCTCCGCCATATGGGTTCGGAGCGTCAGCCTATCGGTCACCTGGCCATCGGTAAGCTGACGATACCCTTTCGACGCGGACGAAGGGCGCGGCCACGGGAGCGGATCACTGGACCAGCTGGGGAATGTTCCTGCTATTGAGCTAGCGAGGCCGACAGTTGTCTTAGCCACTGCCGCGTCGGATCCACCCGAAAATGGCTCCGAGAAGCGTCACACTGCCCGCCAAAGCGAACGGGAGCGCTAACAGGAGTAACGTAGGCATAAGCAGGGATATTGCCCAAGAAAGACGTTCATACATCAAGGCCGCTGCAGCATCTTTTTGCTTGTGCGGATTAGCCTTAACAGCAGCGCATCGTCTTAGTGCATCTTCGTGTCGGACACGCTGGGCGGCCCTCTCTGAATCTCCGCACGGTTCGCGCCAAAATTCGTCTCGCACTCTCATGTACGAAAGATCATCCGTATAGGGTTGCTTCGTGGCTACTTGGTCGCAAGTGCCATCAAGATGACATTCCGCGACTTCGTATCTTTGGCTTACCTCGAAGCGATACCTACGGAACGATTGCTCAATTTCCCTACGTTCGGGCATTGATCTCTGTGATAGGCTTCCCTCATCCTTGCTAGAAGGAGAGGGGTCGTCGAAATCAGCGTCGCTGGGTGGCGCATCGACAGCGTGCTGGCGGCTCCTTAACGCAGAGCGCAATGCCTCCCCATATTTCAAACGATCCCTTTTAAGCGCGGCATATTCTGCCCTAGCGTCACGTCTGGCCTCGCAATAACCGATGGGTGGTTGTGGCCTCGAAGTGAGTGGCAAGATATCAGGTAGGTGACATTCTCGAAAAAAGAGGCCGTCCGGGGGAGGGCCTTCCCACCTAAATAAGGGCAACAAAAGCCCGACTAGCCAAGCCGGAACGGAAACAGCGAGCCACAAACGTCCCTGCCATCTGGCGTGCCAAGGCCTCGCTTTGTCTTTTTGTCCGAAGTCCACTCCGGCCTCCCCCGTGCTACCGCTCCGTCAGCAATGCAGCTGTAAAGGTTAGGGCCTTAAAAGCGGCTGCCTAGTGAGCCTCCTCGTTTGCAGGACGAGATGCGAGGTTTAGCGATCTTACACTTTGTCCGTCACACACCAGATTCACTGCCTCAATTCGAGGTCGTGCCGGTATACGTCCTGACCGCGAAGGGCGCGGCCACCGGCGCGAACCGATGGCCGCCAGAGGCGTCAGGCCGCCTCCCAGCCCTTTTCCACCGCCCAGACGGCGAAGGCGTAGTCGACCGCCAGTTCCTTCAGATAGTCGAACCGGCCCGAGGCGCCGCCGTGGCCGGCCTCCATGTTGATCTTCAGCAGGATCGGCTTGCCCGAGGTGCTGGCCGGGCGCAGGCGGGCCACCCATTTGGCCGGCTCCCAATAGGTCACGCGCGGGTCCGACAGGCCGCCGACCGACAGCACCGCCGGATAGGCCTGTGACGTGATCTGGTCATAGGGGCTGTAGCTGGCGATGTAGTCATAGGCCTCGGCGTCCTCCAGCGGATTGCCCCATTCGGGCCATTCCGGCGGCGTCAGCGGCAGGCTGGTGTCGCTCATGGTGTTCAGAACGTCGACGAAGGGCACCTGGCCGATCACCCCGGCCCACAGTTCGGGTCGCATATTGGTGACCGCGCCCATCAGCATGCCGCCGGCCGAACCGCCATAGGCCACGATATTGCCGGCGCGCGCATAGTTGCGTTCGATCAGGTGTTCGGCCGAGGCGATGAAGTCGGTGAAGGTGTTCTTCTTGGTCATGCGCCGGGCCGACAGGAACCAGTTCCAGCCCTTGTCCGAGCCGCCGCGGATGTGGGCGATGGCCCAGATGAAGCCGCGCTCCACCAGCGACAGACGGCTGGTCGAGAAGCTGGCCGCCATGGGGATGCCATAGCTGCCGTAGCCGTACAGCAGCACCGGCGCCGAACCGTCCACCGGCGTGTCCTTGCGGCGCAGCAGGGTGACGGGCACCAGTTCGCCGTCCGAGGCGGGGGCGTTCAGCCGCTCGACCACATAGTCGGCCGGGTTGTGGCCCGACGGCACTTCCTGAACCTTCTTCAGGGTCCGCTCGCGCGAGGTCATATCGTAGTCGAACGTCGAGGTCGGGGTGGACGGCGAATTGTAGCTGTAGCGCATCATCGGGCTGTCGAACTCGGACCAGCCCATCAGGTTCAGCGCATAGGCGGGTTCGTCCACCGCGATCTCATGCTCGTCGCCTTCGCGGGCGCGCACGATGATGCGGGTATTGGCGTCGGCCCGCTCCTGACGCGCCAGATGGCCGGACGACAGGGTGACGTTCTCGATGAACCGGCCCGGCGTGTGGGGGATCAGATCCTTCCAGTTGGCCTTGCCGGGCGAAGCGGTCGGCGCCTCCACCACCTTGAAGTCCACGCTGTCGTCGGCATTGGTGCGGATGACCCAGCGGTCGCCCCAGTGGTCGGCGTCATACCGGCGGGCCACCTGGCGCGGCTCCAGCACCACCGGCGTGGCGGTGGGCGTGTCGCCGGGGATGTAGCGGGCCTCGCTGGTTTCCTGGTTCTGGATGACGATCAGCACGAACTGGTCGTCGGCGGTGCGGCCCACGCCGATGAACATGCCCTCGTCGTCTTCCTGATAGACCAGGGCGGTCTCACCGCCGCGCGCCGGGCGGCGGAAGATCTTGTCCGGGCGGCCGTTGTCGTTGCGGTTGGTCCAGTAGATCCACTGGCTGTCGGGCGAGAAGGTGAAGTCGCCGGTCGAGCTGTCGATCACGTCGGGCAGAACCTGGCCCGTCTCCAGATCCTTCACATAGATCTTGTGCACCTCGGACCCTTGCGCGTCCTCGGCATAGGCGAACAGGCGGTGGTCCGGGGTGCGGCCGGTCGCGGCCACTTCGGAATAGGCCTTGCCCTCGGCGAGCGCGTTGGCGTCTAGCAGCAACTCCTCGCGGATCACTGGCATCATGCCCGGATGGGCGTCGCGTTCGGCCTGGCTGTGCGTCCGGGTGCGGCGCATGTAGCGCGGGTGCTGATCGCCCACTTCGAACTTGGTGTAGTATTCCCACGGGCCGTCGGGCGAGGGGACCGAGCTGTCGTCCTGCTTGATGCGGCCCTTCATCTCTTCGAACATCGCCGCCTGCATGGGCAGGGTGCCGGCCATCATCGCCTCGCGATAGGCGTTTTCGGCAGTCAGGTATTCCTTGACGTCGGCCTTGATCAGGGTCGGGTCGCGCAGCACCGCCTGCCAGTTGTCGTCCTTCAGCCATTGGTATTCATCGACGCGGACGCGGCCCAGCTGTTCAATGCGGACGGGGACTTTCTTGGCGACGGGGGGCACGGGCGGGGCGGCTCCTTGATCTGCGGCCTTGGCCAGGACGGGGTGGGCGCCGGCGGCGACGGCCAGGGCGGCGGAAGAGGCGATCAGTTCGCGGCGATTCATCTTGTGGCGTTCCCAAACGTGAAGGCGGCGACCTTGTGCCCGGGCCCGCCCGCCGTCAAATGAAGAAACCGAAGGCTTTGCAGGGGTGATGGCATGTGGGTTCCGGCGCAGACGCCGCCCGAGGTTTCGGCCCCAGCTCCGGCCCCGCCGCCCGCCTTGGTCCAGGATGCGCCCGGCCGGCCCGCCTGGGATCTGACCCTGGCCCTGATCGGCGCGACGGTGCAACTGGACCAGCCGGACGGGCAGGGGACGCGCACGGTGGGCGCGGGCTTTCTGATCGACGCGCCGCGACCGGATGGAACGCCCCGCACCGTCCTGGTCACCGCCGCCCATGTGCTGAACCAGATGCCGGGCCAGACCATGCGCATCGGCTGGCGCACGGCCCTGCCGGACGGCAGCTGGAAGTTCGACCCCCAGCCGGCGGCCATCCGCGCGCCGGACGACCAGCCGATCTGGACCCGCCACCCCGACCGGGACATCGCGGTGATGGAGATCACGGCGCCCGAGGCCTTCGCCCGCGCGGCCATCCCGCTGGGCTGGCTGGCGGATCAGAACACCCTGGCGGCCTATCAGGTCGGGCCGGGGGATGAGCTGTTCTCCCTGGGCTTTCCGCGCGGCCTGTCGTCGAACCGGGCGGGGTTCCCGATCCTGCGCGTCGGGCGGGTGGCGTCCTGGCCGCTCAGCCCCGTGACGGCCTTTCCGACCTTCCTGCTGGATTTCACCGTCTTTCCCGGCAACTCGGGCGGGCCGATCTTCTGGACCCCGGCGGCGCGGACCATTCCGGGCAAGGCCGAGCCCCAGCACCCCTTCATCGCCGGCGTCCTGGCCCAGGAGGTCAAGGTCGGGGACGAGCGGCTGGACCTGGGCGTGGTGGTGCATGCCGTGCATGTGCGCGAGGCGATCAGCCTGCTGGATGCGCCGCCCTGGCCCTGAAAACAGGCCGGATTGTCGGGTATTTTAATACCGCATATAAAATTTATCGCAGAAACAGTATTTTAGCTGGAATTGGGCGCCAAAGTCGGCGTTGACCTGACGGCCTGCATCCTCTATCAGCGCGCCTTCCGCTGGTTCCGGCTATCGGAGCCCGCCCCAGAGTTTTGTCTTCCTCCAAGGATCCTCAGTCATGCTGAAGAGCACCACGGCTTCGCTGAAGCCGGCCGAGGTCGAGAAGAAGTGGATCCACATCGACGCCGAAGGCGTCGTGGTGGGCCGTCTTGCGACCTTCATCGCCAACCGCCTGCGCGGCAAGCACCTGCCGACCTACACCCCGCACGTCGATTGCGGTGACTATGTCATCGTGACCAACGTCGACAAGGTGGTGTTCACCGGCGCCAAGCTGACCGACAAGGTCTATTATCGTCACACGGGCCACCCGGGCGGCGTCAAGGAAACGACCCCGGCCAAGGTGCTGGGCGGCCGCTTCCCCGAGCGCGTGCTGGAAAAGGCCGTTGAGCGCATGCTGCCCAAGGAATCGCCCCTGGCCCGCAAGCAGATGACGCACCTGCGCCTGTTCGCCGGCGCCGAGCACACCCATCAGGCCCAGAACCCGCAGACGATCGACTTCGCGTCGGCGTCGGCCAAGAACACCCGGAGCGTCTGAGCATGACCGACGTCGCCAACACCGAAGCCGCCACCGGCTTCGACGCCCTGAAGGGCATGTCCTCGGCCGCCGAAGACGCCGCCCCCGCCGTCCAGAAGCTGGACAAGCTGGGCCGCGCCTATTCGACCGGCAAGCGCAAGAACGCCATCGCCCGCGTGTGGGTGAAGCCGGGCTCGGGCAAGATCACCGTCAACGGCAAGGAGCTGAACGCTTATTTCGCTCGCCCCGTGCTGCAGATGATGGTCGCCCAGCCGCTGACCGTCACCGACCGCGCGACCCAGTTCGACGTGATCTGCACGGTCGAGGGTTCGGGCCTGTCGGGCCAGGCCGGCGCCATCCGCCACGGCCTGTCGCACGCCCTGACCCACTATGAGCCGGAACTGCGCAAGGTTCTGAAGCCGCACGGCTTCCTGACCCGCGACAGCCGCGTCGTCGAGCGCAAGAAGTACGGCCGCGCCAAGGCCCGCCGCAGCTTCCAGTTCTCGAAGCGCTAAGCCGCGTCATACGGTTTGGATCTGGGGCGCTTCGGGAAACCGGAGCGCCCTTTTTCTTTCTTCCTTCTCCCCTTGCGGGAGAAGGTGGCAGGCGAAGCCTGACGGATGAGGGGTCGCACCGTCCCGCCCGATTCGCAGGCGCCTGATCTGTTGAGGAGCAACGCCTAAGCGATTCCGTCGACACGCTGAATCTGGCTCTAGGGTTCGCCGTATCTAGTCTGAGGCATGACTGTCCAGCGACGGCGCTGGACCATGACTGTGGCTCCGCCGGCCAGGGCGAGTGCAAGGGCGATCATCGCCCATTCCGACAGTGTCGGCACAGCGGCTGGGATGTTGGGCAGCAGCAGGCGATAGTTAGCGTGATCAACATAGGTCCGGCCGTTGACGGTTATGCGTGAGACCGTCCCGTCAGGCAGGTCGACGGAGTTCGGGCCGCGGTAGTGAACGACGCCCTGACGTGGCGGCCCGACGATGTTGAAATTAATGGCTTCCGCCGGATGATCGACGCCATCGATGCGCACGACCGCATAACGTGCATCGCTGAACGCGAGCGAGAAGATGTCGAACGGGCCGTTGCTCATCTGCCACGAGACGTAAAGCGTCCCGTTGGACATCGTCACGGTGGGAGGGACTTCGACCCGAGCCGGCTGCGACGCAGCAAGGGTCGAAAAGGACGAGGCCGCCAGCAGCGCCAGGGCGAAAAGGCCGGCCAACGCCCGCATGTCCGCCCGTGTTCGCCCAGCGATCAGCCTCGCGACCAGCCTGACGACGATAGACCCGATAAGGCGTAACATGCTCAGCTTCGTGCCAACCGACTGCGGAACGCAGGCCTAGGCCGCGCGGTGGCGGGGTCAACGGCGGAAGCCGGGTTTGGCACGCCAGGCCAAGTCTTCGTACGCAACGCAAACCGCAGGCGGTCAGCCGCCGAGCTTGTTCATCCAGTCGGCCCACATCAGGGGGCGATCCGGCGGCGACAGATGAAGATGCGCGTCATCACCGACAAGGGCCGGGTCGGTCAGTCTGGCGCCTGTCTCCCGGGCCGCAGTAGCGGTGTAGCCGAAGGCGCGACGGAAGGCCCTGCTGAACGTGGCCTCGTCATTGAAGCCGTATTCGAAGGCGATCTCGCTGATCCTGCGGGTTTCCCCCGGCAAGGTCAGGATCGACTGGACCCGGCGCAGCCGCCGACGGCGCACATAGTCGGCCACGCCGCCCATGTCCCTGAACAACCGGTAAAGGCTGGTCCGCGACATCCCCAGGGCCTGGGCGATCCGCTCCGGGGTCAGGTCTCGGGACGAAAGGTGGGCGTCGATATGTTTCTGGGCGCGGCGGAGCAGCGTCGTGTCACGCGCGTCCGGGCGGTCTTCGGCGGCCAGTTGGATCCACAGGGAGATCCCGAACGCCGCCAGAAGGGCGTCCACGACGGCGCCGGCCTCAGTACGGTCGAGGGTCGGGGCCGACTGAGCCAGACCCCGCATGAGACCCGCCAGAACCTCGGAGCGGGGCGCCGCGATGAAACGGTCATGCAGGCGCTCGATCCCCGGCGCCGCGATCTCCATGACGTCTCGCGGAACGAACAGGCACAGGCAGTCCATGGGCGCCAGAGGCAGGCGGATCGGCTGTCCCAGATCGATGACGCGCAGAGCGCCCTGCGGCGACTCGGAGGTGAAGTCGAGCCGGATCAGGATATGGTCGATGCCATCGGCCGCAATTCGCGCCGGGGTCCGCTCGTAGGCCAGGGCGTCCACCCGGGTTCCGCCGAAAGCCACGGTCCCGATCAGATAGGTGTAGGCGCTGCCGGTGAAAATCTCGGGCCGTGCGGGGGGCGACACGTCAAACAGGGGCGTCATCGCCTGTCGCCAGACAGCGAAGCGGCGCTCGGCCGGAAAGGAGTCGGTCGATATGCGGATACAGGGCAGAGCGGGCACGAAAGCCTGCTACTATCGGCCATCGGATGGTGCAAGCGGCGTGACTGCCAGGTTTTCCAGAGCGTCGAAACCAAGGTTCGCGTGACGACGCCGATGCGGACGATCCTGCGCGAAGGTCTATGCGTGTCGCTTCGGAACCGAGGCGTCGAGAGCAAAGCATCGATCTCGTCTGCAGCTTCGCTTAAGGGTATCGACGATGGGTTCGCGCCCCGCGCGCATCTCGTTCCTCCGCTCGATTCTCGGCGAAGAGTGGCGAAGAGTTTCAGGAGCAACGGGCATGACCCACACCCTCTTCATCGACGGCGAGGCCGGAACGACCGGGCTGGAGATCCGCGAGCGGGTCGAGGGCCGTGCGGATCTGGAGCTGATCCTGCTGGGCGACCGGCGGCGCGACGTCGAGGCGCGGCGTGAGGCGCTGAACGTGGCCGACGCCGTCATCCTGTGCCTGCCCGACGATGCGGCCAAGGAAGCCGTGGCCATGGTGCAGAACCCGGCCGTGCGGGTCATCGACGCCTCGACCGCCTATCGCGTCGACCCGGTTTGGACCTACGGCTTTCCTGAACTGGCGCCCGGCCAGGCTGAGCGGATCGCCGCCTCGACCCGCGTGTCCAACCCCGGCTGCTATCCGACCGGCTTCCTCGCCCTGGTCGCGCCTCTGGTGCGCGCGGGCCTGATCCCCGCCGATTGGCCGGTCACCGTCAACGCCGTCAGCGGCTACTCCGGCGGCGGCAAGGCCATGATCGCCGAATTTGAGGGCGGCGCGCCCGACCCCTTCCGCGCCTACGGCCTGACGCAGAGGCACAAACATGTGCCCGAGATGACCACCCACGCCGGCCTGTCGCGCAACGTCCTGTTCGCCCCGGCGGTCGGGAACTATCGCCAGGGCATGCTGGTCGAGGTTCCGCTGCACCTGTCGGCCCTGCCGTCCCAGCCGTCGATCGAGGTGATCCACGGCGCCCTGGTCGAGGCTTATGACGACGCCCGCTTCGTCGAGGTGGCCGATCTGGAGACGACCGAGGCCATGACCGGCCTGACGCCCGAGGGGCTGAACGGCACCAACCGCCTGCGCCTGCACGTGTTCGGCGACC
Organism: uncultured Brevundimonas sp.; assembly: GCF_937863155.1. Taxonomy (GTDB): domain Bacteria; phylum Pseudomonadota; class Alphaproteobacteria; order Caulobacterales; family Caulobacteraceae; genus Brevundimonas. The sequence continues at coordinate 14,002 of NZ_CALMFB010000039.1, read as the reverse complement.
GCAACGGCGAACAGGCGCGTCTGGTCGCCCTCTTGGACAATCTGGGCAAGGGCGCCTCGGGCGCGGCGGTGCAGAACCTGAACCTGATGCTGGGGCTGGACGAAGGGGCGGGTCTGGCCTGAAGCGCTGGACCGGCGCACGCGCCGCCGCTATTCACCCCCTGTTCGATCATCGAAGGCCCGCCATGCTCGCTCGCATCTATCGTCCCGCCAAGACCGCCATGCAGTCCGGCAAGGCCAAGAGCCGCGACTGGCGGCTGGAGTTCGAGCCCGCCTCGGCCCGCACCATCGACCCGCTGATGGGCTGGACGTCCTCCACCGACATGAACGGCCAGGTGCGCCTGACCTTCGACACCCAGGAAGAGGCCGTCGCCTATGCCGAGCGTCACGGCATCCCGTTCCGCCTGCACGAACCGAACGACCCGCCGGTGATCCTGAAGGCCTATGCCGACAATTTCGCCACCAACCGCAAGCAGTCCTGGACGCATTGATCCTTGGTGCGCCTAACGCTCGCGACGCGGTCGCTCGCTGCTTGAGGCGCAGGTTTGTGCGGCTATCGCTCGCCGCGCGGCGGCTCGCGACTTGAGCCGCGACGGGGATTCGCCTAGCCGTCGCGTCTGCCTGTTTGGCGCCCATAGCTCAACCGGATAGAGCATCCGCCTTCTAAGCGGACGGTTGCAGGTTCGAGTCCTGCTGGGCGCGCCATCCCGACCAAAGCATGCCGCCTAAATCCATCCGGCGGGTTGCGGTTCGCGGCGCAACAGCTTCTAAAGCGGGCGGGGCGCAAGCGAGCGAGGTGCGACGCATGCGATTGGCAGGAGGCTTTGCGGCGGCGGCGGTTCTGGCGCTGTCGGCGTGCGACCGCGATCCGGCGGATGAAACCGCGCCCACGGCCCTGCACCCCGCGCCCGATACGGCCGGCAGTGATGGCGAACGCATCGCCGCCGGGCCGACCCTGGCCGGAATCAAGCGGCGCGGACGACTGGCCTGCGGCGTGCACGAAGGACTGGTCGGCTTCGCCTACACCGACAACCGCGGCCGCTGGCGGGGCTTTGACATCGACTTCTGCCGCGCCCTTGCCGCCGCCGTTCTGGGCGATGCGGACGCCGTGCGGTTCGTGCCGCTGAACGCCGAGCAGCGTCTGCCGGCCCTGCGCGATGGGCGGATCGACGTGCTGTGGCGCAATACCTCCTGGACCATGAGCCGCGAGGCGGGCGAAGGCTATGTCTTCGCCGGGGTCAACTATTACGACGGCCAGGGTTTCCTGGTGCGGCGCTCGCTGAACCTGTCCAGCGCGGCCGAGCTGGACGGCGCCCGCGTCTGCGTCCAGGCCGGATCGACCACCCAGTTGAACGCCGAAGACTATTTCCGCGCGCGCGGCATCGCCTATACGCCCGTGGTGCTGAAGACCGAGGAAGAGGCGCGCCAGGCCTACGCCCGCGAAAACTGCGACGCCTTCAGCGCCGACATTTCGGCCCTGGCGGCGGCGCGCAGCACCCTGGCCGACCCCCAGATGCACGCCATCCTGCCCGATGTGGTGTCCAAGGAGCCGCTGGGCCCCGTGGTGCGGCGCGGCGACGAACAATGGGCGGCCGTGGTGCGCTGGACGCTGAACGCCCTGATCCTGGCCGAGGAACTGGGCGTGACCCAGGAAAACGCCGCTCGTCTGGCCCGCGAAAGTCGCGATCCGCGCATCCGTCGCCTGCTGGGCGTCGAAGGCGATTTCGGTCCGATGCTGGCGCTGAAATCCGATTGGGCGTTGAAAGCCATTCAATCGACGGGCAATTACGGCGAAATCTTTGAGCGGAACATCGGCCCCCAGTCGTCTCTGGACCTGGCGCGCGGACTGAACGCACAATGGAATGCACGGCCGGGCGGGCTGATCTACGGCCTGCCGATCAGATAGAGCCGACTTGAGGGGAGAGCCTATGGAAGAGACGAAGCGTGGCGGGATTCCGCTGTATGTGTGGATGCTGCTGGGCTTCGCGGTCGGCATGGGGGCGGGTCTCTATGTCAACCTGAACGGGCTGGAAGTCGTGCCCTGGGTGATGGATCTGATCCGCTCGGTCGGTCAGATCTTCCTGCGTCTGCTGTTCATGATGGTGCTGCCGCTGCTGTTCGCGGCCCTGGTCACCGGGGTGGCGGAAATGGGCGACCTGAAGGCTCTGGGCCGCGTCGGCTGGAAAACCCTGCTGTTCACCATCCTCGTCTCGGGCGTGGCGGTGGCCATCGGCCTGGGCATGGTCAACTTCTTCCGGCCCGGCGACGGGGTCGATCCGGCCCTGGCCCAGCGCCTGCTGGCCGAAGGCGCCGAAGGGGCCGCCGGCATCGTCGGCAATGCGCCCAAGAGCATCGAGGCGGGTCAGTTCTTCCTGGACATGATCCCGTCGAACGTCATCACGGCGGCGGCCGAGAACCAGATCCTGCCGGTGATGATCTTCGCCCTGTTCTTCGGCATCGGCCTGGTCATGGCCAAGTCGCCGTCCACCGACCGCCTGCAGGAAACCCTGCAAGGGGTGCTGGAGGTGATGATGAAGCTGATCAACATGGTCATCAAACTGGCCCCGATCGCCATCGCCTGCCTGATGTTCAACCTGGCGGCCGTGTTCGGCTGGGATCTGCTGGTCCGGCTGGGCGCCTATGCCGCCGTGGCCGTGGGCGCCATGGCCATCCACATGTTCGTGGTCTATCCGCTGGCCGTCTGGGTCGGCGGCGGCATGAACCCGCTGCGCTTCTTCCATGATGTGCGCGAAGCCATCGTGGTGGCCTTCTCCACCGCCTCGTCCAACGCCACCCTGCCGGTCGCCCTGCGCGTGGCCGAAGAGAACCTGAAGCTGCCGCGCCGCATCTCGCGTTTCGTCCTGACGGTCGGCGCCACGGCGAACCAGAACGGCACCGCCCTGTTCGAAGGCGTCACCGTGCTGTTCCTGGCCCAGTTCTTCGGCGTGGACCTCAGCCTGCAGCAACAGATGATCGTGATGTTCGTCTGCATTCTGGGCGGCGTCGGCACGGCCGGTGTTCCGGCCGGATCGCTGCCGGTCATCGCCCTGATCCTGGTCATGGTCGGCGTGCCGGCCGAGGGGATCGGTCTGGTGCTAGGCGTCGACCGCTTCCTCGACATGTGCCGCACCACCCTGAACGTCACCGGCGATCTGGTGGCCGCCACCGTGGTGTCGCGCGGCGAAGACGACGTGCCGGCCTCGGTCGGCCCCGAGCCGGTGGCCCCACCCGCGAACTAAGGCCCGCCAACTAATCTCCGGTGACGGCGGGCGTGTCGGCGCGCCCGCCCCATTCGGCCCAACTGCCGTCATACAGGCGCGAGGCCCGGCCCAGCCGCGCCAGTCCCAGCGACAGGATCGCCGCCGTCACGCCCGAGCCGCAGCTGGTGACCACGGGCCTTTCGGGGTCGATCCCGGCCGAGCGGAAGGCGGCCTCCAGCGCGGCGCCCGCCTTCAGCGTTCCATCGGCGTTCAGCAACTGGCCATAGGGCAGGTTGCGCGCGCCCGGCATATGGCCGGAACGCAGGCCCGGCCGCGGCTCGGGCGCCTGGCCCAGGAACCGCGCCGCGCCGCGCGCATCGACGACCTGTCCGGCCTGCGCCAGGGCCTGACGCACATCGTCCAGATCGGAGACGGCGGCCGGATAGAACCGGGCGTCGAACGTCGTGGGGGCGGGCGCCGGCGCCGGACCGGTCTCGACTGCCCGACCTTCCGCCCGCCATTTGGGCAGGCCGCCGTCCAGAACCCGCACGTCGCGCGCGCCCATGACGGTCAGCATCCACCACGCCCGCGCGGCCGAGAACAGACCCGCCCCGTCATAGACCACGATGGCGTCGTCGGCCTTCAGCCCCAGGGCGCCCATCGACGCCGCGAACGCCTGGGCCGACGGCAGCATGTGGGGCAGGGGACTGTCCGCGTCCGACACGACGTCCAGATCGAAAAAGACCGCCCCGGGGATGCGCGCGGCCTGGAACTCGGCCCGGCCGTCGCGGTCGCCCAGATGCCAGCTGGCGTCCACGACCTTCAGGCTCGGCTCGCCCAGGCGCGCCGCCAGATCATCGGTGGCGATCATCGGGTCCATGGTCTTCACTCCTGTGCGCCCGCGATGGATTTCAGCGCCCCCAGCGCCCGGTCGCGCGCGACGGCGTGATCGATGATCGGCCGGGGATAGGTGTGGCCCAGGCGCACGCCCGCCGCCTGCAACACCTCGGTCGGCGCAGACCAGGGGGCGTGGATCCAGCGATCCGGTAGGCGCGCCAGCTCGGGCACCCAGCGCCGCAGATAGGCGCCGCCCGCATCGAATTTGCGGCTCTGCGTCTCGGGATTGAAGATGCGGAAATAGGGCGCCGCATCGGCGCCGGACCCGGCCACCCACTGCCAGTTCTGAACATTGCTGGCCAGGTCGGCGTCCACCAGCGTGTCCCAGAACCAGGCCTCGCCGCGACGCCAGTCGATCAACAGATGTTTGACCAGGAAGGACGCGACCACCATCCGCGCCCGATTGTGCATCCAGCCGGTGACCCACAGCTGGCGCATGCCCGCATCCACCAGCGGATAGCCGGTCCGACCCTGCGTCCAGGCGTCGAACCCCGCCGTATCGTCACGCCAGGGCATGGCCTCGTATTCGGGCCGGAAGGCGCGGTCGACGATGTAGGGGAAGTGATGCATCAGATGGGCCGAAAACTCGCGCCAGCCGATCTCCTTGACGAAGGTCTCGGCCTGGTGCGCGGACACCAGTCCACTGGCGGCCGCCTCACGCGCGGCGGTCATGGCGCGCCAGGGGCTGATCTCGCCGAAATGCAGATGGGGCGACAGGCGGCTGGTGGCGGGCTGGGCCGGGCGGTCGCGCCCGTCCGCATAGTCGCCCAGCCCGCGCGTCATAAAGGCGGACAGGGCGGCCTGGGCGCCGTCTTCGCCGGGCGTCCAGTCGAACCCCCGGGACCAGTCGGGCCGCGTCGGGTGCAGGCGCCAGTCGTCGATGGCGTCGCCGGCGATGTCGTCTGGCGTCCAGATCGCGTCCGGCGCCGGCGTGGGCGGCGGCGGCTCGGCCGTCTCCATCAGGGTGCGAAAGAAGGGGGTGAAGACCTTGTATGGGCCGCCCGATCCGGTCTGCACCGCTCCGGGCCGGGTCAGCAGGGCGCCATTCCATCCCTTGCAGTCCACGCCTTCGGCCTTCAGCGCATGGGCGATGTCGGCGTCGCGGGCGAAGGCGTCCGCCTCGAACAGGCGGTTCATCATCACCGTGTCGGCGCCGGTCTGGTCGATCAGACGGCGCAGTTCGGCCTCCGAATCGCCCCGGCGCAGGATCAGGCGCGATCCCCGCCGCCTCAGGTCCGCATCCAGCGCCCGCAACGACTTGTCCAGCCACCACAGCGACGCCGCGCCGGGCGGGCGACCATGCTGGGGGTCCAGGATATAGACGGGCGCGATCGGCCGCCCGCTCGCCATCGCCTGGGCCAGCGCCGGATTGTCCGCCAGCCGCAGATCGCGGCGGAACCAGACGATGACGGGGCGGCCGGCCACTGTGTTCACTGGTCTTTTCCCCCTATAGCTTGAATCGAGACGTCGGCGGCGCCACCTGATCGCCGCATAACTAAGCCATGGCCCCGCGCCTGGATGCATCGATCCTTGAGAAAGTTCCGCCCGTGAGCCGTCCCAACGCCGTCATCGAAATCTCCCAGGGCCTGTCGCGTCCGGTCGTCATCGGGGGCGGGCGCCGCATCGTCTTCATCGCCGGTCCGTGCCAGCTGGAAAGCCGTCAGCACGCGCTGGAGATGGCGCACAAGCTGAAGGAGATCGGCGAACGGCTGAACGTCGGCATCATCTACAAGACCAGCTTCGACAAGGCGAACCGCACCAGCGCCAGCGCCGCGCGCGGTTTCGGTCTGGAAGGCTCCCTGCCCATCTTCGCCGAAATCCGCGAGGTCACGGGCCTGCCGGTCCTGACCGATGTCCATACCGAGGAGCATTGCCGCATCGCCGCCCAGGCGGTGGACGTGCTGCAGATCCCGGCCTTCCTGTCGCGCCAGACGGACCTGCTGCTGGCCGCCGCCGCCACGGGCAAGGCGATCAACATCAAGAAGGGCCAGTTCCTGGCCCCCTGGGACATGAAGAACGTCATCGCCAAGGTGGTCGGCGCCGGAAATCCCAATGTCATGGCCTGCGAACGCGGCGCCAGCTTCGGCTACAACACCCTGGTCAGCGACATGCGCGCCCTGCCGGTGCTGCGCGACATCGGCTGTCCGGTGGTGTTCGATGCGACCCATTCCGTGCAACAGCCGGGCGGGCAGGGGACGTCTTCGGGCGGCCAGCGCGAGTTCGTGCCGGTCCTGGCCCGCGCCGCCGTCGCGGTGGGCGTGGACGCCGTCTTCATGGAGACGCACCAGGACCCAGACAACGCCCCCTCGGACGGGCCGAACATGGTGCCGGTCGATCAGTTCGAGGCCCTGGCGGCGCAACTGATCGCCTTCGACGACCTGGCCATCGCCAGCGGCTTCAAGGGCCCGGTCGCCAAGGCGGCCTGAATCCGCTACTCGCAGGGCATGGCTGTGACCCGCGAACCCCAACTGGACCTGGGCGCCCTGCAGGGGCTGCTGGACCGCATCGCCGATGTGACGGTGGCCTGTGTCGGCGACCTGATGCTGGACCGGTTCGTCTATGGCGAGGTGGCGCGCGTTTCGCCCGAGGCGCCGGTGCCGGTGCTGCGCGCGACCCGATCCCTCGCCATGCCGGGCGCCGTGGGCAATGTGGCCCGCAATGTCGCGGCCCTGGGCGGTCGGGCGCGTCTGGCGGGCGTGGTGGGCGTCGATGCGGCGGGTGAAGAACTGTCCGCCCTGATCGCGGCCGAAGACGGCATCGACAGTTTCGTCCAGGCCCGCGCCGGCGCCGCCACCATCGTCAAGACCCGCTATGTCGCCGCCGGCCAGCAGTTGCTGCGCCTGGACGACGAGACGCCCGGCGACCGCGCGATTTCTGACAGTGACGCTTTTTCAGACTCTTCCGTCATTCTCCTGTCGGACTACGCCAAGGGCGGCGTGGGCCAGGCGGCCATCGAATCGGCCCTGACGACGGGACGTCCGGTGATCGTGGATCCCAAGGGCCGCGACTTCGCCCGCTATGGCGCCGTGGACGTCATCAAGCCCAACGCCGGCGAGCTGGCCGCCGCAACCGGCCTTCCGGTCGGCACGGACGCCGAGGTCGAGGTCGCCCTGGCGGCCCTGCTGGACGCCACCACGGCGCGCGCCATCATCGTCACCCGCGCCGGCAAGGGCATGAGCCTGATGGAACGCGGCGGGGCGGTGCGCCACTTCCCCGGCCGCGCGCGCGAGGTGTTCGATGTCTCCGGCGCCGGCGACACCGGCCTGGCGGCCCTGGGCCTGGCGCTGGGCGCGGGCGCGACGCTGGATCAGGCCGTGCAGTTCGCCATCCTGGCCTCGGGCGTGGTGGTCGGGAAGGCGGGCACGGCCGTGGTCACGCCCGCTGAACTGATCGAGGCCGAGATGAGCCAGCACGCCCAGGCGGCCCAGGCCAAGGTCACGCCGCTGGACGAACTGGCCGCCGAGGTCGAGACTTGGCGCCGTCAGGGGCTGAAGGTCGGCTTCACCAACGGCTGTTTCGACATCCTGCACCGCGGCCACGTCGCCTATCTGCAGCAGGCGCGCAGCTGGTGCGACCGTTTGATCGTGGCCTTGAACACCGACGCCTCGGTACGGCGGCTGAAGGGCGAGGGGCGGCCGGTCAATGATCTGGACAGCCGGGCCGTCGTCCTGGGCGGCCTCAGCAGCGTCGACCGCGTCACGGCCTTCGACGATCCGACGCCCCTGGCCCTGATCGAACGGCTGCGGCCCGACGTCTTGATCAAGGGGTCGGACTACACCCGCGAAGGCGTGGTCGGTGGCGATCTGGTCGAAAGCTGGGGCGGCGAGGTGCGGCTGGCGGATTTCCGCGACGGCTTCTCCACCACCCGCACCATCGAGAAACTGTCAGGAGGCGCGGCATGAGCCGGCGGATGATGGTGGTGACCGGCGGGGCCGGCTTCATCGGTTCGAACATCGTCGCGCGCCTGTCGGCCGAAGACCGCTGGGACGTGGTCGTCTGCGACCGGTTCGAGACCGCCGACCTGGCCAAGTGGAAGAACATCGCCAAGAGCCGCGTCGCCGACCTGTGGGCGCCGGAAGAGCTGTTCCAAAAGCTGGACCAGCATGCCGAGGCCATCGACGCCGTCATCCACATGGGCGCCATCTCCTCGACGACGGAGCCGGACGCCGACCTGATCCTGCGCACCAATTTCAGCCTGTCGCGCGACCTGTGGGACTGGTGCGCGGCGGCCAGGAAGCGCCTGATCTACGCCTCGTCCGCCGCCACCTATGGCGATGGGGACGCCGGGTTCGACGATGACGATACGATTGAGGCCCTGTCTTCGCTTCAGCCGTTAAATGCCTATGGCTACTCGAAAAGACTGTTCGACGAATATGCGGTTCGTCAGGCGACGGACGGCCATGCGCCGCGCCAGTGGGCGGGGCTGAAATTCTTCAACGTCTATGGCCCGAACGAGTATCACAAGGGCGGCATGAAGTCGGTCGTGGCCCAGATCTGGCCCAAGGTGGCGGCCGGCGAGACGGTCAGCCTGTTCCGCTCGCACAACCCCAACTATGCCGATGGCGGACAGTTGCGCGACTTCGTCTATGTCGATGACGTCGTGGACATCATCGAATGGCTGCTGGCCACGCCCGCGATCAACGGCGTCTTCAACGCCGGGTCGGGCCAGGCGCGGTCCTTCGCCGATCTGGCGCGCGCCACCTTCGCGGCGGCGGGCAAGGACGCCTCCATCGCCTATATCGACATGCCCGAGACGATCCGCGACCGGTATCAGTATTTCACCGAGGCGCGCATGGACCGTATCCGCGACCTGGGTTTCCCCGGCCAGTCCACGCCGCTGGAAGAGGGTGTGCGTCGCTACGTCCAGTCGTTCCTGTCGCAACCGGACCCCTACCGGTGATGCGGCCGCGCCTGACCCTGCGGCAATGGTTCGGTTACCTCGGCCTGTTTCTGGTGTTCCTGTTCACAGCCGCCGTGGCGGTGTGGCGCGGCGACATCCTGCGCGCCGGCCTGGACCCGCAGCAGCCGTTCCAGACCTATGAGCCGCCGCCGCCCGTTTCCTATGCCGATGCGCGGGCCTGGGCCCTGCTGGACGCCCGCACCGAGCGGTCGGGTCCGGCGGCGGTCTTCTTCGTTCCGCCCACCACCTATGCCGGAAAGCGCGAATGGAACGGCCCCATCGGCGATGCGGCCGCCGACGCCTATCTAAAGCGGGTCGTGCTGCCCAACTATGCCGGGCCGTTCGCCGTGGCGGGCGCGGTCAGCGCGCCGCGTTATCGCCAAGCCGGCCTCTATGCGCGGCTGACCCTGCGCGAGGACGCCCGCGAGGCCCGCGCCTTCGCCTATGGCGACATCGAGGCGGCGTTCGATGGCTTCCTGCGCCGCCATCCCGATGGTCCGCTGGTTCTGGCCGGGGTGGAGCAGGGCGGCGAACTGCTGGACCGTCTGTTGCGCGAAAGGGTGGCGACGGATCGCAGTCTGAAGGCGCGCCTGGTCGGCGCCTATCTGATCGACACCCTGACGGCGCGCGAACGTCTTCCGGCCGGTCTGCCCGCCTGCACGCGCCGCGAACAGGCCGGCTGCATCCTGGCCTGGTCCCAGGTGGGCGAGGGCGATGACGGCGCCGCCCATCGCAGGCTCAGGCGCGCCCTGGTCTGGGATGATCGCGGACGGCTGGTCGATCTGGATCAACGCCCGGCCCTGTGCGTCAATCCGATCACCGGTTCTGACGACACGGCGCCCGTGGATGCGCGTCTGCATCGCGGGGCCACCAATGCGACGGGTCTGGAATGGGGGGCGCGTCCGGCCCTGATGGCGCGTGAGGTCTCGGCCCAATGCCGCGACGGCCTGCTGCGTCACAGCCTGCCCAGCCGCGAGTCGTTCCGCGAACAGGGCAATTGGGCGGAACGAAGAATGTCTCGCCCCTACAATCTGTTCTATGGCGACATTGAAGTGGATGTTCAGGCGCGTCTGGCCGCCTGGCAGGCGCGTCAGTCCGTGCCTGGCCGCTGAGCGCGCCAGTCGAACAACTCTTCCAGCACCTGAACCGTCCGTCCGCGCGGTGACGTCAGCTCCGGGTCGCGGTCCAGCAGCATCCGCGCATCGTCGGCCGCCGCCAGCATCAACGCGCGATGGCGGATCGGGTCGGCGAAGCGATAGGCCGGAAAGCCGCTCTGCTTCAGGCCCAGCGGATCGCCGCCGCCACGCAGGCGGAAATCGGCCTCGGCGATCTCGAACCCGTCTTCGCTGTGGCGCAGCATGTCCAGACGCTCGCGCGCCGTTTCGCCCAGCGTCCCGTCCGGCCCGCCGCCATACAGCAGGATGCAGGCGCTGGCCTTGGCCCCGCGCCCGACCCGGCCGCGCAGCTGGTGCAACTGGGCAAGGCCGAACCGGTCGGCGTGTTCGATGACCATGATGGTGGCGTTGGGCACATCCACCCCCACTTCGACCACCGTGGTGGCGACCAGCAGCGGCAGGCGCCCATCGGCGAAATCGGCCATGACCCGCTCGCGCTCGGCCCCGTCCATCTGGCCGTGCGCCAGGCCGACCTCGACCCCCAGGATGCGCCGCAGATCGACCGCCCGCGCCTCGGCCGCCGCCAGGTCGCTGGCTTCGGATTCGGCCACCAGGGGGCAGATCCAGTAGGCCTGCGCCCCCTCGTCGATGGCCGCCTTCAGCCGCCGCGCCACATCGCCGATCCGCGCCAGCGGCAGGACGGCCGTGGTCACCGGCGTGCGGCCCGGCGGCTTTTCCGTCAGGCGCGAGACGTCCAGTTCCCCATACTGTGTCAGCTCCAGCGTGCGCGGGATCGGCGTGGCCGACATGCTGAGCAGATGCACCCCGCCCAGGCGCGGATCGCCCTTGGCCTGCAGCCGCTGACGCTCGCTGACGCCGAAACGGTGCTGTTCATCGACAATGGCCAGGGCCAGCCGGTCGAACCGCACCGCATCCTGGAACAGGGCGTGGGTGCCCACCGCCACCTGGGCCGAGCCGTCCAGCAGGGCCTGCAGCTTCTGGCGCCGCTCCGCCGCCCCGTCGCGGCCGGTCAGCAGGATGGACGACACGCCGGCGGCCTGCAGCAACGGCCCCAGCCGCTCATGATGCTGGCGCGCCAGGATCTCGGTCGGGGCCATCAGGGCGCCCTGGAACCCGCTGAACGCCGCATCGGCCAGGGCCAGGGCCGCCACCGCCGTCTTGCCCGAACCGACATCGCCTTGCAGCAGCCGCCCCATGCGCCAGCCCGAGGCCAGGTCGGCGCGGATTTCCGCCACCGCCTGGGCTTGCGCGCCCGTCAGGACGAAGGGCAGGGCGGCCAGCAGCGTCTCCGACGCCTGACCCGGCGCGATCACCGGCGCCGGCTCGATCAGCCGCGCCCGCCGCCGCCGCGCTAGGGCCAGCTGGTGCGCCAACAGTTCGTCAAAGGCCAGCCGTTGCCGCGCCGGCGCCTCGTCCGACAGATCGAACTCGCTCTGGGGCGCATGAACTGCCTCCAGCGCCGCGCGCCAGCGGGGCCAGCCCCGCGCCCCGATCCAGGCCGCATCCTGCCATTCCGCCAGGTCCGGCGCGGCCTCCAGCGCCGCGATCACCAGCTTGCGCACCTGGCGCGAGGTCAGCCCCTGCGTCGCCGGATAGACGGGTTCCGACATCGGAATCTCGTCCGCGCGTTCGGGCGGCAATATGTAGTCGGGGTGCGGAACCTGCACCTCGCCATTGAACCGTTCGACCTTGCCGCTGACGATCCGTTCGCTGCCCGGCGGGGCCAGCCGCTCGATCTGCTGGGGCGAGCCGGCGAACCAGATCAGATGCACGAAGCCGCTGTCGTCCGACGCCCGCATTCGGAACGGCGCCCCGATCTTGTGCGGCGGGATCAGCCGGTCGATGCGCAGGCGGAAGATACCCACCTCGCCCTCGACAGCGTCGGACGCGGTCATCGGCCGCCGCCGGATCACCCCGGTCGGCGCCAGAAAGGCTAGATCGCGCACCAGCGGCCCGGCCAGCCGTTCGACCAGCGGCTGGACGCGCGGACCCACGCCTTTCAGGCGGGTGACCGGCGCAAACAGGGGAAACAGAATCTCGGGCCGCATTTGATGGACAGCATAGCTGGCGAAAGCCGGGCGGGAACGCTATCTGACGCGCCTTGTTGAATAGCACGGACCGGGAAAAACCGCGTGGCCGAGGATAACGCACGTCTGGAACAGAAACGCGGCCGCATCGCCTTCCGCGCCTGGCGCCGGGGCTTCCGCGAGGCGGACCTGGTGCTGGGCCCGTTCGTCGAGCAGATCGGCCCGTCGCTGAGCGAGGCCGAGCTGGACGAACTGGAGGCCCTGCTGAACATCGACGATCAGTATCTGTACGGCTGGATCATCGAACGCGACCCGACGCCCACCGAGCATGAGACGCCCCTGATGGCCCGCATCCGCGCCTTCATGCGTGAACACGTCGCCGCCGCCGTGGCGCGGGGCGCCGGTTGATGGACGGTTCGTCGCCGCGTCGGCGCGATGTCGAACTGGGCGGAGCGCCCGAGGGGCTGGACGCTCTGGTCGTGGCGCGCGCCCTGGCGGACGGCGGCCTGGGCCTGTTCGTCGCGCGCGATTTCCAGCGCGCGGGCGCCTTCGTCCAGGCCTTCCGCTTCTTCGGCCAGGATATTGAAGTTCTGGAGTATCCGGCCTGGGACTGCCTGCCCTATGACCGGCTCAGCCCCAGCGCGGGCGTGGCGGCCCAGCGGATGGCGACCCTGACGCGATTGGCTGAGCGCAAGGCCGGCGATCCGCCCCTGCTGGTGGTGGCGACGGTCGCGGGCGCCATGCAGCGTACGCCCCCGAAGGACGCGACGCGCCGCGCCGGCTTCTCGGCCCGGATCGGGCTGGACCTGGATACGGCGGCGCTGGAGAAGTATTTCGCCGCCAATGGCTATGTCCGCGCCTCGACCGTCTCCGAACGCGGCGAATTCGCCGTGCGCGGCGGGGTCATCGACGTGTTTCCGCCGGGGTTCGACGAACCGGTGCGGCTGGACCTGTTCGGGTCCGAACTGGAATCGATCCGCACCTTCGACCCGGAAACCCAGCGGTCGACGGGCCAGCGCAAGGCCGTCGATCTGGCCCCGGTGTCGGAGATTCAGCTGGACGCCGAGGCCATCTCCCGCTTCCGCACCGGCTATCTAAATCTGTTCGGCGCCGGGGGTGACGATCCCCTCTATGTCGCCGTCAGCGAGGGCGCGCGGCGCCAGGGCATGGAGCAGTGGCTGCCGCTGTTCTACGACCGGCTGGATACGCTGTTCGACTATCTGCCCGACGACGCGACGGTGTTTCTGGACAATCAGGTCGAGGCGGCGCGGGCCGAACGCTGGAGCCTGACCGACGACGCCTATGACGCGCGCCAGGAGGCGGCCAAGGCGCGGGGGCAGGGGGGCATCGTCAATCGCGCCCTGCCGCCGGATCGCCTCTATCTGCCCGAGGCCGACTGGAACCAGGCGCTGGCCGGGCGCGAGGTGCGCCGCTTCACCCCGTTCGACAGCGGCGCCGAGGACGCGGGCGGCCGGCTGGGCCGCAGCTTCGCCGCCGAACGCGCCCAGGACAGCGTCAATCTGTTCGAGGCCGTGGCCCGACACGCCGAGACGCTGAAGGACCAGGGCCGCCGCGTCCTGTTCGCCAGCTGGAGCGATGGCTCCTCGGATCGTCTGGCCGCCATGCTGGGCGACCACGGGCTTCAGCACGTCCTGCCGGTCCGGGAATGGCGCGACGTTCAGGCGGCGCCGGAGGGCGTCTATCTGCGCGGCGTCCTGCCGGTCGAGCATGGCTTCACCACCGACGCGGTCGCGGTCATCTCCGAGACCGACATCCTGGGCGACCGTCTGGCGCGGCCCAAGCGCAAGCGGCGGGCGTCCAACTTCCTGGCCGAGGCTTCGGC
>NZ_CALMFB010000038.1 GCF_937863155.1 uncultured Brevundimonas sp. | reverse complement strand
CCCGCGATCCGGCCAGATCCTGCGCCCACAGGCGTTTGTCGACGCCGATGGAGACATTGATCGCCTGCATGATGTCGGCGGGCTTGGCGGAAAAGCGTCCGCCCCATAGGCTCTGTCCGGTCGGGTTGGCGTCGGAAGGGGCGGTCATGGGCGTCTCGAAATGGATCGTGGCGGTCGCGGGGGCGGTGCTGCTGGCCGGGGCCGGCGGCGTCGGGCTGCTATACGCGAACAAGGCCGGGCCGTTCAAAGCCTCCGTGCCGGTCGCCGCGCAATCCGAGGCGAAAAGCGACCTGGCCCGGTTCGCGGTCGGCCCGCTGGCGCGGCTGGAGACCCCGGCGGAGCTGACACCCGCGCCCGATCATGTGTTCCAGGATGCTCAGGGGCGGGACGTCCGTCTGGCCGATTTCCGCGGCCGGGTGGTGGCGGTCAATCTGTGGGCCATGTGGTGCGCGCCGTGCCGCACCGAAATGCCGACCCTGGCGGCCCTGGCGCGGGCCTATCCCACGGGCGACCTGGCGGTCCTGCCCATCAATGTCGATACGGGCGCCGACGCTATCGCCGACGCCCGCAGCTTCATCGGCGTGCATGAACCGCTGCCGATGTATTCGGACCCGAAGTTTCAGATGCCCTTCCTGTTTCCGGGCAAGGGCAAGATGCCCCAGACCATCCTGCTGGACCGTCAGGGCCGGGTGCGCGCCGCCTTTTCCGGCGAAGCCGACTGGGCCAGCCCCCAGGCCCGCGCCCTGATCGACGCCCTGCTGGCTGAACCGGCCTGAATACGACAAGAGCCGCCGCGTCGCCGCGACGGCCCCCTGTCTCGGGTGATCCGTAAGGATCAGTTGGCCGGGACGCGCTGATCCGTGGCCGGATCGACGGCGCCGGGGCGGCCTTGCGCGGCGGCTTCGGCCTGGTTCTGCTCCAGCTTGTCGGCGGCCTTGGCGGCGCCGTCCTCGACCGCCTGGGCGGCCTTCATGGCCCCGGATTCGATGACTTCGCCGGCGCGGGCGGCGGCGTCGCCTGCGGTGTCGGCGGCGGCTTCGGCATTGGCCTCGGTCTCGGCCTGCTCGGCCTGGGTGCAGGCGGCGGCGCCCAGGGCCAGGGCGGAAATGGCGGCCAGGGTGAGGGTGCGGATGGTCATGGCTTCTCCTTCGCGTGACGAACCTTGGCCGCTAACGCGACAGGCGCCGATCCGGTTGCGCTCAGGCGGCGTGTCTCCGACGGACGATGCCCAGGGCCAGAGCCGCCAATCCCAGGCCCAAAAGCATCAGTCCCCATTCCGAAAGAGTCGGAACGACAGGAGGCGGCAGATCGAACCCGACCCTGAAAAAAGTGTCGTCCGCCATGCCCCAGATGCCGTCGACCCAGAATTCGCCATCCGCATAGTAGTCGGCGCCCGAGTTCAGAACCTGGGGGTCGCCGGACAGGATCACGCGCCGCAAAAGATAGGTTTCACCCGGAACGACGGTCACGCCGCTGAAGGGCCGAAACGTCTGCATCTGGTACTGCGTCGTGGGCAGGTTGACGTTCATGGCGCCGGACACGGCGATGAAGTTGGTCGTCGCGGCCTGGGATTCGGGAACGATGCCCAGGATGAAGCTTCCCGTACCCGTCATCCCCAGACTGAATTCATCCAGTCGCGTGACGCCTGCGGGCACGGTGAAGATCTGTCCCGCAAAGTCATCGCTGGCCCAGCCTGCGCCGGGGCTGACGCCGGTTCCGGCCTGGCCGATGTAAACCTGCGCCGCGGCGGGCGTGGCCAGACTCAGGCAAAGGACGACAAGCGCCCAGGCTACATGTCGCATGATTTCCCCCCGGAAAGTGAGGAGGTTATCTCTCCAGATCGCCGATATGGCAATGGGCGGCGACAGGAGAAGTGGTGGCTGGGGGCGGGATCGAACCGCCGACCTGTGGGTTATGAATCCACCGCTCTAACCATCTGAGCTACCCAGCCGCTCGATCCGCGATCGAAGGCGTCGCGTGCTTGGCTTCGCGCGCGAGAGGCGTGCCTATATAGGGCCGGGGCGGGGGGTTCAAGTCGCCGTTGCGCGCCGGTCGTTTCGCCCTGCGATGCGACGCCGCATCCCCAGGCGGTCCGGCGCGTTCCACTGTATCGTCATCGACACCCGCCGGAGACCCTCCCATGCGCCTGATCGCCGCCGCCGCCCTGGGCCTGCTGACCCTCGCCGCCGCTTGCCGCGCCGACAGCCAGACCGCGCCGGAAGGCTCGCCGGTCGAGACGCGCGACGCCAACGGTCGGAACCAGACCCCAGCCTTCGACGGCCAGACCCGCGCGCCTTCGGTCCGCACCGAGACGGCCCTGGCGCACACGGTGGTGGCGTCGGGCCTGGCGCATCCCTGGGGCCTGGCTCTGTTGCCGGACGGGCGCTGGCTGGTCACCGAACGGCCGGGGCGGATGCGGATCGTGTCGGCTGATGGCGTTGTAGGCGAACCGATCCAGGGCCTGCCCGCCGTCGATGCGCGCGGCCAGGGCGGCCTGCTGGATGTGACGCTCAGCCCCGGCTTCGCCCAGGACCGGATGATCTACTGGACCTATGCCGAGCCGCGCCAGGGCGGAAACGCCACCAGCGTGGCGCGTGGCCGCCTGTCGCCGGACGGGACGCGGGTGGAGGATGTTCAGGTCATCTTCCGCGCCCTACCGACCTATGACGGCGACAAGCATTTCGGCTCGGTCCTGGCCTTCGCGCCGGACGGGACGCTGTTCGTCACCCTGGGCGAGCGATCTGACCGCGCCATGCGGCCCCAGGCCCAGCGGCTGGATTCCCACATGGGCAAGGTCGTGCGGATCAACGCCGATGGTTCGGTTCCGCAAGGCAACCCGTTTGTCGGCCGTGAGGGGGCCTTGCCCGAGATCTGGTCTCTGGGGCATCGCAACGTCCAGGGGGCGGCCATCGGGCCGGACGGCGCCCTGTGGACCATCGAACACGGCGCGCGCGGCGGCGACGAACTGAACCGGCCCGAAGCCGGCAGGAACTATGGCTGGCCCGTCGCCACCTATGGCGTCGAATATTCCGGTCTGGCCATCGGCGAAGGCACGACGGCGCATGAAGGCATGGAACAGCCGGTCTATTACTGGGATCCGGTGATCGCGCCGGGCGGGGCGGTCTTCTATGACGGGGCGATGTTCCCGGGCTGGCGCGGGAACCTGCTGGTCGCGGCGCTGAAGGAGAAGCACATCGCCCGGCTGGTGATCCGCGACGGCCGCGTGGTGGGTGAAGAACGGCTTCTGACCGACCTGGGCGAGCGTATTCGAGACGTCGCGGTGGGGCCGGACGGCGCCGTCTGGGCCATCACCGACGAAGACAACGGCAAGCTGGTGCGTCTGGCGCCGGCGGGCTGAGGCGTCGCGACATCAGGCCTCGATGCGGACGCCGGTCTCGATCAGGGCGTTGATGCGGTCGCGGATCTCGGCGCCGGCGGGAGTCAGGCGCAGGGTCTTGGAGTTGCGGCTGGCGCCATAGCCCAGCACCTCGATCAGCCCCAGAGACGGCGGCAGGGACCAGCGTGCGCCCGGCGCGGCCAGCGATCGGATCGACCGCGACGCCGTGGCCGGGTTCAGGCCCGCCAGGGTCGCCAGTTCGGTGACGCTGACCCCCTCGTTTTCACACAGGTACAGGAAGGTCACCATATTGTTGGTGGTGATGCCGACATCCAGGCCGCGAAACACCTCCAGCGCGGCCAGAACCACGTCGCGTCGCCGCGCCGGCAGAGCCGGCGCCGCCTCGGTCAGGACTTCGACTTCAATCGACATAGGGCCTCATGCGTCCGGCGGCCTGTAGCGGCGGCGGCACGCGGGTCGGCGGGCGGCGGCGGCCGCGACGCGGCGTGCGGCTTTCGCGGAAGTCCAGCGACGCCTCGCCATAGGCGCGCTTCAGGTCGGCGACATGCGCTTCGATCGTGCGCTGATGGTCGGCGGCCTCGACGAAATCGGCGGCGTCTATGTCGATCACGATCGTGGCGCGTAGCCGCATGGTCCGCTCTGAAAAGAATTGTCAGGTCGATCCTGACTGCGATCAGAATAATACGGACGTTGCTTGGCGGTTTCTTCTTAAATTGATGTAATATTATTGATTTACGTATCTGCACGCGCCGAAGGATCGACTGTATCAAATAGTCTATAAATCAGAAAGTTGTCGTACTTGTACGTCACGGCTGGCGAGCCGGCGCCTAATCGACGCATCATGCGGATGCGGCCGCGGGCGATCAATCGCCTGTTCGTAATATGTACGTTTTTTAACCCGGCCGGCGACCGAGGATCAGTCGTCGCCTCGTGACGCCGGGGTCAGCGCCCAGTTCAGCACCACGGCCGCCGCGCCGTCTTCGCCGTCATCTTCGGCCATCAGGGCGGCGGCTTCATCCAGCAGGGCGTTGATGCGTTTCAGCCGCTCGGCGCCGGGACGACCGAAGGCGCGGGCGAACCCCATGGCGCGGACCGGACCATCGGCGGCCTCGGGGCAGTCGGCGAAACCGCGCCGGAAATCCCGTTCGGCCTGGCGTGAGAAGGAGGCGGCGACCTCGGTCAGGCTGTCGCGCACCTGGGGTCGGCGCAGATCGCGGCTGATGCGCATGCGGCGCGAGCGGGCGGCGTACAGCTGTTCGCGCCGGCGGTTGACGACGCGATGGCCGTCGGGCCGGATCAGGCCGGCGTCCAGAAGCTGCTGGATATGGTGATAAAGAGCCGAAGGCTTGGCCCCCAGCCACTCGGCCAGTTCGCGCACCGACAGGGCGCCGGCGACCTGAAGCCGGGCCAGAATGTCGTACCGCCGTGCGCCGGACAGGCAGCGGATCTGAAGCGGATCGTCGATCAGGTCGATTTCCGAGGCGGTACGGGTCATCATTACCAGTTCGTAATATTGCAGTCTCTTCGTGTCCCGCCGAACGGGCGTTTGTCAACCGGCCCGCCGCGCCAATGGGCGGCAACTGGACGAAGGCGGCTCTGGTCGGGTACCGGAAACCCAGTCTTCGGAGGCTGCATGACCGATCCCGTCTTTTCCGCGCCCGACCTCGACCGGTGGGCCGTCCTGGCCCGCAAGGCGCTGAAGGATGCGCCGCTGGAGGGGCTGACCCGGCGCGATGCGGACGGTCTGGCGGTGCGGCCGCTGTACGCCGATGACGGAACGCCGCCTCTGGTCGCCGCGCGGCCGGTCGAGGCGCAGGCGACGCCATGGGATCTGCGCACCCTGATCGAGGAAGCGGACGCGGCCCAGGCCAATGCTGCGGTTCTGGAAGACCTGAACAACGGCGCGACCTCGGTCGTGCTGAGCGAAGCTGCGGCGGCCACGTCGGACATCGCCCGCGTGCTGGAGGGCGTGGCGCTGGAGCTGGCGCCGGTGGGACTGGAAGCGGGGATCGAGGGGGTTCAGGCGGCGCGGGCGCTGGCGGCGGCGGCCAAGGGGTCGCCGCGCGCGCGGCTGATGCTGCATCTGGACCCGGTGTCGGTCGCCGCGCGTCTGGGGCGTGGCGGGCTGGACGCCGATCTGGCCCTGGCGGCTGAAGAGGCGGTGCGTCAGGCCGCGACCTATCCGCTGGCCCGGCTGTTCCTGGCCTCGGGCCGGGCGGCGCACGAGGCGGGCGCGACGATCGGACAGGAGCTGGGCCTGGCCCTGGCTTCGGCGGCGGCGATGCTGCGGGCGGCCACGGCGGCGGGCCTGACGGTGGAGCGGGCCCTGGCCGGCACGGTCCTGGGGCTGTCGGTGGACGCCGAGTATCTGGATGGCGTGGCCAAGGTGCGGGCCGCGCGGCTGTTGTGGCGCTCGTTCGCGCGCGCGGCGGGAGCCGAAACCGAGGCCGTGATCGAGGCGCGGTCGTCGCGCCGCATGCTGGACGCCCGCGATCCCTGGTCCAACATGCTGCGTCTGTCGGCGGCGGGGTTCGCCGGGGCCGTGGGCGGGGCCGATGCGGTGATCCTGGACGGCTTCACCGCCGCCGCCGGGGCGCCGGATGGATTCGCCCGCCGCATGGCGCGCAACACCCAGCTGGTTCTCATGGAAGAGGCGCAGCTGGGCCGGGTCGACGATCCCGCCGCCGGGTCCTGGTATCTGGACGCCCGCACCCGCGATCTGGCCCAGGCCGGCTGGGCCGAGTTCCAGCGCATCGAGGCCGAGGGCGGGGTCCAACAGGCTCTGGAAACGGAAACGCTCCGGTCCCGGATCGTCCAGGCCCGCGACGCGCGCCAGGCCGCCCTGTCCGACAATCGGGCCGTGATGGTGGGGGTGACCCGGTTCGTCGATCCCGACCCCCGCTCGGCGCCCGTCGCGCCTCGCGCCCCGTCACGCCAAGCAACGCCCGACTTCGCACCGCTGACGCCCGTCCGATGGTCGGCGCCGTTCGAGGAGGCCGCCCGATGAGCCGCCCGTTCGACTTCACCGCCGCGCCCCTGGACCTGTCGCCCCTGGACCTGTCGCTCCTGCCGGGCGCCGCCCCGCGTGAACCCTGGAGCACGCCCGAAGGCATCGACATTCCTTCGGCGTTCGACGCCTCGTCGCGCGACGGGCTGGACTTCATTCATGGCCTGCCGGGGATCGCCCCCTATCTGCGCGGCCCCTATCCGACCATGTATGCGTCCAACCCCTGGACGGTGCGCCAGTACGCCGGCTTCTCGACTGCTGAGGAATCGAACGCCTTCTATCGGCGCAATTTGGCGGCGGGGCAGAAGGGCCTGTCCATCGCCTTCGACCTGGCCACCCACCGGGGCTATGACAGCGACCATCCGCGCGTGGCCGGCGACGTCGGCATGGCGGGGGTGGCCATCGATTCCATCCTGGACATGCGGACCCTGTTCGACGGCATCCCGCTGGATCAGATGTCGGTGTCGATGACCATGAACGGCGCCGTCCTGCCGATCCTGGCCCTCTATGTCGTGGCGGCGGAAGAACAGGGCGTGGCCCATTCCGCCCTGACCGGGACCATCCAGAACGACATCCTCAAGGAGTTCATGGTCCGCAACACCTACATCTATCCGCCGGCGCCCAGCATGCGGATCATCGCGGACATCTTCGCCTGGACGGCCCAGCACGCGCCCAAATTCAACTCCATCTCCATCAGCGGCTATCACATGCAGGAGGCCGGGGCCTCGGCCGATCTGGAGATGGCCTACACCCTGGCCGACGGGATCGAATACGCCCGCGCCGGGGTCGCCTCGGGCCTGCCCATCGACCGGTTCGCCCCGCGCCTGAGCTTCTTTTGGGCCATCGGCATGAACTACTTCATGGAGACGGCCAAGATGCGGGCCGCCCGCATGCTGTGGGCCGAAGCGATTCAGAAGGAGTTCGCTCCGACCGATCCGAAATCCCTGGCCCTGCGCGCCCACTGCCAGACCTCGGGCTGGTCGCTGGCGGCCCAGGACGTGTTCAACAATGTGCCGCGCACCATGGTCGAGGCCATGGCGGCGGCGGCGGGCCAGACCCAGAGCCTGCACACCAATTCGCTGGACGAGGCCCTGGCCCTGCCGACCGACTTCTCGGCCCGGATCGCGCGCAACACCCAGCTGTTGATCCAGCATGAGACCGGGATCACCGGCGTCATCGATCCCTGGGGCGGCAGCCTGTATGTCGAGCGGCTGACGCACGATCTGGCGACCCGCGCCCGCGCTCACATGGCCGAGGTCCAGGCCCTGGGCGGCATGGCCAAGGCCATCGAGGCCGGCGTGCCCAAGCTGCGCATCGAAGAGGCCGCCGCCCGCACCCAAGCCCGCATCGACACCGGCCAGCAGACCGTGGTCGGGGTGAACAAATATCTGTGCGACACGCCCGACGACATTCCGGTGCTGAAGGTCGACAACGCCCAGGTCCGCGCCGCCCAGATCGCCAAGCTGGAGCGGCTGCGCGCCGAACGCGACCCGGCCGCCGTGGACGCCGCCCTGATCGCCCTGACCAACGGGGCGAAAGGAAACGCCAACCTCTTGGAGCTGTCGGTCCAGGCGGCGCGGGCCAAGGCGACGGTGGGCGAGATCTCCGACGCGCTGGAGGCCGCCTTCGGCCGCCATGTGGCCGAGGTGCGCACCGTGCGCGGCGTCTATGGCGCCACGGCGGGGGACGAGCCGCGCGTCACCCGCGCCCGCCAGATGGTGGCCGCCTTCGTCGAGAATGACGGCGGGCCGCCCCGCATCCTGATCGCCAAACTGGGCCAGGACGGCCACGACCGGGGCCAGAAGGTGGTGGCGACCGGCTATGCCGACCTGGGGCTGGACGCCATCGCCGGTCCCCTGTTCCAGACGCCGGAAGAGGCCGCGAAACAGGCGGTCGAGCAGAAGGTCCACGCCGTCGGCGCCTCGTCACTGGCGGCGGGGCACCTGACCCTGGCGCCGGCCCTGATCGCCGAGCTGAAGAAGCTGGGGCGCGAGGATATCATGGTGGTGGTCGGCGGCGTGATCCCGCCCGCCGACGTGCAGCCCCTGCTGGATGCCGGGGTGGCCGCCGTCTATCCGCCCGGCTCGGTGGTGGCCGAAACGGCGGCGGATCTGATCGAAAAGCTGAACCAGCGCCTGGGTTACGCCCAGAAACGTTGAACCCGTTAGGGCCGCGAGCGGCTGGGCAGGGCCTCGACCTCGGCCTCGGTCAGCTTGCGCTCGACCACGGCACGGCAGGGGCCGTTGGGCATGGCGCCGCCGCCGCGATAGGCCAGAGTCACCCGGTCGCCGGGACACAGGCGGGCGCCCGATCCGAACTCGGGTGCGATGGCGATGGACTGGGCCCAGTCCAGGTCGCGGCAGAAGCCGACCGACTGAAGCTCGAACACCCCGCCGTTGCGACCGGCGCGCAGATACAGGTTCTGTCCGTCGCCCGATCGGAAATTGGTGACCATATTGGCCATGAAGCAGGGCCGGGCCTGAGGGTCGGCGCCCTCCACGCCGGGGCTGGTCGATGGCGCGCAACCGGCGGCGATCAGCGGCAGGGTCAGGACGGCGAAGGCGACGACGGGCAGGCGCATGGTCTTCTCCTGTTCAGGTCCGATTTCAATCTACATCGAAGCGCCCGGCGGCGCAGTCGGTTTCGTCGGCCGTGCGACATCGATGCGCATCGCCAGCTCATGCGGCAGGGGCGAGGGCGCGCCCGCGATGCGCGCCGCCAGATGTTCGGCCAGCAACGGCGCCAGGCACAGGCCGCGCGAACCCAGGCCGGTCAGCACATGCAGGCCCGGCGCCCTCTCTCCGACCAGGGGCAGACGATCCGGCGTGGTCGCCCGCACGGCGGCGCGCGAGTGGATCTCCAGCCCTTCGACACGCTGGGCCAGACCCGGCAGACGCATGTTCAGCCGCGCCTTGTTCTGTTCGCGCGAGGTGGCGCGAACGTCCGTGTCCGTGTCGTCCCGATCATGGGTTGCGCCGAACAGCAGGCCGTCGCCGGTCGGTACGACATAGCCGCCCCAGGCCGCGGCGACCGGAGGATGAACCCCCTCGACCCACTCGGCCTGACCGCGCACCGGACGCAGGTTCAGCATCGGCTCAAGGGCCGCCGCGCCCCAGCCTGCGGCGATGATCACCTGGGCCGCCGGGGTGACCAGCGCGCCGTCCGCATCCAGCAGGCGCCAGGCCCCCGCTTCGCCCTCGATCCGGGCGATCCGGCCGGTCAGGACCGGAACGTCCCGAAGCCAGGCGTCCACTATCAGGCGTGGCCGCACCGCCAGGGCCGGGGCCATCCACAGGCCGTCTTCGTCCACCGGCTCGTCCAGGCGCCGTGACGCCGCCGGGGCGTCCAGCACCTTTAGCGCCTCCGTCGCCCAGATGTCCTGGGCCGCCGCCTTGGGGAAGCGGGCGGCGTCGCGCGCCATGCCGGGCAGTTGCAGCACGCCGCGCGCGGTCACGGCCTCGGGCACGGTCGCGTACAGGTCGCCCGCGCGCCTCAGGGCCTGGGCGTACAGGGCGGCGATGGCGCCATCGCCGATGTCCAGCCGGGGCGTGACCAGGCCCGCGGCGAAGCCCGACCCGCCCGCGCCGGGCGCCTCGGCCTCGATCACCACCACCGGACGCCCCAGCCGGGTCAGGGCCCGCGCCAGGCTCGCGCCCGCGATGCCTGCACCGATCACCGCCGTCAGGCCGGGGGTCGGGGGTGGGGCCGCCGCGCCGGGCGCGCGGGCTTCCAGCCGCTCGCGCTTGCGGCCATGGCCGGGGCGTTTGTCAACGGCGAAGCCGCGCTGGGCCAGGCCGCGTCGCACGGCTCCGGCCACGGTGAAGGTCGCCAGCCGCGCGCCGGGCGCGGACCGCGTCTGAAGCCCGTCCATCACGGCGTCGGACCACATTCCGGGATTGGTCGAAGGGGCGAAACCGTCCAGGAACCAGGCGTCGGCTCGCCCGTCCCATTGGGCTAGCGCCCAGGCCGCATCGCCCACAGCCAGATCCAGGGTGGCGCGATAGGCGGGCAGGTCCAGCCGGTGAAAGCCCGGCGTCGCCTGGGGCCAGACATCCAGCAGGGCCTGGGCCTCGGGTGCGATCTGGGGCCAGGCGGCCAGGGCGCGCGCGGCCTCGTCGCGGCTCAGGGGAAAGGCCTCGATCGAGAACAGGTGCAGCCGTCCGTCCGCCGGGCCTTCCCGGCGCCACAGCTCCAGCAGGGCGGCGATGTTCAGGCCGGTGCCGAAGCCCAGCTCCCCCACGGTGAAGTCGCCTCGTCCGGCCCAGGCGTCGGGCAGGCCGCATCCGTCCAGGAACACCGCCCGGGTTTCGGCCAGGCCGTCCTGGCGCGAGAAATAGACATCGTCGAACCGACCCGATCGCGGCGCGCCTTCGGGCGTCCAGAGCAGGTACGGCGAGCGGTCGTCGGTCATAGCCGTGGCTTTACACCGGACAAACGAAAAGGGCCGCCCCTTTCGGGACGGCCCTTGCGCCAGGCCCGAAGGCCCGAAGCGTGTCGCTCTTAGTGAGCGGCAGCCGGAGCAGCCGGAGCAGCAGCGGCGTCAGCGGCCGGAGCAGCGGCAGCGGCAGCAGCGTCGCCAGCGGCGGCGGCGGCGTCGCCGGCAGCGGCGGCAGCGTCGGTGGCGGCGGCGTCGGCAGTGGCGGCGGCGTCGGCAGCCGTGTCGGCGGCGGCGGCGGCGTCTTCAGCCTTGTCTTCGGCGGCCGGGGTGCAGGCGGCCAGGGCCAGAGCGGCGGCCGAGGCGGCGATCAGAGCGGTGATGCGCATGATGGATTTCCTTCAGAAGGTTATGCGGGGGCATGAATCCCCGCAGCGCCAGATAACGGAATCGTGAGGCGCTATGCAAGGGGAATTCTCACGGGCGCGTGATCGCCTGTTCGGCGAGGCCTGAAAACGAAAAAGGGGGCCGCCGAAGCGACCCCCTTTCCGCCACGCCCGCAAGGGCGCGCAAAGCCGTGAAAGGCTTACTGAGCCGGAGCAGCCGGAGCGGCGGCGGCGTCAGCGGCCGGAGCAGCAGCGGCAGCGGCGGTCGCGGCGTCAGCCGAAGCGGCGGCGTCGGTCGCAGCGGCGCCAGCGGCGGCGGCGTCGGCGGCGGCGGTGTCGGCCGAGGTGGCGGCGGCGTCAGCAGCAGCGGCTTCGGTCTTGTCTTCGGCGGCCGGTTGGCAGGCGGCCAGGGCCAGAGCGGCGGCCGAGGCGGCGATCAGAGCGGTGATGCGCATGGTGAGTACCCCTGAGGTTTGATTTTATCGAAAGCTGATGCTTCCGACCCTATCGGTAACGCGGTCGTGAGCAGGCGCGCAAGAGCGGGCCGGTTGATTCAGCCGGGGATTGCATGGGGGCGGCAGGCGGTGCGTGCGCCACGCCCGCCGAGTATTCCGGGCCGGGACGATCAGGCGTCGGTCGGGGCGGCCGACAGGGCCTCTTCCATCTCGGTGAACGACGGCTGGGCGCCAGAAGGGATGTCGCCGCGGCCGATCTCGACCGAAATCTGGGCGGCGTTGCCATGCAGGTGCGCCACCAGCACCGACTGGATGATCTTGTAGTAGGCGGCGTCGCCATTGATGATCCCGGTCAGGCGCGTGGCCAGCGGCCCCACCAGACCATAGGCCAGGAACACGCCCAGGAAGGTGCCGACCAGGGCGCCGCCGATCATGCCGCCCAGCACTTCGGGCGGTTCGGTGATGGCGGCCATGGTCTTGATCACGCCCAGCACGGCCGCGACGATGCCCAGCGCCGGCAGGGCGTCGGCCATGTTCTGCAGGGCGTGCGCCGGCTCCAGCGCCTCGTGGTGATGCTTTTCCAGCTGCTTTTCCATGGCGTCCTCGATCTGGTGCGGATCTTCGAGGTTCATGGTCATCATCCGCAGGGTGTCGCAGATGAAGTCGACGGCGAAATGGTCCTTCAGCACCTTGGGGTATTTCTGGAAGATGGTGCTTTCGGCGGGCTTTTCGATGTGGCTTTCCAGGGCGATCACGCCCTTGGACTTCATGGTCTTGGTCAGCTGGAACAGCAGGGACAGCAGGTCCTTGTAGTCCTGCTTCTTCCATTTCGATCCGGCGAAGACCTTGCCGAAGCCGCCCGCCACGCCCTTCAGCGTCGAGGGGGCGTTCGAGATCAGCAGCGCCGCCACCGCCGCCCCGCCGATCATCATCATCTCATAGGGCAGGGAGTGAAGGATCACCCCCATCTTGCCGCCCGCGATCGTGTATCCGCCGAACACCATGGCGAACAGGACGACGATGCCGATGATCTGGAACATGTAGGGGGCCGGTCCGCGACGCGATCAGAGGCGTCGAGGATGACCGTTAATGATTAAGGCCCGGTTGCCGCCCAGCCGCGATCAGAGCCGCATTTCGCCCGACTGCACCGCCGCCAGGGCTGTGGGCGTCATCTTCTGATAGCCGCTCTTGCCGCCGCGCACATAGACCTGGCCGTCCACCTTGTCGGGGTCATAGCCGTCGCTCACCAGATCGACCTTGCGGTATTTGAAGGTGCCGGTGGTGTCGACCGCCTTGATCAGGCGCACGAAGGCCGGCCGCGCATAGACGGGCAGGGACTGTTCGGCGAAGTCGGCGAACGCCTTGGCGTTGAATCGGCCCTCGGGGACGATGGCCACCATGCCGGCCTTGCCGTCCTGGCCCGGAACCGGAACGCCATAGGCGATGATCTCGGCCACGCCCGGCGCCTCGGCCAGGCGCTGTTCGACCTCGCTGGTCGAGACGTTCTCGCCCTTCCAGCGGAAGGTGTCGCCGATCCGGTCGACGAAATAGAAATAGCCCTCGGCGTCCTGGCGCATCAGGTCGCCGGTGCGGAACCAGCGGTCGCCGCGCTTGAAAACGTCGGTCAGGATCTTCTTCTGCGACGCCGCCTTGTCGGCATAGCCGGTGAAGTCGTGGCGGATGTCGTCGCCGATCATGCCGATGGCCTCGCCGATCTCGCCCACCGACACGGGTTGGCACAGGCCGTCCGACCCGCGCACCGGCGCCTCCTCGTCCACATCGAACCGGACCAGGCGGATGTTGATCTTGCTCTTGAGGAATTTGGGCACCCGGCCGATCGAACCGGCCTTGCCGTCGAAGTTGAACAGCGAAACGTTGCCTTCGGTCGAGCCGTAGAACTCCAGGATGCGCGGCACGGCGAAGCGCGACTGGAATTCGGTCCAGACATCGGGGCGCAGGCCGTTGCCGAACGCCAGGCGCAGCTTGTGCGCACGTTCGTCTTCGTGCGGCGGACAGTTGACCAGATAGCGGCACAGCTCGCCGATATAGACGAACATGGTGGCCCCGCTGGCGCGCACGTCGGGCCAGAAATGGCTGGCCGAGAATTTCTTGCGCACCACCAGCCGCGCGCCGTTCAGCAGAGCCGCGCCCACACCCACCAGGCCGCCCGTCGAATGATACAGCGGCAGGCAGTTGTAGATGCGGTCCTGGGCTGTCGATTCGGTGCAGCCGGCGAAGGCGCGCATATAGGTGCGGGCGCGTGAATGCGGGATGCGCGCCGCCTTGGGCAGGCCCGTCGTGCCCGAGGTGTAGATGAACAGGGCGGTGTCGCGGTTGGTCAGGCCGGCCCGCGCGCTGGGCGCCGGCCGCACCGACGACCCGCCGCGCACGGCGTTGTCCAGGCCGCGGCGCTCGCTGGTTTCTTCCTCGCCCTTCAGGCCCAGCACCCACAGCATCAGATTCTGTTTGACGAAGGGCCGGGCCTCTTCGACCTGGCGCCAGCAGTCCTCGTCGGCCACGACGTTGAAGGCGCCCGAAATGGCCAGGCAGTGGGCCAGGGCCTGGCCCCCCAGATTGGTGTTGATCAGGGCCGTGGCGATGCCGACCTTGGCGAAGCCCAGCCACGCCGCCAGATATTCCGCCCGGTTGGTCATCACCAGGGCGATGACCTCGCCGCGTCGCAGGCCGCGCCCCTTGGCCCAGTGACCATAGCGATTGGCCAGGGCGTCCAGGTCGCGATAGGTCAGGCTGCGCTGCTCGTCTTCGATGGCGATGTTGTCGGCGTATTTGTCGACCGCTTCCTCGAAGTCGTCGGAAACCAGGACGGTGCTGTCCAGGGTGATCGGCTTGATGCGGTTCAGCAGGCGGCGCAGGCCGGAGACGAAACGCAGATCGCGCTTGATGTTCGCCATCAGCCCCATGGATGCGTCTCCGACTGCGTGTGTGATCGTTCCGTTCCGTGATGGACAAGCGGACACGGCGGGTCAACCGCAAGGCGAACGGCAGGGGCGCGCCGCGCGGCTTTCCCGCGCGGACGTGGCGCCGATGCGCCGGGTGACGCCACGTCACCTGATCGTCAGGCTTGGAAAGCTTGAACATACCGGCTCGCGCGCCTTTAATCGAGCAAACGAAGGTCGTCGGCGCAGGGTCGATGGCCGCTTTCGGGGGATATGCTCATGAAGACGACCGTTCTGGCGGCGCTGGCCCTGGCTCTGGCCGCCGCACCCGCCGTGGCCCAGGATTACAACGCCAGCGCCAACTATGGCGACGTGCGCCTGGCGCCGGGCTTCACGCCCGATCCGCACCTGATCAGCCTGCGGGCCGGCGGCTCGATCGACGCCTCGACCCGGTTCAACACCTGCCGCGGCTTCATCACCGCCCAGCCGGACGTGCGTCTGTGGTGGGACGGCAAGGGGTCGCTGAACCTGAAGATCTCGGCCATTTCGAACGCCGACACCACCATCGTGGTCAACGGCCCCAATGGCGAATGGTATTGCGACGACGACAGCGGCGACGGCTCGAACCCGGTCGTGACCCTGAGCCCGGTCGCCGGCCGCTATGAAATCTGGGTCGGCACCTATTCCAGCGGCGAAACCCGCCCGGCGGTGGTCTCGATCTCGGAAATCAGCAACTTCTAAGGCCCAGGACGACCCACGGGTCGGACGTTGAACCGTTGTCGCCCCAGCTGTGGCGACAACGGTTTTTCTTTGTGGCGCCCACGGCTTAGCTGGAACCCGGTTCGCCGATGGCGGTTCTTCCTCCCTCGCAAGAAGGAGGACCGTCGCATGTCGATGACCTATTCCAACACCCATTCGTCCGTGGACGCCGACCACAGCCATGTCCCCGCCTATGCCCGCGTCAGCAGCCGGCGCGCCGCCCGACGCGGCGTTCGGGCCTGGATGATCCTGGCCCCGGTCGGCGCCCTGGCCCTGGCCGCCGGCGCCGTGGCGGTGCTGACCGCGCCCCAGACCCAGATGGTCCCGGCCCAGCCGCTGGCGGCGCCCGCCGCCACCCCGCTTGTGGCCGCGCCTGCGCCGGCCGAGACGGTCGCTGCGCCCGTGGAGACGCCCCCGGTTCCCGTCATGGCGGCGGAAGCACCCCCGGCCGCCGCGCCGGTCCAGCGCGGCGTGGCCGTCCCGTCGCGCCCGGCCGCGTCGCGGGCAGCCCCGACGCCCGTCGCCGCGCCGGCCGAACCCGCTCAACCCACCGGGCCGCGCGCCTATCTGAGCGAAGCGCCGGCCGCGCCCACGGTGGTCGTGGCCCCGGCCACGCCGCCTGCGCCGCCGCCGATCGTGGTGGTCGCTCCGGGCGGCTGATCCGCCATTTTCGACCGTCGATCAGCCCCGGCGCATGGCGTCGGGGCTTTTCGCATCGGGACGCCGACGCAGGTCTTGAGCGCGGGCGCCGTCGTCCATATCTGACCGGCTCGTCACCGAGGGGAAGCGCATGGCGCCGGCGATCGCGGTCAGTGGCCTGACCAAGACCTACAAGTCCGGGCTTGAGGCCCTGAAATCCGTCGATCTGACCATCGACAAGGGCGAAATCTTCGCCCTGCTGGGCCCGAACGGCGCGGGCAAGACCACGCTGATCTCCATCATCTGCGGGATCGTGACGCCTTCGACCGGAACCGTTCTGGCCGATGGCCACGACATCGGGCGCGACTATCGTGCGGCCCGGTCCAAGATCGGCCTGGTGCCCCAGGAACTGACCACCGACGCCTTCGAGACGGTCTGGTCCACCGTCAGCTTCAGCCGCGGCCTGTTCGGCAAGGGGCCGAACCCCGCCCTGATCGAGAAGATCCTTCGCGACCTCAGCCTGTGGGACAAGAAGGACGCCAAGATCATGACCCTGTCCGGCGGCATGAAGCGCCGGGTCATGATAGCCAAGGCCCTGAGCCACGAACCGGACATCCTGTTCCTGGACGAACCCACCGCCGGGGTGGACGTCGAACTGCGCCGCGACATGTGGAACCTGGTGCGCGGCCTGCGCGCCAAGGGCGTCACCATCATCCTGACCACCCACTATATCGAAGAGGCCGAGGAGATGGCCGACCGGGTGGGTGTGATCCTGAAGGGCCGGATCGTGCTGGTCGAGGAAACCACCGCCCTGATGAAGAAGCTGGGTCGCAAGACCCTGACCCTGCAGCTTCAGGAACCGCTGGCGACCCTGCCGGCCGAACTGTCCGACTGGGCGCTGGAGCTTAAGGCCGACGGGCACGAGCTGGAGTATGTCTTCGATTCCAACGCCGAAAAGACCGGCGTTCCGTCGTTGCTGCGGCGCCTGTCGGACCTGGGCGTCGGCTTCAAGGATCTGTCCACGCGGCAAAGCTCGCTGGAGGACATCTTCGTGGGCCTGGTCCACCAGTCACGCGAGGAGGCGGCCTGATGGCGTTCAATGGCTATGGCGTCTGGGCCATCTATCGTTTCGAGATGGCGCGCGCCCTGCGCACCTTCTGGCAGTCGATCATCACCCCGGTGGTGACCACGGCCCTGTATTTCGTCGTCTTCGGCACGGCCATCGGCAGCCGCATGACCGAGGTGTCGGACGTGCCCTATGGCGCCTTCATCGTGCCGGGCCTGATCATGCTCAGCCTGTTCACCAACTCGATCTTCAACGGCAGTTTCGGCATCTATTTCCCCAAATTCACCGGCACCATCTATGAGCTGCTGTCGGCGCCGGTGTCGCCGTTCGAGACGGTGCTGGGCTATGTCGGGGCGGCGGCCACCAAGTCGGTGATCCTGGGGCTGGTGATCCTGGCCACGGCGGCCCTGTTCACGCCGCTGCACATCCTGCACCCCTTCTGGATGCTGGCCTTTCTGGTGCTGATCTCGGCGACCTTCGCCCTGTTCGGCTTCATCATCGGCGTCTGGGCCCAGAGTTTCGAGCAGCTGAACTTCATCCCCATGCTGATCGTCACGCCGCTGACGTTTCTGGGCGGCGCCTTCTATTCGATCGACATGCTGCCGGACGGCTGGCGTCAGGTCAGTCTGTTCAACCCGGTCGTCTATCTGATTTCGGGCTTCCGCTGGGCCTTCTTCGGCGTCGGCGACGTGCCGGTGGCGATCAGCCTGGGGGCGACGCTGGGCTTCTTCCTGGTGCTGCTGGCGGCCGTGGGCTGGATCTTCCGCACCGGTTACCGGTTGAAGGCGTAAGCGTCATAATGGCGCCGGCTTCCACGACCAGCCTGTCGATCTGATGTCCAACGATACGCCGCCTCCGTCCGATCCGCGCCGCCCCTTCGCCTGGGGACGGCCGCCGCCGACCGTGTTCCGGGCCGGTCCCCTGCCCAAGGCGGTGAACCGCCTGATGCCGACGCCGACCCCGCGCCCGGCGCGTCCGGTGGCGTCGGCCCAGCCGCCGGCTTCGGTCACGCCCGACAGCCTGACGGCGCCTCAGGTCCAGACTCCGGTGCAGCCTCAGCCCCAGACACAGGCGCCGCGCCCCCAGCGCGCGGCTCCGGCGCCGCGGACGGGCGGCGGCATCTTCGGCGGCTCCATGGTGCCCCAGGCCGCTCCGCGTCCGGCGCCGCAACCCGCGCCAGAACTCAAACCCGAACTCAAACCCGAACCCGCCCAGGCCCAGACCGCGTCGAACGCGGCCTCCAGCCTCCAGGCCCAGGTTCCGGCCGCCCTGCCCGAACCTCTGCCTGAACCCCAACCTGAACCCCAGCCCGCGCCGATACCCGTTGCCGCGCCGGACGTGGCGATCACCGCCATCCAGGCCGCTGGGTCTCGCCCCTGGCGGCTGTACGCGGGCGTCGCGGCGCTGGTGCTGGCGGTCGCGGCCGGGGGCCTGTGGTGGCTAAATCGTCCCGCCGACGTCGCCCCGCCCGAAACGCCCGCAGCGCCTCTCGCCGTCGATGCGGTTGTCGATCCGTCGCCGCCGGTGACGGATGCGCCAGTTCCTGTCCCGGCGGCGGTCGAGACTTCGGCTCAGCCCGCCGAACGGGCGCCTGCCCCTGTCGTGGCCGTTCCCTCGGCCACACCCGCCCGGGCGCCGGCGGTTGCGCCGTCGCGCCCGCAGCCATCGCCTCCGGTCGTGATCCTGGCCCCACCCCCGGCTCCGTCGCCGGCGCCCGAGCCGGCCGCCACGGTTCCGACGCCGGACGGTCCGCCCCCGACCCAGGCGCGGCCTCAGGCCGTCGATCCCGATGCGCCGATCGTCACCCGGCCGCAGTCGCTGGACTGATCGCCGGGCCGGTCAGGCCAGGCTGATATATCCGCGCTCGACCATCCGGCGCAGGGCCTCATAGGCCTCGGCCAGTTCTTCATAGGCCGTGCGATGCGCCGTCAGACGCGCGGCCTGATCCGGCGTGACCGGCGAGCCGGATTCCGCCAGCCGCAGCGCCTCAGCCGCCCAGCGCCCGCGCGCCGCCGCCGTCAGGGCGGCCAGCTTCTGAAAGGATTCCGCCTGGGCCTTGCCCAGCATCTGGCTCAACACCTCGCGGTTGGCCACGAAGGCGGTGTAGTCCATCTGCTCCAGCTGACCGCGGATGCGGCGCTGTTCCTGGGGGTCGCTGTCCTGCGGCTCGAAATGGTCGCGGTTGCGGCGATAGCTCTGGCTGGCGATGGTCGACATGGGCGTCTCCCGGTGCGGATACGTCAGGAGGCTGCGCTCGTCCGGTTAAGGAGCCGTTGCCCGTCCGCGCGGGGCCAGTCGCACCGGCGTGGCGTCGCGCGGCCCGACGCCGTTGGGGCAGGCTTCCCACCGGAACGCCTTGGAATAGCAGATGCGCGCCTCGCGGAACCAGTGATCCTCGGCCAGCACCACCCAGACGGCGTCCTGCGGCAGGCCCGGATTGGCGCGGGCGAAGGCGTCGCGGATGGCGCCGGCGGTCAGGCGGTCGGCCGGAATGGCCTCCAGATCCGGCCGGTTCAGCCCGTCCCACAGGCGCGCCGCCTGGTCGAAATAGGCTTCGGGCGTGTCCCAGCCGCAGGTGCCGTGCGCGGCCCATTCATGCTGTTGCAGCGACGGCGATGGCGTCATGCAGAAATGTCGCCGCACCGTCTCGGCCTTCATCGCCGGGGCGGCGGCGCAATAGCGGGGATGGCGACTGCGCGTCGGGCCGTTGGGCCACAGGCCGTGCAGCGTCAGGCCGAAGCGATTGTCGCGGCATTGATGATCGGCGTCGGGATAGTCCTTGCCCGTCCGGCACGCCTGGGGCGACCAGCTGACAGCCATCAGATAGTGGGCCGTCTCGACGCCGCGCGCGATCTCGTCGGCGGGCGGGCGATAGGCCGGCGCCGGGCGCAGGCCCTGCGGAACCACGCACACCTCGCCATCGGCGGTTTCGGTCACCGCCTGCTCCGCCAGAGGGCTGCATCCCAGGGTCAGCAGAAGGGGCGTCAAAAGCCAGGCGCGGCGGATCATCGTGGGTCTCCGATGGAATGCGGCCGGCATCTTAGCGGGCCGGCGTTACGGTTCCACCACGGTGATCTCGGGCCAGCGGCCGCGCGCATTCTCGGTCGTCCGCGCCCATCCCCGGGCCAGCGGCCGGTGCGGATTGGGTCGGATCACCATGCCGAACACATCCTGAAGGCCGAACGGGGCGACCACGCTGATCGTTTCGTCGTCCTCCAGCCGCACCCCCACGGCGAAGGCGGGTGCCACGAAACGGGCCAGCGCCGCGTCGGTGTGGGGAAGGGGGTCGTAGTCTTCGCCGAACCGGTCCTTGAACCACAGATGCACCCGCGCCTGGTTGCGCACCTCGACCTGGCTTCGGAACGGTTCGTCGAAGGTGGCCGCGACGCGGTGGATCACGGCGTCCTCGGCGTCCCAGCCGGTGTCCGAGGCGTCGAAATAGGCCAGGTCGTAGTCCTTGATCCCGTAGCCTGCCGGGCGGCCGGTCAGGTGGTTCCACACCGCCTGATAGACGGCGCCGGACACCAGTCGCCAGTCGGGCAGGCCCAGGCCGCGCACGGTCCGCAGCACGTGCATCAGGCCGGGGTCGGCCCGCACGATGTCGACCAGCCGGGTCTCCAGATCGCTCATTTTCCGCGCACCGGCCAGGCGTGATCCAGCGGTCCGTGCCCGCCGCCCAGGCCCGGCGCCCGGCGGATGGCTTCGGCCACATAGGCCCAGGCCTCGGCCGCCGCGACCTGGACCGGCTTCCCCCAGGCCAGGCCCGCCGCGCAGGCGCTGGCCAGGGTGCAGCCGGTGCCATGGGTGCTGGTCGTCTCAATGCGCGGCCCTTCCAGCAGGGTCTCGCCATGGGGGGTCAGCAGCAGGTCGATCACCATATCGCCGCCCGCCACATGGCCGCCCTTCATCAGCACCGCCCGCGCCCCCAGTTTCAGCAGCGCCTCGCCCGCCCGCCGCTGGCCGTCCAGGTCCTCCACCGTCAGGCCGGTCAGGGCTTCCGCCTCCGGCGCATTGGGGGTCAGCAGGGCCGCGCGCGGGATCATCAGTTCACGGACGGCCGCCACCGCGCGGTCTTCCAGCAGGGGATGCCCACCCTTGGCGATCATCACGGGATCGACCACCGCCGGGGCCGGCGTGGTGTCCAAGAGGGCGGCCACCGTCTCGACCACCTGCACCGACCCCAGCATGCCGGTCTTGACCGCGTCGGTCCCGATGTCGTCCAGCACCGCCCGCGCCTGGGCCGTGATGACGTCCAGCGGCAGGGGATGGACGCCATGAACGCCCAGGGTGTTCTGCACCGTGATCGCCGTGATGGCCGTGGCCGCATGGCCGCCCAGCATCGTCACGGCCTTGATGTCGGCCTGAACCCCCGCGCCGCCGCCGGAATCCGAACCGGCGATGATCAGGACGCGGCCGAGCGGGGCGGTCATGGCTTGCTCCATGCGAAAACAGGAGGGCCTAGATAGGCTCAACCGCCCGCCGCCGCCACCGCCGCCTGAAGCTTCAGCGCCTGCAGCGTCTGGCGCAC
Organism: uncultured Brevundimonas sp.; assembly: GCF_937863155.1. Lineage (GTDB taxonomy): Bacteria > Pseudomonadota > Alphaproteobacteria > Caulobacterales > Caulobacteraceae > Brevundimonas. The sequence goes on along the minus strand of NZ_CALMFB010000038.1, from coordinate 4,451 downwards.
GTCGTGCACCCGGATCACCGCCGCGCCGCGTCGCGCCGCCTCCAGCGCCAGGGCCAGGGAGCCGCCGATCCGGTCCATGGGATCGTCCGCCGTCGGATCGACGGCCTGGATCATCCGCTTGCGGCTGGCGCCATACATGACCGGGAAGCCCAGGGCGGCCAGTTCGCCCAGATGCGCGGTCAGGGCCAGATTGTGCGCCGCCGTCTTGCCGAAGCCGATGCCGGGGTCCAGCCAGATCGCCTCGCGCGCCACCCCCGCCGCCATCGCCGCTTCGGCCCGCGCGGCCAGCCAGCCGAACACCTCGGCGACCACATCGTCATAGCGGGGGTCCGCCTGCATGGTGCGCGGCTCGCCCTGCATGTGCATCAGGCAGACGGTGCAACCCAGGTCCGCCGCCGTGGCCAGGCTGTCGTCCGCCCCGCTCAGGCCGGTGATGTCGTTCCAGATCGTGGCCCCCGCCGCCACGGCCGCGCGGGCCACGGCGGGCTTGGCGGTGTCGATGCTGATCGGCCCGGCCCAGAGGGCGCGCACGCCCTGGATCACCGGCGCGACCCGTTCGATCTCCTGGGCCTGATCCACCGGCTCGGCGCCCGGCCGGGTGCTTTCGCCGCCGATGTCCAGGATGTCGGCGCCCTGGGCGACCAGGGCCATCGCGTGATCGACCGCCGCGGCGACCGAACCCAGCCGCCCGCCGTCGGAAAAGCTGTCGGGCGTCACATTGACGATGCCCATGACCTTGGGAGCGGTCACGAGGCCCCCTTGCCGATCAGGGCGCCCAGGGCCTTCAGATAGGCGCCGAAGGCCCGCCGCCCCTCGGGCGTGATCGCAACCCGCGTCAGGGGCTTGTTGTCGCGAAAGCTCTTGTCGATGGCGACATATCCGGCCTCTTCCAGCTTTTTCAGATGGACCGACAGATTGCCCTGGGTCGCCTCCAGCACGGTCTTCAGCTCGGTGAATTCGGCCGTCTCGACATCGGCCAGATAGACCATGATCCCCAGCCGCATCCGGCCGTGGATGACCTCGTCGATCCGCCCGAGATCCTCCAGTCCCATGGGTCAGGCCGCTTTCGCCCGCGCATCGCGGAACAGGGCCCAGCCGGGCAGGGCGAACAGCAGGAACAGGGCCACGGTGCAGACGCCCAGATAGGCGACCGGCTGGCGCACCAGAAGGCCCAGGGCCACCGCCGTGACCCATCCGCCCAGCGACACCGCCAGCATCCAGCCCTTCTTCTTCAGAACCCAGGCCACATACCAGGCCGCCGCCTGCAGGGCGAAGACGATGGCGGCGTAATACAGCCAGATGGCGAAGTCCTGATCGCGCATGGCGCCGACCGCGAAGACGATCACCACCGCCGCATTGGCCATGCCGGTGGCGCTGAAGGCCGCGCTGGTCACCCGCGTGGCCAGGGGGCCGCGATTGGCGCCGCCGTCCTTTCGGTCCCTCAGGATCGCCCAGGTCAGCACCCCCAGGAAGGCGACGGTGATCCCCACCACAAAGGCCAGATTGGCCAAATCGGGCCAACGGATCAGGCCGATCACCTGGCCGACGTGGAACAGGCACTGAAGCCCATACAGAAGCCCGCCCGCCAGATAGCAGATGGCCAGGGTCATCGGCGGGCGTCCGCCCCCCTCGACGATGGCGCGCATGAAGGCCAGATCGTCTTCGGGCGAGTTCAGGCGGGGCTTGGCGGGCATGGGTTCCCTCGGGTGCGACTCTTGCGGGCGGGGCCGACCGGTCCGGGATGAACCAGCCGGCCCCGCTTGGCAAACTATTCGGCGGGCGCGGCCGCCGGTTCGGCCCTGGGTTTGCGCCACGGGATGCGACGGCCGTTCAGCCATTTGCCCATGAAGCCGTGCCGCACGGTCAGCTCATAACTGGCCAGGCAGACGCCGAACACGCCCAGCGACACCCCCGCCAGCTTGACCTGCCACGGGCCGGGCCAGTCCTGCACCCACACCTGGGCCAGCATGACCAGCGGCAGATGCAGGATGTAGACCCAGTAGGAGGCGTCGGCCAGGTAACGCCGCACCGCGCTGTGTCCCGACAGGAAGCGCAGGCACAGACCCATGGCCGCCAGGGCCGAGGCATAGACCGCCAGGGCGGTGACGGCGGCGGCGATGGCCTTGTCGCGGGTCGGCTCGATCATCGGCGCCAGGCTGGGGCCGCCCGCCAGATACCAGGCGCCGAACCCCGCCGCGACGGCCACGATCAGATACAGGGGCGACCAGGCGGCGATGCGGCTCAGCAGGCCGCGGCGACGGTTCAACAGGGCGCCGAACCCGAAGGCCAGGCCGAACCCGACCAGGGCGGCGGTATGGGGCACGAGGCCCGCATCCGGCGTCGGCACGGCGAAGAAGGCGATCCATTTCGGATCCTGCCACAGGGCGACCGCCAGGGGCGCGGCCAGCACCACCGGCGTGTGCGGCCCGGTCAGGGCGCCGGTGAAGCGGTCGACCAGACGGCCCCAGCCGCCCCTCCGGTCCAGCGCCGCAAACGGCGCGCGCACGACCAGCAGGGCGACATAGAAGATCATCAGCACATAGAGGAACCACAGGTGCGTCAGCGGGACATTGGTCCAGTCATAGGTCGGCGGCGGGGGCGGCGGCGCGCCCGGCGTCACCAGGCCGTTGGCGTGGGCGTTCCACACCAGGGCGGTGACGATCCCGGCCATGACCGGAAACCAGAAGGCCGCCAGAGGCCCGGCGATGCGGATCACCCTGTCCCTGGCGAAGCCGAACCAGCCCCGCCGCGCCAGCATCATGTGGGCGAACAGACCGGCGATGAGGAAAAAGGCCGTCATGCGGAACAGATGGATGGCGAAGAACAACCAGGCCGCCCCGATCGAGCGGCTGTCGTCGGCCACGATCCAGATCTGCTGGGGAAAGAACGACAGGCTGGCGTGCAGCACCACGCCCAGCAGCAGGGCGCCGCCACGCAGGGCGTCCAGCCCATGCAGGCGGTCGGGGGTGTCGGTGGATGTCATCGGGCGGCCTCCCAGCCGGGTTGAACGGCGGCTGATTACGACAGACCAGTTTATAATGCAAACATGTTTTGCATCATCGTTTCCTGACGTCCCTTTTCCCGCCATTTGACAAACCGTGCCGGGCCGCCCAGCTTTCAGGGCATGAACCGCCTTGTCAGTCAGATCCGACGGACCAGCCATGCGGGGCGCCGCGTCGAAGGCGTCTGACCCGTAGCGGTTCGTCGTGCGCGCTGCGCCGGCCCCGCTACGGGGCGCCGCGCACCGGACCTTTCCACCCTTTTCAAGACCTGATGCGAACGGTCTGGACGCCTGTCCACCGCGCGCGCCAAGACACAGGAGACTGCCGTCATGACGGCTTCCACAAATCCCGTCGGCCTGCCCGACATTCTTCTCAGCCGCCCGGATTTCGAGGCCTTGGACCGCCTGGTCGGCGATCTGCCCGGCCGTGGCCCGGCCGCCCTGCTGCAACAGGAACTGGACCGCGCCCAGGTGTGCGAGGCCGGCGACCTGCCCGCCAATATCGTCTCGCTGAACCGCTGGCTGCACTATGTCGACGGCCGCGCCGAAGAGGCGCGGCGCGTCCAGTTGGTCCTGCCCGAGGACGCCGACATCGATCAGGGCAAGGTGTCGATCCTGTCGTGGGTCGGCGCGGGTCTGATCGGCCTGGCCGAGGGCATGTCGCTGGACTGGCCCGACGCCTCGGGCGAGCTGCGCCGCCTGACCCCGATCCGGGTCGAGGCCGCCTGAATCTGATCCCGCATAGCGAAACGGCCGCCCGTTGGGGGGCGGCCGTCTGCAGAGAATGCGGGATCGTGACGATCAGTGCACGGTCGGCTGGGTCTCTGTCCCGTCCGACACCGGCGTCACCGGCACCGAGACCGAAGGCCCGGCGTTGGGGAAGTTGTCAGCGTCGCGGTTGGGGGCCAGGCCCTTTTCCAGCAGGTCGCGGATTTCCTCGCCCGACAGGGTCTCGAACTCCAGCAGGCCCTGCGCCAGCTTTTCGTGGTCGGCCTTCTTGCGCTTCAGGATCTTGCGCGCCTCGTCCCAGCCGGCGGTGACCAGACGCTTGACCTCGGCGTCGATGATGCGGGCCGTCTCTTCCGACACGTTCTGGCTGCGCGCCACCGAATGGCCCAGGAAGACCTCCTCCTGGTTCTCGCCATAGGCCACGGTGCCCAGCACGTCCGAGAAACCCCAGCGGGTGACCATGGCGCGGGCCAGTTTGGTGGCCTGTTCGATGTCGGAGCTGGCGCCCGAGGTGATGTTCTCCTTGCCGAAGATCAGCTCCTCGGCCACGCGGCCGCCGGCCATGATGGCGATGCGATCGACCATCTGCTGATATTTCATCGAATAGCGGTCGCCTTCCGGCAACTGCATCACCATGCCCAGGGCGCGGCCGCGCGGCACGATGGTGGCCTTGTGCACCGGGTCGGCCATCTTGACGTTCATGGCGACGATGGCGTGGCCG